>JAOAIU010000027.1 GCA_026414545.1 Candidatus Saccharicenans sp.
GAATAAGCACCGGACTCTGGATTATTCCAGCTCAATGCGGTTAAAATTAGTTTTATCAAAAGATGAAAGGCAACATCATGGGTATTCAGCAGTTTCTGGCTTTTGACCTGGGAGCAGAAAGCGGCCGGGCCATGCTGGGCCGGCTCCAGGACGGCCGGCTGGAGTTAAAAGAACTCCACCGTTTCCCGAACAAGACCGTCGTCCTGGAAAACCGCCTGCACTGGAACATCTATTACCTTTTCGAAGAAATCAGAAAAGTCCTGCAGGTCTGCCGCCATAACGGTCTGGAAGTCACCAGCCTTGGAGTCGACACCTGGGGTGTGGATTTTGGCCTGCTGGATGAGCGGGGCAATCTCCTCTCCCTCCCCTATTGCTATCGCCATCGGTCGTTTCCGGGAGCCATGGAAAAATACCTTGATAAGTTCTCCGGTGAAGAACTCTACCGCTTGACCGGAATCCAGTTTCTGCCCTTCAACTCACTCTTCCAGCTCTATTGTTATCTTGAAGAAAACCCTGGAATAATCAGGGCAGCCAAGAAGATGCTCTTTACCCCGGACCTTATCAATTACCTCCTGACTGGTAAACAGGCCACCGAACTGAGCATTGCCTCTACTTCCCAGATGCTTTCTCCCTTCAGCCGGAGCTGGATACCAGAACTCCTGGAAAGAGCGGGCCTTCAATCTGGGATTCTTCCCGAAATAAACCAGCCAGGAACAAGCCTGGGGAGAATTTCCAGGTGGCTGGTCGAGGACGGAGCCCCGGACTTAGAAGTGATTCAGGTGGCTGCCCATGATACCGCCTCGGCCGTGGCTGCCGCCCCGGGCCGGGGTGAAGACTGGCTTTACATCAGCTCCGGTACCTGGTCGCTGATTGGAGTGGAATTGCCGGAGCCGGTGGTATCGCCCGAGTCCTTTGCGGCTAACTTTACCAACGAAAGCGGGCTGGGACGGACCATCCGCTTCCTGAAGAACGTCACCGGACTCTGGCCGCTGCAGCAGTGCCGCAAGGTCTGGTCCAGAACCCGGGAGCTCGATTATGCCCAGCTGATGGAGATGGCTATCGCCGCCCGGCCCTTTCAGCTTTACCTGGACCCGGATGCCCCCGATTTTCTCAACCCCGACAACATGGTTGAAGCCATAAATTCATATGCCCGGAAGACCGGGCAGAAAGAACCAACCGATATCGGGACCACGGTCCGGTCCATCCTGGAGAGCCTAGCTTTCAAGACCCGCCTGGTGGTGGAAGAACTTCGCCGGTTGACCGGACAGAATTTCAGCACCATTCACCTGGTCGGCGGCGGCTCTCGCAACCGGCTGCTAAATCAATTCACGGCCGAGGCCACCGGCCTGCGGGTTATGGCCGGACCGGACGAAGCCACCTCGGCCGGCAACATCCTGGTCCAGGCCCTGGCCGCCGGGGCGGTAACCAGCAGACAGGAAATAAGAGAAGTGGTCAGAAACTCTTTCGAGATAAAAGAATTTGTGCCCGCCCGGGCCGAAACCTGGTCCGAACATTACCAGGACTTTCTGCGGGTGACCGGCCTGAAGTAAATGGCTTCCGCCCCCGGCCTTGACACCGGAACGTTAAAATTATAAAAAATCATCATCCAGGAGGGTTGATAATGGACCTGACCGTGGTCGATAAACGTTACCGGGAAGCCAGGGAAAAATACGGCGAACTGGGTATTGACACCGAACGGGCCCTGGAGGAACTGCAGAAATTCCAGATCAGCCTGCACTGCTGGCAGGGGGACGATGTCCAGGGCTTTGAGTGGCAGGAAATCAGCTTCGAGGGCTCAGGCCTGCAGGTTACCGGCAACTTCCCGGGTCGGGCCAGGAACGCGGCCGAGCTCCGCCAGGACCTGGAAAAAGCCCTGTCGCTGATACCGGGACATCACCGGGTTAACCTCCATTCCATCTACGGCGAATTCAACGGCCCGGTGGAGCGAAACGAATATGAGCCATCCCATTTCCGGGGCTGGCTGGAGTGGGCCAAAATACTGAACCTCAAGCTGGATTTCAATGCCACCTGCTTCAACCATCCCAAGGCCGCCTCGGGCTTAACCCTGAGTCATCCCCGGAAAGAAATAAGAAAATTCTGGGTCGACCACGTTAAGTGCTGCCGAAAGATTGCCGCTTTCTTCGGCCGAGAGCTCAAGTCCTACTCCATCCATAACCTCTGGATACCAGACGGGTTGAAAGACATTCCCTCCGACCGCTGGCTGTACCGCCAGCTTCTTTATGATTCTCTGGAGGAAATCTTCGAACTGGAGTTCTCCCAGACCTTGCTCAAGGACTCGCTGGAAAGCAAGCTCTTCGGCCTGGGCAGCGAGGCCTTTGTGGTCGGCTCCCACGAGTTTTACCTGGCCTACGCCTTGAAGAAGGGAAAAATGGTCTGTCTGGACCTTGGCCATTTCCACCCGACCGAATCGGTGGCCGACAAGCTCTCGGCCATTCTCCAGGTCAGCAGCGAGTTGCTCCTCCATATCAGCCGCGGCCTGCGCTGGGACAGCGACCACGTGGTTATCGGGAACGACGAGCTGGACGCCCTGGCTGAGGAAATCGTCAACTCTCCTCTCCCGGAAAAAATTCACCTGGCCCTGGATTACTTTGACGGCTCGATGAACCGGGTGGGAGCCTGGGTGCTGGGAGCCAGGTCCACTTTGCGCAGCCTGCTGCGGGCCCTGCTTCTGCCCTGGGAGAGAATCAAGCAGGCTGAGCTGGCCGGCGAAAGCCTGGCCAAGCTGGCCTGGCGACAGATAGCCCGCGACCTGCCACTCGGCGCCGTCTGGGATTATTACTGCCTCAATCACAATGTTCCCCCGGAAGACATGTGGTTGGCCGAGGTCAAGGATTACGAGGAACAGGTTCTGAGCCAGCGCTGACACCCACAAATTTTCTGGCATTTGCTATTATTCTGCCTCTGCATTAAACTAAGTCTGAATCTTGACCATGGTGCTAGAGGACAAGAGAAAAGACCAGACGGAAACCGATAAGGAATACGAAGCTCTGGCCTTTCAGAAAGCCAGGGAGGTGGTTCTGGCCCTGGCCAATACTATTTCGGCCCTGAAAATCTTCCCGTCCCATCACGCTTCGGCCATTCACTTCCGCCAGGATTTTATCGCCAAGCTCAAAGCTTTCCTGGAACAGTTTCAGAAGCTGGAGCTGGAAATCGGCGAATTTGCCTTCTACTATCAGGGCAAGCCCGTCTACCAGGACGAAATTTCCAGCAAGAGCCTGCCTTTCTTTTTCTTCAAGGACGGGCTCCGGGTCCTGGCCCTTTATCAGGGTATGGACGACCAGGAAATTGGCGAGTTCCTGGACCTGGTCCGCCTGGAGTCGGCCAAACCTGCCGAAGAATCTGACCTGGTGAATGCCCTGTGGCTGAAAGACCTGGCCAACGTTCAGTATTACGCCCCGGAAGAGTTCATCGAAAATCGCATCCTGGAAGAGCGAGCAGAAAGCCTGAACAAGAAGGGATTACAGATAATACCCCAGGAGCTGGCCAACAGGGCGGTGGAGATCAACGTCAACCGGGAAAAGATTTTTTCTGGAAAGCTCGAGCTCCGGCCAGAAGAAAAACAGGCCCTGGAGTCTTTCCAGGATCAGGAACTTCCCGACCTGCCTGAGACCTGGCAGCAGACTCTTGATTTTGCCGAGGCCGAGGGAGAAGCTCGACCCGAAAAAGAAGAGCTGGCCTCGGGGCGGGAAAAACCCGGTGGCGGGCTGGCCGAAAAGGTGGCCCTCAGCCCGGAGGAAATGGAGCTTCTCAACCAGCTGGTCGAGAGAAATCGCCAGCTCTCCCCGGAAGAAGAATTTTTGAACCTGATGATGGAAATCCTGGCCCTGGAAAAAGACCAGCAGCAGTACCAGGCCAACCTGGACATTCTTCGCAACTTTTACCAGGAGAGCATCAGGTCCGGCCGGTTTGACATTCCGATTCTCCTGGATAAAAAAATTAGAGACTTAAAAACTCTGGTGGCCAGAGAACAGCCGGAAAAGCTGCCCGGGCTGGAAGCCCTGGCCGCCAGCACCGGCAGCCTTCAGGTCCTGGATGAAATCAGACGCCTGGTTGACCAGAAAATCGAACTCAATTACCTGGCTCTTTTTGAATACCTCAAGCAGTTCGGGGACAGAGCCCTTCCCTTCCTGGGTGAGCTTTACGAGAAAATTGACCACCCGGAATTCAGGGAAAACGTCAGGCAACTGGTCCGGAGCAAACTCCGGGAAAATCCCGGAACGGCTGCCATTTTCATTGATGACCAGAAGCCGGCTCTGACCACGGTGATGATCGAGCTGATGCGGGAGATGGCCGGCCAGAAAGTCATTCCTCACTTCAGCAATTTCCTGACGCTCAGCGATACCGGCCTGAAATTAAAGGCGGTTGAGGCCCTGGGGTCCTTCCAGGATGAAATGGCCAACAAAATTCTTCTGGGCTTCATGAACGACCGGGACCCGGAGGTCCGGCTCAAAGCCACCAGCAGCCTGAAGTACCTGGGTGACGCCAGCCGCCTGAGCCAGCTGATCAAAGACACCAGCAGTCGGGCTTTCCGCCAAAAACCTTTCGAAGAAAAAAAGGCCCTGTTCGAATTTCTCGGCCGGAGCCGGACGCCAGAAGCCTTCAACTTTCTGCGCCGGATGTACTTAAAAAAATCCTGGCTGCCCTCAGCCACAGAACTTAGGCTGTGCGCCGTGGCCGGACTGGAAGCCAACCGCAGCCCCGAAGCTGTGGAACTGCTGCGACGCGGAGAAAGGTTTATTAACCGGCGGGTGCGGGAAGCGGCCAGTGAGGCCCTGGTCAGGTTGACCCTGAATGAACAGAAGTGAGATAAGAGATGACTGAAGAAACGGCGAAAACGGAAACCAAACAGGCCGTCGGCCAGAAACAGCAGAAGCTGGCCGTCAACTTCCTGGTCCGGTTTTACATAGTCTTCAAGATTCTCCGGCTGTATGCCGAGAACAACGAGCTGCTCCAGGAACAGACGGAATTGCTATACCAGAACCTTCAGGAATTAAAAGAGGCCAGCCCGGAAATAAGCTTCAAGGTCAAGAGGGAATCCATCTTCTTCAACCAGACCAGGCTGAAGTTTTCTCTGGCCAACTACTCGATCTTCAAGTTCCTGCTGGAGGAATTTCGCAAGCGAGAAATCGGGCTGCTGACCATCGAGCCGGATATATCCCGGGATGAGCTCCTTCGAGCAGTGAATATCCTTGGCCAGAAGAGAACATCCGCCACCCCCTTTGAAGAAATAGTCAGCGAGCTGGTCCAGCAGAATGTGGAAAGAGTCAGGCTGGAAAAGCTGGAGGCTTCGGAAAAGCTGCCCAGCCCCGAAAAAAGCGCTGCCCGGCTCTTTTTCCTCAGCATCCTGCACCTGCGGGAGGTCTCGGAAAGAAACAAGGAAAATGAGCAGATCAGGCTTAACACCACCCGCCGCCTTATTCAGTCCATCTTCAACCACCTGGTCGACAACGAGTCTTTCCTGCTGGGCCTGACTACCATCAAGAACCACGACGAATACACTCTGAACCACTCGGTCAATGTCAGCCTGCTGGCCGTGGCCCTGGGCCGCCGGCTGGGGCTGAGCCGGGCCGAGCTGGTGGACCTGGGCCTGGCCGCCTTTTTCCATGACCTGGGGAAGATTGAGACTCCGCTGGAGATTCTTAATAAGCCCGGCCAGCTGACCGATGATGAAAGAAAGATTATGGAACTGCATCCCCACCAGGGTGCGGAAAAGCTGGTGAGGCTGCGGGAATTCCGGCGGCTGCCGGTCAGCGCCATCCATGTGGCCATGGAGCATCACATCAAGGAAGACCTGACCGGTTATCCCCGCCTGAAAATAAAAAATGATGTCAACCTCTACAGTCGCATTGTCAAGGTCTGCGACTTCTTCGATGCCATTACCACCAAGCGGGTTTACCGGAAGAAGACCTTCACCCGCTCGGAGGCCCTGAGCCTGATGCTGGAAAATATCGGCACCGAGTTCAACCCGGTCATCCTCAAGACCTTTATCCAGATGATGGGCATCTTCCCGGTGGGCTCCCTGGTGCTGCTGAACACCGGTGAGGTTGGCCTGGTGGTGGAGAACAACCAGGAAACGAGGTTCCTGCTGCGGCCCCGGGTTAAAATAATCGTCGACAGCCAGGGCCAGAAAGTTGACGGCGAGGTGGTTGATTTGACCGAGGTCGACCCGCAGACCAGGAAGTTCCGGCGGACCATTGTCAAGGAAATCAACCCGGAAGATTACGGCCTGGAAGTCCCGGATTATTTCCTGGCCCAGGCCATGTGAGCCAGAGCAAAGAAGTGATGAGGATTAATATAAAGATGCGAATCGGGTCGAGAGTAACCAGCCCGATGATATGATGGTCAGGAGGAATGATGCCGATTCATCCGCCTTTCGACCTCAGGGTTGAATACCTGAGAGAGCCTCAAATCATTGACCTTCCCCGGCCCAGGTTTTTCTGGAAACTGAGAAGCGATTTTCGCGGCGACCAGCAGACGGCCTACCAGGTCATCGTCTCTTCCGAGAGAGAATTCTGCGAAAAAGAAGTGGGCGATTACTGGGACAGCGGAAAGGTCAGCAGCCAGGAAACCACCCATATTCCCTACGGCGGGGAAGAACTCCTGAGCTGCCAGAACTACTACTGGAGAGTCCGCTGGTGGAACATTTCCGGGCAGGTCAGTCCCTACAGCGACATTGCCGTCTTCGGCACTGGTTTCATGGGAACTTCAAAATTGCGGGCCAGCTGGATTACCATGGCTGAACCCGAAACCTATATCGGGCCGACGACGGTCCTCCTGGGACAGAGCGAAGAGCCGGACCTCCAGTGCCTGGGAATCTACCTCCGGAAAGAATTCAAGAGCAGAGGCCGGGCCACCAGGGCCATGATTTACATCAGCGGACTGGGTCATTACCGCCTGTATTTTAATGGCCAGAGAATCGGCGACCGGGTGCTGGACCCGGGCTGGTCGGATTACAACAAGGTCGCCCTGTACTCGGCCTACGAGGTCACCGAACTGGTCAGGGAACAGAACGCGGTGGGAGTCATCCTGGGCAACGGTCGTCATGTCCAGAAGTACGGCTACGGTCAGCCCCGGATGCTCTGCCGGCTGGAAATTTACTATGAAAAGGGCGGGCTCGATATCATCACCAGCGACGAAAGCTGGAGAGTATCGGGTGGAGCGGTCCGGGAAAATGGCATCTATTTTGGAGAGAATTACGATGCCCGCCTGGAACAGCCGGGCTGGGCCGAGCCGGGGTTTGATGATTCCGGCTGGAAGAAGGCGGTGGCGGTTTCTGGCCCACCGCTGGCTGCTCAGAACATTCCGCCGATAAGGATTACCGAGCGACTGAAGCCGGTAGCCATCTGGCCAGCGGCTGAAGGTCGGTATGTTTTTGATTTCGGGAAAAACATCTCCGGCTGGGCCAGGTTGCGGGTCAGCGGCCCGGCCGGCAGCCAGGTCCAGCTTCGCTACGGGGAGCTCCTGCACCCCGACGGCAGCCTGAACCAAGCCACCTGTGACCGGGCCAGGGCCACCGATGTCTATACCCTTAAGGGGGATGGACTGGAGACTTACGAACCTCACTTCACCTACCATGGCTTTCGCTACGTGGAACTTGCTGGCTTTCCGGGAACTCCTGACCAGAACACCCTGGAAGCCTGTTTTGTCCACAGCGACGTGGAAAGCTGCGGGCAGTTTGAGTCTTCAAGCGAATTGATAAATAGGATTCATGGCTGCTGTCTCACCAGCTTTCGGTCCAACTTGATGAGCATTCCAACCGACTGCCCCCAGCGCGATGAACGCCACGGCTGGCTGGGAGACGTCCTAGCCACGGCCGAAGCCGCTTCCTATAACTTTGACCTGGCCGCCTTTTATAGCCATTTTTTAAATCTAATCAGGCAGGCCCAGAAAGAAGACGGCAGCCTGCCTGATTTTGTTCCGCCCTACAACCAGGCTGTTTACCCGGCCGACCCGGCCTGGGGCTCAGCCTACATCAGTCTGTGCTGGCATCTCTACCGGTTCTATGGCGACCGGGACGTTCTGAGGAAACATTTCCAGAGCCTGAAGAACTATATAGAATTCCTCCGGCAAAGGGCCACCGGCAACCTGCAGCTCACGCTTGGAAAATACGGAGACTGGTGCCAGCCGGGCGGAGTGGTACCCAAAAAGACCCCGCTGGAACTGGTGGCCACCTGGTTCTACTATCATGACGTTCGACTTTTCGCCAGCATTTGCGCGCTGGTAGGGAGAAAAGAAGAAGCCAATCAATATGAGGAGCTGGCCGGACAGATCAAGGCAGCTTTCAACCGGGCTTACCTGGAAGGGAAACAATACAGGGCTCTGCGCCAGGGACCGGTCGACCGCTTCCCGGACCAGACAGCCAACCTTCTCCCCCTTCTCCTTGACCTGGTGCCAGAAGAGGCGAAAGACCAGGTGTTGAAGTCCTTGCTGGAATCTCTCCTCATCCGGCATGACTATCACCTCGACACCGGGGTGATCGGCACCCGTTTCCTCTTCGAGGTGCTGCATAAATTTGGGTTGCCGGAAGTGGCTCTGAAAATAATCCTCCAGGATTCTTACCCCGGCTGGGGTTATATGGTCAGAGAAGGAGCCACCAGTCTCTGGGAAAGGTGGGAAAAGCTCAGCGGCCCGGGCATGAATTCTCATAACCACGCCATGCTGGGAAGCGTCGATGCCTGGTTCTACCGTGGGCTGGCCGGACTGGAACCGATTGAACCTGGCTGGAAGGTATTCCAGGTTAAACCCTACCCCGGCCTGGAAGAAGTCAGCTGCCGCCTGGTTACGGTCCAGGGAGAAATAGTCGCCAGCTGGAAAAAGACCGGTTCCGAGTTCAACCTCAGCCTGGCCGTTCCGGTGGGTACCAGAGCCCGGTTAAGCTTCCCCCTTCTCTGGCCGGATTACCTCATTAAAGAATCCGGCCTGCTGCTCTGGGAGAAAGAAGAATTCGTGGCAGGGGAACCAGGCCTGGGCATTACCCTGGCCGAGCTCGACCACCGGCCGATTTTCTGGGTGGAATCCGGAAAATATGAATTCCTGATGAAGAAAGCCTGAAACCGGAAGCCAGGAGAAAAACGGGCATAATCAGGCCCGGGTCCAATGGGCCACCAGCCATCACCTCGAAAATAATCCCGGCCCAGGCTAGTGAGAGGGATTATTTTAATATGGGCTGGTTAAGAGGGGCAAGTTTTATTAAAAGGATAAGCAAACAGGAGCGGGCATCATTACCTGACCTGAGAGTGACTTTCATCACAAGAACCGTTTAAAAATCCTGGCTGCCCCGGCATAGGCCTGGATGGTCCGGTCGACATCCTCCGGGGTGTGGGCCGTCGACAGGCAGCCCCCGCCGTGGACCACGTGGACTCCGTTTAGGAGCAGGGCCAGTTTCAAAGCTTCTTCTCTCAGGAAAACGTTGGAACGCTCCGGGTCCCACAGGTCTTCCGGACGGCGGTACTCGATCTTTTTTTTCGGAAAGTTGACCATGAAAAAGGATGAGTCCGGCACCAGCTCGTTGCCGTCTCCAGTACAGACTGCCTCCAGGCCCTCATTCTGGAAAACCCTTTCTATTCCCCTCCTCAGCCTTTCGGCCTGTTGCCCGAGGTAAGGATAAACCCGGTCCTGGTTTTCTTCTAAATAGTTCAGCATGGCCAGCCCGGCCCTCATGTATTCTTCGTGGGAGGAGAAAGTGCCGCCCTCAAAGTGGACGCGCTGCTGTCCTGAGCCCGAGGCTTCGCAACCCTCCATGATTTCAGCCTTCCCGACCACGGCTGCCACCGCCTGTCCCCCGCCGATCAGCTTTCCGAACAGAGAAATATCGGGGGCCAGGCCGTAGACCTTTTGCAAGCCAGAAGGGCAGAACCTGAAACCGGAAATGATTTCGTCGAAAATAAGGACCACGCCATAACGGTCCGAGAGCTGCCGGGCCAGTTCCAGATATTCGCGGGAGCAGAAAAGGAAACCGCCGACACCGATAAAGGGCTCCAGGATGAAGGCGGCCAACTTCTGGCCATGCTTCTTGAAAACATCAGACAGGTGCTGGCAGTCGTTGAACCTGGTGATGAACACCTGTCGGCCAAAGTCAGGCGGCACCCCGGCCGAATCGGAAGCCCGGAATCCAAGGCCAGGATGAAACTTCACTCCCTTGAGCAGATAGGGAGAGGCTCCGTGCCAGCCGCCGCCTACCTTGAGGAGGCCGCGGCGGCCGGTGTAACCCATGGCCAGCATCACGGCATAAGTCGAGGCCAGGGTGCCCGAGGTGGTAAAGCGGACTTTAAGCCCCCGCCGGCCCAGGCTGGACAGCAACTTTTCGGCCAGCTCCACCTGGGACAGGGTTTCGAAACCGGTATGAAAAGTCCCGTGCTGGAAGTGGGGTTCAACCGCTCGGCGAATGACCTCCGGGTTATGCCCCAGGATATTGGCATAATGTCCCTGCCAGTAATCCAGGTAGCGGTTGCCGTCAACGTCGACCACCTCCGCCCCGGCGGCCGAAGCCGGAAAAAAGGGATAGGGTTTCCACAGCCGCAGAGAATGGCTGCCCCCGCGGACCATCACCCGCGAAGCCCGGCGAAACAGGGCAGCGCTGCCCGAGGTTTTCTTTCGGTATTCTCTTTCCAGGTAGCGGAATAATTTTTCCATTTTACTTTCGCCGCCCGCAGGCGTAATATTGAAAAGAAGTTTAATTTAAGCCCATTCCCCGCTGAATGTCAATCCGGCCGGGAGGCGGGGCTTGATTCCTTCCGGAATCTATATTAAACTTATAGGAATAGTAGGAATTACAATCTTACTCACCAAAAGAGAAAAGGAGAGCAACAATGCAATTACTCAACGAAGAAGTCAGGGATTTTACCCGGAAAAAATTTGAAGCCGAGCTGCGCAATCCGGTTCACCTGGTCTATTTCCAGAAGGAAAAGAGCCCGCTGATCGTCCCCGGACGCGAGGTGCAGGAAGACTGCGGCTTCTGCCCGGAAACCAAGCAGCTGCTGGAGGAGCTGGTCGAGCTCAGCGATAAGATAAAGCTGACCGTATACGATTTCGAGAAGGACCCAGCCCGGGCGGCCGAGTTCCAGGTGGATAAGGTGCCGGCCATCGTGGTCATGGGAGAAAAAGACGCCGGCATCCGCTTTTTCGGGATACCATCAGGCTACGAATTCATGAGCCTGCTGGAGGCCATCGTCGACGTCAGCCGGGGCGAAACCGAGCTGACTGAGGAAACCAAAGCCGCCCTGAAGAAACTGAACAGAGAGGTCAACATCCAGATTTTTGTCACTCCCACCTGTCCCTACTGCCCGGTGGCGGTTCGCCTGGGTCACCAGATGGCCCTGGAGTCCCCTCTGGTCAAGGCGGCCATGGTGGAAGCTACTGAATTTCCTGAGCTTACCCAGAAGTACGAGGTGTTCGGGGTTCCCAAGACCATCTTCAACGACAGCCTTAGCCTGGAGGGCGCGGTACCAGAAGAGATGTTCCTGGAACAGGTGCTCAAGGCCGGTAGCCAGGAAGTCCACTGAAAATTCGCCAATCCCTAACTAATTATTTATCAAGATGATAGCCGGTTTTCTGGCCGGAAAAAATTGACACCCGACTGCCTGATGTTATAATAATCGGGTAAATGGCCATCATAAAAAAACAAAAACCCCGAAAAAAGATTTGCGTTGTCGGGCTGGATGGCGTCCCCCACTCGATGCTCCTGGAGCTGGCCAGGTCCGGGGTGATGAGCACCGTGGCCCGGTTGCTGGACATAGGTCACCTGCACCGGATGAAGGCCAGCCTGCCAGAAATCTCAGCCGTTTCCTGGACCAATTTCATGACCGGGACCAACCCCGGCAGCCATGGAATATTTGGCTTCACCGATTTTAAGCCCGGAACTTACGACCTAAGAATACCCAACTTCCTTGATGTTAAAGTCGAAACCATCTGGGATCGGCTGGGAAGCCGCGGCCTGAAAAGCATCGTCATCAATCAGCCCTCCACCTACCCGGCCCGGAAGATAAACGGCGTCCTGGTCTCAGGCTTTGTGGCCGTCGACCTGTCCCGCTCGGTTTTCCCCCAGAGTTATTTTTCTGCCCTGGAGCAGATGGGCTACCAGATCGATGTGGACTCGGGCAAGGTGGCTGATAACCCTTCCATTCTCTGGCAGGAAATTTCCAAGACCATGGCCAGCCACCAGAAAGCCCTGAACTATTTCTGGGAGCAGGACTGGGACTATTTCCAGTTCGTCATCACCTGCACCGACCGCCTGCACCATTTCCTGTGGTCGGCCTACGAGGATAAAGAACATCCCTATCACCAGGCTTTCCTGGACTTCTACCAGCAGATAGACCGTATCATCGCCAAGATCCTCAACACCTTCAAAAAAATGAACGAGAGCGAGGAAACCTTTTTCCTGCTGTCCGACCACGGCTTTACCGGCATCGTCCAGGAAGTCTACCTCAACGCCTGGCTGGTCCAGAACGGGTACCTGTCTTTCAATTCCGGAGAACCCAAAACTCTGAACGATATTTCCAACCGGACGCTGGCCTTCGCCCTGGACCCTAACCGGATTTACCTCAACCTCAAGAAAAAATTCCCGCGGGGCCGGGTGGAGCGGTCGGACAGGAAGGAACTCAAGCAGGAAATCGCTGAAAAATTGCTCAAGCTGGAGTACGAGGGCCGGAAGGTAATCCGGCAGGTCTTCAAGGCCGAAGATATTTACGACGGGAAGTACACCTCCCGCGGGCCGGACCTGGTGGTAGTGTCTGAACCAGGGTTTGACCTGAAGGGCTCCATCCGGAAAAAGGAGGTCTTCGGGCGCAGCTATCTCCAGGGAATGCACACCTGGGACGATGCCTTCTTCTGGTCGATGGAAGAGCACGGTCCCGACCTGGCCATCGAGGACCTGGCTGACTTCATCATCAAAAAGACTAAATGAAAGCCGAAACCGGTGAAAATTCATACCCGAACCGCCGGCCCGGGCCGGTCCTGAATTTCTGGTTATTATTTCTCGTTCTGCTTCTGAGCCTGTCCAGTGTCGCCGGGGCTTATATCGGACCGGGGGCCGGGTTCGCTTTTCTCTCCTCCTTCCTGGTTTTCTTCCTGACTTTTTTCCTGGCCTTTTTCTCGTTCCTGAGCTGGCCCTTCCGGTTGCTGATCCGCCTGCTGCGGGGCCAGAAGGCCTACCGGAACAGCCGGGTGGAGCGGGTCGTCATCCTCGGCTTCGACGGGATGGACCCGGTTCTGGCCGAAAAATTCATGGCCGAGGGCAAACTTCCCAATCTCAGCCGTTTGAAAAAAGAGGGAACCTACCGCCCCCTGCAGACCACCACGCCGGCCATCTCTCCCGTGGCCTGGTCTTCCTTCATGACCGGTTGCGAACCTTCAAAACATAACATTTTCGATTTCTTAAGCCGCAATCCCAAAAATTATCTGCCCGACCTGTCCTCCGCCCGGATAGGACCACCGCGCCGATTTATACCGCTGGGCAAATACCGCCTGCCGGTTGGCAAACCTGAAATAAAGCTGCTGCGCAAAAGCCAGCCCTTCTGGAAAATCCTGGGCAAGCAGGGTATCTTTTCCACGGTGCTCCGGGTGCCCATCACCTTCCCTCCGGAAAAATTTGCCGGGCACCTTCTGTCCGGAATGTGCCTGCCCGACCTTAAGGGCAGCCAGGGGACCTTCCTCTTTTATACCAGCAACCCGGCCCGCCTGGAGAAAAAAGAAGGCGGAGAAAGCCAGCTGGTCCAGGTGGAAGACGGGGTGGTCAGAACCTACCTGGGCGGCCCCGAAAACTCTCTCCTCAAGAAGCCGGAAGAAATCCGCCTGCCGATGACCATAAGGCTGAACTACCAACAGGAATCGGCGACGGTTGAAGTTTCTGGCCAGCGGTTTGAACTCAGGCAGGGTGTCTTTTCTCCCTGGATTAAGCTCAGCTTCCCGGCCGGCCCCGGTATGAAAATCAGGGGCATCGCCCGGTTCTACCTGCTGAGCCTTAAACCGCACTTTGAACTATACGTCACCCCGCTCAACATCGACCCGGAAAAGCCAGCCCTGCCGATTTCCCATCCATTCATCTACGCCCCTTACCTGGCCCGACTATTTGGCAGTTATGTCACCCTGGGCGAGGCCAACGACACCTGGGCCCTGAACGAAGGAGTCCTTCCGGAAAAGGCTTTCCTGGAACTGGCCTACTCCTTCCACCATGACTGGGAAAAGATTTTCTTCAACGGCCTGAAGAAAACCCGCCGCGGGCTCCTGGCCTGCGTCTTTGAGACCACCGACAGCATCCAGCACATGTTCTGGCGCTACCTCGATAAAAGCCATCCTGCCTACCAGCCGACGGCCAGGCTGGAAGACGGCTCCCGGGTGCTGGAGGAACTATATCAGAAGATGGACTCCCTGGTCGGCCGGGTGCTGGACAGCCTGGACGGAAAAAGCTGTCTGTTCGTTATGTCCGACCATGGCTTCAAGGCATTCCGCCGCGGGGTCAACCTTAACTCCTGGCTGTACCTGAACGGCTATTTGCAGCTCAAGGAAGGAGCCACACAAAGCGAGGAGTGGTTCCGGCAGGTGGACTGGAGCCGGACCAGGGCTTATGCCCTGGGCCTGGCCGGAATTTATCTCAACCTCCGCGGCCGCGAAGCCCTGGGAATAGTCGAGCCGGGTGAAGAAAGCCGAAAACTGAAACAGGAACTCATAGAAAAACTATCAGGGCTTAAAGACCAGGAAAAGGGCACGGTGGCCATCAACCGGCTGATAGATTCAGAAAAGATTTACCGTGGACCCTATCGGGATAACGCCCCTGACCTTATCGTGGCCTACAACCAGGGCTACCGGGCTTCCTGGGATTCAGTGGTGGGCAAGGTCAACCGGACGGTCATCGAGGACAACCGCAAGGCCTGGTCGGCTGACCACTGCCTGGACCCGAATCTGGTGCCGGGGGTGTTGTTCAGCAGCCTGAAACTGGCCGCCCGGGAGGCCAGCATCATGGATATCGCTCCCACTGTCCTGGAACTTTTCGGGGTGCCGGTCCCGCCTTACCTCGACGGCCGGTCGCTTCTGCCAGAAGATTGGGGTAAAATAAAAAACGAGACCGCTGAAACCGTTAAAAAAAAGGCAGGCTCCAATGGCCGGAAGAAAAAATGAAGAAAGCCTTAAGCGGCGGGAATTCCTGCAGCTGGTTCTGGGCACTTCAGCCGGCCTGCTGCTCGCCCCGAGCCAGGCTTTCCTGAGGACCGCCGGGCGAAAAGAGACCGGGCCCAAGGTCCTGGTGCTGGGGATGGACGGTCTGGATACCATTCTTCTCGACCGTTTCCTGCAGGAAGGCAAGCTCCCCCACTTTCAGAAGTTAGCTGCCGCCGGAACTTACCGGCCGCTGCGCTCAAGCATACCGCCCCAGAGCCCGGTGGCCTGGGCCAACTTCATCACCGGGACCAATCCCGGAGGCCATGCCATTTTTGATTTTGTTCATCGAGACCCGAAAACCTACCTTCCAGTGTTTTCCGCTTCGGAAAGCCTGCCGGCCAGGCACAATCTCAGACTGGGGAACCTGACCATTCCGCTTTCGGGCGGGGAAATCAAAAACCTGCGCCGGGGACGAGCTTTCTGGCAGATTCTTGAAGATTATGATATCCCAGCCACGGTCTTTAAGATTCCTTCCAACTATCCTCCGGTTGAAACCCGACAGCGAACTTTTTCCGGCATGGGCACCCCCGACCTCAAAGGCTATTATGGATTGTTCAACTATTACACCAACGAATACAAGACCGTGACCGAAGAATACGGAGGGGGTGGACGGGTGCACGATGTGTATGTCATCGGTAACCGGGTGGAAGCCAGGATCCCGGGGCCAAACAACCCTTTCAAGCGGGGCAATCCGGAGACCTTCGTCGATTTCAAGGTCTTCATCGACCCGGTTAACCCGGTGGCTAAGATCGCCTACCAGGACCAGGAATTCATCCTGCGAGAAAAAGAATGGAGTGGCTGGAAGAGAATCAGATTTGACTTTATCCCCTCGCAGAGCGTTACCGGAATATGCCTGTTCTATTTGAAGGAGGTCCGGCCGAAATTCAAGCTCTACGTCAGCCCGATCAACATCGACCCGGCAGACCCGGCCCTGCCGCTGAGCACTCCGGAAAATTATTCGCGGGAGCTGGCTAAAAAGTTCGGGCCTTTCTTCACCAAGGGTTTGCCGGCCGACACCGCTGCCCTGGAAAACGATGTCCTGGATGAAAAAGAATTCCTGGCCCAGGATGAAATCGTTTACCAGGAATCCATGGCCATGCTGGAAGAGGAACTGAAGAACTTTCACTCGGGCCTGCTCTTCTATTACTTTTCTAACACCGATCAGCGCCAGCACATGTTCTTCCGGCTGATAGACCGCAACCACCCGGCCTACGATGAAAAGCTGGCAGCCGAGTTCGGCCAGGTCATCGAGCAGACCTACCGCCAGATGGACCGGGCCCTGCAGCTGGCCATGGAAAAAGTAGACCGGAACACGGTCATCGTGGTCATGTCCGACCACGGCTTCTGTCCATTCCGCCGCGGCTTTAACCTCAACACCTGGCTCCTCCGAAATGGCTACCACGTTCTTCGCCCGGGAACCAGGCCGGAAGAGGTTTCCCTTTTCCAGGCGACAGACTGGTCCAGAACCAGGGCTTACGGAGTCGGGCTCAATGCCCTCTATCTGAATCTTAAAGGTCGTGAAGCCCAGGGCTGCGTCAGGCCGGAAGAAAAGGAGTCTCTGCTCCGGGAGTTGGCCCATAGACTGGAACAGATAACTGACCCCCTGACCGGAGAAAAAGTTATCCTTAAAGCTTATCTGACCTCTGAAGTTTACAGCGGAGCCTACCTGCCCGAAGCCCCGGACCTGATTCTGGGTTTCAATCGCAACTACCGCATCTCCTGGAACTCGCCCCTGGGCAGTTTCCCGAGAGAGCTTATTGAAGATAACGGCCAGAAATGGAGCGGCGACCACATGACTGCCCCCGACCTGATCCCGGGAGTGCTTCTGGCCAACCGGCCGGCCCGGCTGGAACGGCCGGCCCTGGAGGATGTGACCGCTGGCATCCTGTCCCTGTTCGGGATTAAAATTCCACCTGAAGTCACCGGCCGGCCGGTATTCTGAGCCCGGCTGAGTTATAGAAAAGGAGATTAATAATGGGCAAGGCCAAGGTCAAGCTGGAAAAAGAGCTGTACGAAAAGATTGAAAAGATTGCCGAGGCAGCCGGCTACAGCTCAACCGAAGAGTTCATCGTTCACCTCCTGGAAAAGGAAGTGTCCAAGTTCGAAGGCGCTGACTCCGAGGAAGAAATCAAGAAAAGGCTCAAGGGCCTGGGCTACATTTCCTGAGGCTGGCCGTACCCGAAAACCATGGTCTGGTGGCTGAACAGCGCGGTCGGAAGTTTATTCAGATTCATATTTCTGCCCTTCTCTTCCTTAAATCCCTGGATGGCCATGCTGGCCATATCCCTTCTGACCGCTCTGCTGATGCTCTTCATCTACAAGAAGACCTCCAACCAGGAGGGAATCAGGCTGGTAAAGAGCAGGATCAAGGCCAGCCTTCTGGAAATCAGGCTTTACCAGAATGACCTTCGTACCCAGCTGGCCAGCCAGAAAGACCTTCTCCTGGCTAACCTGAAGTACCTGCTGTACAACCTGAAGCCGCTGCTGGTCATGATCGTACCAATTTTTCTGATTCTGGCTCAGCTCAATCTGTGGTTTGCCTCCCGTCCCGCGGCCCCGGGCGAAACTTTTCTGCTGAAGGCGCGTTTTATGAAAACAGTGGACCTGGAACGGTTGAGACTGGATCTGGAAGTGCCCCCCGGGCTGGTGGTGGAGACTCCGCCGGTTAGAATCATCGATGAGGCCGAGGTGGCCTGGAGGTTGAAAGTTACCGGACCGGCAAACGAACCCCTGGTCATTCAGGTCAACGGCGAAAGGTACCAGAAGATCATCCCGCTCGGTAAGAGCCGACTGACCAGGGTCTCAACCGTCAGGGTGAAGAGAAATCTCTGGCAGGAGCTTCTCTACCCGGGCGAAAGACCCCTGCCGAAGGATTCCCTGCTGGAAAAGATAGAGCTCGGCTTTGAACCGCAGAAGCTTAATCTGCTGGGCATTAGTTTTCACTGGCTGGTGGCTTATTTCCTGCTATCGGTCATTCTGGGCCTGGTACTGAAGGGCCCGTTCAAGGTGGAAATTTGATTCCGATGAAATCTAATTAAATAAAAGGATTGCGCCGTGAAAATTGAAATCTTCAAGATGGAAAGAATGCAATCGCTCTGGGAAAATGCGGTCGACTACAACCTGTCGGAAAGCGGGGTTCATCCCCTGAACCTGAAAGAATTGCTGCTTCCCGGCGAGCTGGAAGAGCTGGCCGCGGTGGGTATCGGCTACACTCAGACCAACGGCACGCCGCCGCTCCGGGAAAACATTGCCCGTCTCTATCGGGGGATGGACCCGGAACAGGTCATGGTCACAGCTGGGTCGTCGGAAGCCAACTTCCTGCTGATGTGGTCGCTGCTGGAACCCGGGGATGAAGTGGTCTTTGAATTGCCCAATTACATGCAGATGTGGGGCCTCAGCCGAAGTTTCGGGGCCCGGGTTAAACCTCTGTGGCTGCGGCCGGAGCTGGGCTGGCAACCGGACCCGGACGACCTCAGGAAGCTGGTCAACGGCAACACCCGGCTCATCATCCTGACCAACCCCAACAACCCGACCGGGTCCATTCTCAGCCCGGAAATTCGCCAGGAAATTGTCAGGCAGGCCGAAAAAGTGGGAGCCTGGTTGCTGGTGGATGAAGTCTACCGGGGAGCCGAAAGAAACGGCCTGGAAACCCCCTCCTTCTGGGGAAGCTATGACCGGCTGGTGGTGGTGTCCGGGTTGTCCAAGGCTTACGGACTGCCAGGCTTGAGGCTGGGCTGGCTGGCCGGCCCCCCGGAGCTGGTTAAAAAGGTCTGGACCTATCACGATTACACCACCATTTCGGTCTCGGCCCTGACCGACTATCTGGCTACCAGGGCGCTGGAGCCAGAAAGGCGGCAGAGAATCCTGAAAAGAACCAGGGACATACTGAATGACAATCTGCCCGTGCTGGAAAACTGGCTTAACAGCTTTGATGGCCTGTTCAGCTATCTTCCGCCTCAGGCCGGAGCCATTCTGTTTACCCGTTACAACCTTCAGATCAATTCCACCGAGCTGGTGGAAAAGATCCTGAAAGATAAAAGCGTGCTCCTGGTCCCGGGCGACCATTTCGAGCTGGACCAGCATCTGCGGTTCGGCTATGGCGCCAGCCCTGATTATCTGAAAAAGGCTCTGGACCGGGTGGCCGAGGTCCTCTCGGCCCTTAAAGCTTGAAGACACCAGCCCTCAGGAGGTTGACCATGCATTATCCACGAATCGACGGCCGGCTGGCACTTTTTATTATCCTGATTCTAATGGCCGTGGCCCTGGCCCCGGTTCCGGCCCGGGCTCAGAGTCCGCTGAAGGTGGCCATAGTCAATTCCCAGAAAGCTTTTGACCAATCGCTGGAAGGGAAAAAGGCCGTGGCCATCCTCCAGGAAAAAGAAGAGCTGCTTAAAGCCGAACTGAAGAAAATGGACGACGAAATCAATGCCCTGAAGCAGAAACTGGCCAGCCAGACCCTGACCCTTACCCCCGAAGCCCGGACAAAGCTACAACAGGAGATTGACCGGAAGGAAGCCGACCGCCAGAAGTACGAACAGGAAAACAGCCGCAATTTCGAGCAGCTTAAAAATCAACTGATAAAAAGAATCAGGGAGGAAATGCTGGCGGTAATTGATGAGCTGGTCAAGGAAAGAGGTTACGAACTGGTTTTTGACCTGAGCACTTCCGGGCTGATTTACTACCGGCCGGAGCTGGACATAACCGAAGAAGTCATCAAGCGTTACGACGCCAGCAAGTCGGGAAAGAAATGATCGCCCCCTTCTGCCATCCAGGAAGCTAAAGGGCAAGCCTCCCGCCGGCTTCAGGGTCTTGGCCGCTCTTTTCCGGAGAATGAAATCTTCAGCAGGATGATTTCTGACCGGCTGCCAGTCCGGACCGCCGGTCCCCAGGTGCCGGAGCCAGAGGACACATAAAAATGGGTATTGCCCTTCCTTAAATAACCCCAGTTTTTCTCGTAGACAAACCTGTTGATGATATCCAGGGGAAAGAGCTGCCCGGCATGAGTGTGACCCGAAAGCTGCAGGTCCACTCCGGCCCCGGCCGCCTCGTTAAGATAGAGTGGTTGATGGTCCAGTACCACCACCGGCCAGGATCGGTCCACCCCGTCCCGGTCCATGATTTCTTGAATGGACAGCCTTTTCTGACCGGAGCGCAGGGCGGCCCAGTCTTTCCTTCCTATTACATAAAACCAGCCATCCACCCTGACTGCCCTGTCCAGCAGGACGGTGACACCTGCTTTTTCCAGGTAGGAAATATTGCGGTCAAAACCGCCATAGTATTCGTGGTTGCCGGGGCAGGCATAGAGGCCAAGCCGGCTGTCTATCTTCCTTAGCAGTCCGACCATTTTCTCCTCTTCTTCCTGCGAAACTCCCTCGTCCACGATATCGCCAGCAAAGAAGACCACATCCGGCCGCAACCGGTTGATTTTGTCCACCAGCTTTTCCAGTCGATTGGAGCGGTTGATTATTCCCAGATGAATATCTGAAATCAGCACCGCCCGGAGCTGGGACCCGGCCGGAATTTTTTTGTCAATGGTAAGGTCGAGGACCCGAACCCTGGTGTTCATGGCGTTGAGGTGGCCAAGGATAACCACCAGCAGCGACAAAGCTACGATGGCCAGGAAAGAACCGGGGGTCCTGACCGACAGCCAGCTGACCTTAAAGCCTGAGCGGCCGACCAGTGCCCCCAGCCAGCGGACCAGGTCTCTGAGAAAAATAAGCAGAAAAAGATAGAGCATCAGAGCCAGATGGTAGGAACCCAGGGAGACCAGACCCTCGCTCAGGTGGCTGTGGAAACGGGCGTTCAAAATTCTGCCGACCGGAAAGGCCAGAACCGAGCCCAGAAAGAGCAAGCTAAAAATCAGCCGGCCCGCTCCGGATAACGCCTGCTGCCCACGCCAGAAAATGTAGCCGTTAACCGAACCGTAAATCAGGAGAACTATTAACAGGAACAGGACCAAATCTTTTCTCCTCATCAGCTAAATTTCTTGTCCAGGCTTTTTCCGCCGCGCTTTATGCTCAAAGCAAGTCTTCAGCCCTCGACCCGGTTGAACCAGGCCACCTCTTCCAGGCTCTTCCTGATGTGGTCTCCGGGAGGCCGGCTGGCGGCGTAACCCAGGGAGATGATGGCTACCGGGCGATATTTTCTAGGAATCTTCAGAACCCGTCTGACTCCCCTGGGACTGAACCAGCCAATCCAGCAGGTGCTTAGACCCAGCTCCTCGGCTTTCAGGACAAAATGTTCCCCGGAAATACCCAGGTCTAGCAGGTAGAACTGAGTCCCCTGCACTACCCGCCCCAGCTGGTTGGCCAGGAAATCTTTTTTGGCCAGAAGCAGAACCAGGACGGGAGCCTGGGCCGCAAACTTGCAGGGTGAATAAATGCCAGAAAAAGCCTGCTCGGCCACCCGATTCTTGAGCTCCGGTTCATCTATCACCAGGAAGCGCCAGGGCTGAGCATTGTGAGCCGAGGGGGCCAGCCTGGCCGCTTCCAGGCAGGCCAGTATTTTTTCCCGCTCGACCGGTTGCCCGGTATAGCGACGGATGCTGCGACGGTGCCTGATTATCTCATCCAGGGTCATCAGGTTCTCTCCTTATTTGCCGGTAATACAGAGAACTATTTTACCAGAAAAATATTCAGCTCCAAGCCAGGCTACCCGGGCCGGGCTCTGTTCTTATTATTACCGGCCGGCCTTTTTATCTCCGCTTTTTTCTTTTTCCCGCTGCAGTTCCACCAGGTCCACCGTCTGGGAATAATCTCCCAGCAGGTAGCGGGCAAAGTAATCAGCCCTTATCCAGAACCAGTAGTCGTTCATGTCCCCGTAGCCATGGCGCTGCCCGGGGAAGAGGAAGAAGTCGAACCGCTTCCCCGCCTTGATCAGGGCCGCGGCCAGCCGGAAGGTATTGGCCGGATGGACGTTGTCGTCGATATCACCGGTGGCCAGGAGCAGGTGTCCCTTAAGGTTTCCAGCCAGCTCAGAATTCTTATCAATGCTGTACTCAAACTTCACCTGTCCGTCCTTGTCCACCACTTCTTTTACCCCGTGATGCTTCTCGCTCCACCAGCGATTATATATATTGTTCTCGTGGTTTCCGGATGAAGACACCCCCACCTTGAAGAAGTCGGGATAGACCAGCAGGGCCGCAGCCGTCATGAAGCCGCCGCCCGAATGTCCATAGATTCCCACCCGGTCTATATCGATGAATGGATGGCGAGCGGCCAGCTGTTCGATGGCATACTTCTTATCGGCCAGGCCGTAATCGCGCAGGTTGCCGTAGCCGAAATTGTGGTACCACTTGGAACGCATCGGGCTGCCACCCCGGTTTCCGACTTCAATGACCACAAAGCCCAGCTGGGCCAAGGCCACGTTCTGGTTTCGGGGAGAAAAACTCTTGGAAACGCTTTCGGTCTGGGGGCCCGGATAGACGTAGGCGATGATGGGATATTTTTTTGCCGGGTCAAAATCAAAGGGCTTGTACATCACCCCGTAGAGGTCGGTAATACCGTCAGCCGCCTTGACCGTAAAGGTCTCCGGGAACCGGAAGCCGGCGGCCAGCAACTGGCTGGTATCCACAGTTTCCAGCTCCAGCAACCGGTTGCCGGCAGAATCATACAGGTCGGCCCTGGGAGCGGTGTCCACCCGGGAATAATTGACCACAAAATACCTGGCCGAATCGGTCATGGAAACGGCATGGTTGAAATGGCCGGGAGTCAACAGCTTGAGACCGCTGCCGTCCAGGCCGATTCGGTAGAGATGCTCATAGTACGGGTCCTGGCCCTTCTCCCGCCCGCAGGCCATAAAATACAGGAGCCGATTCTTTTCATCCACCCTGACCACATCCTGGCAGTTGAACTCTCCCGAGGTAATCTGGTGAAGGAGCCGACCATCACTGTCATAAAGATAATAATGACCCCAGCCGTCCCTTTCCGACCACCAGACTATCTGCCGGCCGCCGTTTATCAGCCGCAGCGGTTGGTAATCAACGTAGGTATTCAGGCGTTCGGTGATGACGGTTCTAACCTCGCCGGTTCTGGTGTCGGCCAGACAGACTTCGAAACCGTGCAGGTCCCGGGTCTGGCGGCCAAAGTACAACCGGTCCGAAGTTTCCGAAACCCAAATAGCCGGTGGTGGTTCGTCCGGGTCCTCCACCACCGCCGGTCGGGGCGCGGCAAAAATGTTATAGGTCGGGTCCTTGAACTTTTCAGCCTTGACCTTCACCCTTTCCCGGGTAGTCAGGTCAAACACCAGGATCTCCGGCTGGGGCTGGTTTTCCTCGCCCGGCATTCCGTACCTGTAGGATTCCAGGACCGGGCGGGGGTTGGCCAGACTGTTGATCACCCACAGCTCCCCGACCTTTCTTTCATCCTGGCGGATACAGGCCAACTTCTTCGAGTCCTGCGACCAGAAAATCGTTATGGCCGGACGGCGAAAATCCTTGCGGTCTTTTTCATCCTTCTGCAGTTCCTTGATTTCTTCGTCGCGCAGCCGCCGACTGAAACTGTAGAACTCTTCTCCGTCGGTAGTCAGCTGGATCTCCTGGATGGTCTTATCATCAGCCTTTTTCAGAGCCTTGTTATAGTTATCAGCGTCCATCAGGAACAAGTTATGGCCGCGGGCAAAAACCACCCATTTCTTATCAGGAGAAAGGGAAGCCCAGCGCGGCCTCTTGGGCCGGGGCTCATAATCCTTGATGAGGTTCAAACGGCCCGTTTTCAGTTCGTACTCGAAGCCCAGCACCCTGGTCTTCTTTTCCGGTTCCTTTGGTTTTTCCTTCTCGGTCCTGGTCTTATCCATCTCGGTATCCTGTTCCTTTTCCTTTTCTTTTTCCCGGTCCAGGAACCTTTTTTCCAGCTCGCTAACCTTCATCACCTGTCCGTCCACCAAAACTTCGTTGTCGAGGGGGACCTCAATTTCAAACTGAATGGCCGTTTCGTTATTGACAAATTTTATGGTCTTGATCGGCAGGTGCTGGGCATCATACGGAGTGAGCAAAATCCTGGTCAGGTCGGCCGCCATCCGGGAGTTATCGAACAGCGCAAAGCGACTGCGAGCCGCCGGGTCTACCAGGTACCAGTTCTTGCCCTGGGGAGTCTCAAAGCTGTACCAGAAACGGTCCCCGGTCTTCAGCCAGCGCGGTTCGACCGACAGGTCAAAGACCAGCTTGGCCACTCTGGCTGGAGTCCAGCGGGAAGCCAGTTCATAGTTGGCTTTTTCCGGGGCCGCGGCACTGTTCAATCCTGCCCCGCAGACAGCGAGCAAAAAAAACATCGCCAGGATGACTCTCCCGGCAACCGAGGCACGGATTAACCTGGATATCATGCCAGTTCTCCTTAAAATTTTTATTGTAATAAGATACAAAATTCCATAAAAAATCTCACTTGATAATTTCCTGGCCGGAACCTGGCCGGGGCTGTGATTTTCCTCGGAAATGAGGATTGAGCTTATCGGTCAACTCCACTTGGCTTTTACTCCGACCGAGGCTGGAGATTATCCTGCGCCGGCCGGAAAAAGATCTTTCAATAAATCAGGTGCAGGGCAGTTTGTCGGCCGTCGAGATAAATCACTCCTTCCCGGGTGAACGAGGCATTCTGTTCCAGGCCAATCAGCACCTCCTGGTTACCCCACTCGGGAATCTGCCGCCGGCAGTTCAGCTCTATCGAATAACAGGTGTCGTAAGCCAGGGGGTAATCACCCTGACCCGGCACCCCATCCTGCTTGTCCCAGAGGCCAATGGTCGGGCCGGCGGCATGGCCGTGGAAACCAAGAGGGTGGGTGTAAATGCTGCCCTTTATTCCCTCGGCCCGCATCTGGCCCAGAGCCGCGGCCAGGACCTCGTTGCCGGTGCGGCCGCTCTTGAATTCTGATACCAGTATGTCCTGAAGACGGTTGCCGCAGGCCAGGGCGGCTTTTAACCCGGCCGGAGGCTCGGTCTCTCCAGGTTTAAGGACATAAGCCAGCTCTTGGTGATCAGTGTTCAGACGCAGGTAGGTAAACCCGACATCACAATGGAGCAGGTCTCCCCTCCTGATGACATTATCTTTGTGGACAGAAGACTTCGGTCGCTGAATGTCCACCGTTGGCGAAAACCAGGCCTTAAGACCCAGGGAATTAATCTTTTGCCACAACCACCACTCCACATCCTCGCTGGTGGTGATGCCGGGCGTTATGACCGCGTTGGAAAAGGCTTCAGCTATCAAGAGATGGGCCAGACGGGCCAATTGGTGATAGACCTCAATTTCTTCCGGCAGTCTTGTTTCCAGCCAGCCCACTACCAGCCTTTCGGCCGAAACCAGTCTCCTCGCATATTCTGGCCCCAGGTATCTGACCAGCAGTTGTTTATTGGTGGCGGTCAACCCGTCGGCAAAGGCAAAAGTGGCCGATTCGTCAACAGCAATCTTTTTCGGATTCCTGGCTCTGACCTGCTCGGCCAGGGCTGCCCACTGGTCCGGGTCTTTCTCGGGATTCCAGACGGCCCGGTACAGGTTGCCGACCGGATAACGGCTGACTGAAAACTTCTCCAGACCCTTTTCCTTCCCCCGATCGAAGAAGGCCAGCATCGACAGCCGCCTGGCGGAAAGATGCTCGAAGGGAACCAGGGTAAGATAAACCGGGTCTTCGTTGTACTCCTGGCAGATGACCAGCCACATATCCACTCCTTCCCTTCTCATGATCTCTGGCAGTATCACCTCCAGTCTTTTTTCTAACCAGGCATTAACCACCCGGGCCTGCTCTTTGACTGGCAGTACCCCGGGCAGGCCGCCTTCTGCCCGGAGAAATCCGACTGCCAGGGAAAAAAGGCCCACCAATAACAGGCTCAGGCCAGTTGTTTTTTTCATGGCTCCTCCACCAGTTAAGAATTAAGGTTTAATATTTAAGCCCAGTTCACCCCCGCCTGGCAAGAGAATTTATTGTGCCCGGCCGTCTTCCTGTAATATGATAGTTAGCGGTGAACCGGCCAGTGGTCATTTTCGTATAAACTAAAGAAGGAGAGGAATATGCCAACCATAAAAAAGAGGTTGCCCGCAATTTTTTCTTTGCTTTTTGTTCTTCCGATGATTTTTCTGAGCTGTGCCCCTCCCCCCAGGATTCCCGTGGCCGGAAAGGCCAGCGGCCAGGATATGCTGACTCTGCTGCCAGAAGATACCCGGGCCTTCCTGGTGGCCGACTGGAATCGCCTGATAAATCTTAAGGCCGTTCAGAAAACGCTGGGCGAAGAAAAAGAGCTGGAGGCCTACCGGAAAAAGGCTGAGGCCTTTGTCAACCTGACTAAGGACGTCTTTCTGGTAGCCGTGGCCGTGGCCGGCGACATGAATAGGCCGGCTGAAAATGCCGTCTTCCTGGTTAACCTCAAGTATGACCGTTCCAAATTAATCCCGGCCGAGAGCCAGCAGGAATCCAGCCTGGAATACTACGAGGGAATCCCCTTCTTTCCCTTCATCGAAATCGAAGAATCGGCCGTGGGTTGTCTGGCTTTTCTGGATGATTCCAACCTGGCCATCGGCTCGGAGAAAGCCGTCAAGAAAATTATTGAGGTGTACAAAGGCAAGATTCCCAACCTGCTAGCCAGCAAAGAAAAGCGTCCTTTCCTCAAGGACCTGAACATGAAAGCTATGACCTTTGGCTGGCTGAGCCTCCCCGCCGGCTTGTTCAAGAACGAGCAAGGTGGTAATCCAGCCTTCAAGCTCATGGAGAAAGTGCGTTATATTTCTTCCTTCACCGACTACCGACAGCCCAGCTACACGGCCGAGATCAAGATTTATGCCGACTCAAAGGACAGCCACCAGAAGATCGCCGAAACGCTGAGCGGATTAAAAGCCCTGGGGCTGGGATTGAGCGGGGAAGCCCCGGAAG
This sequence comes from Candidatus Saccharicenans sp., assembly GCA_026414545.1. GTDB lineage: Bacteria > Acidobacteriota > Aminicenantia > Aminicenantales > Saccharicenantaceae > Saccharicenans. Next base: position 27,022 of record JAOAIU010000027.1, read on the forward strand.
TTGGTCAGGCCCTCAACTCCCTGGAAATCACCTCTGGCGAACGCTACGTCAAGCTCTACCTGAGCCTTAACGAAGATTTAATCGAAGGGCTGAAAAAGCTGCTTAAAGAAAGGATGACTGGAGACCGGCCGGTAAAGACGGAGAAAACCCAACCCTGAGCCCCCGGCAAAATTCCCGTGTCGGACTAGTAGACTGAAGGCAGGGTTCAGTCTTCGAACAGGTATTCTTTATAAGTAAAAATCAGGCAGGCCAGGGCCAGAAAGACAAGAATTATTGCAGCCAGGACGATAACTGCCACCGACGGGCTGGTCGGCTCCAGCCTGATGAATAGGAAGCCGAGTTTACCGCTGCTGCTGGCATACTGGGGAAGAAGGGATTTCAGGTAATGAGCAACTGACAGTTTCTGGGTAGTCCCCGGAAAATACTGAATGACGCTCTCCCAGCCGAAGCCGAAGGCCAGCCCCACCAGGATGGGCTTTTTCAACCAGGTCCCGAGAAAACTGAAAAAGGAAAGATAGGCAGCCAGACCCAGCCAGAGGATGACCGAATAGCGCAGGACGGTTAGCAAGTCCTTCCATCGGAATTCGGAGTCCAGGTTCAGTATCAGGTAAGACACGAGAACCGCAAACACCAGCATGACCGTGGCCAGGCTCAGGTAGGCCAGGTACTTGCCAAGGATGATGGCTGCCCGTCTTACTGGCCGGGAGGTCAGGTAAGGCAGAGTGCGGTTGTCGAGTTCCTCGACCACGATGGAACTTCCGTAGAACAACCCCAGCAGAACAATCAGAAACTGCAGGAAAAAGACCATCAGAAAATTCTGAAAGACAACCTGGCCGTCTTCGGTCCAGTGGCCGGCCAGCCGGTAGGTCCTGATAATCAGGGCCATCAGCACCGCAGCTGAACTCAACAGGAAAAAGGTCCGGGCCCGGCCAGACTTCTTGCCCAGGAAAAAGTAAAGGGAAAAAACCCTGCCAATTTCTTCTCTCATCTTACCTCTCCACCAGGTAATCAAACACGGCCTGCAGATTGTCGTCGGGTGAGGTAATCTCTTCCAGGTCCAGGCCCGGGTCCAGCACCAGCTCATTCAACCGGTTGAAGAAGCGGTCGCGATGATGAGTTTCAAAAACTACAGCCTGGGCTTCCGGTTCAAAGGTGATATTAAGGACATAGTCCTCAGCGGCCATTAGCCTGGCCAGTTCCCTGTACTGCGGCGATTTTATGCGTATCATATGGGGATGGCTATCCAGCAGTTCCCGGATGAAGTGGATATCTCCCCTGGCCAGAATCTTGCCGTTATGGATCAGGACAATCTCCGAGGTCAGGGCCTCAACTTCAGGGAGAACATGGCTGGAGACCACCACCGTTTTGCCGGCATCCCGGAATTCCTTGATCAGCCGGATGATCCGGCGCTTGCCCAACGGGTCCAGCCCGCTGAGCGGTTCATCCAGGATGAGAACCTCCGGGTCGTGGGCGATGGTCTGAGCAATCTTGATTCTCTGACGCATGCCCCGGCTGTAACTTCTGATGGGTCTCTCTCTGACATCCCGGAGTTCAACCAGCTCCAGAGCCCGGTTGGCCCGGGTCAGACACTCTTCCCGGTCATACCCGTAAAGAGATAGCAATCCGGTCAGGAATTCCAGTCCGTTCAATTCCTCATAAAAAGCATCAGATTCCGGACAGAAACCTATCCGCCGGAAAATGTGGCGGTTATTCCAGACCGGCTGGCCGAAGATCCTGACCTGGCCTATATTGGCCTTGAGCTGTCCGGTCATGATTTTCATGAAAGTTGACTTACCCGCCCCATTCGGGCCGAGCAGGGCGGTAATGCCGGGCTCAATGTCCAGGGTGATTTCACTGATGCCCAGGACGTTTCCGTACCAGCGGGAAAGATTTCTGGCTTCTATGACCGCGGTCACCGAATGACCTCCACTCCCCTGAGCTTTCTTCTCAAAAAGAGAAAAGTTAGCAGACAGAAAACGGACAGCACCAGAAAGGACAGGTACCAGGGCACAGCCTGGGCCGGCTTGACCTGAAAGGCAGCGGCGGCTACCCGCTGCAGGTTCCCCGGAATCGACAGCAGGGTCGAATAGGGGGAACGAAAGATAACATAGAATATTCCCCTGGCAATTTCCGAAAGGTAATAGACCGCAAAAATCAGGGCGATAACATAATTGCGGTTCTTGCTGAGGGATGAAGCCAGCAGGATGTAACAGGTAAAGAAGACCATCAGGAAGGCAGAATACAAAACAATGGATAGCGGCAACCAGGGATAGTCCAGGAAAAACTTGAAGCTGCCCGAAAAAAGAAGCTTCAGCATGAACAAGACCAGGGCAGGAACCAGGGTCAACAGGCCGACAAAAAACACCACCACCCCGGCCTTGCCCAGCAGGTAATCGAGCCTGGTCAACGGCCGGGCAAAATAAAGCTGGATGGCCTTGTGGCGGAAATCGTCGGCGATGAGGCCGGCCCCGCCAAGAGCCATCAGCAGCAGGATCATGAAAAAGATGAAGTCCAGGCTCAGGTAGGTCTTAAAAAACCCGGGGTTAACCTGAAGGGTTCTCTCGGCTCCCTGGGCCATGAACTTGAAATCTTCCAGTCGCTCGGAAATATAGATGCCCACGGCAAAGGTGATGGCCGGGATAAAGGACAGGGCAAAAAGAAATTTGAAGCGCTTGCGCTGAAAGGCCAGCTTGATACCGGTCCTGGTGATGGGCCAGAAGACCAGCCCTGATTCCCGGAGCTGCCCCTCCCAGTGATGGTAACCCTTTTCCCTGACTTCGGCCATCAATCGACTCCCACCACCCGGGCAAACAGGTCTTCCAGCGAAGTTTGACTGCAGACAAACTGCCTGACCTGAACCCCGTTCCTGGCGGCACTCACAAAAATTCGCCGACGGTCAAAACCCGGCGGCGTATAGATTTTAACCAGACGGTCTTCGGTTTCTTCCACCCGGCAACCGGCCTCCTGCAGCTCCCGGCGGAAACCGTTGAGCTCACCCTTGAGCCGGAGCTCGTAGAGCTGGTAGTTGACCATCTTCAGGTCCTCTATCCGGCCGGTGGCCGCGATTTCGCCTTTATTGATGATCACCACCCGGTCGCAGATGAGTTCGATATCGGCCAGAATATGCGAGGACAGCAACACCCGGATATTCCGGCTGGAGGCCACTTCCCCGATCAACTCCAGGATTTCCTGCCGGCCGGTAGGGTCAAGGCCGGAGGTCGGTTCGTCCAGGAAAAGAAGCTTGGGGTCGTGTACCAGGGCCTGAGCCAGTTTTAGCCTCTGCTTCATCCCCGAGGAATAGGTATCGACCAGCCGGTAGCGCGATTCACCCAGTCCCACATAGAACAGAACTTCATGGGCTCGCTTCATGGCTTCCTGACGGGGCAGTCCGGACAGTTCACCCATCAGGGCAGTAAAAGTGACCGCATCCAGGCCCGGAATGAAGCATTCATCCTCGGGCATGTAGCCGACCAGGCGCCGGATGGATTTCTGCTCGGTCCTGACATCGTAACCTAGGATTTTGCCCTGACCTTCAGCCGGCGTCAGAAATCCCAGCATGATCTTGATCAGCGTGCTCTTGCCCGCCCCGTTCGGCCCGAGCAAACCGGTAGCCCCTTCTCCGACCGACAGGCTAACGCCGTTGAGGGCTTTGACCTTTCCGTAAGAATAATGGATATTCTGAAGCTCTATGCTCATCCGTCATCCCGGTTTAAGTGCTCTTTCACCTAAATACGAAATTTAATGAATTCAGTTCATTTTATCACTTTTACCAGAAAAATCCGCCGGGAGCAAAACAATTCTGCAAATTTGCTCCTGCGGATTTTTGCCTGGACCAGCCTGATGGTTTATAATGCTCACGAAAAACACACCTCTTAATTTTGAGGAGGACGGTTATGAAAAGGGCACTTAAATATCTGATCATAATGGTTATCAGCTTGAGCCTGGGCCTGGCCCCGTTAGATGCTCAAAGCAGGAAAGCTCTGACCTTTGACGATTTTATCAAGATCAAGAGGGTTACCGACCCCCAGCCCTCGCCTGACGGGAAAAATCTGGCTCTGGTCATCACCGCCATGAGTCTGGAAACCAACCGGGGCAACAGCGATGTCTACCTGGTATCGGCCGCGGGTGGGACACCGGTTCCTTTCGTTTTCAGTCCGGCGGCAGATTATTTTCCCCGCTGGTCGCCCGACGGCCGGCTGCTGGCCTTCATCTCCACAAGGGACGGCTCGCCTCAGATCTGGCTGATACCAGCCAGTGGCGGCGAGGCCCGGAAGGTTACCGATTTTCCCGGCGGGGTCGGTTCCTTCAGCTGGTCCAGGTCGGGAAAATTCCTACTCCTGACCAGTTCCGTTTTCCCCGAGTGCCCCGACCTTGAAGCCAATCGTCGGAAATTCGAAGAGCAGGAAACAAACAAGGTCAAAGCCCGCATCTATGACCATCTTCTTTTCCGTCACTGGAATTCCTGGTTTGATGGCACCAGGAGCCATCTATTCTTACTTCCGCTGGATGGCGGAAAGCCGTTGGACCTGACTCCGGGAGATTACGACACCCCGCCCATTGCCCTGGGCGGAGAACTGGATTTCTGTCTCTCGCCCGACGAAAAAGAAATTGCTCTGGTACGCAACATCGACCCGGAGCTGAAGCTCGGCCTGGGCACCAACAACGATATTTTCCTGGCGACAGCGGACGGCCAAAACCTGGAAAAGCTGACCACCAGCCGGGCCAACGATATAGATCCTAAATACTCCCCGGACGGTCGCTACCTGGCCTACCGGGCCATGGCCAGGCCGGGCTTTGAGGCCGACAAGCTGGACCTGATTCTCTATGACCGGCAGAACAGGACCTTCAGCAACCTGACGGAAAAGCTCGATTACTCGCTCAGCGAATTTGTCTGGGCTCCAGATAGCCGGGCCATTTATTTTTTGTGCGAAGACAAGGCCCGCACCGCGTTGTTCAAAGTGAACCTCCCCAGCGGCAAGATCGAGAAAATTCTGGAAGGACATTATCTGAGCGCCCTGCGGCCCTCTCCCGACGGCCGGACTATTTACGCCCTTAAACAGGCCATCAACTATCCCAACGACCTCTATGCCCTGGACCTGGCCACCAGGAAATTGAGAAGGCTAACCGAGGTCAACGCCGAGTTGCTGGCCGGGCTGGAGATGAACGCCGCCGAGGATTTCTGGTTTGAATCGGAAGGCGACCGGGTGCATGGCCTGCTGCTGAAACCGCCGTTCTTCGACCCGAACAAAAAATACCCGCTGGTGATGCTGATTCACGGCGGTCCCCAGGGAGCCTGGGAGGATGGCTTTCATTACCGCTGGAATGCCCAGATGTTTGCCGCCCCTGGCTATGTGGTGGCCATGGTCAATTTCCATGGCAGCACTGGATATGGCCAGGCCTTTACCGATTCCATCAGCGGCGACTGGGGCGGGAAACCCTACCGCGACCTGATCCGGGCGGTGGGCTATCTGCACGGAACATTTCCGTTCATAGATAAGGATAAGCTGGGAGCGGCCGGGGCCTCATACGGCGGATACATGATCGACTGGATTGCCGGCCAGACTGATATCTTCGATTGCCTTATCAGTCATTCCGGGGTGTTTGACCTGAGGTCTGAATACGGAGCCACAGAAGAACTCTGGTTTCCGGAGTGGGAGTACCGGGGCACACCCTGGACCAACCCGGAAATGTACCAGAAATTCTCTCCCAGTTCTTACGTTCAGAATTTCAAGACCCCAACTCTGGTCATCCACAGCGCCAACGACTTTCGGGTACCGCTGGAACAGGGTCTGCAATTTTTCACCTCGCTGCAGCGCCGGGGAGTACCCAGCCGACTGCTTTACTTCCCGGATGAAGACCATTTTATCCAGAAGCCTCTCAACGCCCGGCTATGGTGGAAGACAGTGCTGGACTGGCTGGCCACCTACCTTAAAAAATGAATCACGGTTTATGGCCTTAGCTTCAGCCAGTCCCGGGTCTAAAAATAGAAGTTCAAAGCCGGCTACAGGACCGGCAGGTGGTGAGACGCCTTTAGTCAGCCCAGCCTGAATCTTCCTGGCAAAAACCGCCCGGCCACTCCTGGAACCTGGAGTGGCTCCGGCTGTAGACTGGCCCCGCAGGAATAATCAAACAATTTATTTGAGAACCAACATTCATTAAAGGAATGAGAACAGGAAAGCTTTCTTCTATTGATAGAGGCCTTCGCAGACGGAATTAAAACCCCAGCTCTATTAGAGATAGAGGGTCTATCCTGGCCTCATAAACCCTGACCGCCCAGTGAAGGTGGGGCCCGGTGGACAGACCGGTGGAGCCGGCCAGCCCCACCACCTGTCCGGTCTTAACCATTTCTCCCCTTCTGACCAGCAATTTCGAAAGATGAGAATAGCTGCTGAAGAGTCCCAGGCCGTGGTCGATGATGACGGTTTTTCCAGAATAATAGAGGTCTGAAGCCAGGACCACCCGGCCGGAATTGGTAGCTTTAATTGGATGCCCGGCCGGCACGGCTATGTCCACCCCGGTATGCACCGAGCGCGGGACATTGTTGTAGACTCTCTGCTGCCCGAAATTGGGATAGAGATTTCCCTCGCAGGGCAGGACGAATGGTCCCTCAGCCAGCCAGTCCTGACTGCTGGTGCTGTAGACCATGGCCAGTAGCTCCGACTCTCTCTTTATCCTGGCCAGCATTTCCCGAGGCGGAGTGACATACTTCTGGTCTACGGTCAACTTTTTCCTGGGAAATTCACGTCCAGTTATTTCCAGGCTCACCGCCAGCTTTTCCTCCAGCTGACCGCCCGACCACAGCTCAAGCTCCAGGGTCAGCTCCCCGGGCCTGGTCATCACATCCAGTCCCAGCAACAGGAACTTTGGCTCGTGGCCATCTTTCTTCAACCAGTAGCTGCTCCCGCCGATGAAAATCCCGGCGTTTTCCGAAACCGGCCTGGCCCAGTAAATGATTAGGGGCTCCCCGGGCTGGAGCTGCCGGTAACGAATTTCGAAAACATCTCCTGTCCTGGCCTCGACCGTCCGTCTTTCGACCGCGCCGGCCTGGCCGGCCAGGAAGATAAAAGATGTGGCCAGCAGAAAAACCAGAACATTGAAAGGCAAGCCCGGTTTGTGGCCAGGATTTCTATCCGGTTTGATGAAGTCGAGTTTATTCACGAAGCTCATCTCCAACTATTAGCAACCCGGTCAGCCGGGCCCCAGGATTTCTCCGGCCAGGTCACCAGTGAATCGGTCTTCTTCAACCACTATTCGGCCGTTGACCATCACATAATGAATTCCCTCGGGATATTGATGTGGCTCAGACCAGGTGGCTTTATCCCTGATTTTATCGAAATCAAAAAGAACAAGGTCGGCAGCGTAGCCTTCCTTAATTCTACCCCTTTGTTTTAGCCCGAACTTCTCCGCCGGAGCCGAGGTCATTTTTCTGACCATTTCCTCCAGGGGCATCAGCTTTTCCTTCCGGACATACTCGGCCAGGGCCCGGGGAAAACTGCCATAGTACCGCGGATGCGGCTTGCCTCTTAACAGAACCCCGGAGGTGGAAGCCAGCTCCCCGTCGGTGCAGAGGCAGGTCAGTGGGTGTCTGAGAATTTTTTTCAGGTTGTCTTCGCTCATAGCAAAACAGACCATGGAGACCTGCCCCTCTTCTTCCAGAAGAAGGTCGCGGATGAAGGTGAAGATGTCTTTGCCCTTCAACCTGGAAGCCTGTTCCAGGTTGAGGCCCTCCAGCCAGCGGTTCTTCTCGGTACGGACCGAAGAGATCAAGACCTTGTCCCAGGTGCCAACGTTCTGTTCGGCCTGGCTAACCGCTTCCCGCAGCCGAGCCTGCAGTTCGGGGTTTTTTAACCGTCCGAGAAAATCCTCCTTTTTCCCTTCGCGAACCCACAACGGGAAAAAGATGCTCAGGCCGGTGGCGAAAGCGGTGTAGGGATAGACGTCGGCCGCAATTCTCACTCCGCTGGCCAAAGCCTCGTCAATCTTGCCCAGAAGCTCACCGATTTTGGCCCAGTTGCGGGGATAGCCAACCTTGAGGTGGGAGACCTCTAGGCTTACCCCGGCCTTTCTGGCAATGGTAATTGCCTCTTCCAGGGCCTCCAGGACCCCGTCCTCTTCATCACGCATATGGGTGGCATAGACGCGATTTGATTGGCGGAGAACCCCGGCCAGCTCCACCAGCTCGTCGGTTGAGGCGAAGCTACCCGGGGCATACTCCAGCCCCGTGGACAGGCCCAGAGCCCCCTGCTTTAGGGCCTGACTGACCAGCTCTTTCATTCTCGCCAGTTCTGCGGCCGAGGCCTGGCGGTTGTCATAACCGACCACAGCTGCCCTGACCGTACCCTGGCCGACCAGGGTAGCATAGTTAATTCCGATTCCTCGGTTCGACAGGCGACGGTAGAATCCGGCCAGGTCGGTCCAGTCAACCTCTATTCCCAGTTCTTCTTTCAGATATCTGTTTTCGGTTTCCTTCATCTCCGGAGTCAGCGGAAAACGGGATGACCCGCAATTTCCGCCAACGGCCGTGGTAATTCCCTGGCGAACCAGGCTATCAGCTGTCGGGCAGACCAGCAACTCAACATCGGTATGGGTATGGACGTCGATAAAACCGGGCGTCAGGCACAGGCCTCGGGCCTCGATGACCCGCCGGGCCTTTCTATTTCTTAGTTTTCCGATAATTTTAATATGCTTACCGCTGATTCCAACGTCCGCCTGGTAGGGCGGCCGGCCGCTGCCGTCAACCACCAGAGCATCCCGGATCAGCAGGTCCAGGTCGACCTCTTTCTGGCAGCCGCCCAGCATCAGCAGCCCGGCTGCTCCCAGGGCCACGCGGGTCCCCTGCTTCAAGAATTTCCTGCGGTCGAACCTATCTTCCATCGCGAACTCCCATTTAGCCTATAAAATTAATAAATCCCTGCCGATTTGGCAAGAAAAATTTCCCGGCTCTCGGGTCTTCTCCCAATCTCATTCAGAAAAACGCATCCTTCCAGGTTGAATCTGCCGGCAGGGCCAGGTCCAGGCCCCCGGCTCTTGCCAGAATTGAGCCTTTTTGCTATTTTTATTAGCTCTTTTTCCAACCGACGGAGGTAAACCATGGCTGATTCTGCCGCTGAAAAGGCCAGCAAAAACAAGAAAATCAACCGTCTGACTCTGGCCGAGATCGAGGCCCGGCTGGAAGAAATCAAGAAAGCCGAAGGCCGCTGGCAGTCCCGTTACGCTCGGGCCCTGCTGGCCAGGAAGAAGGCTCTCACCGGCAGCAACTGAGCCGGCTGGCAGACAAAAATTATAATTTCCTGAAAATAAATATCTTGGGCATTTTACATTCAGGCCGATTTCTGGTATCATTATCGAGAAAAATAAGGAGTAAAAAGAGTGTTAACGAAAGAAGTAAAGACCAAAATCATTCAGGACAATCAGGTGCATCCTACTGATTCCGGTTCTCCGGAAGTTCAGATTGCCATCCTGACTGAAAGGATTAACCAGCTAATAACGCATTTTCAGACCCACAAGAAGGATTTTCATTCCAGGCGCGGTCTGATGAAGCTGGTCGGGCAGAGGAAAAGGTTGCTGGAGTATCTCAAGAATAACGACAAGGAGAGGTACCTGGCGCTTATCAAGAAATTGAATCTCAGAAAATAGGCCATCCGCCGTAAAATCGAGTTTTAACCATGTCTAATACTATCAATATTGAAATCGGTGGTCGAACTCTATCCATAGAGCTCGGCAAAGTGGGCAAGCAGGCTGACGGTTCAGCTCTGGTTCGCTACGGCGACACCATCATGCTGGTTACCGCCACCTGCAAGAAGGAAGTTTCGGGCGAAAAGAATTTTCTGCCGCTGATCGTTGATTACCGGGAGAACACCTACGCTGCCGGCAAGATTCCCGGTGGCTTTTTCAAGCGCGAGGGCAAGCCCTCAGAGCGCGAAATTCTGGTGGCCAGGCTGATCGACCGGCCTATCCGGCCGCTATTCCCCGAGGGTTACTTTCAGGATACCCAGGTGGTGGCCCTGCTGCTTTCGGCCGACCTGGAAAATGAACCGGACACCCTGGGAATCATCGGAGCCTCGGCCGCCCTGTACTTCTCGGAAATTCCCTTCACCACTCCCCTGGGAGCGGTCAAGGTCGGACTGGTCGACGGCCAGTTCATCATCAACCCGAAAGCCAGCCAGCTGGAAAATTCCGTGCTGAACATGGTGGTGGCCGGCAACGAAGACGGCATCTGCATGATTGAAGCTGGCGCCCTGGAAGTCGAAGAAGAAAAGGTGCTGGAAGGGTTGCTGCTGGCCCAGGAAGAAATCAAGAAAATCGTCCAGGCCCAGAAAGAGCTGTTCAGCCAGCTGAACATTCAGAAGCTCCCGGTCCAGGCCAAAGCTCCCGACCCGGAAAAGGTCAGGAAGATTGAAGAGGAAATCCGGGAGGAACTTCTCCAGGCCATCCAGATCAAGCAGAAAAAGGCCAGCGAAAAGGCTGCTGACGACATCCTCAACCGCCTGCTGGCGGCCATTCCCAAAGAAAACACAGAAGAAATAACCCAGACCAAGGAAATCTTTTATAACCTTCAGAAAAAGCTCGTCCGGGAACTGGTGCTCAACGAAGGCCGTCGGGCCGATGGCCGGGCCTTTAACGAACTCCGTCCCATCAGCATCGAAGTTGGCCTGTTGCCCAGGACGCACGGCTCGGCTCTGTTCACCCGCGGCGAGACCCAGAGCCTGGCTACGGTTACCCTGGGCACGTTTGAAGACGTCCAGCGCCTGGACGGCCTGGGCGAAGAGGCCGAGAAGAGATTCATGCTGCATTACAATTTTCCGCCCTTCTGCGTGGGCGAAGTTTCTTTCATGCGGGCCCCGGGTCGGAGGGAAATCGGTCACGGAGCTCTGGCTGAAAAGGGCATTCTGCCGGCCATCCCGGATGAAGAAACCTTTCCTTACACCATCAGAATTGTATCCGATATCTTAGAATCTAACGGCTCTTCTTCCATGGCCACCGTTTGCGGCGGAGTCCTGGCCCTGATGGATGCCGGGGTCCCGCTCAAGATGGTGGTGGCCGGAATCGCCACCGGCCTGGTGAAAGAGGGCGACCGCTATGCCATCCTGACTGATATCGCCGGCCTGGAAGACCACTACGGCGACATGGACTTCAAGGTGACCGGCTCGGAAAAGGGCATCACCGCCATCCAGCTCGACCTCAAACTCCCCTACTTGACTCCACAGATCCTGAGAGAAGCGCTGTGGCAGTCGCGGGAAGCCAGGCTCCAGGTCCTGGAAAAGATGAAGGCCGTCCTGCCCGAACCGAGGCCGGAACTTTCACCCTATGCTCCGCGGATCATAATCCTGTTCATCAACCCGGAGAAGGTGCCCGACGTCATCGGTCCGGCCGGCAAGATGATCAAAAAAATCGTGGCCCAGACCAATGCCAAGATAGACATCGAGGAGACCGGCAAGGTGACCATCGCCGCTTCCGATATGGAATCGGCTGAAAAAGCCAAGCAGATGATAAGAGAAATCACGGTCGAGGTGGAGCTGGGCCAGGTTTACACCGGCAAGGTAGTCAGACTGGAAGAATACGGAGCCTTTGTCGAAATCCTGCCCAACATCGTTGGCCTGCTGCACATCTCAGAAGTGGCCCCCTACCGGGTCCGCAACATCAAGGATGAGATCAGCCTGGGCCAGACCCTCACCGTCAAGGTTATAGACATAGACGAAGAAAACAACCGCATCCGCCTCAGCAAGAAGGCTCTGGAAGAAACCGCTCCCCGTCGCCAGGACGAGGGAGGAGAACGCCGCGGCCACGGCCATTATCATGACCGCCGGCCGCATGGTTCCAGCCATTCCCGTCCCAGGGGTGACCGAAACAGGTTTTAAGATTTAATAAAATGACAGACTGGTCCAGGGGCATCCGGAAACGGAGGCGGCGGGGGTTTACCCTCCTGGAAATGGTGGTAACCCTGTCCATCCTGGCCCTGCTGACGGCAGTGGCCATTCCCGTCATCACCACCTCGGTCAAGCGAGAAAAGGAAATCCAGTTGCAACAGAGTCTGAGGATGATCAGGCAGGCCATCGATGACTACAAGAAGCTGGCCGACGAGAAAAAAATCAAAGTGGACCCCGATAGTTTCGGCTATCCCCCGGACCTGGAGACCCTGGTCAATGGCGTGGAGGTGGAGCAGGAAATCACTGAGGATTCGGGAAGGAAAACCACCAGGAGGGTCCTGGTCCGTTTTCTCAGAAGAATTCCCCTGGACCCGATGACCAATTCCTACGATTGGGGACTGCGCTCCTACCAGGACAAGCCCGATTCCGATACCTGGGGCGGAGATAACGTCTATGACGTCTATACCCGGAGCCAGGGAACGGCTCTGGACGGAACTAAATACCGGGATTGGTAAGATGAAAATTACCAGACTCCACCGAAAAAACCGGGGCTTTACCCTGATAGAAATCCTGATTGTGCTCAGCATCATCGGCATTCTGCTGGGGCTGGCCGTTCCCCAGTACCAGATGTCGGTCAAACGGGCCCGGGAAGCCGTGCTCAAAGAGAACCTGTTCATCATGCGCAAGATGATTGACCAGTACTACCAGGATAAACATAAGTACCCGCCGAGCCTGCAATCTCTGGTTGAAGAAAATTACCTTAAGACCATCCCCGTCGACCCCATCACCGGTTCCAACGAAACCTGGGTGGAGGTCAGGCAAATGCCCCCGGTGGATGAATACATTCCTGCCGAAAACCTGGGCGTGGTGGATGTCAAGTCCGGCTCGGAAGCCAGAGCCCTGGATGGCACCCCGTATAATACCTGGTAGTAGAACCCGGCATGAAAACCGGAAAGATCTCTGAGCCTCTACAGAAAATAAAACGGGTCAGGCTAAACTGTCCTCCACCCCGGGGATCAATAACCGCCAGATGGCAAAAACCACCCGGCTATACCCTGCTGCTGTTGCTCATCGTCATTTTCGTAATGAGCCTCGGGCTGTTAGTGGCCGTTCCGGTGCTGGAAACGCAGCTCCGGCGAGAAAAAGAAGAGGAACTGATTTTCCGGGGCAAACAGTACGTCGAGGCCATCAGACTATATCAGCAGAAAAAACCCGGGGCCTACCCTTCTTCCCTGGAAGACCTGGTCAAGGAAAAATGTCTCCGAAGGGTCTATCGCGACCCCATGGCGGAAGACGGAAAATGGAACCTGCTGTTGATTCCCTCGGGGGCCGAGGCTGGCCGGGCCACGGTTCGGGCCGGTGAAACCCAGTCGTCCGACAGGTTGCTGGTGGTGACAGAAGAAAACCTTAAAAAAATCAGGAATCCGCAAATAGTGGGAGTGGTCAGTTCTTCTGATAAAAAAGCGATAAAAATATATATGGACGAAGAATATTACAACAGGTGGCTCTTTTATCACGGCCAGGTGGCCGGCAAGAAGCCGCAGCTGATCTATCAAACCGGAAATTGACCGGTCCCTTCCTTCCTGGCCACCCTACCTGTTCTTGACCCAATCCGGGAGAACGAAGGATATCCTCTGATAGAGCTGGAGGTTATTGGCCTCGGCCTGGCCGGCCTTTAGCTCCAGGACATAGAGAGCTGGCTGGCGCGGCCTGTAGCCAGGGCAAGGGTCCTGGCGACAGGGCGGGACATTCTTTTCGATATGGACAACCTGCTGGTGAGAGTTGAGCCAGATGATATCCAGGGGAATCAGGGTGTTTTTCATCCAGAAAGAGTAAAGGTCTTCTTCCTCGAACACAAACAACATGCCCTGGTCCGACTCCAGCTTTTCCCGGAACATCAGGCCCCGTTCCCTCTCGGCCGGGGTAACGGCTAGTTCGGCCGTGATTTCCCGGCCGCCTGGAAGAAAGACCTTGATGAACCTGTCACGGCGGCTGGCCTGGCAGTAAAGCTGAACCATGACCGCCAAGCACAGAGCCACCATGGTCAGACTGCGCTTCCATAGGGCTGCTTGCTGCACCTTGTTTCTCCTGTCATCATTTTGCCTTGAAATCAAGATTATTTCAATGAACCGTAATTAGAGGCACAAATCTCACCCCGATCAGTCGTTGTTCGTCCCAGCCAGTTTCCGTTCGGGTAACCAGTACCAGTTCCTGAAAATCGGTGCCCACCGGGATGACCATCTTCCCGCCCACCTTTAGCTGCTCGACCAGGGTTGGCGGCACCGAGGCCGGGGCAGCGGAAACCAGCACCGCATCATAAGGGGCATGCTCAGGCCAGCCAAGCGTACCGTCGCCTACCCGGAAGTGAATGTTCTGGTAACCGAGCTTCTCCAGAACGGCCCGGGCCCTGTCCGATAGTTCCGGGATCAATTCCACGGTATAGACCTCTTTGACTATCTCGGCCAGGACAGCCGTCTGGTAACCGGAGCCGGTTCCAATCTCCAGGACCCTTTCCCGGCCGTGCAACTTCAGAGCTTCGGTCATGTAGGCCACGATGTAAGGTTGAGAAATGGTCTGGCCTTCACCTATGGGCAGGGGCTCATCACCGTAGGCCAGCTCTTTCATCTGTTCGGGAACGAAAAGGTGGCGGGGCACCCGGAGCATGGCTTTGAGGACCTTCTTATCACTGACCCCGCGGCGGCGAATCTGGTATTCGACCATATCCTTTCTTTCCCGGTCAAAGGTCGAATCCTGACTCACGCCCCCTCCCTGGGTCGTTATGATCAGACCGGCTTACAACGGCCGGGCCGGACCGCTGAAGCCTCAATAAGCCCGGGCAAAATAGGCCAGGGTTGTGGCTTCCTGGCCGCAGCAGACACAGCGACCACTCGGTAGATTATCCTGGTTGAGCGGAATAACCCTGATGGTGGCCATGGTTTCTTCCTTGACCTTCGCTTCGCACTCTTCCCGGCCGCACCACCGGGCCCTGATAAAGCCCCGTTTTTCCTCTATCGTCCTCTTGAACTCTTCGTAGCTCTCAACTTCCCTGGTGTTTTCCTTCTGAAAAGCCAGAGCCCGGTCGAACAGGGCCTTCTGGATGGCAGTCAACATCTCCCCAATCCTCACTTCTAGGCCACTCATCTCAAGGGCAATTTTCTCCTTGTTGTCACGGCGAACGGCAATCACCTGGTTGTTCTTGACATCCCTCGGGCCAATTTCCAGGCGCAAGGGCACGCCCCTCATTTCCCACTCAGAAAACTTCCAGCCGGGTGTGTACTCGGCCCGGTCGTCGAGGTGAACCCGGTAGCCAGCCTGCTGCAGAGAATCCTTGAGTTTTCTGGCCACCGGCAGCACACTTTCTTTCCAGTTCCCGATGGAGATAGGCACTATGATTACCTGGATGGGGGCCACCTGGGGCGGGAAGACCAGTCCGGAATCATCACCGTGAGACATGACCAGGGCCCCGATCATCCTGGTGGAAACTCCCCAGGAAGTTTGCCAGACATACTGGAGTTTCTGGTTGCGGTCCTCGAACTTGATGTCGAAGACCCGGGCAAAATGCTGGCCGAGGTTGTGAGAGGTACCCATCTGCAGGGCTTTGCCATCGGACATCAGGGCTTCGATGGCATAGGTGGCCTCAGCCCCGGCAAACTTTTCCCGGTCGGTCTTCCGGCCATAAATCACCGGGATGGCCAGCTCGGTTTCCACGAATTCGCGGTACATTTCCAGGACACGCAAGGTCTCTTCCTGGGCTTCCTCAAACGTTTCGTGGGCGGTATGACCTTCCTGCCACAGAAATTCCGTGGTCCGGAGAAAGGGCCTGGTGACTTTTTCCCAGCGGACGACGTTAGCCCATTGATTTATCAGCACCGGCAGATCCCGCCAGGACTGGATCCACCTGGAATACATATGACCGATTATGGCTTCGGAAGTCGGCCGCACGGCCAGTCTTTCTTCCAGCTCGTCTTCCCCGCCGTGGGTTACCCAGGCCACTTCGGGGGCAAAACCTTTCAGATGTTCCATTTCCTTGCGCAGAAAACTCTCCGGGATGAACACCGGGAAGTAGGCGTTGACGTGGCCGCTGGCTTTAATCCGTCGGTCCAGCAATCTCTGTATATTCTCCCAGATGGCGTAGCCGTAAGGCCTGATGACCATCATGCCCTTCATCGGAGCATAATCGGCCAGCTCGGCTCGCCTGATGAGGTCCACGTACCAGCGGGAAAAATCTTCGCTCTTGGGAGTGATCTGGGTCACCAATCTTTCTTCGTTCACCGTGAATTTACCTCCAGCACTTTGGCTAATGATAGCCAGCCGCCAATTTTTTGTCAAGGAAAGGGGTGATACCAATCGGGTCGAAAAAAACCCGGGGGTGAGACAAATTTAACCCGTTTTTTCATCCTTAGGGATGATTGAAAAGCCCCGGTGGCCTGATAAATTGATGGCGAAATTGTTTTTAAGGAAAAGGAAGCGGCGGCTATGAATGCCAGAAACCCCAGAGGTGCAGAACAACCAGACGGCAGCCAGGCTACGGTTAAAGAATTCAGCCTGACCCTGCCCATGATTGTTTCCGGGCTGGACGCCCGGGGCCAGGAATTCAGGGAAAACTCTGTTCTGTCCACCATCAGCAGCGAACAGGCAAGTTTTCTGTTAAGGACCAGGGTGGAGAGGAAAGCGGTTCTCAAGCTGGTAATCTCCCTGCCCCCCAAGCTGGCCGACGGGCAGCCCCTGGCCCTGGTCATCAAGGGCCGGGTCAAGACCTGCCAGCAGGTCCCGGATGAGCCAGAGGCCAGGCGGGTGATTCTGGAACTTGACTCCCGCTACTTCATCGGGGCCGGAGAAGCCTGAATTTTTTCCGGCCGGTGAGACAGACCGGAGCGGATAAGCGTCTTATGAAGATGATCAAACCCAGACCGGGTGAGGTTAAAAAGAGGTGAGGACGGTTGCTCAAAAAATCACCCTTGGTTTCATCCTCCTGAGGGATTGCGAACACCAGGAGGCCCAGTAAAAATATGGACGAAATGAAAAACGGCAGCATTAACCAGAATATTAATAAATCCTCCATTCAAGGCGTAACCGAGGAACGGAGGGGAGAGCGCCTGCTGGAACTCTCCCTTCCGGCTTTGGTTTTGGGCGAAAACGCCACCGGCCGTAAATTTAAGGAAACAACCGAGCTCCTGTCCATCAGTTCAGAAATGGCCCGATTCCGGCTGAAGAACCCGGTAAAAATCGGCACGGTGCTCAGGCTCAGCCTGGAAATCCCGGCCACTGCCCTTCTGGTTCATCCCCTGCACCTGGAAATCTCCGGGCAGGTGGCCCGGGTGGAGTTCAACGGCCAAGAAGACTTTCCGCAGCTGGTCACCCTGGAATTGAGAAAAAAGTTCCAGCTGCAGCCAGCCGGCCAGGCCACGCAGTAGCCAGTTATAGATACGCTCCGGCCCTGTTTTCCCGGCGCTTCGCCCGGGTCATTAAATCTTCCTTATCCCCAGACTATTTCTCAAGGTAAGTTTTCAGTCAGCTCCGCTGATATTATTTGCTTGACACCTCTTTTTGGTTATAATATTTATTCTTAAAGAATGAAAATTTTTGGCAAGGGGTAAAAGGGCATGCCAAAGAAGCAAGCAAACAAGACCGAACCCAGAATTCCGCCTCCAAAAATGGAGAAAATAAGCGTACTCATCTACTGTCCCTCGGATTTTCTGCTGGCTGGCATCTTGAGGGCTCTGGAACCGGATAAAAGAATGGACATCCTGACGGTGGAAAAAGGTACCATCGAGAGCTTCATGGAGGCTATCAAGCAGCTCAAGCCGCAGGTCATTCTGTTCGCCCACCTGGAACCACTCCCCCACCTAAAGGAAATCTGCAAGGCCATCAAGGAGCTGATCAAGCCCCAGATCAAGACCCAGCTCCTGCTTCTGGGCAACATTCCTTCCCACGAGGAGATTATCAACCTGATCAATGCCGGGGCCAGAGGCTACTTTGACCTCAACGACCCGTCGCAGCAGCTGACCGAGGCCATCAGTGTTGTCAACAAGGGAGAAATCTGGCTGCCCAGGGACAAGATGTCCTCCATCATGGACCGGATCATCTCAGTGGTTGGAAGGGATATGAAAGAGAAGACGCTCGATCAGCTGACCCCCACCGAATTCCAGGTGCTGAGGCTGATCGGCCAGGGCAAGAGCAACGAAGAAATTGCCAAGATTCTGTTCATCAGCAAAAACACCGTTCGTTCTCATATCAAGAGCATCTATTCCAAGCTGGATACTCACAGCCGGTTGCAGCTGGCGCTTTACGCCATCAATTCAGCTTTATTTTAAGAAGAGCAAAGAGGGAAAGCATGGCTGAAAAAACAAAAGCTAAAGTTAGAAGGAAAAAGGGAACCGGCAAGAAGGCGTTGAAGACCGCAGTCGACGTCAACCGTCGTCGGGAATGGAGGTTTGACCTGCCGCTGCCGGCCGAGATCGAGGGACAGCTGCCACAGGGCAAGCAATTCAAAGAAAAAACGGTGCTGGAAAATATTTCTTCAACCGGAGCCTACTTCACCCTTGACAGCAGTCTGGTGGTCGGCTCCAAGGTAAATCTGGCCATCGAGCTACCGCCAGAGCTGACCGAAGGCCAGAAAATAAAACTCTGCCTGGACGGGGTAACCGTCAGGCTGGAAAAGAAGGGGCAGAAAGGAAGGAAACAGGGGGTAGCTGTCAGGTTCAAGGATTACCGCTTCCAGGTGGAAGAGTGACCTGCCACTGAAGGATTGACGTGCTGGTTGCAGCCCTGACCGGAGGCATCGCCACCGGCAAGTCGGTGGTGGCCAGAATACTTGGAGAGAAGGGCTGCTACGTTCAAAACGCCGACCTCATCTCCCGCGAGCTGATGTTGCCCGGAGGGGAAATCTGGAAGGAACTGGTCCGGCACTTCGGCCAGTCCATCCTGAGAGATGACCGGGAAATAGACCGGAAGAAACTGAGTGGCATAATTTTCCGGGATGAGGCCGAACGGAATTACCTGAACCGTCTGACTCACCCCCGGATTCTGGAAAAAGTCCAGCAGACCATCCAGGAGCTGGAGAGGCAAGGGGGCTATGACATTTATGTTACCGAGGCGGCCCTGGTCATCGAAGCGGGCTTCCATCATTTTTACGACCGCATCATTCTGACCCATTGCCAGCTTGAGGTTCAGGTCGAGCGGCTCTGCCGCCGGGATGGAATTAGTCGGGAGCAGGCCCTGGAAAAAATCAGGTCCCAGGAGGCGACTGAGAAGAAGATTCCCCTGGCCCATTACCTGATCGACACTTCGGGCAGCCTGGAAGAAACTGTGGAACAGACCGAGCAGGTTTACCTCAACCTATATCAGGATGTTCTCCTGAAAAAATCCGGACTGCTCTGAATTGCCAACCGGCCTCGGCCGGCCAGAAATGATGTCCAGATAGCTCAGTCAGGAATATTCTCGCGTAAAGAAGGGATGATTACGAATGATAGGACAGCCTGGATTATTCGATGGACTGCTGCTTCAGCTGCTTCTTGAAATCCTGGCCCGGGCGGAATTTTACCCGGCGTCCGCCGGAAATCGGAATCTGGCGATTCCGCCTGATATCGCGTCCGTAGCCAGTTTTTTTGGGCATGACCCGAAAACTTCCGAATCCTCTTATTTCTATTTTCTCCCCGGCCAGCAGAGCTTTCTTCATGGTTTCCAGGATAGTCTCCACAGTCAGAGCAGCCTTGGCCCGGCTGAAATTTGCTTTTCTTTCCAGCAGGTTGGCCAGGTCGTTCTTGATCATCAACGGTCTCCTTAGTAATAAGCAAATGGAAAATGAATAGAGTAAAATTAGTTTATTAAAAAGAAAATGTCAAGCCAGAGTTCGGGGTTTCCAAAAATTAATAAATTGACTTAGCCACCCGGCCTTTTTATAATTAATCTACCGTGAAAAAGATTCCAATTCTGTTAGTGTGTCTGGTCTTATTTCTGGCGGCTTCAGGGGAACTGCAGGCCCGCATATTGAGTGTTACCATCAACGCCCCCATCCACCCGGTGACCGCCGAAATCATCCTGAAAGCCCTGGAGAGGGCCAGAGACGAGCAGGCTTCCCTGTTGATAATAAAATTGAACACCCCGGGGGGACTGGACTCTTCCATGCGGGAAATAATAGAGGGCATCGTCAACTCCCCGGTTCCGGTGGTGGCCTACGTCAGCCCCTCCGGAGCCAGGGCGGCCTCAGCTGGATTTTTTATGGCTGTGGCCTGCGATGTCTTTGCCATGGCCCCGGGAACCAGCACCGGAGCGGCCCATCCAGTCAGCATCGGGCTCACCGGACAGAGCCAGCCCGACAAGACCATGGAAGAGAAGGTAACCCATGATGCCGCTGCCTATATCAGGACCCTGGCTGAAAAAAGAGGTCGTAACGTCAAGATGGCTGAAGAGGCGGTCAGGCAGAGCCTGAGTTATACCGAGCAGGAAGCCTTGAAGGGAAAGGTCATCGACCTGGTAGCTGGCACGGAAAGCGACTTGATCCAGGCTCTCGATGGCCGGGAGATAAGAAGATTTGATGGCCGCCTGGAGACACTGAAACTGGACGACCGCGAAACGCACGAAATTCCCCTGACCTTCCGGCAAAAATTATTGATGACCATAGCCAACCCCAACCTGGCTTACATCCTGCTGATGATCGGGTTGCTCGGACTCTACTTCGAGTTTGCCAACCCTGGGGCCATACTGCCGGGGGTGCTGGGTGGAATCAGCCTGCTGCTGGCCTTCTTTTCCTTCCAGATTCTGCCCGTTAATTACGTGGGTCTGCTGCTGATAATCCTGGGCACGGTGCTGTTCATACTCGAGGTCAAAGTCCACAGTTACGGAGCTTTAACCATGGGCGGTATTGTCTCGGTGCTTCTTGGTTCAATCATGTTAATCAAGTCTCCCGTTCCAGAGCTGCGACCCAGCCTGAAATTCATCATACCGGTGGCCCTAGGGGTTTCCCTGGTCTTCATCTTCCTGGTCTACCTGGTGATTCGGGTCCATACCAGGCGAACCATAACCGGGAAAGAGGGCATGGTCGGCGAAACTGGAAAGGTCCTGACCTGGTCGGGCCAGGAAGGTCGGGTCTTCGTTCACGGCGAGATCTGGCGGGCCCTGGCCGACGACCATCTGGAACGGGGGGACCGGGTCGAGGTGCTGGAAGTTAAAAATAATCTGACCTTGAAGGTAAAAAAAATATAGGGGGCAGGACAACCTGTCCATAAAAGGAGGTTGGCAATGATTACTTTTCCAGTCATCGTGGTGGCCATCGTCGTTCTGTATCTTTTAAATTGCATAAAGATACTGAAAGAATACGAAAGAGGAGTCATTTTCCGGCTGGGCCGGGTGCTGCCCAGGCCCAAGGGACCCGGCCTGATATTTGTTTTCGCCCCGATTGACCGGATGGTGCGCATCAGCCTGAGGTTGATCGTCATGGACATTCCGCCCCAGGATGTCATCACCAAGGACAACGTTTCTGTTAAGGTCAATGCCGTTCTATACTTCCGGGTAATGGATCCGCTCAAAGCCGTGCTGGAAGTCCAGGATTATCTCTATGCCACATCCCAGCTCTCCCAGACCACTCTGCGCAGCGTCCTGGGCCAGGTAGAACTGGACGAACTGCTCTCAGAAAGGGAAAAGCTTAATACCCAGCTCCAGGAAATCATCGACCAGCACACCGACCCCTGGGGAGTCAAAGTCCAGCTGGTGGAAATAAAGCATATTGACCTGCCAGAAACCATGGTCAGGGCCATCGCCCGGCAGGCCGAAGCTGAGAGAGAAAGAAGGGCCAAGGTTATTCACGCCGACGGCGAATACCAGTCCTCAACCAAGCTGGCCCAGGCCGCAGACATAATCTCCCAAAATCCTCAGACCATCATGCTGCGCTTTCTGGGTACCCTGACCGAAATCGCCACCGAGAAAAATTCGACCATCATCTTCCCGCTGCCGCTGGAAATATTGAGAGCCTTTTCTATGGATAAATCCAAGGAGAAGTGACAACATCCATGGTGAGAAATTACAGGGAAATACAGGTATCATCAACCATCCTGGTGGTTATCATCCTGGGCATAATTATTCTGGGCGCGGTTATCTTTTTTATCGGGGTCCAGGTCGGGAAAAAACAGGCCGACCTGATGGTCCGAACCATGACCGCCCAGAAAGCCGAAGAAACGGTCAAGGCTCCGGTCCCAGTTCCGGCAACCGAAGAGAGCTCGGGAACGGTTTCCAGTCAGGCTACCCAGACCACCACTTCGCTCCAGAGCCAGACCCAGCCCGAGACCAGGCCGGTCGAACCGGCAACTGGCCAGACGGCTACCCGAATCAGCCAGCAACCAGCTCCAACCAGAACAACTGAACAATCTACACCCAGCCCGCCCAGAAATCCTGCTCAAAAAACTACTGTGCCGGCCAGTGGGGGCGACTTCTTCATCCAGGTCGGGGCCTTTAACGACCGGCCAAGTGCCCGGCTGGAAGCCGAAAAGTACAAGAAGCAGGGTTTCAACGCGGTGGTCAAGGAACCTTTCCCCAGGGACCGCAAGCCGCTGTACCGTGTCTGGCTGGGTGGCTACCGGACCCGCGAAGAAGCCCAGAAAGCTCTGTCCGAGCTGGTCAGCAAGACGGCCCGTAACCCGGGCTTTTTCATCGTCCAGCAATAGCTTATAAGGGTCGGGCGGCCAGGCCTGCGGCCGGAGCGAAAAATCAACTGGCTGGTTTTTTTCGGGCCCGGCCTTCTTGACAGAAAGCCTTTTCTCCTCTATCTTGCCCTTGTCAGGAGAAAAAGAAGTGAACGAGACCGGATGGTTAGAACAACTGGCTGAGAGCCGGGAAAAGGCAGTCAGCCTCTTCCGCAAACTGGAAGAAGTGCGAGGTTTTCTTTGACCTGGATAACAAGAACCGGGAACTAGAAGATATCAACAATCAACTCTCCAGTCCCGAAACCTGGAACGACCAGAAAAAGTTCCAAGCCCTTCAGATCAGGAAAAAGCAACTGGAAAAGGACCTGCAATTCTATAGAAAACTCAAGAATGACCGGGAAGAGATAGAGGTCCTGCTGGAGCTGGCCGAAGAAGGCGAAAAGGTGGCCGACGACCTTAACCGGGCTATCCGCTCTTTCGAGCAGGAACTCCAGGAGGCTGAGCTTCGAACGCTTTTCTTCGACGAAGATGACGGGCGCAATGCCATACTCACCATCCATCCCGGGGCCGGCGGCACCGAGTCTCAGGACTGGGCCCAGATGCTTTTTCGGATGTATCTGAGGTTTGCTGAGAGAAAAGGCTTCAAGACTGAGGTCATCGATTTCCAACCCGGAGAAGAAGCCGGTCTGAAGAGCGCCACCATCAGGGTGGAGGGCGATTACGCTTTCGGACTGCTCAGCCAGGAATCGGGCGTCCACCGGCTGGTCAGGATTTCTCCCTTCGACGCCAACAAGCGTCGGCATACTTCTTTTGCCGCTGTCTTCGTCTATCCCGAAATTGACGAAGACATCGAAATAGAAATTAATCCCGATGACCTGAAGATTGATACCTACCGGGCTTCGGGTAAGGGTGGCCAGCACGTCAACCGGACCGATTCGGCCGTCCGGATTACTCACCTGCCGACCGGCATCGTCGTCCAGTGTCAGAACGAACGCTCCCAGCACCAGAACAAGGCCCGGGCCATGAAGCTGCTCAAAGCCAGGCTCTACGAAATCGAGAGAAAGAAGAAACTGGAAAAGATTGACAAGCTGGAAGACATGAAGTCGGACATTGCCTGGGGAAACCAGATCCGGTCCTACGTTCTCCACCCCTACAAAATGATCAAGGACCTTAGAACCAGGCTTGAAACTGGCGATGTCGACCGAATCCTGGACGGCGACCTGGATGATTTCATCAAGGCTTCGCTGCTGATGAGGAAGAAGGAAGCACTGGCGGCAGACAGAAAAGACTGAAGTCGGAGCCGGGCTCCGAGTCACTCACCGCTGGATTACTTCCCTTTTATATTCTTACGGTTTTTACTTTCACCTTTAATCTCTGCCCGGTTTCTTTTTATTACTTTTCCGAACGGCGGTTTTATTTTTCTTAACCTTTTCCCAGACGCGGTCCAGTTCATCCGGAGAACATTCCTCAACCTTCCTGCCTCTTTTCTTCAGTTCTTTTTCCAGCTGCCGGAAGCGCCGTTCAAACTTCCGCCCGGCCTGCCGGAGAACGATTTCCGGGTTATAGCCCAGCAGCCGGCTGACGTTGACCAGGGAAAATAGGGTGTCGCCCAGCTCTTCGGCTATTCTCTTTCTTCTTTTCTCCTTTAAGGACTTTTCCAGCTCGGCCACCTCTTCCTTGACTTTTTCCAGGGCGGAGAGAGCCTCCGGCCAGTCGAAACCATGGGCCGCCGCTCGCTGCCCCAGCATATAGGCATAGACCAGAGATGGAGCCGAAGCAGGAAGTCCGTCCAGTATGGACCGGCGCTTTTTTTCACTCAGTTTATTCTTCTGCCAGCCGGCCAGGACCGCTTCCGGGCTCAACCTGGATTTTTCGCCGAAAACGTGGGGGTGACGTTCGACCATTTTGCGGTTAATGCCCTCAAGGACATCAGCCAGGGTGAACAAGCCTTCTTCCTCGTAAAATCTGGCCAGGAAAACCACCTCCATCAAGACATCACCCAGCTCCTCCCGGGCAGCCTCGGGGGGACCGGAGCTTATGGCTTCCACCGCTTCATAAACTTCCTCAAGGAAATAGTTCAGGATATCCCGGCGGCTCCTGGCCCGGTCCCAGGGGCAACCCCCGGGTGAACGTAGCCTGGCTATTATTTCCACCAGTTGCCGGAATCGGCCTCCGGCCTCAGTCGCAGCTCTCACTTCCAGGCCTCCACTTGAATTTTATTCAAATAATGGCTATGATTTAACTCCGTAAGTTACCTTAATGGCGGTATTTTTTCAACCCGGGCATTAAGCCACCAAACAAGGGGTAAAACGCCAGATGGACGACCGAACCAAGAACGGGCAGGACCCGGAAGAATCCCGTGAATTCATGCCACCGCTGGAATTCAGCTCCATCGTTTTCCCCATCTACACCCAGGCCTTAATCAAGCTCGGCCTGCTGGAAGACCCCAGGACCAACCAGCTGGAAACCAATCTTGAATATGCCCGGAGGTTGATCGACATCCTGGACCTGTTGCGCGACCGGACCAAGGGCAATCTGGAGCCGGAAGAAGAAAATTTCCTGGAAGCGGTTCTCTCCCAGCTCAAGCTCAACTATCTCAAGAAGGTTGAGGCCATCAAGCTCTGAACTCAATGAAAGTTTTTCGCCGCCTGTCATCCCGGTTAAGACCCCTGTCCGAAGGCTCTGTTCTGGCCATAGGCATCTTTGACGGCTGCCACCTCGGTCACCAGAAGATTCTTAAAGAGCTTATAAAGCAGAGCCGGCGGCTGGGAGTGGCGGCCGGCTTGATGACTTTTTCTCCCCACCCGGACCGAATCCTGAACCGCAAAAAAATCAACCTGATCCAGACCGGCCGGCAGAAGCTGGAATACCTGGAAAACCAGGGCCTGGATTACTGCCTGGTCCTTTCCCTGGAAAGGGACCTGGCCGCGCTCAGCGGCCAGGAATTTGCCAGCCAGATCCTCAAAAAAAAGCTGGGCATCAGCCGGGTAGTGGTCGGCCAGAATTTTCGCTTCGGGCATAACCGGCGGTGCGGGGTGCGGGAGCTCAGGGTTTTTGGCCGTGTCCATGGTTTTCGGGTCGTTGCGGTTAACCCGGTGAAGAAAGGCGGAACCCAGGTCAGTTCCAGCCTGATCAGGAAGCTCCTGGATAAAGGCCGGGTGGAGACGGCAGCCAGACTCCTGGGTCGGCCTTATGAAATCTACGGAACCATAGTCAAGGGACGCGGTTTGGGCCGGATTCTCGGATTCCCCACCATCAACCTCAAGACTGAAAATGAGATATTGCCCTCGGGGGTTTATCTGAGCCTGGTTAAGATAGATGACGGAGCCTACCCGGCTGTGGCTAACATAGGCTTCCGCCCTACCTTCAACGGGAGGCAACCATCGGTTGAGGCTCACCTGCTGGACTTTTCCGGCAGACTTTACGGGCGCAAAGCCAGGCTTTATCTTTTGAAAAAGCTCCGGGACGAAAAGAAATTCCACTCGGTCGAAGCTCTCCGCAGGCAGATTTCCGCCGATGTCTCCCGGGCCAGGAGGCTTTTCCGAGCCGCTGGCCGCCGGCTTTCAAAACCTTGACTTTTGGTCGATTTTAGCTAAATATAACTCTTTCAACCAATAAGAGTGAGGTTGCTGATGAAAAATAAAGTTAAAGCCCGGGTGATGGACAACGGAAAAATCCGCCGCACCCTGGTGAGGATGGCCACCGAAATTGCTGAGCGTAATCGGGACCTGAAAAACCTGATTTTGGTGGGCATCAAGACCAGGGGAATTTACCTGGTCAACCGTATAGCTGATATCTTGAAGCAGACCGAAGGTCTGGAAGTCCCCGTCATCACCCTGGATATCACCCCCTACCGTGATGACCTGAAAAAGACTGATAAAAGTAAAATAATCGATAAGAATGAAATAAAAGCCAGGCTGGATGGCCGGGACGTACTGCTGATAGACGATGTGCTCTTTACCGGCCGAACCATCAGGGCGGCCATGGAGGCCATCTTCGACCTCGGTCGTCCCCGCACCATTCAGCTGGCCGTGCTCATCGACCGCGGGCACCGGGAACTACCTATCCGCCCGGATTATGTCGGCCGCCTGCTGCCCACTTCCCGAAGGGAGCGGGTGGAAGTTCGCCTGAAGGAAATAGACGGGGTCGATGAAGTCCTGATTACCGAACCCCAGGTCAAGCTGAACAAAAAATAGATTATAATCGGTGGCGGGAGTTCAGGCTTGAAGCTTCTGATTAAAAAAGGAAGGGTACTGGACCCGGGCCAGAAGATTGACGGAGTCTTTGACCTGTTGCTGGCCGAAGGTCGAATTGTGGATATTCAGACCGAAATCAGGGTCGAAACGGATCGGGTGGTAGAAGCCAGCGGCCTGGTGGTGGTGCCTGGATTTATTGACCTCCACGTCCACCTGCGGGAACCAGGTTTCGAGCACAAGGAAACGATTGCCAGCGGCAGCCGGGCCGCCGCCCGGGGAGGTTTTACCACCATCTGTTGCATGCCCAACACCAGCCCGGTGGCTGACTCGGTGGAGATAATTAAGTTCATTAAAGAAAAGGCCAGAAAGGAGGCGGTGGTCAACATCCTGCCTGTGGCCGCCGTCACCGTGGGACAGAAGGGCCAGGAACTGGCACCGCTGGAAGAGCTGGCTGCGGCCGGCGCCGTCGCTTTCTCCGACGACGGCCAGCCCGTCTGGAACAGTGCTCTGATGAGGCAGGCCATGGAAAGAGCAGCCAGCCTGGGCCGATTACTCATAGACCATTGCGAAGAAAAATCCCTGGCGGCCGGCGGAGTCATCCATGAGGGGCAAGTGTCCAGGAACCTCAACCTTCCGGGCATCCCAGCCGAGGCCGAGGAAATCATGGTGGCCAGGGACCTCATTCTGGCCAGGCATAATGGATGGCCGGTCCACCTGGCCCATCTGAGCACGGCCGGCTCGGTAGCCCTCCTCGACTGGGCCAGGGCGGAAGGAGTCCCGGTTTCAGCCGAGGTCACCCCTCACCATCTACTTCTGACTGAAGAGCTGCTTTTGACCCGGGACCCCGTATATAAGGTTAATCCCCCCCTCCGGACCGAAACGGACCGCCGGGCTTTGCTCCAGGCCCTCAAGAGCGGGTTGATCGAGGTCATTGCCACCGACCATGCCCCGCACGCCGAACAGGAAAAAGCCCTGGGCCTGGAAAAGGCACCGTTCGGGATCAACGGACTGGAAACTGCTGTCCCCTCCCTGCTGGACAGGCTGGTAAGAACCGCGGAGCTTCCTCTTGAGCGTTTGATACAGGCCCTGACCATAGCCCCGGCCAGGCTGCTGAAGCTTGAAAATAAGGGGCGGATTAAGATTGGCGCCGAGGCCGACCTGGTACTCCTGGACATTAACGGAACAACTTCGGTCAGGCGCGAAGACCTTCAGTCGCGGAGCAAGAACACCCCCTTCCTTAATACCAGCTTCCGCGGGGCCGTGGCCATGACCATCGTTGGCGGAAAGGTTGTCTATCCTTCTGAAAAAGATAACAAAAATATCGGATAGAAGGCGCGGTGAACTTGGTTAGCGTCGAAAAAAAACTCGGCTACAGGTTTCAGAATCCTGCTCTTTTGAAACAGGCTCTGACTCACAGTTCCTTTGCCTACGAGCATCTGGAAGACAAAGTCCAGGACAACGAAATCCTGGAGTTCCTGGGTGATTCAGTGGTGGGCCTGGTCCTGGCCGATTTCCTCCGGCAGGCTTACCCCGAACTGGGTGAAGGACAACTGTCCAAGCTCAAGGCAGCTCTGGTATCCACCAGTTCCCTCTCCATTCTGGCCAGAAAGCTGGGGCTGGACAGGGCCATTCTGCTGGGTCGAGGTGAAGAAAAGAGCGGAGGACGCAAGAAAAAGAGCATCCTGGCCGGCACCTTTGAAGCCCTGATGGGCGCGGTCTACCTGGATAGCGACTTCGAGACCAGCCGCCACGTGCTCCAGGCACTGGTCAAAAAGTATTTCAAGAAACTTCCTAGGGACAATTTCCAGATCAATAATTTCAAGTCAGCCCTGCAGGAGTACTTTGGCCAGCACAAACTCCCGGGGCCGGCTTACAGGACCGTTACTGAGACCGGGCCAGCCCACAACCGGGTATTCACGGTTGAGGTTCTGTCCGGCGATAAGGTCCTGGCCAGGGCCAGCGGTCCATCCAAGAAAAGTGCCGAACAGAAAGCCGCTCAGAAGGCCCTAAAGAAAATGCTCAAGGACAGCTTCAAGGTCTTCAGCGAGGAGGCCTTCATCGTTAACCCGGAGTCAATGGCCGAAGCGCCACCGAATGCTCAGGGAAAGAATATCAAGAAAGGCTGACAGCTGGTAGCGGCCAATTCTCAATCCTGCCCATTAAGTCAGCTTTTTCCGGTCGCCGGAAAGGCTTATTAGCAGGAATTTTGCGCCTGGTTTCAGGGGTCGTTAATCTCTCTGAAAATTGAACCCGGCCATTCCTCTTACTTGCTCATCAAGACCGCCACGAATTTAAGGGAAGGCACATTTTCAAATACTATTTTGAGCACAGCCAGCAACGGAACGGCCAGGAACATTCCGGCAACACCCCACAGCCAACCCCAGAAAATCAACGAAAAAATTACCAGCAGCGGGCTGAGGTCCAGGCTGCGCCCCATGAGCCTGGGGTCGACAAAATTACCTATGACGGTCTGAATGAGGCCGAGCAGGATCAAAACCCAGACCGGGACCAGGGAATTCCCGAACTGGAAGAAGGCGATCAGGACGGCCAGGACGGTGGCTATTATTGAACCAATGGATGGTATATAGTTCAGGATAAAGGTCAGGAAGCCCAGCAAGAGGGCAAAATCCACATCGAAAAGCAGCAGGATGAAAGTGGCCAGGACACCGGTCAGCAGGCTTACCAGTGTCTTGACAGCCAGGTATTTCTGGACCTGGCGGTTGATGCTGGACACCACCCGGTTGACGTAAACCGCCCGGTCTTCAGCCAGGGCCGTGGCTATCTTGGCTGGCAGCTTGTCCCGGCCGGCCAGGATAAAAATGACAAAGACAAAAACCATCAGCAATTTCCCCAGGAAAGTCAGAAATGAACCAAGGGTGCCAAGCAGAAGGCCGGTCAGTTTATCCACGTTTAGCTGGGAGATTATGGTCGGAACGCTGACCTTGAAGGGCAGACGTTCCAGCCAGTCAATCAGCTCGGCCATCAGAGAATTAACCTGGCGACTGTACTTGGGAAACTCGGTAGCAAAATACTTACCGCTGGAAAAGAGCAACAAGCCCAGAAGGTAAATAAAGGAAAAGGTCAGAATGAGAATGGAGATGATGGCCAGAAGCTTGGGAACCTTGAGCCTGACCAGCCAGTCCAGCAGCGGGGAAACGGCGTAGGAAATAAAAAGGGCCACAATGAAAGGCAGGAGGACAGGCCTGGCAATCCTTAAGATGATACCGGTGATGAACAGAACGATTATCACCAGGGAGATTCTGGTCAGTCTGGACTCGGCCAAGGTGGGCTCCCCTACTTAACGGTGGCCAGCTTCTGACCCAGCTTTTCAAATTGCTTGAGAACCTGAGGCAGAAGCTCGTCAGGAACCCGGCTGAAACCGTAAAGGTAGCTCCCGACCTGACCCAGCAGGACATGCTGCCCGTAAGCATTTTTCTGGTGGTACCGGGAATCTTCCTTTAGGAACGGGTTTTTCTCCCCGGCATAGAAGGCCACCAGCTTCTGCAAACGCGAAGCGGCTTCGGCCGGGGAGCCGCTATCTATTACCAGGCCTTCATACTCTGCTTGACCCTGGCGATAGAGAACCACATAACCATGGTTTAGAAAATCAAAGCCCATGAAATTCTTTTTTATGAATTTTTCAGAATTCTTTACCCGGTTTTCCGGCGGGAACAGCCGAAAAACCTCGGGCAGGCCGCCTTTATCCCTGACCCGGGCTTCAACCTCGCGCGCAAACTGCTTCAGGAAGTCCGGGGTTTCTCCTCCGCCGTTATAACATATCAACTTGACGTAATAGCTCCCGGCAATAAAATTTAAGACTTCCTCTTCCTGGTAGCCGGCATTGCCGATGTTCAAATCAGGACTGTCCGGATAACGTTCGGAGCTGAAGATGCCGAAGGCATTCAGAGGTAGGCCCATATCGTATATTTCCAGGGTCAGGGTAGTTTCAGTCCCATCCTTCTGGTACTGGGCGACAATCAATTCTTTAAAATCATAGCTGAGGTAAGCCTCGGCCGCCCCGTCTATGTACTCGTAAAGAGTGCCCGGCGAATAGAGCTGCGGCTCTTCCTGAAATTTCCAGCCGTCCGGCCGGGGGAGCAGCGCTTTGAGGTTAGAATCGGGAGCCGGGGCCCCGATGGCTGTGGCATAGACCAGCAGGATCAGACTGAGATTTTTTATGGCCGAAAAAAGGCGATTACTTGTCGTTTTCATCATCTCCTCCGTGTGATTTCAATATATCCAGTTTCTGATTTAAATTCAACCACCGCCGGACTGGTTCTATTGACAACCCGGGAGTTAAGGACCATCATAATCCTGGCTAAAAATGAGCAAAGCCAGAGTGGTTATTGTAACCTGCAGCCGCAATTTCCCCGACATCACCCGTCCCGACCCCGGGCTTATCCTGGCCATGCTGAAGAAAGGTTTTCAGGCTCTCGGTGGAGCGGCCCGGGCTGAAGATGCCCTGGGGCAATGGTTCCGGCCGGGGGAAATTGTCGGCCTCAAGGTCAATACCATTGGCCGACGGGCCCTGAGCACCAGTCCAGAAACAGCCCTGGCCCTGGGCCTGTGGCTCGGCCAAACCATCAGCGGCCAAGAAAATATCATCATCTGGGACCGGACCGACGAGGAACTAAAAGACGCGGGTTATAAGCTCTCAACCTCCCCGGACAGCCTGAAAATATTCGGCACCGATAACCGCCGGGCTGGTTACCAGTCCGAACCAACCGCCCACCGCCATCTCGGCAGCCTGTTTTCTCGTATCCAGGCAGAATTCATCCAGGCCAGCATCAGTCTGGCTCTGCTCAAGGACCATGGTCTGGCTGGGGTCACCGCTGGCCTCAAGAACTATTTCGGGGCAATCCATAATCCCAACAAGTACCACGATTCCAACTGCGACCCTTACATTGCCGAGTTGTTCGAAACCAAACCTGTTCGAGAGAAACATCGCCTGACCATTCTCGATGCCCTGCGAGTTCAATACCATCGCGGTCCTTCCTACCATCCACAATGGCTGGCCATTGCCCGAAAACTAATCTTCAGCCTGGACCCGGTTGCGGCTGACACCGTCGGCTGGAAATTGATAGAAGAGCTCCGGGCTAAAAAGGGGCTGCCCAGCCTCAAAGAAGAGGGACGGGAACCGGGCTACCTGATGACGGCGGAAAAACTCAACCTCGGGCAGGCCCGGCTGGAGAATATCGAGATTATCGAAGAAGAGGTATAATAAAAAGGAATATGGACCGCCGCGATTTCCTGAAATGTTCGCTCTCAGGCTGCAGCCTGTGTCTGCTGCCCTGGCTTTCTGCCTCAGGCAATTTTTTGGCCAGCGGTCCCCTTCCGGGCGCCGGTCTGTCCCGGGTAGAAGCCCGGTATTATCAGAAGCTGCCCGACCGGGAAATTAAGTGCAACCTCTGCCCGCGGTTCTGCCAGCTCGGGGACAAGGAAAGGGGATTTTGCGGGGTGAGGGAGAACCAGGACGGAAAATACTATACCCTGGTCTATGGCCAGGTAGCCAGTCTGAACGTCGACCCCATAGAAAAGAAACCCTTTTTCCACTTCCTGCCAGGCTCCGAGGCTTTTTCCCTGGCTACTGCCGGCTGCAACCTCAGCTGCAAGTTCTGCCAGAACTGGGAAATTTCCCAGATGCGCCCGGAACAGGTCAAAAACATCAGCCTCCTGCCCGAAGCTCTGGTAGCCTCCTGTGAGCGGTATGATTGCCCGGTCATCGCTTACACCTACACCGAGCCCGTTGTCTTCTTTGAATACATGTACGACAGCAGCCTGCTGGCCAGGAAAAAGGGCATCCGGAACGTGGTGGTAACCGCCGGCTACATCAACCCGGAGCCTCTGGCCGACTTGCTCCGGGTGGTGGAAGCCATAAAGGTGGACCTCAAGGCCTTTAACCAGAATTTTTATCGCGAATACGTCCGGGGAGAACTACAGCCTGTACTCCAGACCATAAAGCAAATTGCCCGCTCTGGGACCTGGTTAGAAATCGTCTACCTGGTAATTCCCACCCTCAACGATAACCCCTCCGAAATCCGGGACATGTGCCGTTATCTCAAGAACGAAATCGGGCCAGATTACCCGATTCATTTTTCCCGCTTCCAGCCCATGTACCTGGTCAAGAACCTGCCGCCAACGCCCGTTTCCACCCTGGAAAAGCTCCGGGAGGTAGCCCTGGCCGAAGGTCTGCACCATGTCTACGTTGGCAACGTTCCCGGTCATCCCGGAGAAAACACCTATTGCCCCAAATGTGGTAAATTAATAATCGAAAGATACGGTTATGTCATCAGAAAAAGGGAAATGAGCGGGAACAAATGTCGCTATTGCGGTCAGGTCATTTCGGGGGTCTGGAGCTAGAGAATCCCTTCTGGCCCTTTCTGCTGGGCTTCCTGTCCACCTCTTTCCAGGTAATCCTCCTCAGAGAGTTCGAGGTCCGTTTCCAGGGTAACGAGCTCGTCTATGGGCTGGTCCTGGCTTTCTGGCTGCTGGGAGGCGGTCTGGGCAGCTTGCTGGCCGAGAAAAAATTCCGGGTTGCAATTTCAACGACCGCTTTCTACCGGGGCCTGATAATCATCACCGGAATTCTTCTGGTCCTTCTCAGGCTGGCCAGGTTTATTTTCGGTCTTCTGCCGGCGGAGATGACCGGCCCCGGGCCTCTTCTGCTGACCTCCTGGTTGATTTCTTTTGCTCTCAGCCTGCCTCTGGGAGCGTTGTTTGTCTACAACGTCTTCTGGCAACGCGGCCGACTGATACCTGTCTATCAGCTGGAATCCCTGGGTGCGGCCGCGGGCGGACTGCTGATCTACCTGGTCCTGACCCCCAATCTTTCCAGCTGGCAGGCGGCATCCCTGATCATCTTGCTGGCTGGACTGGCCATCATCCTGGTGTCTGGTTTTAAGAAAATGGCAGCTCAGTTGCTCCTATTCCTGATGGCAGCCGGGTTATGGTTTGGAGACAGGCCGGTCGAAAAAATCTACTGGAAACCGCTGCAACTGGTTGAAGTCAGGGATTCGCCCTATGCCCGTCTGCAGGTGGTCAAGACCGGAGAACTGGTTTCTTTTTACGGCAACGGCACCCTGGCCTTTAACTTCCCGGACCAGGCCTCGGCTGAGGAGGCCATCCACTTTGCCTTCCTTCAAAGACCTGAAGCGGCCAAATTACTTCTGGTCGGGGGCGGACTCAACGGCACCCTGGCCCAGGCTCTGCAGTACCCGCAGGTCAGGGTGGATTACGTAGAACTGGACCCGAGCCTGGTGAAACTGGCCCGTAAGGTGCTGGGGGACCGGCAAACCGGCCTGGGAGACCAACGGGTTGAAATTCATCTTGAGGACGGAAGAAAATTCCTGCAGACAACCCGCAAACGCTACGACCTGGTCATCTGCAACCTGCCGGAGCCGTCCACGGCTCAGGTCAACCGTTTTTACACCGTGGAGTTTTTCAGGCAGGTCCGGGAAAGGCTGGTAGCCGAGGGAGTTTTTTCCTTTCTCCTGCCCTCCTCCGAAAGCTACCTGTCGCCGCAGAGATCAATTCTCCTGGCCTCCATTTATCATTCTCTGACGACAGTTTTTCCCCGGGTGGAAATAATTCCTGGAGACAATAATGTATTTTTGGCCTCGGCCGGTCCGCTGGATATCAACACAGACAGCCTGCTCGAGAAGTTGAACCGCTACCGGCTGAAGACGGTTTTTTTCAGACCAGAATTCCTGAGGAGTCGCCTCCATCCCCTGAAACGGGAGTACCTGCGCTCCAGCCTGCAAACTGTCGACAGGCCTCGGTTGAATTCAGACCGGCAACCGGTGAGTTATTTTTACCAGACCCTGGTCTGGAGCCAACAGTTCCACGGCTCCGTCAGCCGGGGACTGGGAAGGCTGCAGGGCCTGACCAGATTCTGGCTCTTTGACCTGCCTCTATTGTTGTTTCTTCTTTTAATTCTGTTTCTGCTTGCCTTCCGGAAAAAAAGTTCGGCGGCCTATCTGCTGCCGATTATGGTAATGGGTTTTACCACCATCGTGGCCGAAGTGGCCCTGATTCTGTCCTTTCAGAGCCGGCTGGGTCTGGTTTACAGCAAGATATCGCTTCTTTTCACCATCTTTATGGCCGGACTGTTCCTTGGTTCCAGTCTGGCCAGAAGAATGTCTCCATCTCTCGGCCTACCGCACCTGGTGGCCGTGCAGTCTGGCTTCGTGATTCTGCTGGTCCTCTCTGGCCTGGCCCCAGCAGCCGCCCCCGAGCCGGCATTTTACGGCTTGCTCCTTTTGATGGGTATTCTGGGTGGCTTCCTGTTTGTGGTCAGCAATTTCATCTACCTTCAGAATAGGGCTAGGTACGGGCTCGGTTATTCGCTGGACCTGTTCGGGTCATTTCTGGGCGCCCTGCTGGCCAGCTCGGTCTTCATTCCGCTCCTGGGACTGGAGTTGCTTTTCACTTTCCTGTTGCTGGTCAACTCCCTCTCCCTGGGGTTCACCCTGTTCAGGCTTCGCCTGACCAAATAGTTGCCCGTGCAACTTTCTCTTTCAGGCCGGCTTCTATATAATAAGAATTCCGATTTTTGGGTAAACGAAACCGATTAATGAGAAGCATTAAATTAAAGCCCAGTTTCCTGAGGCTAACTGCCAGATGGCGCCGGATGGACCGGAGCGAAGCCTGGCCCAAGGTCATTAGCCTGACCATTGCTATTCTGCTTCACGTCCTGCTGATCCTTTATCTTAAGCAGGCCAAGATTATCGTCAAGATTTTACCCTTTATTAAAGAAACTGACGTGGTCATCGCCACTTACCCGGAAGCCAGCCCACGGCCATACCTGCCCGAAGTGATCAAAGAACCGCCGGTGACCGAAGCCCAGGCTGGTGGACAGCCAGGCAGGGGCGAGCCGACCGGGAGGGGGAAGCCTGGAGGCAGGCCCGGGGCAGAAGCCCCAGGAGTTGCCGGCACTACCTCCCAGGTTTCCGGGTCGGGTCAACCATCCGTTCCTTTTGACCTCGAAGCCTACCTGGCCGCCGGTCGGAGTGAAACCCGAACTCCGTCTGGAGTCAGGATTAATCTTTCCCGCATCAGGCCCGTTTCTGGAAAATACCGTTTCAGCCTCAAGCTTCCGGTCCGGCCCGAGCCCGAACCGGGCGAAGTCGGGGAAGCGCCACCCTCTATTAAAAGTGATGTCCTCCAATATGCTGCGCCCCGGGCCTACGAAAAGCCGGGACGGGGTCTGCATTTCACCGAGGCCGGGCGAGCTCGCCCCGGGGTGCCGGGAACGGTAACTCCGCAGGCCGTGGCCGGGTACCGATACAATATTAAGCCCTGGGCGGAGAGAGTGGTCAACCTGGTTCAATCCAGATGGATACTTCCCCAGCTCTCCGTTATGCCGAAAAATAAGAATGTGGCTCTGATTCTGCTGGTTGATAGAGACGGGCAGTTGCAATCACTGGAAATCGCCACTTCCACCACCAGCGAAATCCTGGACCAGGCCGCCCTGACCGCTGTCCGACTCTGTGCCCCCTTCCCGCCGTTGCCCGAGGATTTCCCCGGTAAGAGTCTGGAATTTTATCTGGTGTTCACCTACCATGACTGACCTCAAAAAGAACCGACTTGTCATCCTGTTACTGCTGGGCTGTTTCTGTCTGGCCCTTTCCGCTCGGGCTGACTGGAAATCGCAGATAAATGAACTGCTGAAAAACAGGGAATACGAGCCAGCTCTGAACCTGCTGGAAACCACCCTGACCGGACTGGAACAAACGGAAAAACAGGACGCCCTGGCGCTGCTTCCCTTTCTGTACTTCAAGAACAATCTTCCGGCCGAAGAAAAAAAGGCCCTGATCGATTACTTTGAAGAGTTCGGAGACTCTCAGCCGTTGCTGTCCTTCCTGGATTTTAGCGTTTTTAATCAAGCCCTGGAGTACTGGGGCCGCTGGCGGGAGGACTTCCCGCTGGTAAGCAACTTAAATTTCCTGTTGCCCGCCTCTTCCGAAGACCGGTCCATACCTGAGGTGTTGCGCCTCGGCTTCGACCTGTCAGCTGATGCCTATTACAAGATTCAACTGGAAGGCAACCCGCTGGAGGGAGGCCTGTGGACCAAGGGAGCCCATCTCATTCAACTTCCCCTACCCTTTTATTTTGACCAGTCCTACTCTCTCAACCTTGACCTGTACCTTAAAACCAGGAGCATCACCGTCAGGAAGCGGATCGTCCTGGAATTTGGAATTGAAAAGAGGAATATGCAAAGCCGGGAGCTTCTGGTCCAGAGACAGGAGTCCCCGCCCATCAAGAATGTTGAAGGAGAAGTGGCTTTTTACATAGGCGACACCCTCATCTACAAAGCCACCAAGTATCTGCAAAAACAGATACCGGTCAAGGTTTATATCCCGCCTCCAAACCCACCCGGCACCAAACCCTATATGGCCCCGGACAAAGACCAGCCCTATTTCCGCGGCGTTTCCATCCTGGACGCCATTTCAGCCATCGCCGGAGCCATCAAGGACTGGAAGAAAAAGCCGCCGGAGAAAGTGCCGGCCAGCTTTGTCAGGAGACCGGAAATCAATTTCGCCTTCACCAGCCTGGAGAAGCAGGAGGTACGAACTGAGGTTTCCATCAAGCTCCGTACGCTCAAGGCTGAATCCCTGCCCTATTAGCCGTTCCTGGAGACACCAGGAATTTATACTTTTTGACAAACAGGCCCATCTTAGCTATAAATATAAGCAACATGTCAGCTCTAGATAAGGAACCGGACGACAGCATGGGCCAAGACATTTATCCGGAAGAAAAGCGCCTGTGCCAGAGGTTTATGATTCCGGGCGCAACGGTTTCCTACCGCAAGGAAAGATGGCTCGGCTCCAGCAAAGAATTCGATGAAGAATTCTGCCCGCTGCAGAACATAAGCCGCGGCGGGGTCAGTTTCAGCTGCCGCCAGCACCTTAAACCCGGGACTTCCTTGACCATCCAGATTTCCATTCCGGGTGAAATGGTTCCCCTCACCCAGCTGGGTGAGGTTCGCTGGTCAGCCGCACAAGATAATGCTGCCTACCCATTCAAGGTCGGGATCCAGTTTCATGCTTATGGCAACCAGAAAGGCCAGAATTATCCCGGAAACCTAGTAAAGATAATTTCCCTGGAGCACAAGTTCGGAGAAGTCAGGAAGAAAGGGCCGGCCGAAGAATCCGAGACTGACGAATACAAGATAGAAGGCTGAACTTCCAAAAGCCGGTCCAGGGTTCAGCGGCCCTCGCTCTCCACCACCACCTGGGAATAATCGGCCAGTTCTGCGGTCAGCTCCAGAATCTGGGATAGCAGGGCCAACCGGTTGGCACGGACCTTTTTATCCTCGGCCATCACCAGCACGCTTTCAAAAAAATTGTCCAGCGGCGACTGCAGGCGGAAAACCATTTTCTGGGCCTGGGCAAAGTCATTGCGGGCCAGCATTTCTTCCGCATTCTTCTTGATTATCTTCAGGGCAGAATATAGCTCCTTCTCTTCCTTTTCCCTGAGCAGAGCCGAGTTCAGCCTGGCCCGGGGTGGTTCCTTGACGATGTTCTTAACTCTCTTAACCATCAATATGAACTGCTCAAAGTTGGGACTTCCCTTGAGCTCGTTCAGAGCCTTCAACCGGGCCTCAGTCCGGACCGGGAATTCTATCCCGGGACCGAGAGCGGCATTTATCAGGTCGTAACGGTAGCCCTGTTTTTCAAAAATGAACCGGAGTCGACCTTCGAAAAATTCGCTCAGGTTCGCTTTCAGCTGTTCCTGGGGAATGGTCAGCCGGTCGGCCAGCAAGGAAATGGCCTTATCCAGGAGGCGGTGCAACGAAAGCTCGAATTTCTTTTCCAGGATGATTTTGCAGATGGCCAGGGCCTGCCGGCGCAACCCGAAGGGGTCGCTGGAGCCGCTGATGCTGACTCCGACTCCGAACACCCCGACCACCGTGTCCAGCTTATCGGCCAGGGACAGAACCGCCCCGGCGGCCGTAACCGGCACCGGGTCTTCCAGGCCCTCGGGCTGATAGTGTTCGTAGATGGCCCTGGAAACAGTTTCCGAACTGCCCTGCCGGCGGGAATAGAGTCCACCCATTTTCCCCTGGAGCTCGGGAAATTCCCGAACCATGTCGGTCAGAAGGTCAGCCTTGCACAACCTGGCCGCCTCAACCAGTTCCTTCTTTTCTGCTTTCATTTCCAGGCGGTCGGCCAGGTAGGCCACCAGTTTCTGCAACCTATCCACCTTGTCTCCGTAGCTGCCCAGCTTTTCCTGGAAGACCACGTTCTTCAGCTGGGAAACACGGTCGGCCAGGTTCACTTTCAGGTCATTTTTCCAGAAGAACCTGGCATCTTCCAGGCGGGCCTTGAGCACCCGCTCGTTTCCGGAAGCAATATGATTCCTGGGGTCAGCTGGGGCATCGGCAATTCCCAGGAACAAGGGAAGTTGTTTCTGGTGGCTCACCACCGAGAACAGCTTCTGTCCCTCTCTCATGGCCGTGGATAGAACTTCAAGCGGCAGCTCCAGGTAACTTTCCGGAAAACTCCCCATGATGACCAGGGGACACTCCACGTTCCACAGCAACCTTTCCAGCAGGGCTTCATCGGGATAAACCTCAGCTTTCATCCCGGTCAGCTTCTCTTCAAACTGCCGCCAGATGGACCGCTTCCTCTCTTCAGGCTCGACCACAACCTGATTTTCATGGAGCAGTTTCTTATATTGGTCAAAGCTACTGACCTCGAATTCAACGGGAGAATGAATGAAATGCCCCCGGGTCCGGTTGCTGGACCTGAGACCGGCCAGTTCCAGCGGCACCACCCGGCCGTTGAACAGGCACAGCAGGTTTTTAATCGGGCGGGAGAAACGGAAATTCTTTTCGCCCCAGCGCATGTTCTTGGGGAAGCTCAGAGAGTTGATGATTTTCGGGAAAATTTCGGGGATGATTTCTTCTGTCGGGCGGCCCTTTTTCAGCCGTCTGAATCCGAGGTACTCGCCCCGGGCCGTCTTAATGACCTCCAGCCTATCCACTGCCACCCCCTGGGAGCGGGCAAAACCCAGGGCCGCCTGGGTGTAACTCCCATCGGTCTGAATGGCCACCTGTCGTGGCGGTCCGGTTACCACCTCTTCTTCATCGGGCTGCCCGGCTTCAAGATCAGCCACAACCACCAGGCGACGGCACGTGCCAAGGGTTCTCAGGTCGTTGAAGCCAACCCGCGCCGCCATTAACTCCTGCCGGAACAGGTCCTGCAGCTGGCCGAGAGCGCTGCGGACATGGGTGGAAGGCAGTTCCTCGGTCATTATTTCCAGCAGGAATTCCATCAGCTTTCTCCTTCCCTCTCCACGAATTTCCTGGCAATCTGGTTGACCAGGGCCCTCACCTGTCCGATCAACTTCACCCGTTCGGTCACGCTGATCGCCCCGCGGGAGTCCAGGAGGTTAAAGAGATGAGAACATTTCAGGCACTGGTCGTAAGCAGGCAGCAACAGGTCCTGCCCGACCAGACGCTGGGCTTCTTTCTCGGCCGCATTAAAAGCCCGGTGCAGCATCTGGGTGTCAGCCTGCTCAAAATTGTATATGGAAAATTCTTTCTCTTCCTGGTAGCGCAGGTCGCGGTAGCTGACCTGGGGAGACCACTGCAGGTCATAGATGTTGTCTTTCTGCTCCAGGAACATTTCCAGACGCTCCAGCCCGTAGGTGATTTCCACAGAGACCGGAAAGAGTTCCAGTCCCCCCGCCTGTTGAAAATAGGTGAACTGGGTGATCTCCAGTCCATCCAGCATCACCTGCCAGCCCACCCCCCAGGCCCCGATGGTCGGCGATTCCCAGTCATCCTCATCAAACCTGAGGTCATGTTCTTTAAGGTCTATTCCCAGGGAGGTCAAGCTCTCCAGGTAGACCCTCTGGATGTTATCGGGAGAGGGCTTGATGATCACCTGAAACTGGAAATGTTTCTGCACCCGGTGCGGATTTTCACCATAGCGGCCGTCGGTCGGACGCCGGGAGGGCTGGACGTAGGCCACCTTCCAGGGCCGCTTTCCCAGAACCCGGAAAAAGGTGTCCGGGGTCATAGTCCCGGCCCCGACTTCCAGGTCGTAGGTGGGAGCCAGATAACAGCCCTGCTTCGACCAGAAATCATAGAGTTTCAAAAATAGTTCCTGCATGCTCATTTTGAGTCTCTTCCTTCACCAAATACTGCTGCCCCGGCTTATCTATGTTTCTGAGCCAGTTTTCCAGCCTTATTATTTTCCCTCCCACCTCAGAACCGGATTGCGGGCAGCCTGAACTTCATCCAGGCGCCGGACATAGGTGATATGGGGAGCCGTTCGTAACAGCTCCGGGTTTTCCCTGGCCTCCCGGTCGATAGCTTTCATGGCCTCGATGAACAGGTCCAGGTCCCGGCGGCTTTCGGTCTCAGTCGGTTCTATCATCAGGGCGCCATGGACTATCAGCGGGAACGACATGGTTGGCGGGTGCAAGCCGTAATCGAGCAACCTCTTGGAAATATCCAGGTTGGATACTCCAAAATCCTTCTGGAATTTGTCCGAAAACACGCATTCGTGCAGGGTGGGCGAATCGTATTTCAGGTGGTATATGCCTTCCAGGCTCTTACGGATGTAATTGGAATTGAGGACCGCCGTTTCGGTCATCTCGCGCAGCCCGGCCGGGCCGAGGGCCAGGATGTAAGCCAAGGCCTTGAGCATCACCTGGAACTGCCCGTAAAAACTCTTCACCCGGCCAATCGACTGCGGCCGGTTATAGTTCAGGTAGTACTGGCCATCTTTCTCTTCAATTACGGGCACCGGCAGATAGGGTTCCAGTATTTTCTTCACGGCTACCGGGCCTGAACCAGGTCCCCCGCCCCCGTGAGGAGTGGAGAAAGTCTTGTGCAGGTTAAGATGAAGGACGTCCACCTTCATGTCCCCCGGCCTGGTAACGCCAGCCAGGGCATTGAGGTTAGCCCCGTCCATGTAAACAAATCCTCCCCTGGCGTGGACAATCTCGGCAATCTGGCAGATATCGGATTCAAACACTCCCAGGGTGTTGGGATTGGTGACCATTAACGCCGCCACTTCTTCAGTCATCTCCCTGGCCAGGTCTTCCAGAGAAATGGTGCCCCGGTCGTTGGACTTAATCTCTTTAACCACATATCCGCAGATATGAGCCGAGGAGGGATTGGTACCGTGAGCCGAATCCGGAATCAGAACATATTTTCTGGGATTTCCATGGGCCTGGTGGTAGGCCCGGATGAGCATCATCCCGGTCAGCTCTCCGTGGGCTCCGGCGGCCGGCTGCAAGCTGACCGCGTCCATACCCGTTATTTCACAAAGTAAATTCTCCAGGATTTTCATCAGCTCCAGGTTGCCCTGAGCCAGCTTTTCGGGAGCCAGCGGATGAACTCCGACCAGGCTGCTCATCCCGGCTATCTTCTCGTTGAGCTTGGGATTGTATTTCATGGTGCAGGAGCCAAGAGGGTAAAAACCGAAATCGACGCAGTAGTTCATCTGGCTCAGCCTGGTAAAATGCCTGGTAATTTCTGTTTCCGAAACTTCCGGGAATCCCTCGATGTCTTCCCGGAGAGAAAGGCCTTCCACGGCTTCCAGTCTTTCCGGAACATCCAGAGCTGGCAACCGGACTCCACTCTTTCCGGGTGAACTGATCTCAAAAATCAAAGGTTCGCGGATGACATTGATCATTTCAGCACCTCCCTGAGAACCTCAGCGTAGCGGTCAATCTTTTCCCGGCTGTGTTTTTCGGTGATGGTAACCAGGGCACATCTCTCCAGGCCCTGGTAGTCATTACCCAGAGACAAACCGCCCAGGATGCCTTTCTCCTCCAGCTTCTGTTTTATCCGCTCCCAGTCTGAAGGAAATTCCAGAACAAATTCGTTGAAAACCGGGCCGCCGAATTTTCGGCTGACACCCGGAATGGAGGTCAGCCTGTCAAGGGCATAAGCGGCTTTCTGCAGGTTGAGCCAAGCCATCTTCTTCAGTCCCTGCCGTCCCAGGGTCTCCAGGTAGATGGTGGCCCTCAAGGCACAGTGGGCCTGGTTGGTGCAGATGTTGGAAGTGGCTTTCTCCCGCCTGATATGCTGCTCACGAGTGGAGAGGGTCAGGACGAAACCCCGGCGGCCTTCGGCATCAACCGTCTGGCCGGCAATTCTTCCGGGAAGCTGCCGGACAAATTCTTTCTTGCAGGCCATGAAGCCGAGGTATGGTCCTCCGTAGCTCAGGGGAAGACCGAAGGACTGGGCCTCGCCGGTAACGATATCCGCTCCCAGTTTTCCCGGAGCTTCCAGGAGCCCCAGGCTCAGCGGCTCGGAAATGACCACGGCCAGCAGGGCATCATGCTTGTGGGTCAATTCTCCCAGGGTTTTCAGGTCTTCTACCACGCCAAAATAGTTGGGCGACTGGCAAAGGAGTACCGAGGTATGAGAATTAAGGGCTGATTCCAGGCCTTTCTGGTCAACCCGTCCCAACCGGTCGTAGGGTATTTCCACCACTTCCAGGCCGAGATTCCTGGTGTAGGTATAGATCACCTGTCGGTACTCGGGATGAACGTTGGAAGCCACCAGCAATCTTTTCTTATTTTTTATGCGATTGGCCATCAGCACTGCTTCGGCCGCACCGGTGGCTCCGTCGTAAAGAGAAGCATTGGCGATATCCAGACCAGTCAGCTGGCAGATGAGCGTCTGAAATTCAAAGATGACCTGAAGGGTGCCCTGACTGACTTCCGGCTGGTAGGGGGTGTAGGGAGAAACAAATTCTCCGCGCGAACTCAGGTAATCGACTACTGCCGGAATGAAATGGTCGTAGGCTCCCCCGCCCAGGAAGGAAAGATAACGGTCAAACGAGTTCTTTTTTCCCCGCTCCTCAAAGTATTCCAGGATCTCCGGCTCGGACAGAGGGCCCGGCAGGTTGAGCAGCCCCTTCAACCTGATACTTTCCGGAATGCAGCAGAACAGGTCCTCTACCGATTTAACCCCACACCGCTCCAGCATTTCTTTTTTGTCCCGGTCGCTGATAGGAATGTAGCTCATGTTCACTCCCTGTCTTCCCCGCGGGCTACGGCCCCGGGGCATGATTAAATGATTAATGCTCCAGGCCTTCCAGATACTTTTCGTAATCCGAAGCCTTCATCAGTTGGTTGAGTTCAGCCTTATCTTTTATTTTCAACCTGACAATCCAGCCCTGGCCGTGGGGATCCTTGTTTATCAGGTCCGGAGTCTGGGCCAGGTCAGAATTAACGGCCACCACTTCACCCGAAATCGGAGAGTAGACATCGGAAACCGATTTGACCGATTCCACGCTGCCGATGGCTTGATGGGCTTCCAGGACCTTGCCCGGCTGGGGCAGGTCAACGTAGATGATGTCCCCAAGCTGTTTCTGGGCGAAATCGGTAATGCCCACCACGGCTTCTTCGCCTTCCAGTCTCAACC
Organism: Candidatus Saccharicenans sp.; assembly: GCA_026414545.1. Classification (GTDB taxonomy): domain Bacteria; phylum Acidobacteriota; class Aminicenantia; order Aminicenantales; family Saccharicenantaceae; genus Saccharicenans. Next base: position 71,117 of record JAOAIU010000027.1, read on the forward strand.
ATTCGTGATCTTTGGTGTAGTAAAGATTGTCAGGATACATGAGTTCCTCCTTTGTCCTGAAAATTATCTAGGTTTCAAAATTATTTTTTCTCTCTCTTGTAAAAAGGTGTCGGGACAACCCGGGCTTTAAGCTTTCTGTCCCTGATTCCGATTTCAAATTCGGTTCCAATCTCGGTGAACTCTATCGGCAGGTAAACCAGGCCGATGGCCTTCTTCAAGTAAGGAGCAAAAGTCCCGGAGCAGACTTCCGACACCTGACGGCCGCCGGCAAAAACCGGGTAATGGGGCCGGGCAATGCCCTTATCGACCACCTCAAACCCTACCAGTTTTTTCTTGAGGCCTTCCTGGAGCTGCTTTTCCAGGACGGCCTTGCCCAGAAAATCTCCTTTCTGGAATTTGACGATCCACTTCAGGTCGGCTTCGAGTACCGTGGTCTTATCGCTGATGTCATTCCCGTAGAGCATCAGCTTAGCTTCCAGGCGCAGAGTATCCCTGGCTCCCAGGCCCACCGGCAGCAATCCCTTGGGCCCCCCCTCAGCCATGATAGCCTTCCAGATGATTTCCGGGTTTTCGGCCAGGGTATAGATTTCAAAACCGTCTTCACCGGTATAACCGGTCCTGGAAACCAGGCAATGGATCCCCGCCACTTCGCCGAAGGCAAAGGTGAATGACTTCATCTGGCCAAGGTCGAGGTCGGTCAACGGCTGGAGAATTTCCTGGGCCAGCGGTCCCTGCAGGGCCAACTGGGAATGCTCGTCGCTCCGGTTGACCACGAAGACCTGGAAAGGGGCTGCTTTCTCTTTGACCCAGGCAAAATCCTTGTCGGTGTTGGCGGCATTGACCACCAGCAGGTACTTGTCAGGAACGGACAGGCAGTAGACCAGCATGTCGTCAACAAAAGTTCCTTCGGGAGTGGTCAGGGCCGTGTACTGAACCTGGCCCGGGGCAAGTCTGGCCACGTCATTTGGAGTCAGGTACTGCACACAGGCCAGGGCTTCCGGTCCCTCTACGATGATTTCTCCCATGTGACTGACATCAAACAGACCAGCCCTGGTCCTGACGGCCAGGTGCTCATCAATTATTCCCTTGTATTCCACGGGCATCTCGAAACCGGCGAATTCCACCATCCTGGCCCCGGCTTGTTTATGAACCGCATTTAATCTCGTTTTTTTCATAATGATTCCTTTCGGTATTGTAATAAAACTAAGCTAAATTAGTATCACAAATAGCAGCTCTCTTTCAAGTATCGGGGCAACTTGTTAGCCCGCTCAATTTTGTTATAATTAGAAGCACGATGTTCAGGACAAAGAAGAAACTTAAAGAAAAAATACTGGCCAGGTTAAGCCCGGAATTTCCAGTAACCGCAGCCGAGCTGGAGCTAACTCCCACTCCCGACCAGAAACTGGGTGACCTGGCTCTGTCGATCGCTTTCCCCCTGGCCAAGAAGTTAAAAACCAGCCCCAGAACCATAGCCACCCGGGCGGCTGAGCTTCTGTCGGGAATCGAGGGTTTAAGCCGGGTGGAAGTCGCCGGAGCCGGTTATATCAACCTGTACCTAGACCGGGATAAGTTTTTCCGGGAAAAGCTGGCTGGTTTGAATCGGACCGGGCTGGAACCGGAAGAAAAAAAGATCATAGTCGAGCACACCAACATCAACCCCAACAAAGCGGCTCACGTCGGGCACCTGCGCAACGCTTGCCTGGGTGATACCCTGGTGCGTTGCCTGCGGTACAGGGGCGAAAGAGTCGAGGTCCAGAACTACATCGATGATACCGGCGTCCAGGTGGTGGACGTCGTTTTCGGACTGATGGAGCTGGAGAAAAAGTCCCTGGCCGACCTGGAAAGAATCGAGGGCCGGTTTGATTATTACTGCTGGGACCTTTATACCAGGGTTTCCCGCTATCTGGCCGAAAACCAGGAAGCCCAATCCAGGAAGGCCGCCATCCTTAAAAAAATCGAACATGGAGAATCGCCGGAAGCAGATTATGCCCACCTGGTATCACGTCGTATCCTGCGGGCTCACCTGGCCACCATGAAACGTCTTGACATCGGCTACGACGTGCTGCCCTGCGAGAGCAGCATCCTGAGGCTTAAGTTCTGGGAAAAGGCCTTTGCCCGTCTCCGGGAGAGTGGAGCCATCCACCTGTCCACGGAAGGAGAAAATGCTGGCTGCTGGGTGATGAAGCTGGAGGACGAACCGGAACGGGAAAAGATAATCGTCCGTTCAGATGGCACGGTAACCTACGTGGGCAAGGACATTGCTTACCAGATGTGGAAGTTTGGACTTCTGGGACAGGATTTTTATTACGAACCCTTCCTGGAAGATAACGGCCGGCCAGTCTGGATTTCCTCGCCCACTCCAACGGCCTACGACGTTCATTTCGGGGCCGGAAGCAAGGTTTACAACGTCATCGATGTCCGTCAGTCCTACTTGCAGAAGGTGGTGGTTCAGGGACTGAAATCCCTGGGTTACCTGGAACAGGCAGAGAAATCAATCCATTTTTCATACGAGATGGTAGCCCTTTCGCCCAGGAGCCTGGCCGAAATCAACATCGACTTGTCGGAAGAAGACCGGGACAGAGCCTTCCTGGAAGTTTCCGGACGCAAGGGCGTGGGTATCAAGGCCGACGACCTGCTGGACCGCCTGGAAGAAAAAGCCCTGGCCGAGGTCAACAAGAGAAATCCCGAACTGCCAGAAAGCGCCCGCCGGGAGATTGCCAGGCAGATTGCCTCCGCCGCTGTGCGTTATTTCATGCTGAAGTACGCCCGTAATTCCCTCATCGTTTTTGACTTTGACGAGGCCCTCAATTTTGAGGGCGAAACCGGGCCCTACCTGCAATATACTGCCGTCCGCTTGCGGAGTATCTTCCGCAAGTTCCAGGAGCGCTTCGGAATTTCCGGCCAGGAGTTCCTTAGCCAGGTAGACCCGGAAACCATCCGCCTGTCCTTCCTGCCGGAAGAAGAAGCCCGGGATTTCTGGGACCTGGTGATCTATGCCTGCAGCCTGGATGAAGAAGTGCTGCGGGCCATAGCCACCCTGGAATTTGCCGGCCTGGCCAAGTTCACCTTCAACCTCTGCCAGAAGTTTAACAGCTATTACCACCATTACCCCGTCCTGGCCGAGAAGGACCAGAATCTGCAAACCCTGAGATTGCTGACCATACATTTTATCCACGAGATACTCTGTCAGGCCCTTGACCTGATGGGTATCCGGGTTCCAGATAAAATGTAACCATATCCGTTTCTCAAGCTTTCATATTCAGAAAGGAGGTTGGCCGATGATTGAGACTGAACAGCTAACCAAAAAGTATGGCGACCTGGTGGCCATACAGAATCTGAGTTTCAGGGTGGAGGAAGGCCGGATCTGGGGCCTGCTGGGACCCAACGCCGCCGGCAAAACCACTACCATGCGGATTCTGACCGGCTACCTCCCGGCCACATCCGGACGGGCCTCGGTGGCCGGGTACGATGTTTTTGAACAGGCCGAGGCCGTCAAGCAATCCATTGGCTATCTTCCGGAAACCGTTCCCCTCTATCCCGAAATGACCGTGGAATCCTACCTGGGATTTGTAGCCGAGATCAAGAAAGTTCCGGCCGCCCGAAAGAAGGCCGCGGTAGACAGGGCGGTGCAGATTGCCGGGCTGCAATCCGTGAGGAAAAGGTTGATAAGAAACATTTCCCGCGGCTACAAGCAGCGCACCGGCATCGCCCAGGCCCTGATTCATAACCCCAGGGTGGTCATCCTGGACGAGCCAACCATAGGCCTGGACCCGGCCCAGATCAAGGAAATTCGGGACCTGATCAAATCGCTCAAGGGCGAACACACGGTCATGCTCTCCACCCACATCCTGGCTGAGGTCAAGGAAGTCTGCGACGGGGTGGTGATCATCAACGAAGGAAAGCTCATGGCCTCGGGTTCGCTGGAAGAGCTGGCCAGGAGCTTCAGCCAGAACGACGGCGTCTACCTGAAGCTGGACCGCGCCGATGGAGAGGTCCTGAACCTCTTCCGGCAACTTCCCGGTCTCAAAGAGGCAGCCCTGGACGGGGCCGAAATCAGGCTGGAATGGCCCTGGGGCCAGGACTTAAGAACCCAGGTGCTGAAGCTCTGCCTGGATAAAAGACTGGAAATAAGAGAAATGCGCTCCCTGGCCATGAACATCGAAGAGCTTTATCTGAGAATCGTCTCGGGAGGTATGGAACAATGAGCGCCGTCTGGTCAATAACCAAAAAAGAACTGGTTTCCTACTTCACCTCTCCCATCGCCTACATCGTCATCGCCATCTTCATTCTGCTCTCGGGCTTTTTCTTCTACAGCCTGGTCTGGTGGTTCAATACCCAGGCCATGCAGATGGCCCAGAACCCCTACTATTTCCAGCAGATTAACATCAACCAGATGGTTTTTGCCCCGCTCTTTCACAACCTGAGTATCATACTGCTGCTGATGCTGCCGGTGGTTTCCATGAGGCTGTTTTCAGAAGAAAAGAAGATGGGAACTGAAGAGCTGCTGTTCACCTCTCCGGTGTCGGTCATCCAGATCATCCTGGGCAAATACCTGGCCGCGCTGATAGTCCTGCTGGCCATGCTGGTCCTCAGCGCCATTCCCACGATTTTCACCTTTGTCCACGGCAACCCAGAGCCTGTACCCTACCTGCTCGGTTATCTGGGCCTGTTCCTGCTGGGGGCAGCCTTTCTGGCCCTCGGCATTTTCTGGTCGGCCCTGACCGAAAACCAGATCGTCTCGGCCGTGCTGACTTTTGGCACCTTGCTCCTGTTCTGGGTTTTGAGCTGGGCCGCTTATTCGGCCCGCGGGCTCTGGCAGGATGTCCTGAACTACCTGTCGTTCTTCGAACACTTTGACGGAATGACCAAGGGAATCCTGGACACCAGCGACCTGGTCTATTACCTGAGCTTTGCCTTTTTCGGTCTTTTCCTGACCCATTCCGTGATTCAATTCCGCCGCTGGAGGTGAGACCATGAACTGGCTGAAGAATTACCTGAATTACATAAGCCTCGGACTGCTGGCCCTGGCCGTGGTGGTGCTGGCCGTCTGGCCCCAGTACCGAACGGCAGCCTTTATAATAGGAGCGGCCGGCATTGTGGCCCTCGCCGTTTATATCATCGTCAATCTGGCCGAACTAAAAGAGGGACTCAAGCGCCGCTCGTTCCTCTATTCGAGCAATATGCTCCTGGTCATCGTGCTGGTGCTGGCCATCCTGGTGGTTCTCAACTTCTTTCTGGCCAAGCATCATTACCGAGTGGATTTCACCTCTTCCAAAATTCACAGCCTGTCAGCACAATCGGTGAGCGTGGCCAAGAATCTGAAACAGGATGTCCACATCAAGGCTTTTTTCCGGGACAGTAACGTCAGCCGCCAGACGATGGAAAATCTGCTCAAGAACTACTCTTACCATTCCGCCCGGATAAAATACGAATTCATAGACCCGGATAAGAATCCTGGACTGGTCAAGAAGTATGACGTTACTCAGGATGGAACGACAGTTTTTGAGTGCGGCGACAAGGAGAACAGAATTACCACCACTTCTGAAGAAGATGTAACCAACGCCCTGATCAAGGTTACCAGGGCTTCGAAAAAGGTCATCTATTTTCTTGAAGGCCACGGAGAAAACTCCATCGACGATACCGGTGATGTCGGTTTCAGCACGGCCAAGACCGAGCTGGAAAAAATCGGTTACCAAGTCAAGAAGCTGACCCTGGCCCTGTCAGACAATTTCCCGAAGGACTGCGCCCTGCTCATTGTGCCCGGACCCAGGAAGGGCCTGTTGCCCAACGAACTTGAGACTCTGAAGAAGTTTCTCCAGACCGGCGGGCGGGTATTGTTCATGGTTGACCCGGAAACCTCCTCCGGGCTGGAGACTTTCCTGGCCGATTACGGGATCAAGCTGGAGAATGACCTGGTGGTGGACACCGTTTCCAGGTTGCTGGGCGGCGACTACTTCATGCCGGTGGTAACCGAATACGAAAGCCACGACATCACCAAGAACTTTCGCTACGCCACCTTCTTCCCCCTGGCCCGGTCGGTGGAAATCTCCGAAACCAAACCGGAAGGCCTGACTCTGAACAGTCTGGCTAAGACCAGCGCCAATTCCTGGGCTGAAAAGCAACTGGACAAAACCGAAGTCACCTTCGACCAGGGGAAAGACCGGCAGGGCCCCATCACCCTGGCCGTGGTCGGCAGCAAGAAAGTGGAAGTAAAAGAAGAAAAGGCTGAAAAAAAGCCAGAAGAAAATAAAGAAAAGACCGGGACGGCTGAAGAGAAGACAGAAACTAAAAAAGAGGAGGCCTCGGCCACTCCCCGCGAAGAAAGACTGGCCGTGTTCGGGGATTCGGACTTCATCACCAACAAGTACTACAACCTGTCGGGCAACGGCAATTTCTTCCTCAACACGGTCAACTGGCTGACCGAAGAAGCCGACCTGATTTCCATCCAGCCCAGAACCACTGCCCCCCGCTCCATCAGCCTGACGCCCAGCCAGGGTCGGTTTCTGATGTTCCTGTCAGTCATCCTGCTGCCGGTGGCCGTGCTGGCCGCCGGCCTGAGTATCTGGTTCAGAAGGAGGTCGTTATGAAATTCAGGACGACTCTCATTCTTCTGGCAATTTTTATCATGCTCCTGGGGGTGGTCCTCCTCCTGGAACACCGCTCGGAAAAGGCCCAGGAGAAAAAAGAGGCAGCCGAAAAACTCACCGATTTCAAGGCTTCCGAGGTGGAAAAGCTCAGCCTGAAGAAAGAAGACGGCTCGATTATCACCCTGAAAAAAGACGACCAGGGGCACTGGCAGATTGTGGAACCGCTGGTAGCCGAAGCCGACGAATACGAAGCGAACAGTCTGGCCGAAAACTTCGCCAGCCTTCGCCTGGACAAGGTAGTGGAAGACAGAACGGATAACCTGGCCGCCTATGAAATCCCCCGGAAGGAGGTTAGCCTGTGGCTTAAGGGACAGAACCAGCCGGTGGTCATTCAGATCGGTATGGAAAATCCCCTGGACAGCTCTCTCTATGCTCGTCGAACTGACCGCCAGCAAGTGGTCTTGCTACCGTCGCACTTAAAATACAGTCTGGACAAGAAGGTTTTTGACCTGAGGAAAAAAGACGTCCTGAAGTTTGAAACGGCCAAGGTGCTGTCAATCGAGCTGAAATCAAAGGACATTAGTTGGAAGGTCCGAAAAGAAGGAGAGACCTGGCAGTTTATTCAACCGCTGGTGGCCCTGGCCTCCAAATACCAGGTTGATAATCTCCTGGACAGCCTGTCTGGATTGCGGGCTAAGGACTTTCTGGCCGAAGACAAAGACCAAGAAAAACTCAGGCAATACGGATTGGACAATCCTGAGTTCACCGTGATTCTCGGTCTTCAGGACAGCCAGGAACTGATTTTTTCGATCAATCGGAAAGATAATAAAGTAGTGGCCACCAATTCCCTGGCCAGAAAAATCATAGAAGTTGACAGCCAGATCGCAACCGACCTGGGCAAAAAGGTAGACGACCTCCGTGAGAAAAAAGTGGCCAGCTTTAATTCCTGGGAAGCCGTCGGAATCGGCCTGAAGAAAGAAGGCTGGCAACTGGCTGCGGTCAAGGAAAAAGTCAAGGAAAAGGGACAGGAACAGGAAAAGTGGTTCCTGACTGGAGCCGACGGAAAAAAAGAGCCAGCCGACGAGTCGAAAATTGAATCGCTATTGCGAAAACTGGAATATCTGGAAGCCGCCGAGTTCATAGACAAACCGGCAGACCTCAAGGAATACGGGCTGGACCGGCCATCACTGGAGGTTACGATCAAGGTAAAACCGGCTGAAAAAGAGGAAAGGGAAATCCGGCTCCTGGTGGGAAAGGAAAACACCGAAAAGCAGCAGGTGGTGGTGAAAAACCGAGACTGGCCATATCTTTTCAGGGTAAGTTCTGACTTTTTGAAAGAAATGCCGACTAAACTTGAGGACTGGCAATCGGGTTCAACCGGCAAGAAATAAGCGAGCCGGCCGGTTTGTAGCGGCAGAAGGAATGGCCCAGCGACTGGAACTATCGCCCCGGCCACCTCAAAAGCCCTGGTCCCGAAGATAGCCAAGATAACTTCCTGTTGAAATCGGCCTTAAAATTTGTTAAATATATAGCCAATGGAAGAGTTAAAGGGCGGGACCGGTTCTGAACAGCTGCAGTCATTTCCCACGGCCAAGTTTTTTGAAGCCACCAGGGAACTGGCGCTGGCCAGGAGCAGTGATGACCTTCTCGACCGGCTTCTCAAGAAACTTGATGAACTATTCGGCCCGGCAGTTGCGGCCTTTTTGTTAAGAGACCAGGCCTCCCGCGACCTCAGGTATGCCCGGGTAATCGGCGAAATTGCCCCACATCTGCAGGACCGGATGATAAAGCGAGGGGAAGGAATCTGCGGGCTGGCCACCGAAACCAATCAGAATATTATCATCTCCGACTGCACCCGGGACCCGAGGTTTAATCCCAAGGTTGACCATCTCCCGGGACTGGAAGTCTATAGCCTGATGGCCGTGCCAGTCAGGATCGAAAAAAAAGTCTTCGGTCTGGTCGGGATGTTCAATAAGAAAAACCGCAGGCAGTTCAGCCTGGATGAATTTAAGCTGTTGCTGAGCCTGATTACCTTTTTCGAATTGCTCCTGGAACGGCTGGTGTTGCTCAAGCATATCAGCGAGCTGGAGGAATTCGACCCGCTGACCGACGCCTACAATACCCGGGCTTTCGTTAACTATTTCCAGCGCGAGGTGGCCCGCTGCGAGCGTTACGGCATAGACCTGTCGCTGCTTAAGGTGGATATAGATTACTACGAGAAAATCATCCAGACCTTTGGCCAGGAAGCCGGGGCCCGGGTCATCACTAACCTGTCCTTCATCCTGAGAAAGACCACCCGGAAGGTCGACCTGGTAGCCCGCATTGGTGAATATGAATTCATGATCATGCTGCCCAACACCAACCGGGCCGGGGCCGAAAAACTTCGGGAAAGGATAATCAAGATACTGGAAAACCAGAACCTCCGGGCCACTGGAATCCCCTACACCGTGACCATCGAAGTTTACTCAGAAAGCGGTCAGACGGTCCAGGCGCTGTCCAGGGTCTCGGAGGTCAGCACCTGCCTCAGCCAGGTTAACAGGAAATATCAACGGCGAAAATATCCGACACCCGGGGAGGAGCTGGAGGAAAACATACTGAGCAGCCTGTTCTCCGGGGCCAAATGAGCGGGGCAGCGAAGACCTGCCCGGTGCCTCAAGCCTGGCCACAGGCAGAATGGCAGGAAAGATGGAAATCGTCTTTCAATTTGCTCCCTACGGCCAGGAATTTGAACCAGGCCCAGAGAGGCTGGTTCTGGATGTCGGCCTGAAGACTGTGCCGGGAGTTATTGACCATCATCAGCCGGAAGCCGAGGCCGAATGTGCCGCCTCTCTGGTGGTAAAATATCCAGAACTGGTCCTGAGACACCTTCCGGGACCAATCGACAGACTCACTATTGTTACTCACCGTCTGCCGGACTTCGACGCGGTCAGCTCCATCTTTCTGAGCCTCAAGCTCCTGGAACTCCAGCAGGTTGACCGGGCCATGAAGGAAATCGCCGCCTACGCCCGATTGGTTGATTCGGCTACACTGCCCAAGAACGTTGAGCTCAGCTCAACTCCATATGGTCTGCTCCGGGCTCTGTTTGTGGCCATCCAGAAACCGGAGGAGGAAACTAACCTGGAAAGGGTGCAGGAAGGTTTGAAACTGCTGAAACTGCTATATGAGCAGGCCCGTCTGGGTCGGGACATCATGGATTGTCGTACCGTCTTCCAGGGTATCGACCGCTATCTTAAAGCCATGCACCGGGTGGAAGATGACTACTTCAATTACCTGGAAGACCTGGAAAAGGCAACCCGGGTCCAGCTTTCCCTTCCGCGAAGCCAGGGACCGGGATGGGAATTGGTGGACGGGCTGGTGGTGCAGAATCCAAAAAGCTTCTTGCTTAAAGAATGGGCCCGCCGAGACATCTTTAATTCTTCGCTGGGCCGTGGTTTTTCCTTTCTTCTGACCAACCTGGCCAACCGTCGCTTCATAATCGGGGTGGACCCGGAAGCCGGCGTCAACCTCCGGGGGCTGGGCAGCCTGCTCAACCGGCTGGAAAAAGAAAAGAGAGAAAAGCTCGGCCGGCCGTTCTCAGAGCGCTGGTATGAGGGCAATTGCCCTTTCTTTGATTACCGCATCATCGACTCGCCCCAGGACGGCCCGGCCCTCAACCACCAGGAAGTCCTGGAAGCGGTTCTGGAATTTAGCCGCAAGGTTAAGAGCTAAAGCTGAGGCCAGGCCTCATCGGTGCTTCAGAGCAGGCCGGCGGCCTGGTGCTTCTTAAGGATCATCTCGGCCAGTCCTTCCACCTGTTCCATGGCTGCCTGGTCCGGGTCGCCCTTAACCAGGACAGGAGGCAGGAATTCAAATCTAACACCATCCAGCATGGCTTGAAGCTGGTCCAGGGCCCGGGATTTCCAACCATAAGAACCGATAAAGCCAGCCAGCCGGGCCTTAGGCCGAAGAGCATTCACCAGAAAGACGGCTTCAGCTGCCAGCGGGTGCAGCCCGGTCAGAATTGTGGGCGAAGCCACCACCAGAGTGGCCGCGTCCACCAGGCTCATGGCCAGGCTGCCGATATCGGTCAGCGGAAGGTTGAAGGGCCTGACCTCTATGTTCCTGCTGGCCAGGGCTTCCACCAGGCGCTCAACCATCTTACGGGTAGAACCATGCATGGTCACATGGGGAATGACCACGAGGTTTTCCGGCCGGTCGTCTACCCACTTCCTGTAAGCTTCGATGATAAACCGGGGGCGGGCATAAATAGGTCCGTGACTCGGAGCTATGTAATCAACAGACAGGTTCTCCACTCTATGAAGATTCTTCTGGATTATTTTCCTGAAGGGCATCATGATTTCGGCGTAGTATCGCTTGGTCGGCTCCAGAACGCGCTCTTCCTCCTTGACCAGCAGCTCGGTCGAGGCCAGGTGCGAACCGAACAGGTCGCAGCTAAACAGAATACGGTCTTCCTCAAGATAGCTCAGCATGGTCTCTGGCCAGTGAACCCAGGGAAAGTGGATGAAGCGGATGGTCCTCCCGCCAAGGTCCAGTGTCTGGCCGTCGGCCACGGTCCTAATCCTTTTTTCTTCTACCCGCAGGTGGCTCAGAGCCAGGTCCACGGCGGCCGGGGTTAAAAGCAGCTGGGCCTGAGGATATCTATCGAGTACATAAGGAATAAGCCCGGAATGGTCCTGCTCCAGGTGATTGGCAATGAGATAATCTATGACTGGAAAGTCACGCAGGTTTTCCTTAAACTCCTCAAATTTGGTCGGGTCAACCGTATCGACCAGGGCCACCTTCTCCTGCCCCTGGATGACATAGGAGTTATAGCTGGTTCCATCTGGAAGAGGAATCAGGGAATCGAACAGCCGGCGGTCCCAGTCCTCAGCTCCCACCCAGTAAATCCCGTCCAAGAGCTTTCTGGTTTTCATGGCCAACCTCCTGCCTTGATTCTGCCCGGATAAAATATTTTATACTATTCCTATATGAATAGTAAGAATATATAGGGAGGCTTCAAGCCCCGGGGAATTTCTTGCGGGTAAAGTATTTAATGTCAGGATGGACGGTATAGCCCAGCTTCTCAAAGAGCCTGAGGGAGGGCAGGTTGTCTTCTTCGATCAGAGCGGCAAACATCAGCAACCCGGCCGCTTCCAGTTCCCTCTCGGCCGCTCTGACCAGTAGCTGGCCCAGTCCCTGTCCCCTGAAGGCCGGGTCCACAGCCAGGCGGTTGATCCAGCCTTTGCGACCGTCATGGGTGGCCAGGACCGTACCCACAACCTGCCCTTCTTTTTCTGCCACCAGAAAAATGACCTGGGGCAACTCCAGCTGCCGCCTGATTTCCTCCAGACTGTCCCGACCCTCCGGCTTTAGCGGCAGGTTACACTGTCGCCAGAGCTGCAGCACCCGCTCATAATCATCGAGGCTGAATTTTCTGATGATAACCTCCATGCCCCCTCCTTCAACGAAGAAAGACAGCCAGTAGCAACAACCAGCTGAAAAAGCCGAGGTTGGCTACCAGCAATCCAGTCGGGCTTATTTTTTTCTTGATTCGCCCCAGGCTGAGGTTCAAAGACAGCCAGCCGGCCACGACAGCCAGGGCTATCAGAGCCAGGTAAAGGGTCTGGAACCAGCCCGGCTGGGACAGTAAATCAACCCATTCTTTCTGGGACATGCCCAGAAGATTGAGCCCGGCTGTAAGCAGATGTGGAATCCAGAACAGGAATAAAAAAGTGGAAAAACCAAGCCCCAGCAACACCAGCACCTGGCGCAAGCTGACCGCCTCCTGACGCTGGAAGATGAGCACTCCCCTGGCCAGGAACCCCACCAGAAGCCAGCTCAGAACCACCCAGGGAATGACCAGAAGGGCCTGCCAGAAAAGGTAATTTTCCAGTCTAAAGGGGAGCACAACCGGAATGGCCGGAAACTGACCGCAAGCCGCCCGGGTGATCGAAGTCAGGCCGAAACCCAGGCTCAGAATAATCAACAGCAGCCCGGTCTTGAATCCGACTCCGTGCTTCCTGAACTCCTGGTAGAGTTGGGAGTGACTCCATGGTTTCAGGATGGCTGTAATCAGGAACTTGCTCAGACCCGCCATTATTTTTCTTCTCCGCCTGCCAGTCAGCCGGTAAAAAGGTTCTTGGAGGCAAAAACCGCGTCGCTGGTCAGGTTGATCCCCAGTCGGCGCAGGCCCGTCTCATCGCCCGGGGTGGGCATGTGAGTCAGGTGCATTTCACAACCTTTAAGCTCTTTCAACTTGTCCAGGGCCAGCTGGGTAGCCGGGCTGTTGGGGGCAGTGATGGCCAGGCAGGTCAGGACCTCGGTTAAATCCAGGCTCAAGGCTTTGCCGCCAAAAATGTTCTGCTTGAGATAAGCGGCCTGGGCCAGGACCGAGGGCGAAAGCAGGTGGATGTAATCCGGAATGCCCGCCAGCTGTTTCAGGGCATTGAGAACAGCGCTGGAGGCGGCGTGCATCAACGGCGAATTGTAGCCCTTGACAGTCCGGCCATCCCTCAGTTCCAGGGCCGCTCCGACGTAAATTCCATTATTCCCCTTTCCTTTCTGCTGAGCTTCAACTGCCGCGGCCCGGGCCAGGGGCACCACCACCCGGTCCTCGGGCTTAAGGCTGAGCTCCTTCATCAACAGCTCGGCTCTTTCCAGGGTGGCCTGCTCGGTAAACCCCAGGACGTATTCACAATGATAGCGGAAATAGCGCCTGATGATTTCCTGCCGGGCCGCTTCCTGGACCACCCTGTCATCTACTATTCCGCGGCTTACCACGTTGACGCCCATGTCCGTGGGCGATTTATAGACGAAGCCGTTGCCGGCAATCCTGCTCAGGATTCGTTTCAGCAACGGGAAGGCTTCGACGTCGCGGTTATAATTGATGGCTCGCTGGTTGTAGGCTTCCAGGTGATAGGGGTCAACCAGGTTAAAATCTCCCAGGTCAGCCGTGGCTGCTTCGTAAGCCACGTTGACCGGGTGCTTGAGCGGCAGGTCCCAGATGGGAAAGGTCTCGAACTTGGCATAGCCAGCCTTTATTCCCCGTTTGTGCTCGTGATAAAGCTGGGACAGGCAGGTGGCCAGTTTGCCGCTGCCGGGTCCGGGGCCGCTGACGATGACCAGGGGCCTGGTGGTCTCGATAAACTGGTTGGCCCCGTAGCCTTCCTCGCTGACGATGACTTCCACGTCAGTCGGATAGCCTCGGGTAAAGCGGTGGGTATAGACCCTTATTCCCTGGCGCTCCAGCTTGTTCTTGAAAAACCGAGCCGAGGCCTGTTCTTCGTACCTGGTAATGACCACCGCCGTCACCTTTAAGCCGCGCTCGCCCAGCTCGTCAATCAACTTCAGAGTGTCGGCATCATAGGTAATCCCGAAATCGGCTCGCTGCTTTCTTCTTTCTATGTCGCCGGCGTAGATGCACAGGATGATATCGATGCGGTCGCTGAGCTTCTGCAGCAACCTGATCTTGATGTTAGGGTCATAGCCGGGCAGCACCCTGGCCGCGTGGAAATCGTTCAAAATTTTCCCGCCGAACTCCAGATAGAGTTTCTCAGGAAAAAGGGACAGTCGCCGGCTGATGGCTTCAGTTTGTTCTGCCAAATAAATCTGGCTGTCAAAACCGGTTTTATTCACTGCCTCAGTCCTTTTTGTTGTTTTTCTATGATCAGGAAATCGTACAGTCCGTAGTCCAAAACATTATACTCGCTTCCGGCGGGTTGTCCACCTTCAGGGGCCCGCTGAAAAGACCCGGGCCAGGCCCGGCCGGCGGGAGGATTCAGGTGGTGCGGGCCGAGGGTGTTCTTCAGGGTCCCGTAAATAATAAGGCTGAGCTCATTAGCACCTCGGCGCAGTCTGGAAGTTATGTTCAGGGTATCGTGCGGGCTGAGAAGATAACCGGCTGACTCCCCGTTGACCAGGAGCTCGGCCACAGCGCCAGAGAAGCGTCCCGTTCTGAAGATGAAATCACTCTGCTCAAGCTCCTGCTGGCTCACTTCAAGCGAGGTTTCATAAGCCACCCGGTGCCCGTAAAAAATTAGACCCTGGTCTTTCCAGGAACCCGTGGTTAATTCCCGGGCCGGAGTCACCAGAAAACCACGACCGGCCCCCTGCAGGGCAAAATTTCCAAGCACATAGATTGGTTCCAGCTCAGCCAGAAGGTTAAAGGGGTTAACCACCAGGCTGACCGTGTTTAACCCGGTTCTGACCGCCTCGGTCAGGGAGAAGACCCCAAAATTGCGGTCCAGCCAGAATTCTCCGGGCAGAGGATCCAGCCGTCGCCCGTTGACCAGGACCCGGAAAATTTCCGGCCTTTCCACCACCAGCCTCAGCGATTTCAGGTCGGTCCCGGGTGCTACCTGGAAATGATAATCGGCCCTGAACCCCGTCCCCGGAGAAAACCTGTTCCGCGATATAATTTCATCCTGGTACTGAACGCCGGAGTCCCAGGGATTCTTCGACCAGCCATGCCATTGATAAGTCTTCTGCTGGGCCCGGTAAAAATAGAGGTTTTTCTCGCTGCGCCCGGCGGCACTGAGGTCACAGTAATCGAGAGTCAACAGGTTGGGGTCGAGTCTCCTGACCCTGGCTGGCTTGAGGTTCAGGATTTCAACCGACCCGTTCTTATTCGCCACTGCCGGCTTCCAGCCAGACTTCCGGCTGTAATAGACAGCCAGGAGCAGGCTCTCCCCGGGTTTCAGAGAAAAATCAACAGCAGCTCGGCCTCTTTTTATGCGAGCCGGATAGGAATCCGCCCGGCCGGTGAAAGCTTCCCATTTTTCCACGGCCCTGCCCCTGAGAATTACCTGCCCAGAAACAGCCTGATCAGGATTGATGTTGGCCAGGAACAGCAGCTGGCCGTCCTGAAGCTGCCGGCGGTGATGGAAGAGCCGGTCCCGGCCGGTGAGGTTCTTAAATTCTATTTCATTTTTCAGGAAACCAGAAAAAGTTTTCTCATCGGGCGCCTGGCCGGCCATAATTTTGAATCCTTTATGAGCAGCCAGCTCTTCAGCCAGGGTGGAGGGACGGCCTCCGGTATAGATCAGGCTTCCAGCCCAGGACAGCACCCGGCCGCCGTTCCTTAAGTAATCCCTAAGCAGCGAGGCCGTCGTTTCTTCCAGGTTTTCAGTTCCGGGTGGAAGAATTACCAGTTCATAATTTCTGTTTCCGACTCTAAGTTTCTTCCCGTCCAGTTTTCCTTGCTCTTTCAGAACAAACTCGCTTCCCAGGTCGTATTCAACCTGAAGCCGCTCCAGGGCATGGACGAAATCCTGGAAACTCTGGCCGATCCTGAATAGGTTCTCATTCTTGACCGCGGGCGAATAGTACATCCAGGCCGAACTGGTGGGTTCTATGACCAGGATCCTGTTAATCTGTTCGCCGGCACTCAGGGCCACCGACAGCCGGCCGAAGTAGTCATTCATGAGACGATAGGCCGGCCACCAGGGCTCATGGTAAGAAAATGACAGCGGATGGTCGCGCTTGCGGGCCCCGGCAATTGTAGAATAAACCAGGTGCTGGTTCAGGAAATTGACACCCAGGGCGTATTCCCAGTCGCCAATCCTTTTCTGGTCAAAGAAGGTCAGGTCCCAGCCGCTGGCCCCGTAGGTTTCTGAGAGGGTTCGCTTTCGACCGAGCTGGTTGGCCAGGCTGCTGAGCTCTCTCACCGCCCGGGCGTTGCCGAACTGGGCCTGAACATCCTGACTCCATTCATTCATCAGGATATCAATCCCTGGCATATGGGCATAGGCGCTAAGGGCCAGGTTGTCGGGGTTTATTCGCGGAACCGGCCAGTCATGTTCCCAGTAATGCCCGGTGAGCTGGAGGTTGTTCTGGGAGCAATATTCATAATACGGCCTGGCCCAATTATCCACGAACAGTTCCAGGCAGGTCAGGTAGAAATCATGGCGCACTCTCTGGAAATCTCCCACTTCCTCCAGCAATGACGGCAGTTCCGGCAGGAGGTTATAGCCGCGGCGGCGGCTGAATTCACTAAAAAGGGCCGGGGTGTAATTGACAGCCCAGGCTCCTCCGGCCGGAGCGATCTCAGCTTCATCCTGGAAGGTACCGGGAACAGTCAGGCCGAATTCTTCGCCGGCCACCTTTTTGTAGGCATCCAGCGTCAGGTGCAGGAAAACCTGGGTCACCCCGGGCCGCATCAGGTCCACGTAGGTGAAGCCGCCGTACCAGGGAGAAGGCTCTTGCTGAACCACCTCGAACAGCCAGTAGCGTCCCTCGGGCCAGCCTTTCTCGCCGGCCCTGACCCGGTCGGTTATATCCAGGAATTCCTGTCCCTGCTGCTGCAGCAGGCAAACCGGAGTCTTCACTCCACTCAGAGAAGGAAACTTCAATATCGTAGCCCTGAGACCAGAGCGAGCAAACTCCGGCCGGGCCGCCGGCACCAGGCCGCCGGCAAAGCCCGAAGGATAAGAGTTCTCATCGTAGATCCAGACTTTCAGCCCCAGTTCCCGGCCCAGGCTGACCGTTTGCTTGAAGAGCGACAACCATTCCTCCGATAGATAGGGAGTGATGAGGCCGGGCCTGGGATGAACGAATACCCCACCAAATCCTTTATCCTTCAGGTCCCGGAGCTGGGCGCTAATTTTTTCCGGAGTCATGTCCTCGTTCCAGACCCAGAGGGGAGCCGGGCGGTAGTCAGACGGCGGCTCGGAAAATAATTTGAAAGTTTCAGCCAGGGAGCCGCTCCCGGTCGACGGCTGGCGGCAGGAAGTGGTCAGAAGAAAGCCGGCAACAAAAAATGGTATCAAAAAAATCCGCATCAGAATGTTTCCGGAATTCTTATTTCGAAGTGAAAAATAAAAATAGGGCATCGGCCTACCTCACCATGAAACGTTAAGCTCAATTTATAAAACCGGCTTCCAGCTTGTCAATCTCACTTTTTTAACGGGATCAGGACCGGCCGTCGGCCGCAAAAACATAAAAACCTGAGCAGCCCCCAACTTATTCCACGGGTCAATTCAACTCACCGACGGGCAGACTGACCTCTTCTCTTCCCCGCGGTTCAGAGCCTGGCTCAACCCAGCCCCAGTTAATAACTGTTCCCTGCCCAGCCCGAACCCGATGACTCGGGAAACCTGAAAACCGGTCAGTTTCTGCCTGGGATTCTGAAGGCTCATTGGACACGGGCCATCACTTTCTTGCCGCGCTGTCAGGAGTTCCTTTTCGGTCGCTTCCTTCTGGACCTCGCTCCCGTCTGAGGACTCAGCTTCTGCTTGACTTGACGGAGGCCGGGCAAGTTATAATCATTATCTCGCTGAACTTAATCATAAATCCACCGAGGAGCGTGCCATGTCAGGAAATTTTGAAATCGGACGAACTTTAAGGAAAGGGTCAGCTCTGGCTTTTCTGGCCTTTTTGACCATTCTTGTTGTGTATCCCGTCTCAGCCCAGGAACAGAATAATCCTTTCTTCTCAGCTTTCAATACGCCGTTCGAGACGCCACCCTTTGACCTGATCAAGAACGAGCATTTCCTGCCGGCCATAAAGAAGGGCATAGAACTGCACCAGGCGGAAATAGAAGCCATCGTCAATAACCCGCAGCCCCCGACCTTCGAGAACACCATCCTGGCCTTTGACCGCAGCGGGAAATTCCTGGAAAGGGTGCAGGCCGTCTTCGGCACCCTGCAGAGCGCCAACACTTCGCCCGAGCTCCAGAAAATCGCCGAGCAGTCCACTCCCCTGACCAGCCAGCACCGCTCCAGCATCTACTTAAACGACAAGCTATTCGCCCGCATCAAGGCGGTCTATGACCGGAGAGCCAGGCTCAAGCTCGGCCCGGAAGAAAAATTTCTCCTGGAAAAGATTTACCAGGACTTTGTCCGGGCCGGAGCTCTGCTCGGGCCGCAGGACAAAGAAAAGCTGCGCCAGATTAACAGCCAGCTGTCGATGCTGTCGCTGAAATTTGGAAACAATGTCCTCCAGGAGACAAACTCCTCCCGCCTGGTCATCGAAAATCCCAGGCACCTGGCCGGGCTTCCCCAGAATGTCATCGACAGCGCGGCCGAAACGGCCAGGAAGATGGGCCTGGAAGGCAAATGGGTTTTTACCACCCAGGTCCCCAGCCTGACCCCGTTCCTGCAGTATGCCAAGAATCGTGAACTTCGCCGGCGGCTGTATGAAGCCTACCTCAGCCGGGGCGACCGCTACAATGAATATGACAACAAGGAAATAATCAAGAAAATTATCGCCCTGCGCACTGAACGGGCTAAACTCCTGGGCTACCCGACCTTCGCCCACTATGCCATTGAGGTCAACATGGCCCGGACGCCGGAAAAGGTTGAAGAATTCCTGATGGAGCTCTGGCAGTACGCCCTGAAGCGAGCCAAGGCCGAGCTCGCGGAAATGCAGCAGATTGCCGATGCTGAGGGCGCCGATTTCAAGATCGCTCCCTGGGACTGGTGGTACTATGCGGAGAAGCTGCGTCAGAAAAAATACGACCTTAAAGACGAAGAGGTCCGGCCGTATTTCTCCATAGATAATGTCAGAAACGGAATGTTCACCCTGGCCGGCCTGCTCTATGGCCTGAAATTTGAAAAGCTGAACAACGTTTCCGTTTACCATCCGGAAGTTGAAGTTTACGAAGTCAAAGAAAAGAACGGCCAGCACGTCGGGCTGCTGTACCTTGATTTTTTCCCCAGGGCTTCCAAGAGAAGCGGGGCCTGGTCCGGGGCTCTCCGCCGCCAGAGCTATGAAAATGGCAAGCGGGTAGCACCAATTTCAACCATAACTTGCAACTTCACCCGGCCGACCGAAAAGCTCCCGGCGCTGCTGTCGCTGGATGAAGTCCAGACCGCCTTCCACGAGTTCGGGCATTCGCTGGCCACCCTTCTAGCCAACGGGAAATACAACAATCGCTTCGTTCCGAGGGACGGAGTGGAACTTCCCTCACAGATCATGGAAAACTGGGTGACCGAGCCTGAGTTCCTGAAAATGTATGCCAAGCACTATGCCACCGGAGAAGTAATCCCCGAGGCCCTAATCAAGAAAATCAACAACAGCTCCCTCTTTAACCAGGGCTTTGCTTCCACCGAATACCTGGCCGCTTCCCTGCTGGACCTTTACTGGCACAAGACCATTTTTACCGAAGATTATGAAGTTGATGATTTTGAGCGGAAAGTCCTCAACCAGCTCGGCCTGATTGAGGCCATCGCTCCCAGGTACCGCAGCACCTATTTCCAGCATATTTTCTCTGGCGGCTATTCAGCTGGCTATTACGTTTACATCTGGGCCGAAGTGCTGGACAGCGACGCCTTTGAAGCCTTCAAGGAGCGCGGCCTGTTCGACCAGAAAACTGCCCTTAAATTCCGCCAGGAAGTTCTGGAAAAATACGGCACGGTCGATTACCTCAGCCAGTACATCAAGTTCCGCGGCCGCGAACCCAGGAAGGAACCGCTGCTGAAGAAGCGCGGCTTTATCGAGTGATTCTGGGAATTTCAATGGCGGAGAGGGCGGGATTCGAACCCGCGGTACCAGCTTTCACTGGTACAATCGCTTAGCAGGCGACCCTGATCGACCACTCCAGCACCTCTCCGCGCCCGAAAGCAGCGTTATTTTAACATGTTTTGACTCCGAAAAAAACCCCTGGTCACCGCCAGCAATATCTTTGTGGCCATACCATTAGTTTTCAGGTAAGGTCAGGAGATATTTTGGGTCCGTTTCCTGAAAACATGAATTTCGCATTATCAGTCTATAAATATTTTTTCCCCGGGCCTGATATGGTTGGCGCAAGCAGGGAAGCAATTCGTTCAGATAAAGGCCAAGCGGAAGCTTAACGCCAGTTGCCATAGAGATGATCTTAAAATTAAGTTGAGGAAACAAGTGTTAGATTGCTTCTGACAGCGGGTTGCTTGGCGGGCCTTCAGGGACTTACTCTGGCCATCCTAGCTCGTTAAAACAAATAACTATTCTTTAACCGCTGTCCCGGTAACTGTCTTCTCTTTATGCTGGCTTTTGGTGACATGGATGAGATAGCCATCCTGGCCAGAGAGCCAGAGCTCAGCCAGAACGTAAACCGTAAAATACTCGGTATAAGAAGGGGCAAAATCTCCGACCTCGTCAAAGACCAGGCGCGGCTCGGCCGCGGGCTTCTCGGGCGGGGTTATTTTTTCCAGAACCGGGAGCTCCAGCTCCTTGCCTGTAGCCGTCTGCCGCAGGATGAGCTTTCCAGCCTGGTTGAAGCCAAACCAGTATTCGCCGGCCGGGATTTTTTTGCCGGCAGCCCGGAATTCAAAGGGAACCTTGAACACGGCAGCCTGGACCGCAGGCTGGACTGACCGGGTTTCAGCCATCAAGCCGAACGGCCTGGCTAACAACGCCGCCGCTATTATGATTAAAGGAGTGGCCAGGAAAATTTTTCTCATTTTCGTCGCCTCCTCAATTAGCCTTTTTTATCAATATATGAATGTTCATTCATATATCAGGCTGTCTCAGACCAGAACCTCGCCGGCGGCCGACCGGCCAGCCACGGGCAGGAAGACCTCCTCCTCCACCCCGTTCTTGATGGCATCTTCCATGGCTTCGATGAAGGTATCAATTTCTTCCAGGGTGGTATAGATGTTGGGCGAAATCCGGAGGGCCTGGTAGTCGAAGACCTGGTTGGGTGGCGCCCCGCCGACCAGGGGCACGGTGATGATGCGGTACTTTTGCCTCAGAAAATTAGACAGGGCCCGGACATCGATGCCCTCAATGTAGCAGGCAGCCACACCCCAGGCCTGGGCCGGCTCGGACATGTCGGTCAGCATCTTGAAGCGCGGGTATTTTTTAAGGGCGTTAACGTAGCGCAACGTCAGGTAGCGCATTCGGGCTGCCTTGCGCTCGGCCCCGATGGCCTGGTGGTAGGCCAGGGCTTCACCCAGGGCTGCTCTTATTCCCCAGGGATGGGTGCCGATGGCTTCAAACTTGCGGATATCGTTGTCCTGCTGCTCGGGCGCGGCCTGAAGCGGCCAGAACTTTGGAATCATCTCCCGTCGCACATAGAGGCAGCCGTTGCCGATGGGGGCCAGCAGCCACTTGTGCAGGCTGACTCCGTAGGCGTCGCACTCCAGGTCGCGCAGCTTGAAAGGAAAATGGCCGAGAGCATGAGCGCCGTCGACTATGGTCACGATGCCCCTGGAGCGGGCCATCCGGCAGATTCTCTGGACAGGGAAAAGCTGTCCGGTAAGGTTGGTTATGTGGCAGAAGTGAATGACTTTTGTCTTCGGGGTTATGGCCTGCTCGAACATCTTGTAAAGGTAATCCTGGGTGGCCGGGACAGGAAATTGTAGCCTGGTCACCTTGATACCCTGGCGGCGCATCCTCTGGTCCCAGGTGGTCAGCATCCGAGGATAATCCTGCTCGGTGGTGAGAACCTCGTCTCCCGGCTGGAGGTCAATTCCGTTCTGGGCAATCTGCAGGGCTTCGCTGGCCCCGCGGGTTAAAGCCAGCTCTTCCGGGTCGCAGCCGAACTCTTTGGCCATGCGGCGGCGGATGGTTTCTATGTTTCCGGCTACCATGCCCTGGTAATGGACGGGCAGCATGTTTATCATTTCTGTATAGCGGAAAGCTGATTCCAGAACCACCCGGGGGCAGGGGCAGGTAAAGCCGTTGTTGAGGTTGATGAGCGAACGGTCCAGCTTGAAACCTAACTGAACTTCCCGCCAGTAAAATTCATCCCTGGCCACTTCTTCCGGGGATTTATTGGCCACGGCCTGGGTGGCCGCCTCCACCCTTTCCAGGTTGGCCAGATTCCAGCTGAAAGCCACGGCTCCGGCCGCCCCGGCTGTCCGCAAGAATTCGCGTCGGCTGATATTCGGGGATTTCATGTCGCCTCCTTATCGGGTCAATGATGTCAAGAGATCAAATCCGCGGCTATTTTAATTTTTAACTCGCTTCAAAGTCAATTCAATCGGATTTATTACCAGCCATCAGTAATAAAATTGACAGATTATTTTCTGAATTTCCATAGAAATTATGACTGGCGAGGTGCGGTAAAATGAAGAAAAAGTGTCTAGGGTAATAAGGAAATTGACGGGAAAATTAAGGCCGCTCTTATTTTTCCAACCCCGAGTTTTTTAGTCAGACTCTATGTGGGCTGGCCGAAAACAGTTCCGGCATTTTACATATCTGCGGGAAAGATCAAGAAAAGCATTAAGCTCAGCTAAAGCCAGCGGGTTAAAAAGCACAGAAATTAATGGCGGAGGGAGAGGGATTCGAACCCCCGTTCCGGGTTACCGGAAAGCGGTTTTCAAGACCGCCGCCTTAAACCACTCGGCCATCCCTCCGGGATGGTAAGTATTTTAATCTCAGACCCACCCGATGACAAGTGCCTCTGGTTTCTCTTTGAGGGCAAAAGTTGTGAGGGCCAGGCTGGATTCGGGGTTTAAGGCCCTTTTGACAAATTGAACAGGCGTAATCTTAACATCGGGGCTTATCCGGATACTTTCCTCACAAGCCTACCGACGATAATTTCTGGAGTTAATCTTTCCGGCCACCTGGGTGCCAACTGCTTAAGGCTTTCATTCGGCACGCGGACAGCCTTGAAAGTTCTTCTTGAAGGTAAAAATGACTAAAGTGCCAGGAATTAATATCAGCCGGGACGATAATTCAATAATTTAAGAACTAATTGCTTCCCGCCTGGAAATAGACTATTTTTCCTGATGAGAGTGCCCTGATGAAACATAACCATCTTATCGGTCGGCTATCAGTCAGAATTCTAATTAATCTTTTCATACTATTACTGGCCCTCAACTTTCTGGCAACAGCGGCTCAGGCCCGGCCGTCCCCGGCTGTTCATAAACTTGATGGGACATACCTCAAAAAACTGGTGAAAGACACGGGCCTGGTACTGAGCTCACCCGGCCGATGGGAGAAAACAGACTGGCTAAGATTTGGCCTGTGTTTAGCTTCCACTTCCGCTTTTCTTCCGCTGGACAACTCCATCCATCGCCAGGTTTACGAGCATGACTCCCGGGCTCTGACCTCTGCGTCGAAGGTTTTTTCTGCCGTCGGCGCCCCAGTTTCTCTGGTCGGCTTAATCTCGGCCGGGTATCTTTTTGGGCATTTCCAGAACTCAGATTCAACCAGAGAGACATTCCTTTTGGCCGGAGAAAGCCTGCTCATCACCGAGCTGCTTGTCCAGGCGGGCAAGATAAGTATAGGTCGAGCCAGGCCCTATACTCTGGAAGGGGCTTTTTCCTTTCACCCCGTCACTCTCCAGGGAAAATGGCAATCCTTCCCTTCTGGCCATTCTGCGGCCGCCTGGGCGGTGGCCGCTACTCTGGCTGGCCGGGTAAAAAGTCCTGGCCTGAGGGCAGTCATATATGCCTGTCTCTTATACACATCT
>JAOAIU010000032.1 GCA_026414545.1 Candidatus Saccharicenans sp.
AGGCTGGAGGGGCGGCCAAAACCAGGAGCCTCAAAAATACCGGCTGGGTGCTGGCCGGAGTTCCCGCCGGAGGAGGAAAAGCGCCGGCCGGGCAAAACCAACGGTATGCTGACGCCTCTGACCGCTATAAATTTGCGGTTACTCACCGCGATGAGGTGCTGGAATTGAAAGGCAGGCTGGCCCGGGACATTCCAGAGTTGAAAAATTTACCGGACAGCGCAGCCTGGAGCCTCGTTTACTTGGGCAATTATTGTCAGGCCATAAGGCAGGCAGTTTTGACCGCGGTTAATCCCCAAGGAGGTCGGTTGGAAGAAACGGAGAGTGGCTTTACCTGGCTTATATATCGAACCTGGATGAAAGGTTTGGCCCTGCTGGCCAACGGAGAGATTGAAGGAACACAGGTGGCAAATCTGGCAAAAGATGAGGCCGGAAGTTTGGGTGGAATCATGTCTGCTGCCTCAAATCCACCAATCAGCCAGGGACCGGTTTTCATGGGTTATTTGGAATCATATGCCCCGGGCCCGGGTGATTTTAGTTTTGAGAGCCGGGATGAGGCTTCTAACTCTCTTCAAAAAGCTGCTCCTTCCCGGCAATTGCCGAAGTACGTCTCGGTGAAGAAAGAAGCACCGAAATGGCAAAAAGAAACCAGGCCCAGGAAGTTAGGTCCATACGGGTTGCCGATTTATCAGCCGGATAAAAAGATAGCCCAGCCCGGAAACACTGGAAAACAGCGGCTGGGTCAGTCCGGGCGGAAATCAGGTTCGGAGAGTGGCCGCGAGGCGGCTGAAAACACCCGCAAGATGATCAACTGGTTTTCCAGGGGAACTTCGGCCGGTTCGTTTGTCATCGGCAAGGCCGTGGGCCCGGGAGCGGCCACACCCTATGGAATTCCAAAAGCTGTCGCTACTTACACCATCGGGCGCACGGTGGGGCTGTGGGGAGAGTGCATAGATGCCATTTCTACTGACCCGCCGAGAAGCGATTACACCATCCTGGCCAAGCCTGAGCCCGGGACTTTTGCCCCGGTGCGAGCTGAAGGCGGAGTAACCAGGGCCAGGGCTGAGGCGTTCAATGCCCTGCTGGCTGCGGCCGTAGATTTGACAGCTAAGATTAGAGCAGCCCGCTTTTCTATTGAGCGCCACTCGGGCGCCATGCAGGCCGGGGATGAGGAATGGGCCAGGCGCCAATTAGAAAACGCCATCAAGTATGAAAGAGAATCCGGGCTGGCCATGATGGCTGTGGCCGACAGGCTGGAAGCGCTGGCTAGGCTGGCTCAGTCGGAGCGCGTGCCCGATATTCTGATAACTCCTCAAATTATTGACAGCTACCGCAACTCCGTAAGGCAAGAAGGCTTCAGCGCCGAGGAGCTTGAAGCCTGCCGGGCCTTGAACCTGACAGCCGAAGAAATTGAGGAGATGAAGAATGAGATTCTCAGCGACCGGCCGCTGCAAGGCCAGGCCAGCCTGCATGAATCAACTCTGGAGCTGGCCCAAGCCCTGCGCGAATTTTCCCGGCTGCTGTTAGCTCTTCCCGTTTACTGACTGGATAAAACTATTTTATCTATCGGTTGTGGTCTGGAAGAGTTTCCTGATATTAACAGGCCTCATAACTCTAGAAATCAAGGCTTATCAGGTTTCTTAATTGCCAATATTAAGAATTAATCATAAAGGCTTGCCCGGTGTTTCATCTCTTAGAATCGATCGGCCCCCAAGCCCGCGGAAGATTATTAAATCTTATTAATGGTAAACACGGAGCGAATAAGTTAAAATTGGCACTTGTCCTTTTTGGATGAGCTTTGGTGTTAATTGATAGCTCCATTAAGCCGGGGTCAGTCGTCAATAATTAATCATTGAGATTTGTTCGTTAAGGAGAAATAGATGAGAAAACGCGGTTATCGGTCGATGTATCCGCCGTTCAGGTTTGACCGGCGCGAGTTTTTCAGGATGTCCGGAACAGCGGGCTTAGGCTTGCTGATGGGCCGGACGCTTCTTTCAGCCGAGAAAGAACAGGCGGCCCAGAGCGGGCAGATGGCTGCACCTGCTCGACCGGCCACCAACATTGATGAGGCACTCAATGTCCCCCGCACCAAGTATTCCCTGCCAGGCCTTTTTCCGGGAAAGGTGGTTGAAGTCCATGACCCCAGGGCCATGGATGCCGAAACGGGCAAGGCCTCTGCCGAACTGGTCAAGGCCATGTTTGAAAGGGGTATTACCAGCCTCACCGGCCAGAACCTGAAAAAGAGCTTCGACCTGTTTTTCACCAAAGAAGATGTGGTTGGCATCAAGGTCAACCCGGTCGGCGCCGGTCTAATAAGCACCCGGTTGGAAGTCGTGGACGCCATCATCGACTGGCTGGAAAAGAACGGCCTTAAGCGGCAGAACATAATCATCTGGGACCGCTTTGATTACATGCTGAAAGATGCGGGCTTCACGCCGGAGAGATTTCCAGGCGTAGGCATAGAGGGGCTTCAGACAATGGATGAAGCGGCGGCCGAAGGCAGGTCCCAGGACAATTCCACCTGGTTGCGGCCGGACGGCACCCACGTCAGCGCCCCCAACTTTGACCAGGAAGTTTATTACTGGGCCGATGTGGAAGGTCCCAAAGATTTGGCTTATCTCAACCAGCATGTCTTCAACGGAAAATATTCATATTTCGGAAAGCTCCTGACCAGGAAACTTACCAAGATCATCAACGTCCCGGTTTTCAAGAACACCGGAAACGCCATTTCCATGGCCACCAAGAATATCGGCTATGGCGCAGTCTGTAATACCAACCGCCTGCACAAGCCGCTTTTCCTGGACGTTTGCGTGGAGGTGCTGGCCTTCCCGGTCATCAGGGATAAGATGGTGCTTAACATCACCGACGGCCTGAGGGCTCAGTATGAGGGCGGGCCAGGACCTGAAGCCAAGTTCACCTATCTTTACAACCGGCTTTTCTTCGCTACCGACCCCTTTGCCCTGGACATGGTCTGCCACAAGCTGCTGGTGGAAAAAAGAAAGAGCATGGGCATCCAGGTCAACGAGCATCCACGGTTTACAGAATACCTGCGCTATGCCCAGAAACTCGGGCTGGGAGTGGTGGACGAGAGGATAAAACACGTCCAGGTGCAGCGTAGCATCACAGGATTGAGAAAGAGTCCAAAAAAGTAAGACGGGTAAGGGACGAAAAATTAAGGCTGGATTAAGATATTGAATGATAAGAGCGGTCAAGATGTGCGGTTATTTCAAGCTAAAATTGAGCGCTCATAGATTCGTGACGAATAGACTTAAAATGAGACAATTTCCGATTCAGCACTTAAAGCCCGGGAAATCAGCACAGTCTATTTTGATGCATTGGATTCCTTTTATTCTCTTTTTACTTTTTTTTGGATTTGTCCTGCCCGCCTTGCTTATGTCCGCTGTTGTCCTGCCCGGCGATGAATTCTATCCTGGCTGGAAAAAATCAGAGCGGCTGATAACTTTTACCCGGGCTGACCTTTACAACTACATCGACGGCGGGGCCGAGCTTTTCCTGGAATTCGGATTTGAAAAGCTGTACCTTCAGCGCTACCGTTCAGGCCAGAACGAGCTTTCCCTCGAAATTTATGAGATGGAAAGGCCTGAGTCCGCGCTCGGTGTTTACCTGGCTAAGTGCGGGCAAGAGACTCCAGTTGAGGGGATTGCGACCCGAAATTCTGGAGAAGAATCGCAGTTTACCATACTGAGAGAGAGATACTTCATCCATATCAACAATTTTGAAGGACGGAAAGAGCTTCTCTCGGTGATGCTGGCTCTGGCTAAGGCCGCGTTGCAGAACCTGCCGCCTGACCGGCCGATTACTTTACTGGATTCCCTGCCAAAGGAAAATTTGATAAAAAATTCGGAACGTCTCATCCGTGGACCTTATGCCTTGCAACCTATATTCACCTTTGGCGAAGGGGATATATTGAGGCTCGAAGGCAAAATTTTCGGCGTGGTCGGAAACTACCGCGATGACAAAGGCCACATCACCACCCGGATTATAATTCCTTATCCAGACGAAGCCAGGGCCCGGGCGGCACTCGAGAATCTCATACAGAATTTTGACCCCTACCATAAAATTCTGGAAACCTCGGCTTCTGGATTTACCTTTATCGATTACCAGCAAAAGTTCGGCCTGGTTGAGCTTAAAGGCTCCATTGTTGATATCCGGGTCAATCTGGCCAATCGACCATCATTGAACTATCGCTCTTGAGGCCTTTTAGGCTGGCCATAAGTTGTGAACCACGAGCCTGACAGGCTGTTTTTTTAATATCATCTAAACTAATTACGCCTTGGAGGAGCGATGATGGGGGTGGCCAGATATGGATGGGAGGACAGGCTTATTACTCCTATGCTCCAAGATGGGAAGTGACCATTAGAAATTATCCACTAGCCGAAATCAAAAATTATTCTTGACAGGGGGGGTCTGTTGAATTCTAATCCTGAAAGAGGGGCAAAATAACGACCAAACCTAACAGCCTAACCAATTTTTTGTTCAGCCATTATTCCCCTTAAGTCTTTGATGTTTTTCTCTGAGGAGGCATAATATGCCAGAAGGAAGAAGTATTCTAGAAGGGCATAGCCAGCCAGCTTTTTCGGTTAGAAGCCTGCCGACGGGACTTCGACAGATAACGGCTTTAGTCTGCCTGTTACTTTTTATCCAGGTTATCTACCTGCCGCTCCAGGCCGAGCCGGGGGCCAGACAGATTCAGCCGATGAAAAGAGTCGTTCCCCTGAATCAGAAAATTGTTAGCCAGACCATGAATTTTTCGATAACAGGAACGGGCGAAGCGGCCTTTAGCCTGAGCATTGGGACAGCCGGCAAGATTAGAGCCACAACCAGCTGGACAGGAACAGCCGGCTCGTTGGCACTGATACTGAATGGCCCGGGACAGACCCAGTATTATGCCCGTCGTGACGGCGGCAGTCCCCTGAATCTTGAATTCGAAATCAGTCAGGAGTTGCTCGCCCAGGGGAATGGCTGGAAACTGCGAATAGCGAGTTTCCAGCCCGGGATTTCGGCCGAGGGGAAAATAATCCTGGAGTTGCCAGCAGGCTCCTCAGTCGTCCAGCAATCGGGCCAGCCAAAGGCTGCTGTTCAGGACAGGGCTATATCTACGGCTACTCCGGCTCAGCCCAAGGCCAACACCCAGGCTGTTCCAGCTGATAAGACTGAATCAGCTTCGTCCAAAACCGGACTGGCCGCGAAAAAGCCCAGCCTGAAAGAGTTGCTGGGTGCTCGAAAGGCTGAAGAGAAACAGGCAGCCCAGGCGGTTGAAATAACAGAAGACCTGGCTCCACTTCAAAAAAGCATCGAATCGGGCATCCAGCAGATGACCCGGCAGTCTCCCCTGGGCGGGATCGTGGTGCCCCTTTTCTTCAAGTATCTGGAAGAGGCAGCCGATAACCAGAGGTTGCTGCGAGAATTTTACCGCGATTCGGCACATAAGAGGGGCCAGACCGAGGCCGACCTGGCCCGGCTTCTGCAAAGGCCGGTCCGGGCCTACCGGCAAATCCCGCGCGATTTCAAAGCCAGATACCTTCACCCGGCTTATGTGGATTTAAAAAAGGGCGACCGGCTGGACCTGAATCAGCTCGGACGGGAAGTCGTTCAGAAGGTCAATCCCAACCTGGAGCGCCAGGTCAAGCAAATCGCACGGGAATCATTTTCGGGAAAGTATATGCTGACTCGGGAACAGGTCCTGGCCGGCCAGAAAGTCGTTCCTTTGTCCGGTCTGAAAAAAATTTCCGGTGAACAGCGGGCGATGCGAGCCCAGGTCCGGGTCAGCCGGCCGGCGGTCCAGGCGGCCTCAGCCATTGTGCCGCGCCTTTCGGCCAGGCCGTCTGAAATAGAACTCGCTAACCTGAAGCAGTCCCTGCAGCAGGCCGGGGTTCAGATACCCGACGGGCTGACCAGGGGGTCCCTGGTGCATGACCTCCTCCACCTCTCCGACCCTGGAGCTTCGCTTCGTCAGATAGATGGACGAAAATTTGAGACCGATTATTATCGCTACCTGGTGACCCTGGACTGGTTCAGATGCCTCGACAAGAATGAAAGAAGCAATGACGAGCCGTACTTTGGAGTCCTGACCAATCTGCCACAGTTCGACCCTGGCGATCCCAATTATTTTAAGTACCTGAAAGATGGCTGTTTGAACCGGACCGATTCCTATGTCACCCGGACTTATGGCGGTGTCGGAAAGAATACTGATCACGGGCTCAAAGGCGACGACCGGATAATCTTTGATTACCTGACCTTCAACAGTCCGGCCTCCTTCACCATCGACCTCTGGGAAGAGGATTACAGCAAGGGGTCGGTGGCCGATGGCCTGCGCCAGGCTGCCCTCGACGTCATGCTGCGAGTTAAGGACGATATCAAGGCGGCCATCATGAGCCAGGTTCAGGCCTACATTGCTGAGGCCATCCTCAGTTCAAGCGGTGTCAGTTCTTCCGGGGCCATGCAGTTGCTCGACCAGATTTTCACCGGCAACCTGAGCCTGGCCGACTTTCAGAGCCTGCTGTTCAATCTTTACTCTGGGCGAGCCTTCGATGCCAGCTGGTACCTGGTCTATTTCCTTTTCTCTGGCGGCGACCTTATGCAGACCGTGGCTATGATCGGCGGCGGTTCTACCGTGGTCGGAGCGGTGATCCTGGGGTTGGCCATAGTCGGCCCGGCCTTTTCTGACATGGTCAGCGCTTTTTCTTCCGGGGATGTTAACGCCGGCCTGGTTAACCTGTTCAAAATCATAACGGTCGTCCCCCTGCTGGTTGATTTCTTCGGGACGATAATCAGGTCGCTGGTTGACCTGTTCTACGCGATCATGGCCCTGGTGGACCCGGATGACCATCTCGGCCAGAGAACAGTGGTCATCCAGCAGACTTCGGCCAACTGGCATAATGATGCTAAGGACGGGGAATGGGCCCAGAGAAATTTGATGGGAGCAGTGCCCATCACTGAAGCCGGTGGCCTGTTTTCCAGGCGTGGCTACGGACCTACTGCCTCCAATTCATCTTTCAGTGAGAACAACCTTTTCTGGGTGCCTGGTTTCATCATCAAGGGCGGTGATGCCGAATATGCCGTTTATTATGAAGTTTTCCGGGAAAAAGCTGGCGGCCGCACCACCCTGGGCTTCTATTTTCCTGAATCACCGGCGCTCAATGCCAGGCAGTTCCTTTACCAGAGTAAGTCTTCCCCGAGTGCCTGGTGGCCTAACCTGCTCCGGATTTCGGTTATGAGTGTCAACACCCAGGAAACGCCCTTGGTTTTTGTGACTGATAAAAAAGCCGGGAAGACTTATACCAACGCCGACCTGGGCAATTCCTTTGAACTGGAAGAAAATTTCGGGGCTGAGTATGAAGTCTGGGTGATGAAGCTCAGCGCCGGCGAGATGGCCGGGTATGTTTCCATCTACGAAGGGCCGCAGGTTGAAGTCGTCTGCCCCAAGGCTAAGGGCCACGGCGGGTCCGGGGCTGGACTGCCTCCTGGTTCCCGGAGGACGCAAGTAAAATAAAAAATTATGTAGTTGGAAAATTTGTCTGGTTGTTTTCCCGCTGTTTCTGAGCTTTGAATTTGCGGGCCATCATCTAAGTAGAGAAAAAGCTGATCCAGCCAGAAGGGGTCAGCCTGGCGGATAGTTTTTCAATAATGGCCCGCCCTGAATCAGAGAAAAAGGCCTGGGGGAGAGTCGATCGACTGCCCTGGCGGAAAGCAGCCAATCAACCCACTTGGCCAGCAAGACGAGAACTGTTTATTCCCCGAGAGCAGCCGGGCTATTTTACTTTCTTGTAGCCCGCCGGAAGGTCATACGCCCCGGCCGGCGGATTCTGCTCGCCGAATTCCAGGAGCTCGGTCGTGGATTTCACCTCGGTGTTCATTACCTTGGCCGTATCATTCTGCAGGACGATCATTCCCTTGACTTTGGACATTTCCTTGTAAATCTTATCGATCATCTTCTCGAACCCGGGGCTTCCGGCCATCATGGCGTTGGTCAGCATCAGGTAGCTCTTCCAGTCAATTTGCACCTCGGGTGAGGCCCAGGCCTCGGACACAGTTTCGCCCATGGCCATGCTGGTGTTGATGATGTATTTACGGCAGTTCCAGTTGCCAATTTTTTTCTTTTCCGGCGTTTCTGTGACCTTTACTTCCATGCTCTCGGCGAAGGCTTCAGCCATTTCCTGGGCCATTTTGGCAAACTCTTTGGCTTCTTCGCCCTTTTCAGCCGCGTTCTCGTCAATCATCTGCTTGATGTTGAGCGGCATTTCCCGGTAAGTCTTTTTCTGGTGGTCGATTTGATAGAGCAGTCCCTTGTCCAGTCGCATGATCGTGGTTTGTTTATCGCCGGTGTCGCTCCTGGATTTGTCCTTGGCTATCCAGGTGACCTTGATTTCATCCTTGGCCGGCTGGGTCTGCCCCATGATGGTGAAGCCCTCGGTATGGGTTTTCTGCTTCAGGTAAACATCGGCCTGAAGGGATACCGTCGCCAGCAGCAGGAAGCAGGTCAAAATCGTTCCATTTCGCAGGATGCTCATTGCTCTCATCGAGTCCTCCTTTGCCAGGTTTTATTTCATGGAATTTATTTTCAAGGGCCTTTACAGCCTCTTTAGAAAAGGGCGTTTACTCAATGGTGAACCAGGTATCGGCCGAAACCCGACGTTCGGAGTTGGCATCATGAACGGTAGTCACCACCTTGTATTTTCCTGCCGGGAGGCCGCTAAAATTGTAGTTGAAGGTGATGGCTACCTCCTTGTTGGGATGCCAGGATTTAAATGGCAGGTTGGCAAACTGCTCCTGTCCGCCGAGAATATCTCCGTTCTCGTTTACCAGCTGGAAATCGGCCGTGAACCGGAATTCGTAATAACCGGCCTCGTTTTTCACTATCTTATATCCGGCCGGCTCCAGGTAGACATAGATGGTTTCGCCCCGGGAATAGACATCGTTATCTTCAGGTTCATAGACGCCGTAAGTGTTATTCATTCCTTTAACCAGGACAACATTTTTCAGCGCCAGGGGAGCTTCTTCCCAGATTCTATCCTTGATGGCCTCGACCGCTTCCAGAGCTTTTTTATAATCTTTGCCCTGGAGGGAGGCGAGCATCGAGGTGTAAAGAGAATCATAGTTTGTTGAAGTAGCTGTGCCTGGGGATGTGGCGCTGGCTACTTCTTTTTCCCCCTGGCTTTCTGTTTTCCTGGCACAATCTGCGACCAATAGAATGAGGACAAGAAGAGGCAGGACCGTGGCCAGAATTTTTTTCATTTTCCCTCCTTCCTTCGGCGGGCGGCTATGTGCCTATTTAATAATAAGTGGCTTTTTTAAGTCAAATTAATGTTTGAGCCGGGATGGCCTGCGGTCATATAATTGTGGAGAGGGCATCTGGCAAAGATACTGGATTGACGGGGAGGCGAGATGGAAAGAAACATCTACCGAAAGCCCGCCTTATCGGGCCGGGTGGTCGTGGCCATAATTTTTTGCCTGCTGTTAGGCGGGAATTTCCCCTCGCCACCGCAGACTGCTCACACTCTTTCCGGGATAGAAGTGGTTCGGGCCAGGGCAGGTAACGGGCCGGATGAGCTGGGAGTAATTACTCCTGAGGAAGCTAATCCTGAAGGACCGATGAGTTTTGTGGTTTCAGCCGACGGAGAAATTTACGTCCTGGACCAGGCCAACTCCCGCGTCCAGGTTTTTAAGGATGGCCGCCGGGTAAAGACCATTCCAGTTCCGGGCACAGTTTTTATCGACCTGGAATTGTTGCCAGGCAGGCTCATTGCCTTGCTGGATAATGTCGTGGACAGGGTCATGGTTGTAATCGAGGAAAGCGGCCGGGTGGCCGGGAAGATTTCGCTGATTCAAGAGGGAATTACTGAGCCTGGCGCCATCACCAGCATCTATGCCCGGTCCGAAGGCAAGTGGCCAGGCCTGCTGGCCCAGATGGACAGTCGGTCCATTCTGCTGGCCGGGTTGGACGGGCGTCAATTAGCCCAGCTTATGAATTTGCCCGGCCTGCTCAACTGGAACGGACAGCATCTTCTGAAGGTAGAAATGGAAGGGGAGAAAATGGCCTCAGTCTTAAAGTCTGATGAAAAGTTTCGGACCTGGACCCGGTATCGGGCCTCATTCCGCCTTCCGCTCGGACGCATCTACGGGGTCTGGGATGATAAATATGACAACATCTACCTGGCCGCCAACTGCTTTGATGAGAAAAAAGAAATCAATGAAGTGATAATCTTCGAGCCGGGCGGCCGCCAGCTGGCCCGGATACAGCTGTTTGTCTCCGGGACCCCGCATGAGATTAATAACCCGGTCCGGGTGACACCGGAAGGAGTCATCTACCAGCTGGCCATTGACGGCCAGGAGGTGGTCATCAGGAAATACAACGATTGAGGATTGACTGTCTTACGAGCACTTGTTCCAGCCGCAGTTGGCGCAGATCGGGCACTTGTCGTCGGGCAGGGTGGCCCCACACACCGGGCAAATGTCGCGCAGCAGGTCGCGGTTATTTTCTTTTACTTCTCCCAGGTGGCGTTCCAGCACCTTGGCCACGGCGTCGGGTATAGACTGAACCAGCCCGCCCTCGGTGAACACGGGCTCGCTGCCGCCAATGCCCTTTAGCTGCAGGATAACTTCCTTGGGGTCAACGCCGCTTCTCAGGGCCAGAGAAATCAGCCGGCCGATAGCTTCGGCGTCGGCCATGGTGGAATATCCGCTTTTGCCGATGGAAGTAAAAACTTCAAAGGGTTTATCGTTGAGGAAAGTTATGGTCACATAAAGGTTGCCCAGACCGGTCTTGATCTTATCGGTCTTGGAGGGCAAGCTGACTGGCCTTTCTCGCGGGATGAGCCTGGGCTTGGCCGCGGCCGCGGCATAGAGGACCTGCTCGGCCTTGCTGCCGTCGCGGTAGATGGTAATTCCCTTCGTTCCCAGCTCATAGGCCAGGAGAAAAGCCTTTTCCACGTCTTCGGTTGTGGCCTTATTAGGCAGGTTGATAGTCTTGGAAACGGAGTTGTCCACATATTTCTGGAAAGCTGCCTGCATCTTGATATGGCCCTCGTAGGGAAGCTCGTGGGCGGTGACGAAATAATCGGGAAGAGGTTCATCAGGACGCTCTTTCTTCCAGGCTTCATAAATGGGATGGACGTCGCGGATTTCGCCGTCCAGAATCTTACTGACGAATTCAAAGGCAAAGATGGGCTCGATGGAGCTGGAGCAGCCGGCCAGACGGGAAATGGTCCCGGTCGGGGCAATGGTCAGGACCGTGGCGTTGCGACGTTTTTTCCCCTTGAATATGGATTTGTTGATGTTCGGAAAGCTTCCCTTGAGCTGGCCGAGTTTTTCGCTCTGCTCGTCGGCCTTTTCCCGCAGGAATGAAGCCAGTTTTTCGGCAAAGTCCAGGGCTTCGGGCGAGTCGTAGCGCAGTTTTTTCTTGAGCAGCAGGTCGGCCCAGCCCATTATTCCCAGACCGATGCGGCGGTTAGCCCGGGTCATCTCGGCAATCTGGGGCAGAGGGTACTTGTTAACGTCGATGACGTTATCCAGGAAGCGGACGGCAATCTCGATCATCCCGGCAAACCTTTCCCAGTCGAACTCGTCCGGTTTTTCCGGGTGGTAGAAGTTGGAGACATTGATGGAGCCCAGGTTGCAGGATTCGTAGGGATGGAGGGGCTGCTCACCGCAGGGGTTGGTGGCGGTGATGGGGCCGAGTTCCCGGGTGGGATTGAACTGATTGATACGGTCGATAAAGATAAGGCCCGGGTCGCCCGAGGCCCAGGCTGACTCCACGATCAGCTTGAAGATATCACGGGCCTTTTTCCGAACGGTTCTTTTCTTAAGGTATGGATTATAAATCCAGTAATAGCCGTCATGCCGCAGGGCCTGCATGAATTCATCGGTGATGGCTACCGAGATATTGAAGTTATTGAGGGTCTTGCCATCGCGCTTCATGGTGACGAATTCTTCGATGTCAGGGTGGTCAACCCGCAGGATGCCGATATTGGCTCCGCGACGGGTCCCGCCCTGTTTGACGGCTTCGGTGGCGGCATCTATGACCTTGAGGAAGGACACCGGGCCGGAAGCCACGCCCTGGGTCTTGTGGACGAAGCTACCCTTGGGTCGAAGGTTGCTGAAATCGAAACCGGTGCCGCCGCCTTCCTTGTGCACCAGGGCGGCATTCTTGACTGTTTCAAAGATTGATTCCATCGAATCTTCTATGGGCAGGACAAAGCAGGCGCTCAGGCACATATCACGCCCAGCCCCGGTCAGGGTGGGGCTGTTAGGCAGGAAGTCCCGGGCCATCATCACCTCGAAAAACTTCTCGGCCCACTTCTGGCGTTCGGCCGCAGTCTTTTCCGCCGAGGCGATGTACTCGGCTACCCGGAGAAAGAGGTCGGAGGGTTTTTTGTCGATTAGTTCACCCTTTTCGTTTTTCATGAAGTAGCGAGTTTTTAGGATTTTGATGGCGTTCGGGGAAAAGCCTTCATCCTTGACGTGCACCATGTTAACCTCCCTATCCAGGCGATTGATTATTTCTGCTTATTATCCTGCTTGCTATCGCTTGCCCAGGGCCCGGAGCTTGCTGTCGATGGTGGCTTCCTTGTCCAGGCGGTGGTCAACCCGCAGGTCGATGTGGATGCGCCGGGCACCCATTTCCAGCAGGACCTTATGGCAATCGGAGACCACCTTCAGGATGGAAGCCAGGTCGGGAGCTTCGATGGTGGTGGACATGGCCCCGGTTTCCGAGCGCAGCCCTGAGTTTTCTATGACCTTGATCACTTCTTTGACGTAGCGGCTCACAGAAGAGCCTTCAGAGGTCGGAAAGATGGAAAACTCTGCGATCACCATGTCCCTTTCTCCCGGCGAGTATGATATTACAGAATCATTATAGCCCAGAGGCCGGAAAATTGAAGTGGAAGCTGGGGTGAAAAGGCCTGGGGCTGGAGCCGGGTAATAGCTGGCAGGGAAATTCTTAGGTTGGGAGGCAAGTGCGGGCCCGGGCAGATCTGTCATGGCCATTAAAATAAGAATCTAAGAGTCAGGGAAGGAAGGTGCAGGCACAAATTAATTAAAGGAGATAATATTGCGCCAACTTGCTGAACGGGGCAGAGTCTCGGCGGCTGAAACTCGCAGGCCTGACTAGCCGGGCCTTGATATTTGATTGGGGAAGTCAGATATAGTATTTTTAATAAACTTTATGAGGACCGAAAATTCAGCCCGATGAGTTATTCGATGCTGAACCGGGAAAGAAATTTTATCCTGCTGGCTTCCACCCTGGCTTCGTTCCTGACGCCATTCATGGGGTCGGCCGTCAACCTGGCCCTGCCCGATATAGCCAGGGATTTTAAGCTGAGCGCCGTCACCCTGGGCTGGACGGTGACTGCCTATCTTCTGACCACGGCAGTTTTCCTGGTGCCGATGGGAAGGCTGGCGGATGTCCTGGGACGTCGTAAAGTCTTTGTGGCCGGCATCACCTTTTTCCTGGCCGGTGCCTTGCTCAGCGGGTTAGCTTTTTCCGGAGTTTCACTCATTGTCTTCAGGCTGTTGCAGGGTGTCGGCGGGGCCATGATTTTCTCCACCAGCATCGCCCTGCTGGCCTCTCATTTCCCGCCGGAAAGCAGGGGGCGGGTGCTGGGAATTAATACCGCGGCCACTTATACCGGGCTTTCCCTGGGTCCGGTGGTCGGGGGATTCCTGGCTCATTACCTGGGCTGGCGCAGCGTCTTTTTCTTTGCTCTGGTTCCGGGAGCACTGGCTTTATACCTGGCGAACAGGGCTTACAAGCATATTCCGCAGGTTGCGGCAGAGAGTCCCTCCGGTTTTGATGTCAGGGGCTCGGTGATTTATGGTCTGGCTCTGGTCAGTTTCATGCTGGGTTTTTCCAGATTGCCGGAGGCCTACGGATTCTGGCTGGCAGCGGGCGGGGTAGCCCTGTTGATTCTTTTCTTCTATTTTGAAGGGCGGCAGCCGCGTCCGGTGCTGGACACCTCGCTCTTCCGGAAAAACCGGGCCTTTGCTTTTTCCAACCTGGCGGCTCTGATCAATTATAGTTCCACTTATGCGGTCGGGTATCTCCTGAGCCTGTACCTGCAATACATCCATGGGTTCACACCCAGGACGGCCGGGCTGGTGCTGGTGGCCCAGCCTGTGGTTCAAGCCCTGTTCTCTCCGGCGTCCGGCCGGGCTTCCGACCGGGTTGAACCACGCATACTGGCTTCGGCCGGGATGGGGTTGACCGTAGTCGGTTTGGTCGCTCTGTCCCTGATCAGCCAGGGGACGTCTCTGGCCTGGGTGGTGCTGGGCCTGGTTTTCCTTGGAACTGGCTTCGGGCTTTTTTCTTCGCCCAACACCAATGCCGTCATGGCCTCAGTGGAATCGAAGAGTTATGGTGTGGCCTCGGCCACTCTGGCCACCATGAGAATGATGGGCCAGATGTTCAGCCTGGGACTGACCATGATGATAATCTCCGTGGTCATGGGCAACGTCCGGATCGGGCCAGAGAACTACCCACTGTTTATGAAGAGCCTGCGCCTGACGCTCGTGGTCTTTGCCGGGCTGAATTTCCTCGGGATTTTTGCTTCCCTGGCCCGCGGCAAGAAGGCCGCGGCCAGGCAGCCGGCCACGCCCCCTCCTTTCTGAGCTTCCTTTAATTTAGGGGGGATTCAAAAAAGCGGGACAAGAAGTGGGACCGGATATTCATTTCCAAATTATCATTGAGCCGGAAAAACAAACGAAACAGCGCTTTGAGCTTTCCCCATCGTTCCGCGATTAGATTTCATGTCTTTTGGCCTTTAGGTCTGCAACCGGCCTGCGTCCCTTTTATTAGTATTCATGGATGGAATAAAATAAAGTCTCCGTTGGCGATTTGGCCGAGAAAGATTGAAGGAGGGAAAGCATGTTTGAAAAGAAACATCAACGGCTGGCTCCCAGGCGGGTTTATATCAGAAGAATTTTGGTCCATGTCTCTTTTGCTTTATTGCTGATTGTCCTGGCCCTGTTCCTGGGAGTGGCCGGTTACCACTGGATTGCCGGGCTGGGCTGGGTTGATTCCCTGTATGAGGCTTCCATGATTCTCGGCGGTATGGGTCCCTTCAATCCGCTTCAATCAAATGGAGCCAAAATTTTCGCTTCGCTTTATGCCCTTTTCAGCGGACTGGTTTTTATTGCCCTGATCGGCATTGTCATGGCTCCTGTGGTCCACCGGATGCTGCATAAATTCCACGCTGATTGAGCCAGAGCCCGGAAAATAGCAGGGCGTAATACTCCCCGGGTTTTTAATAGATAATAATCGCCCACCTGTTTGATATTATTTAAGTTCACTTCTTGGATGGAAAAGGAAGATGACTTTTTACATTCACTGACCGCATTGCTCTGCCCCCTTCAAGTAAGCCTGGGCTTGATAAACATGCCTTCTGGCTCTGTTTGTGTTCTCCAGGGTTCTTAAATTTTCTCATAAAGCCGGGTATCCGGGCTTATTTCATTGAATCGAACATGACCCGGCCGCCGACGATGGTCAAAACTGATTGGGTGTGGCGAATCTGGCTGGCAGGGATTTCAAATATGTTCTGGGAAAGAAGAATCAGGTCGGCCAGCTTCCCGGGTTCGATGGACCCGCGCAGGTTTTCTTCATTGAGGGCATAGGCCCCGCCCAGGGTATAGGCGTGGATGGCCTCTTCCAGGGTGAGTTTCTCGCCAGGAATCCAGCCGCCGGCGGGCTGACCGTTCCAGTCTTCTCTGGTTACAGCCATCTGCAGGCCTGGCCAGGGGTTGAGCGTAACCACCGGCCAGTCGCTGCCGAAAGCCAGGTGACCGCCCGCCTTTAGAACCGATTTCCAGGGAAAAGCGCGCTGCACTCGCTCGGGGCCGACATTTTTAATCCAGGCCGACATCCAGACCGGGTCGGGGTCGGCATGAAGCGGTTGGAAGCTGGCGATGATGCCCGGATTCCCAAAGCGCTTAAAATCATCGGCGGCCACGCATTCCACGTGTTCTATCTTGTGGCGCAATTCAGGGTGGCCGCTTTCTTTCAGGGCCTTTTCGTAGGCATCGAGAGTCAGGCGTATGGCCAGGTCGCCGATGGAGTGAGTTGAGACCTGAATACCGCGGCGGCTGAATTCTATAACCGCCTTAATATAATCGTCAGGTTCCCAGAATAGCTTGCCCTTGTTCCCTTTCATCTCTTCGTAGGGGTCGAGCATGGCCCCGGTGCCGGAATCGATGACCCCGTCCAGCATCAGCTTGACGCCGCGCACGGCCAGCCAGTTGTCGTTAAATTTTGCCCGGGCCTGTTCATAGGCCTGGAAATCGCTTTCTTTTGGACCGGGTTCATCCACCCACATGGTTACCACCAGGCGAAGGGTCTGAGCCCCTTCCTGGCGGAGCTGGTTGAAGAGTTCCAGGTCTTCGAACTCGCCGCCAAGGCCGTGGGCACAGGTTACACCCCAGCGGGCAGCTTCCTGAAAACCGGTGCGCAGGGCGGCCAGCCTCTCTTCGCGGGAGGGCTCTGGAATGAGGCGGCTGACCAGGCCGCTGGCGCCTTCGAGCAGAGCGCCGGTCGGCTCTCCCTTGTCGTCGCGGACTATTTTGCCGTCGGGAGGGTCGGGCGTGCGCCGGGTGATTCCGGCCAGAGCCAGGGCCCGGCTGTTCACCCAGCTGGTGTGGCCGTCGGCGCAACGCATGATGGCCGGACGGTCGGGAACCACTTCATCAAGGAATTTTTTGTGGGGCATGTCGCCGGGAAAGGCCGAGTACATCCAGCCCCGCCCCTGGATCCAGGGCAGGTCGGGATGGGAGGAGACAAACTGCCTGATGCGGGCCTGTATTTCCTCCACGTTCCTGGCGCCGGCCAGGTCCACCCGGTTGAGGTTGAGCGAGCCGCTGACGAAGTGGACGTGGCTGTCCTGAAAGCCGGGGAGAAGCAGGCGCCCGCCGGCCTGGATGATTTTTGTCGTCACCCCGGCATACTTTTTGACCTGCCGGCTGGAACCCACAAAGACAATCTGCTCGCCCTTTATGGCCACGGCTTCGGCCCAGGGCTGGGCAGGATTAACGGTATAAACCTTGGCCCCGGTAATAATGAGGTCCGCTGGCTCCGGTTTCCTGGCGCAACCTGTCTGTAAAGTCAAAAAGAGTGCGATTACAAGAAGGAAAGAAAAGAATAACCTCAATGGTGAAAATGATAAGTTAGATTTGCCTGCTAATTTCCCAAACTTGCTGTGGAATCTGGTAAGCATCTTCGCCTCTCCTTTGAAAATCAGGATAGACTTATTTCCCGAGATTTACAATAAGCAAAAAAGGGACACTTTAAGGCGTCCCCATTTTTTGTGGGGAGGTTGCCCCGAGAAGAGAAAAGAAAAATGAGGCGAAAAGGTGAAAAGGGGACACCAGCAGGTGTCCCCTGTTTGTTGACTGGAAGGGGGGAATCGGGTAAGCTGGATGGAAAAGGAGGAGAGCATGAAGAAGTCTGCCCTCAACCGGCGCGATTTTTTGAAGGTCGGTTTGACCGGCCTGGTAGCCACCGGTGCCACCGGCCTGCTTCTGGCTGACAACAAACAAAAAAAGCAAGATACGAAAAAACAAACCTCATCTGCCTCCGTTCCGCAGCCGCCCGGAGGCCGCCGCGAAGGCTTTATCTACCGGACGCTGGGTCGGACCGGGGTCGTTCTGCCCGTCGTTTCAATGGGCGTTATGAATTCTGATAACCCGGAGCTGGTCCGGGCTGCCCTGGACTCGGGCCTGGTCCATCTGGACACAGCCCACGGTTATCAGCGCGGCCGCAATGAAGAGATCATCGGCCAGGTGCTCAAGGGACGACCGAGGGATAGCTTTTTCATTGCCACCAAAGTCCGCGAGGGTGAAAAGTTCCTGGAAATGGTAGATATCAGCCTGCAGCGGCTGGGCCTGGACTACGTGGACATACTCTATCTGCACAACCTGAGCAAGCGCGACAATGTCCTGGCCGAAGAAAACCTTAAGGTTATGGAACAGGTCAAAAAATCAGGCAAGGCGCGTTTCATCGGGGTCTCTACTCACTCCAACGAGCACGAGGTCATCCGGGCTGCCCTGGAAGCCAGGATCTATGACGTGGTCCTGACCGCCTATAATTTCAGGAAAGAGAATATCAAGGAGCTGGACGCAGCCATGGCCGAGGCGGCCGCCGCTGGAATTGGCCTGGTAGCCATGAAAACCATGGCCGGAGCTTTCTGGGATAAACAGCGCACCCAGCCCATCAATACCAAGGCTGCCCTGAAGTGGGCCCTGCAGAACCCCAACCTCACCACCTCCATTCCGGGCATGACCACCTTTGACCAGCTCAAGAGCAACCTGGAGGTGGTAAAAGACCTGAAGCTGACGCCGGAAGAGATTTACGACCTGAAGATGGGTGAAACCCAGAATATGGCCGGGCTGTACTGCCAGGGCTGCCAGCGCTGCGTTCCGCAGTGTCCGAAGGCCCTGCCCATTCCCGAGATGATGCGGGCCTACATGTATGCCTACGGTTATAAAAACCTGGCTGCCGCCCACGAACTGGTGAGCTCACTCAACCTGCCCGACAATCCCTGCGCCAGCTGTTCAAGTTGTTCAGTAAAATGCGCTTTCAGGTTTGATGTGCGCGACCGGATGGTTGATATCAACCGTTTGAAATCAATTCCGGCCGAGTTCTTGGCTTGATAGTCGCTGAAATCTGAGAAGCCCGGAAGGGAAGTCCGCTTCCTGGCCCGGATGAAATCTCAGGAAGAGCCCTCAGTTCCGCTCCCGGAACGAAATTTTGCTGGGCCCGGGATTACTAAAGCGAAGGTTATCTTTGCCAGGAAAGGGCCACGGGAACTAAGTCCTGCCTACCTGATAAGCTGCCGGCCAAATTGAAACGTCCGGATTTTAGTTAGAAGCTGTAATAACCAGACATTATTTTTATCCGGTCCAGTTTCCCCTGGACCGAGCGGACAGGCCCGGAAGACATTTCCCGGGGCCGGTCAATGTCCTCGGCCCGAAGCCCTGCCGGAAAATCTAATGAACCAGCCTAAATTCCTACTAAAATAGTAGGAATTAGTATTCTTAGCCGGGACGACCGGCTTTCACCGGGTGTAGGCAGTCCCGCTGCCTCTCCCGGAGCGGGCTTGAGGCTCTGTTGGTTAAAAGCTAGCCTGAGGAAAGAGAAACAGGCCCGGTTGCTACCCGCCTTTGGTTTGGCATATATTAGGCGAGAAGTTCATCTGGTTTTTGACGGAAGGAGGACACCATATCATGAAAGCGAAAAACATTCTCCCGTTTTTTCTGGTTGGCCTCGCGGTCCTGGTCAACCTGGCCGGGGAGGTCCAGGGCCAGGACCTCGGAGACCTGCTGCGAATCAAGAAAGGGCGGTCGCTGGCGGCGACTTCCTCCGACCCCAACCTGAACAGCAATGCCGACCGGATAAAAATCATTGCGCCCGGCGAGACCAAAGTTCTGGCCGACATTCAGGGACCGGCCATCATCCGTCATATCTGGTTGACCTTTAACGAAGCCCGACCCAACTGGCTGGAGCCAGCCGGTTCGGCTCGCCCCGACGAAATTGTGTTGCGGATGTACTGGGATGGGGCCACCGAGCCGGCCGTAGAAGCGCCCCTCGGTGATTTCTTCGGGGCTGGTTTTGGATACCGCCTGGAGCTCAAATCGGTGCCGGTCCAGGTGGAAAGCGGTGACGGTTACAACTGCTACTGGCCGATGCCCTTTTATAAAAGGGCTCTTATCACCGTGACCAATGAAAGCCCGGCCAAGAACGTCCGCAGCTTTTACTATCATATAGACTATACCGAAGAGCCGGAGCTCCCTCCGAATACTCCTTACTTCTGCGCCCAGTACCGCAACGAATTCCCGGAAAAAACCGGCCGGGATTACCTCATCCTGGACGCTGAGGGCCAGGGGCATTACGTAGGGACGGTCATGTCCGTCCGCTCCCGCAGCCCCTTCTGGTTCGGTGA
Source organism: Candidatus Saccharicenans sp. (assembly GCA_026414545.1). GTDB lineage: Bacteria > Acidobacteriota > Aminicenantia > Aminicenantales > Saccharicenantaceae > Saccharicenans. Next base: position 19,941 of record JAOAIU010000032.1, read on the forward strand.
GGGTGATGCCCGCTTCTACGTTGACGGCGATACCAGGCCCACCATCCAGGGTACCGGCACCGAAGATTATTTTCTGATGGCCTGGGGTCTGAATGAAACCCAGTTTCCTTATTTTGGCTGCACCTACATGAGCTCCGATTTTGAAGACCTGGGCACTCAATACTGCCTTTATCGCTGGCACATTGCTGACCCGATAAGGTTCACCAAATCCCTGCGCTTTGAGATCGAGCACACTGGCTGGATAACTGAAGATGAGACTGAAAGCGGCAAGGTCGAAGGCCACGTGGAACGCGAGGATGACATAGCCACAGTCGCTTTCTGGTATCAGGTGGGGCAGCCCAAGCGTTTTACCAAGTTGCCACCGCTGGAGAAAAGAGTTTTGCCCAACCTGGACTTAATCTATGAAGGGAAAACGCTTCTGCCCACGGCCAGGCATTCACCGGCGGTATTGGAGTTGCAAAAAGGCTATGACTGGACGGGCGAAGGCCAGTTGCTTTTCAGGCCGGCTTCAGATGAACCGATCCTGGAAGTTGAATTTGAGGTTACAAAAGAGGAGTACCGCGGACTGATTCTAAGATGCACCTATGCCGCTGACTACGGGATTTACCGCATCTACCTGGACGGGAAGAATGTGCGCCAGCCAGAAGATTACATGGCCAGCCCCAAGCTGAGCGAGTTTGATTTCTATTCGCCGGTTCTCAAAGTTAAAGACATCTACCTCGGCAGTTTCAAGCTGGCTCCGGGCAAGCACACCCTGCGCTTTGAAAACGCTGGCCGGAATGTGATGTCCAGGGGAAACTATCTGGGGCTGGATTCGGTCAGGTTGCGCGAGCGCTGGCTGAAGAAGCGCAAGCTGCTGTCGTGAAGCTGGCGGTTGACTTTAAGCTCAACCTAATTGTCTTCTGAGGGTCAGGCTGACGGTCTAAATTCGAGATCAAGAGCAAGGCCTAACAGACGGCAGGAATTAAAGATTCCGTCTAGCTTCATTAGTTAGTCAGCAACGATTTCGTTTGCCGACCGGTGAAGGGGCATTGATAAGAAATATGCAGGTTAAAAAGGAAAGAGGTTGGCAAGCGCTAGGGCCTTGGAAGCTCAAAAAAAAGCCAGCGGTTCCTTACCTATTTGGCCTTATTCTGCCGCCAGGGAGCCTTTCCAGCGAGGATTGTTAAACCATATTTAAGTTGTGGGATTTTATCTAACCTGAATTTGCCTCAGGGCGGTTTCAATGGCCAGGGCGTTGCCGTAGGAATCATTGAAATCCAGAAGCGGTTTCACCCGGCCGCGAATGGCCTGGACGAAATGTTCAATCATCAACTGGAACTGGTCAACCGGCTCAAATCTGATGCTTTCAATTTTATCCTTCCGCCTCAGAAGGATTTCGGTCTCAAAGTGCTTGGCCGAGAAAGCGCGGCGAATGGAAATCCGTCCGTCGTTCCCCGATATTTCCAGGCTGCTCTGGAATTCCAGCTCAAAGCTGCAGGTAAGCACCGCCTGGCGGTCTCCGGGAAAAGTGCAGAGAAGAGAAGTGGTCAGGTCAATTCCAGTTTGTTCATCTAGATGAGCGGTGGCCAGAATTTT
>JAOAIU010000004.1 GCA_026414545.1 Candidatus Saccharicenans sp.
GCTTAAAATGTTCGACTTTGATCATATCAAAAGGCGGCACCCCGAATGGTGTCGTCCAGTCGGTGAAAAACGGATTCTCGGACACTTGCGCTTTCTCCTTTTTCTGGCCGCCGCAGGAAACCAGGACGGCCATAGCCATCAAGGCGACTAAAATTATCCTGGCGAATTTCATTTCATGCTCCTGAAAAAAATTTCTTTCATTTTACCATAAAAAGGCAGCTTCTAATCATATTTATAAGTTTCTAAAGCTATCGTCATGAAAACTCGCCGACACTCTCGCTTGCCGATTTCGGGTATCCCTGTGATGGGTTGCTATTTTTTTTCTTGAGAGTTCAGGCTTCGGTCAAATCTCGAACTCCTACTTAAACTGTCAGGCTGGAATCGATTAACGGAAAGCAGGTGAGAAATATGGGAGCAGTGCCCAAGCCATTGGCGGTGCGGAAAAGATGGCTACCTGAGCGTAATCCATGATAAGAGTTTCTCGATACCCTGTTCGCAAACTTTGCCTCTCACTCTGGAACGGGCGAAAGATATCCCATGTCCCCGGCAGGGTTGGGAAGTCAGAGGTCATAAAGGGCCGGAAAGGGGAATGCTCAAAGTCGCAAAGTTGGGGGTTTAATGGTCTCATTTGGGACACTGTGCAATGTCCCCTGGTTGAAGACTGAACCATATGGGGAGAAAAAGGAGAGGCCAGTCAAAAAAGGGGACAGTGTACGGTGTCCCCTATTTAATTTCGAAGAGGCGGCGGATGCGGCCGCTCTTTTCGCCCCGGCCCGAGATGGTCACATCGATGTAACCCTTACCTTCTGGCAGCTCAAGATTAAAATGAAAAGGAACTTCTTTCAGGTCCGGGTATTCCTGAATGGTAGCCTTGAATACCCGGTTCTCGGTATACTTGCCTATCTTCTTCCCCGTCCGGTCGTACAGGTAAAACACAAAGTCCAGGTCCACGTAGAAAACCCCTTGCTCGTCCTCGCTGAAATTAAGGTCCTTGGCCGGCAGCACTATGGTTATTTTCTTTTCTTTTTTATCATAATCAAGCTGAAACTTGACCACCCGCCTCTTAAAAATGTTATCGGGCCCGAACGCCCCGCCCAGCTTCAGAATATCCATGGCTTCGAAGAAATCGCCCTCGTATCGCCTTATCCGGTACTGGCCGGTCCCCTTCTCGTCCACGAACTCAATCCCCAGGTTGTAATTGTAATAATACCAGTAAATCACCGACCCCCGAACCGAAGTATCCTCGTGCGTGAAGATTTCTTCAAACTTGTCCGGCGGGCCCATGAAAATGTAAATCCGCCCGCGGTCGGTATTCCGCCCCTTGCCCCCCTCCTTAAACCTCTGGTCGGCGTAAATTATGCGGGCCATAAACTCGTCCTTGAACTCGTTCTTCGGCGTGTCTGGAAAAGGGTCGCGCTTTTCCCAGAACTCTTTGATGAACTCCTTACGCGATTCGGCATCGGGCAGGAGTCGAAAGATTTTAGCCTCCTCCCGGCTCATGATCATCTGGGCGATGTCATAAAATTCCTGGCTTTCCGGGTCGAGTCTGGTCCTGGGCAGTCCGCCGCAACCAACCAGAAACAGGAGCCCAGCGACCATCAAGGCCAGGGCCGCTTCACTAAATAAACCCCGCCCCCAGTTTCTTGCTTTTTCTTTCATGTCATGCACCCCGTCCCCCGCAAATTAAGATTAAATTGCCCGGCCGCTATTCCGGCGAACCGAATGATAATGGGAGAGAATCCCGCGCTCGCCAAGATTCTGGAATCACCCCTCCACTTCCCGGAAATTTATTTCTCTGGCCCTCTCGGTGGTCCCGATACCCTCCATTCCTCATTGTCCTCTATTATTCTTTTTATCCTCAGCCCTATGTTCCCCCACGCCCTCACTCCAAGAAAACGGGCGTTTTGGGCTATTCAGCCTGGCGGCCTGACTTAAAAGGGTATTGCCCGCGGAGGCAAGGCCCGAAAACATCCCCGGGACCAGGCTAAGCATAAAAACAGGTTTCAATTTTCACTTCTTCAAATAGCTAAGGAAAGCCCTGACCTGGTCGGCCCGCCCAGATTCGGAGTCAATCTTCAGGTATTCTTCAAAAGCGTTGATGGCTTCCTGGTTTTTCTGGAGGTTAAGATAGGTCAGCCCGAGCTGGTAAAGAGCATCGGTAAAGTTTTTCTGCTTTTCCACCGCCTTCTGGTAATAAACCAGGGCTTCGGCGAAACGGCTGTTGTTGTAATACATCGTGCCCACGTTGTAGATCACCACCGGGTCGGTAATCTTATCCACGTTGACCTTGCCATACCATTCAAAAGCCTTGTCCTTATCGCCCCGGTTAAGGTAGGTATTGCCTATGGCCACCATGGCATCGGCGTTATTGGGATCCTTCTCCAGGATTTTCTGGTAAGCCTGTTCGGCCTCGGCATATTTTTCCAGAGCAAAATAGCAATTGCCCACGTTCTTCCAGATGGGATAGGCATCGGGGAATTTGGTCATTATTTCTTCGTATACCACCCTGGCTTCGTCATATTTCTGCTCATCAAAAAGCTTGTTGCCCTTTTCCAGCATCTCCTTGATTTCCTCTGTTACCACCAGGCCCTCGACTTTAACCATGGCAATCTTAATTTCTGGGTTTTTCTGGAATTCCTGCAGCTCAACCGCGATTTTCTTGGGGGCATAACCGATCTTCTCGAAGTCTATATTCCACTGCCCACCCCTGATCCAGGCCGCCACCCACTTACCTTCCTTATCTGTCTTGACGCTGAAACCCTGCTGGCCCTTGACGTAAAATAACTTTACAGTTACTCCTTCCAGGGGGTTGCCCTGCTCGTCTGTTACCAGGCCAACGGCTCGCCCTTTCCCTTTATATTCCTGGGCAGACAGCAAGCCTGTAAGAATTAAGGCAGCCATCATAAATATCAAAGCTCTTTTCATCTTAAACCTCCGCCACGCAACTATGATTTCCCGGCTAAGGCCCGGCTTGAATTTTATCATAATTCAAGCTCGTAAATAAATATAGCAACCTTTATGCCAGGCCGGCTGGCAAGGTAACGCCTGCTTTCCTGGCCCTACCCCGGAGCTATCAGGTGATTCGGCGCCCTTAGGTTGTCCTATTTAGTTTTAGGCCTTAACCGGCAATCAAACTCATCTTAATTCAGGGCAATCTAATTCTTTCATTAATGCCTTACTGACCCGCACTAAAATATCCGGAAAAATGCTTGAAGCTATACCCGGATTTTTATCTTGCCTCATTGCTTTGCTGTTTTTAATGTCCTTTTTATGCCTCTGATCTGAGAAAGAAGGATAAACCTTTTTAGGCCAACCTCAAATCCAGATAAGTCAGGCTTTTCTCTGATGGCGGGACACTCTAAGGAGCCCCCTGTTTCGGGGTACCTAATACGCCGATAATACATAAAATACGGGAGGCACGCCGGACTAAAAAAGGGACACTGTAAGGTGTCCTCCGTTAAAAAAAAGGCCCTCCTCCCCTGGCGGGGAGGAGGGCCCGAACATCAGCTCAGCAGTCTGCTGCTATATTAGAATTCGAAACGGACGCCGACTCTGGCCACTCTCGGGTTCAGAACTTCGTTCAGAGCATTGTAGGTGGTATTGGGGGTGAAGCTGGTTCTGGTCCAGTCGATGTCGCCGGTTGAGGTCCCGTAGACTCTGACCGTACCCCAGTTCTTCATGTAGCGGCGGTTCTCGATCATCTTGTTCAGCACGTTGAAGACATCCAGCATGATGTAGATGCGGCCGGTGTTTCCAATCCGCAGCATCTTTTCCACTCTCAGGCTCAGGTTGTAGAAAATCGGCAGCCGGTCGGTGCCAAAATAATCCATGTAGATGGTGTTGCTTCTGCTGTCGCTGGCGGGGATGCGGTAGTCGGTCAGAGTGAAGTACTCAGTCAACACCCAGCCTTCTCTCATGTTGAAGGTTCCGGAAACGTTGATGTCGAAGGGCAGCTGATAGAGTCCGGCAATCTTGAACATCCAGCGGGTATAGGTGTACTGGTTGATCTTACCGGAAGCGCCGCCGATGTAAGCAGCCTGTGGCTTACCGTCGAAAGCCCAGATGGTGGTCGGGTCAAGGTAGCTACCCTCGCCGTACTGCTGGGCCTGCCACTGCCAGGAGAAGCTGCCGTTAATCATCCACTTGTTGGCCAGCCTCTTGTTCCAGATCAGGTCGATACCGAAATAATCCATGTAGTAGTTGGGACGGAGCTGGCGCTCGCTATACGGAGAATAGGCGTTGTAGGCGGCAGTAGCGGTGTACCAGTGGTGGTTGGGAGCTTCCTTGGTGTCGGGAATGAAGGTCTGGCCAGTTGAGCTATTGTAATAGCTCGGAGCCGGGGTGCCTCTATCGGCGAAATAGGTGCTGGAGGAATCAGGATATCTTCTGGTTCCGTCGCTATTGAGCCAGTACTTCAGCGACCAGTTCATCTTGTCATATCTTCTGAAAGTTCCGACCAACTGAACGGCAAAATTGGGCAGGACTTCCCTTTCCAGGGTCAGCATGGCTTCCCTGGTTCTGCTGGACTGAACGCCCTTCCTGGTCGAGGTATAGGGCTCACCAAAGGCCTGCGGGTTGGCCGGGTCGTAGCCGCCCCAGTAATAGCCAGCGGCATCGCTCCAGTTGTTGCCGTCACCATCAAGGTTATTATCACCAAGGAAGGTGCCGGTGGAAGAAAATACGTTGTAACGGGAGTAATAGCTGGTCCCCGTGGGAGGATGAGTTCTCCACAGCCAGTACAACTCGGTAAACTCGATCAGGTTGTTCTTGTTGGCATCATCCCACCAGAAGTCTATCCAGCCGCCGGTGCCCGAAGGAGCAGCCCAATCAGCCCAGCCGGTGCCCATGAAGTCGCCGTACTGAGCCAGGTTGAGCTTCAGCAGGGTCTTGCCATCGCCCATGATGTCCCAGGTAAAGCCAATTCTGGGCGAAAAGACCGACCAGTTGAATTTCTTGTTGGAGATGGAGTTGGTGGCCGGGTCATAGTAGTAGTGGTATCTCTTGGGAATTTCCAGGCCCGGGAGCAGGGCATCCAGCGCTGCCTGGACATTGGCATCAGCTATCTTCTGCCAGGCTGCTCCACCGTCCATGGCTTTCAAGGTGAACGGGTTCAGGTAGGGCAGCTGGTAATCGTACCTCAAGCCGAGGATTAAGGTGAAACGATTGAAGGTGATGGTATCGCTGAAATAGATGCCGAGCGCATTAACCCTCTGGTCACGATAATAGCCACGCCAGTAGCTGAAATACTTGATTCTCTGGGCATAATCCGAAGGAGCAATCACGCTCATGGCATCCGGGATTCCGTCGCCGGTCACATCCCAGGCTGTATCCGTGGCCCGGTAGTTATAGTTGTAGTACATGTTGCCGTTATAGACGGATTCGACGTACTGTTTTCTCTTGGCGTAATCCACGCCGAACTTGAACTCGTGGCTGGCCCCCAGGAGGTTGTCGTTAAAGTACTGGGCCATGAAGTTGTACTGGTAGACGGGCCGTTCTACGTAGTATCTCCACTCAGAACCGTACCATCTCTGGGCAGTCATGTCATATCTCGGCACATCGTTCCAGTCCTGGTCCATCATCGGAATCAGGCTGAAGCCGGCATCGGAATATCCGAACTTGAAGGACAGGAACAGGTTGTTGCCGATCATCTGCTCATCCTGAATCTTCAGAATGGGGCTGCCAAAATAGAACCTGCCGCCCTGCTTATAACCATCAGGCAATGCGCTTGATGCGGAACGACCCCATTTCTGCTTGTTGCCCGAATGATAGAAGATTTCCAGGCGGTTGCTCTGAATGGGCTGGACGTTGATCTTGCCCACGTAGTTGTCCAGAAGGGTGTCGTCTACGGTCCCGTAGACAGTGGTCGTCTTGATATCCTGGACACCGTAGGAGAACCAGGCCCAGGCCTTATCCTTTAAGATGGGGAAACCGAGGTTGAACCCATAGTCCTTGTTCTGCCTGATGTAGTTAACACCCTGGAACAGGTTGCTGGCATTGGTGGGGTTTTCCACCGCCTTGATGGCTGCCACTTTTTCGGTGTTCTTTGCCTGGAACTTTCTATCGGTAAGATAGAAACGGCCGCCGAGGGTAACCCGGTTGCTGCCTCTCCTGGTGACCATGTTCAAGGCGATACCACCGGTCTGTACGCTGACATCATTGCCGCCCACGGAAATCTGCATTTCTTCAAAGGCGTCGAAGTCGTAGTAGGAAGGTGAAGCTCCGATGGCTGCCGGGTCGGTGATGACCATGCCGTCCATGGCCCAGACGTTGTTGTTGTAGGTGTTGGCGCCACGGGCCACGTAGTTGGACTGCTGGCCTGATTCAGCGCCACCAACGTTTTCACGGTCAACGATGACCGAAGGAGCCATCTGCAGGATGACCCACGGGTCTCTGGCGGTGGGCAGTCCCTGCAGGACTTCCTGGGTGACGTTGGTGCCGACCGAGGTCTTCTTAGTGTCGACAACCGGGGTGATGGCGGTAACCGTAACCTCTTCCTCAATTCCGCCGGGTTCCATGGTGAAGGTCAGGTTGGCGTTGGCGCCGACTTCGATCACGATGCCCGTCTGGACTACGGTTTTAAAACCAGTCAGTTCCAGCTTGATGGAATAATCTCTGCCAGGAGGCAGCGACAGAAATCTGAATGTTCCTTCAGCGGAGGTTACCGCAGTCATGGGAGCAAAGAACTGAGAGGTAATGGTGACCGTTACTCCAGGCAGTGGCGTGCCCTCGGTGTCCACGACTTTACCGTAGATATTACCGGTTCTCTGCTGGGCACCGAGCGAAACTGCAAGGAGTAACACGAAGAAAACGGTTAAAAACTTTTTCATTCCTCCTCCTCTTTAAGGTAGGCTCAAAACCCCTTGCCCTGGGTGATACGCACCCAACCAATAAATAAAATTTTCATCCGTTATTGCCCTTCTCTATTTTCACCTCCTTTTCTTAAAGATGATAAAAAGCAGCACCCAAATCGCTCTACTTGAAAAGCAAATATCGTGCCAACCCGCTTAAAATCTTAAATTATTATTTATCAATAAGATATAACCATTTAAAATTAATTTTGGGCTTGATAAATCCAATTTTATATAAATATATCCAATTTTTTGAATTGTTGAGCCTTAGAAATTGCCTTTTTCATAATTTATTATCATAAAAAATCTGCCCCGCTTCCTTTATAAATTCTATTGATTTGTTATTGCCGGACTGCTGATTTAGTAACATCTAATAATTGAAAAAATTAGCTTGAATTATTCAGGCTTACCAGGCTTTTATGAGCTTTTGTCCATTCCACTATTAACAGAATGCCCGGAAGCAGGCC
>JAOAIU010000013.1 GCA_026414545.1 Candidatus Saccharicenans sp.
GGATTAGGTAAATATGAGCAGCGGAGCTAATCATAATCATCAGCTGAAGATAATTCTGGCCATTCCCGAAGGTAAATTACGACGACAGCTGGCCGAAATCTGTCGTCAGTTTCAGGTCTGGGTTGAGGAAATATCAGACCCGTCGGGTTTTTCCCTCTCTAACAGCCTGAAAAATGCCATCCTGGTTGTTACCACCGAGCCGGGCAACAGCCGGAAAATGCCTGCCTTCCTGAAGCAATTGAAAAAGTCCTACCCTCGTTTGAGCCTGATCCTGCTCACTCCTTCGGCTCTGGCCGTTGAGTTCCTGAAACCCCTGGAGGAAAACCTCCTGGATTTTGTCTGTCCTAAGAATAACCTTCCGGTCATCTACTCGGCCCTGAGGTCCGAAATTCAGCGGCGTCAGTTGAAACTGGAAAACGAGTACTACCTGAAGAATCTGACCAAGCTCAAACTAGAACAGTCTCGCCACATCCGCAAGCTGCTGGAACTCGAAGAAATATACGACACCACGGTGGAAAACCTGATGACCGCCCTCGACCTGAGAGATGTGGAAACCTTCGGACATTCACGCACGGTATCCAAATACAGCCAGGTCCTGGCCGAAGTCCTGGGCCTCAAAGACCAATCGACCCTCGACAACATCAGGAAAGGAGCGCTGCTCCACGACATCGGGAAAATCGCCATTCCCGATTCCATCCTTAAAAAGCCCGGTCCGCTGGCCCCTGACGAATGGGAAAAGATTAAGTTGCATCCGACGCTGGGTTACGGACTGATAAAAGAGATGAAGCTGCTGAAAGAGGTCGGTAACATTATCCTGTACCATCACGAAAAATACGACGGAACCGGATACCCTCGCGGCTTGAAGCAAGAAGACATTCCCCTTGAAGCCAGGATCTTCGCCCTGGCCGACGCTCTGGATGCCATCACCTCCCACCGGCCCTACCGGCCGGAACAGGATTTCCTTACCGCCCGCCAGGAAATCATCAAGAATTCCGGAACCCAGTTTGACCCGGTGGTGGTGGAAGCGTTCTGTGCTCTGGACATAGACCGCTGGGAAAGGATTCGTTTCGAGACGACCAAGCTGCTGCCCTCGTTTGAGGACTATCACCGGCTGCTGGCCGGAAGAAATAAGCAGCCTCAGTAAAGCCATTCCGGCCTTAACCAGGCTTCTGAACCGTCATCACCCTGGGCAGACCAGAATAATCATTTAGGATTTCGGGCTCGGACCATCTCCGGTCAAACAACTGCCGGATTTCGCTTTCCTGTCCCGCTCCAAACTCAAAGACCAGAAATCCCCCAGGCTTCAGGCAAAGCCAGGACTGCCCGACCAGCTTACGAATCGCTTCCAGTCCAGTCGGCCCGGCCACCAGAGCCCGCCGCGGTTCGAAATCCCGCACCGGCCGGTCGAGCTTTTCCCAGTCGGCCGCCGAAACATAAGGTGGATTGCTCACTATCACCTCAAATTTTTGCTTTCTCTCGATAAAATGAAGGAGCAGGTCGCTCTGAACAAAAGAGATGTTCTTGACCCCGATATTTCTGGCATTCCAGGCAGCCAGGGCCAGAGCTCTTCTGGACAGGTCGGAGGCCACCACCCTGGCTCTGGGTCTCTCCCTGGCCAGAGAAATGGCAATGTTTCCGCAGCCAGTGCCAACGTCCAGAATCCGCGGCCTCTCTGGCAGGGGCAAGGACAGAACTTTTTCCACCAGGAGTTCCGTCTCCGGCCTGGGAATCAGCACCAGGCGGTTGACCCTGAACGGCAGGCTCCAGAACTCCTTTCGGCCCAGAAGGTAGGCCACCGGCCAGCCACTCTGCCTTTTTTCGACCAGCCTGGCCAGCTTCCTGGCCAGCCCGGTGGACACCGGAGAGTCCAGGCGGCGGAAAAACTCCGATTCTTCCCAGCCAGCCGCTTTCTGGATCAGCAGGCGGGCCTCCAGGAAGGGACAGGAGGAGAGAGACAGTTTACCGGCGGTCTGTCGAAAAAGCTGATCCAGGTTCTTATATCTCAACTTGGCGGCCCGGGGACAAGCTTGATTTATTCTCTTCCAGAGCCCTGGTCTGGAAATGAATGACCAGTTTGTCAATCAGCTCATCCAGCTCACCGTCCATGATGCTTTCCACATTATGAAAATTCTCGTTAAGGCGATGGTCGGTTATCCGGGACTGGGGGAAATTATAGGTCCTTATTTTCTCGCTTCTTTCACCCGTCCCTACCTGCTTTCTCCTGTCCTGGGAGATCCTGCTCGTCTGTTCCTGGCGGGCGATATCCAGGAGCCTGGTCCGGAGAATCTTGAGGGCCTTTTCTTTATTCCGGTGCTGGGATTTTTCATCCTGGCAGGAGACCACGATACCCGAGGGTTTATGAGTCACCCTGATAGCAGTATAGTTGCGATTAACATTCTGCCCACCCGGCCCGGAAGCTCCAAAGGCCTCAATCTTCAGGTCCTTGGGGTCCAGCTTCAAGTCAATTTCTTCGGCCTCGGGCAGGACGGCCACCGTGGCCGTTGAAGTATGGATTCGTCCAGAGGCTTCAGTTTTTGGGACCCGCTGCACCCGGTGCACCCCGCTCTCGTATTTCAGGAAGGAATAGACCTTCTTGCCCTGGATGTTAACTATGGCCTCTTTGATGCCCCCGATGGGCGAATAGCTGACGTCCATCAGCTCCCACTTCCAGCCCTTATTCTCGGCATAGCGGGTATACATTCTCAACAAATCCTGGGCGAAAAGAGAAGCCTCGTCCCCTCCAGCCCCGGCCCTGATTTCCAGGATAACATTTCTTTCGTCGTTGGGATCTCTCGGCAGCAGCAGTTTTTTCAACTCCTGTTCCAGCAGGTCTCTTTTTTCCTTGAGCTGACCCAGCTCAGCTTCGGCCAGCCGCCTCAGCTCAGGGTCAGCCTGGCCGTCAGACAGGATGGACTCGGTCTCCCCGAGCTCCTGTACCACCTTTTTATACTCATCGTATTTTTTAACGACCGGTTCAAGTTCAGACCTTTCCCTGGCCAATTCCTTTATTTTCTGGGGATTGGAGGAAATGTTAGGGTCGGAAAGGAGGGCAGTAATCTGCTTATACTTGTCTTCTAAGACCTTTAATTCCTGAAGCATATGGTTTATTTTTTGGTCTTGGTGGCATATTTTTTCCTGAATTTTTCAACCCGGCCGGCGGTATCCACAATCCTCTGTTTGCCGGTGAAAAAGGGATGGCACTGGGAACAGATTTCTACCCTTATTTCTTTCTTGGTGGACCTGGTCTTAAAGGTATTACCACAGGCGCAGATAACGGTACATTCCTGGTATTCTGGATGGATTCCTTTTTTCATAAGCTCGTCTCCTCTTACACTTCAGGGCATTGATTATAGCAGGTTTTGGGCGGTCAGTAAAGGATGCTCTGCTCCCGACACTTCTGTTGAAAGAGGTCCCAGTCCAGGCTGAAGACCGCAGTTTTTTCTACGTGTTTGGCTATTTCCCGGTAAACCCTTGATTCCAGGTAATTTTTAAGACTTTGGGTCAAGGCCACTACCTGTTCTTCGGCCTGCCATTCGTATACCCGTCCCTCTTCATCTCTCAGGCATCCCAGGTACACGGCCCAGGCTAGCTGCCGGAAAGGAACATGGCTGAATTGCTTCCTGATAGCCTTGATTTCACCCTGTTTGATGGGATCGATGAACTGAAAATACCTCGAAAAGAGCAGGGCATTATGAAAATAAGCCGGAAAAGCCACCAGGGCATCAATATCAATCAGCCGGCCCAGGTGAAGGAATATTTCCAGTATCTTCTTGGACAGGCTGAGCCCGGGTTTATTCTGACCGGGAAGCGGCGGATGCCTGTCGTCAAAGCCCAGGCGGGGGTTCTGCAAGGTCAACCACTCAAAAAGCAGGCAGTGCTGGGGAGGCAGTCGGTAGCCGTGCTGCCGGGGAGCGGTAAACCGGACCTCTGCTTCCCTTATTTTAAGGTCAACGATCATCCGGTCAGGGTGTTCTTCCTCCCAGTAAATCAAGAGCCTCTGGACCGGATAATCGGACGAGTCCATTCGGTATTTTATCGGCCAGAGATGCTTCTTCCTGGCTTCCCGGAAAAAGCTCTTCTTAGCCAGAACGGCCATAACCTCTTTAAGCGTATAACGACCCAGAAAGAGCACCGACCCCCGGGAGGGTCCAAGCCGGGAAAACATTTCTTCGTCTTTAAGGACCTGTTCTTTTTCCCAGAAGGGTTCAACCTTACGGTTATCCTTGGTCATCAATCACCGACCCGGCAATTATTAATAATATTCTATTAAATTAACATGCCCAATTCAATCGTCGGTCGAAGAAATATCATTCCCCGAAGGCGCAGCCACTTCTTCCCCGGAATAGAAGGAAAAAATATCGTCTCCAAAATCAACCCGGCGGACGAGCTTGAAATCCCGGGGCGAGGGCTGATAATGGCGGTGATGCCTGATGACCAGCAGCCCGGTCGGTTTCAGGACACCGCGTTTCCTTATAACTTTAAGCGGGTTTCTCTCTTCCAGCAACTTATACGGCGGGTCCAGAAAAATCAAGTCAAACTTAACTCCTTTCTTTCCCAGTTCGATTATGGCCCGGTTGAATTCCTGGTTGAGAACCAAACCCAGGTCCTCGGCCTGGCATTTGGCCAGGTTAGCCTCGATTATTCTGGCCGCCTGGGGCAGCTCCTCTATGAACACGACCCGGCTGGCCCCCCGGCTGAGAGCTTCAATCCCAACTGAACCTGTACCGGCAAAGCCATCCAGGAAAAAAGAATCGACAACTCTGGATTGAAGGATGTTGAAAAGGGAACCCCGGAGTTTGGCCGGAAGTGGCCGGACCGCCGGGCTCGGCACCATCCTCAGCTTTCTCCCCTTGAAACGGCCTCCGATAATTCTGATCATTTCTCCTGAACCTCAGTAATAAACCAGAAGGCTTCCCGCTCCGGTTTCCACCCGGGCGATCCCTTCTGGAAGCTCATACCAGTCGTCCAGATGCCTGGCTTCCAGATTCCGGGCTCTGGCCAGCAGGTCAATCAGGGCATTGACAATCTCCGGTTGAATCCGCTGGGTTTCCAGGAAAAGGCTGCTGAAATTCAGTCTGACCCGCCGTCCGGCCTGTTCCACCCTGGCTGAGAAATACAGGTTGCGCTGGCCGGATATCCCCTGGGAACTCAGGTCCAGTACAAGCCAGCCCTCCACCCGGTTGCCGGGAGCAAGCTTCAACCGTAAAGATTTCAGGGCGGGGTTGTCCTCAGACAATAAATGCTTAAAAAAGGCGCTCACCTGTTCCTGGGTAAACTCGGCCACCAGGCCCTGGAACCTTCCCTTCTCCTGGCTGAAGCTGGCTGCTTCTTCCAGAAAATTAATTATCCTCAAAACCCCGTCCAGCTCGTCTGCCTCGTTCTGTATCTTCAGAATTCCTCCCGGCCCGACCTCTGCCTGGCTCGGGCCAGAAAATAGAAACAGGCAGAAAATGACTATAATTGAAAGCTCCAGCCTGGCCCGTCTTTTCATTAATTAGAATGCTACCAGTATTCAGGTTGTTTGTAAATTTATCTGGCGGACAAAATCTTGTCCTGACCCCGGTATCCCCGGACCCCGGAGGGCTGGTTTCCTTGACAGGGTATGGGGTGTAAACTATACTGAGTTGTTGATACTACTCTCAAAAGAAAGTCAAATCGATGACCCTGATAGAGCGAGCTTGCAAAGGATTTTCTTCTTCCCTGATTAAAAGACTGGCCAGAGAAGAAAAAATACCCTCTGAAGAACTGTTATCGCTGGTGGCCAGGGGCCGGGTGGTCATCCCCTACAACCGGAATCATTCACCTAAAAGACCCGTGGCCATCGGGTTAAAAATGCGCACCAAGGTCAACGTCAACCTGGGGACATCCAGGGATTACCCGGACCTCCGGACCGAAATCGCCAAGTTGAAAATAAGCGTTAAATATGGGGCAGACACCGTCATGGACCTCAGCACCGGCGGCGAGGTCAGGAAGATAAGAAAAAAATTGCTGGCCCTTTCACCCCTGCCCCTGGGTACTGTCCCTGTTTACCAGGCAGCCATTGAAGCCATCTCCAGAAGAGGCTCTATAGTCCAGATGACCGAGGATGACCTGTTCTCGGTGATCGAAGCTCAGGCCCGGGAAGGCGTGGACTTCATGACCGTTCACTGTGGCCTGACCCTCAAAGCGGTAGAACGACTGAAAAAGCAGGGGCGGATTGCCGACATAGTCTCCCGGGGAGGAGCCTTCCATTTGGCCTGGATGCTTCACAACGAAAAGGAAAATCCCCTCTATGCCAGGTTTGACCGCCTGCTGGAGCTGGCCAGAAAGTACGATTTCACCCTGAGCCTGGGAGACGGCCTGAGGCCCGGTTCGGTCCTGGATGCCACTGACCGCCCCCAGATAGAAGAACTGATGACCCTGGGAGAACTCGTGGAGCAGGCCAGGGAAGCCGGAGTTCAGGCCATGGTCGAGGGCCCGGGGCATGTGCCTCTCGACCAGGTGGCCATGAACATGAAGCTGCAAAAACGCCTGTGCCAGGAAGCTCCCTTCTATGTGCTGGGACCGCTGGTGACCGACATCGCTCCCGGCTATGACCACATAGTGTCAGCTATAGGCGGAGCGCTGGCCGCTTCAGCCGGGGCCGATTTTCTCTGCTACGTAACCCCGGCCGAACACCTTGGACTGCCCACCGTGGAAGACGTCAAAGAAGGTCTTATCGCCTCCCGGATTGCCGCCCATGCGGCTGATATCGTCAAGGGTTACCCGGGGGCCATCGACCGGGACGCCGAAATTTCCCGAGCCAGAAAAAAACTGGACTGGGACCTGCAGGAAAAACTCTGCCTGGACCCCGATAAATTTGCTGAGGTCCGCCGGAGACGGAAATCAAGGACCAGAGCCTGCTCTATGTGCGGCGAATTCTGCGCCATGAAGATTGTCAGCGAGTTCCTGAACGGTAGAGAGGCTGATGACTCCTGTTCCTGAAGGTCTCCTTTTCGGCGTGGCCGGCATTCCCCATTCCTGCCCGGAGGATTCTTCCCTTAGGGCCGTAGAACAGGTGCCACAGATCGGACTGGAGGCCCTGGAGCTGGAATTCGTCCAGGGACTGAAGATGGGCTCGGAAACTGCCGCCCGGATAAGGCTGGCCGCCCAGAGCCACCGGATTAAACTCAGCGCCCATGCCCCTTATTTCATAAACCTGAACGCCGAGGACCGGGGAAAGAGAATGCAGAGCCAGGAACTGCTGCTGAATTCTCTGCGCCTGGCAGCCACAGCCGGTGCCACTGACTTAGTTTTCCATGCCGGTTATTATGGACCGAAGAGCCCGGAAGAAAGCTATCAGAATATAAAGAACTCGCTGAAGGAAATCCTGTCCATGGCCAGGTCGGAAAGAATCCCGGTTCGTCTGAGGCTGGAAACCATGGGCAAAAGAAAACAATTCGGCAGCCTGGACGAGGTCCTGTCGCTCTGCCGGGAACTCGACGGCCTTCTCCCCTGCCTGGATTTTGCCCATATTCTGGCCAGGGAAGGGCGGATAAATTCTTACCGCGATTTTCTTCAGGTTCTGAAAAAGGTGGAAAAGAAGCTTGGCCGGTCAGCCCTGAAAAATGCCCACGTCCATATTTCCGGGGTTAAGTACAACCAGACTGGCGAACTGAAACACCTGAACCTGGAAGAATCTGACTTCCGCTTCGACGAATGGCTGCAGGCCCTGGACGACGCCGGAGTAGCCGGGACCGTAATCTGTGAGAGCCCATCCCTCGAGGCCGATGCCCTGATGCTGAAAAACCTCTACCATAACCTCAAGGAAAAGAGAATTGAATCCGGGCATCAGAGTTGAACCGAGCCTCCCCCGTTGCCCCCGGTTTGAACCTGACCCTGGTCGGCTTCGCTCGCAGGTTATTCTTGACATGTAATATTGTTAAGCATAAACTGAATCCTAATCTTTTTAATCTACTTAATTTAGCCAGATGGACTCAAACATAACTGTCGTAGGGAGACGGAACTTTTTTCCCTTTTCTGGGGTAGCCATATTCACTGCCGGGCCATCTTTTTTTGGTTCGAACTCGAGGTCGACAGCTATCTGCCCTGAGTTCACTGGGGCATCTAACCTTATATTCATCTCGGAGAACATCTCTTGGAAAAGGAGAAGCAGATGATTGAAATTCGCTTCCATGGACGAGGCGGTCAGGGAACGGTGGTAGCTTCCAAAATACTGGCTGACGCCCTGGCCAAAGAGGGCAACTATGTCCAGGCTTATCCGGAGTTCGGGGTAGAGCGGAGGGGTGCTCCGGTCTTCGCCTTCATCCGGATTGACAACAAACCCATCTACGACAAGAGTAAGATTTACAACCCGGACCATGTGGTGGTGGTCGACCCGACTCTGGTAGAAGCCATCGACGTTACTGAAGGACTCAAAGATGGAGGTTTCATCATCATCAACAGCAACAACCCCCCGGAGCACTTCAAGTTTCCCTCAAAGTTCAGGGTCTTTACCATCGATGCCACCGAAATAGCAGTCAAGCACAAGCTGGGTACCCTGGCCGCACCCATCGTCAACACGGCCATTACCGGTGCAGTCATTAAGATTCTCAACCTGACCAGGCTGGAATCGCTGGTGGCCGCCATCAGGGAAGGCATAACGATCAAGCCAGAAGACAACGTCAAAGCGGCCGTTGAAGCCTACGAACGGGCTTGAAGGAGGAGCTTATGAGCAAAAAGAAAGAGGCCAAGAAAATCGTTTTCGAGTCCGAAAAAGAAATGCCGGCCGTGCCCATGTCGCTGGGCTCGATGCTCTACAACAAGACTGGCGCCTGGCGCAACATCAAGCCGGTTATAGACCTTGACAGATGCATTAAGTGCGGCATTTGCTGGAAATTCTGCCCCGATGCTTCCATCGACATCGTCGACGAATGGCCCCAGATAAACTACGTCTACTGCAAGGGCTGCGGGCTGTGCGCCGAAGAATGCCCCCAGAAATGCATCGCCATGGTCGAGGAGGAAAAATGAAGAAAGTAATAATGGGAAACCATGCCCTGTCTTACGGGGCAATGCTATCAAGGGCTCAGGTCATTGCCGCCTACCCCATCACCCCTCAGACCCAGGTGGTGGAGCTGCTATCGGAAATGTGCGCTGACGGCACGCTCAACGCCAAGTTCATAAAAGTTGAATCCGAGCATTCGGCCATGGCCGCCTGCCTGGGAGCTTCTCTGGCCGGGGCCCGGACTTTTACCGCCACCTCGGCCCAAGGATTGGCCCTAATGCACGAGATGTTGCACTGGGCCTCGGGCGGAAGGATGCCGGTAGTCATGGGTAACATCAACCGGGCCATGGCCCCGGGCTGGAGCATCTGGGCCGACCAGAACGACAGCCTGTCGGAAAGGGATACAGGCTGGATACAGTTTTATTGCGCCTCCAACCAGGAAGTCCTGGACACGGTTATCCAGGCCTTCAAGGTTTCGGAAAAGCTGATGATTCCCAGCATGATTGTCCTTGATGCTTTTGCCCTTTCCCATACTTATGAGGTTGTAGAAATTCCGGACCAGGCCAAGGTGGACCAGTTCCTGCCGCCCTTCAATCCACCCTGGCGATTGACGCCGGACGACCCCCATGCCTTTGGCGGGCTGACTTCACCGGACCACTACATGGAGCTCCGCTATAAGTTGCAAAAAGATATGGAAAAGGTTCCAGCTCTGGTGGAAGAGACCGGAAAGGAATACGAACAACTTTTCGGCCGTTACCTGGGACAGGTGGAAGAATACCTCTGCGCCGATGCTGACCTGGTCTTTGTCACCTCGGGTACAGCCGGATACACAGCCCGGGTAGCTGTGGATGAACTGAGGGAAAAGGGTATCAAGGCCGGAAATCTCAGGATCAAACTCTTCCGGCCCTTCCCGTTTGAAAGAGTCAGAGCCGTTTTGTCCCGGGTGCCTAAGGTGGCAGTTCTGGACCGCAACATATCTTACGGCCACCACGGAATCTTTTATCAGGAAGTGAAATCAGCCATGTATGGTCAGCCGGTCTCCCCGCTCATCTTCGGCTTCATAGCCGGGCTCGGTGGTCGCGACATAACCAGGGATTCCTTCAAAGAAATTGCCGAATACACCCTGAGCAAAAATAAGGCCGAGGAAGAAATCGTCTGGATAGGAGTGAAAAAATGAGCAAAGAAAGAAAGATGACCTTAACCATACCGCGGGAAGAATTGATGAGCCCGGGCCACCTGGCCTGTCAGGGCTGCGGCGCCTCCCTGGCCATGCGCCTGGCCCTTAAAGGCCTAGGGCAGAGAACGATTGTTTGTATCCCGGCCTGTTGCTGGGCAGTTATCGATGGCCCTTTCCCCCACTCCTCGCTGGACATACCGATCTATCACTGCGCCTTTGAAACTGCGGCCTCTTCAGCTTCTGGAGTCAGGGCCGGGCTGGACATGGTAGGCGATACCGAGACGACCGTCCTGGCCTGGGCCGGCGATGGCGGTACATTTGATATCGGGCTCCAGGCCCTGTCCGGTGCTGCCGAACGCAATGATGACATAATCTATACCTGTTATGATAACGAAGCTTACATGAACACCGGCATTCAGCGAAGTTCAGCCACTCCGGTCGGAGCCTGGACCACGACCACGCCAGTCAAACACTATAAGAAAGAGCGTAAAAAGGACATCATCGGCATAATGGCTGCCCATGGGATTCCGTACATTGCCACCGCCAGCGTGGCCTATCCGGAAGACATGGTCAAGAAATTTAAGAGGGCCCGGGAGATTAAGGGAACACGATTCATCCACGTCTTCGCACCCTGCCCGGCCGGCTGGAAGAGCCGCCCCGAGGACACAATAAAACTGGCCAGACTGGCGGTTCAGACTGGCTACTTTCCACTTTATGAGATAGAAGACGGGGAAAAATGGACCCTGAATCTGAAGGTCAAGGAGAGAAAACCAATAGCCGAATATCTCAAGCTCCAGGGGCGCTTCCGGCACCTCAAAGAAGATGAAATTGCCATGATTCAACAGGAAGTCGATGCCCGTTGGGCAAAAATCTTAAAGAATTGCGGTCTGTGAGCCACCCGATTATCTGAAAGGAAAATAGAGTGAAAAAATTTCTGATTTTTACTCTTCTAGCTGTTCTGCTGGCAGCTAGCCCGGCCTGTGTTAAGGATAAGGACAGCAATAAGCCTGTTAAACCAGCCGCCAAAGCCGAACCTGCTCCGGATTTTTCAGTCACTACCCTGGACGGCCAGCAGCTGAGCCTGGCCTCGCTGAAGGGAAAGGTGATCCTGGTCAACTTCTGGGCGACCTGGTGTCCTCCCTGCCGGGCCGAAATTCCTGAATTTATCGAAGCCTATGCCGAGCTTAAAGACCGGGGACTGGAAATTCTGGGATTCTCTGTTGACGATATGCCGGAAGCCGAACTCAAGTCGTTCGTGACCAAGGCCAGGATGAATTACCCGGTGGCCCTGGTCGGACAGGATATCGTTTCGGCTTTCAGGCCCGGCCAGTACATTCCAACATCCATCTTTATCGACCGGACGGGGCACCTGAGGTATAAGCACGTCGGCCAGTTATCAAAGAAAGACCTGGTCAGGATTTTTGAAGAGCTGGAAAAAGAATAAAAAGACCGCCCCCACTCAAGAACGGCACCAGTTTTCCAGGGAAAGACCATCATCCCCGGAATCTGAAGTTACCAGCGGTATACAGCTGCGGCCCAGGTAAACCCGGCCCCGAAAGCTACCATAGCAATGATTTTCCCCGGCTGAAGCCTCCCCTCTTCCTGTAGCTCATACAGGGCTACCGGAATGGTGGCCACTGACATATTGCCATAGCGGTCGACGTTGACCACAACCTTGCTCGGGTCGAGGTCCAACCTTTCCCCGATGGCATCTATTATCCGCAGGTTGGCCTGGTGAGGTATCAGAAAATCAACCTGCTGTTTTTCCAGCCCGGCCGACTTCAGAGCTTCAACTATTGACTCCCCCATGCGCTTGACCGCATGTTTGAAAACGTCATTTCCCTTCATGCGTATATAGTGCAATTTTTCCCTTACTGTCTGCTCACTGGCCGGATGAAGCGTTCCCCCTCCGGGAAGTATCAGCAGCTCACCCAGCGAGCCGTCGGCACCCCAGAAATGGGACAAGAGGCCTGAGTCACCGTCGCTTTCTTCGAGGATAAAAGCTCCGGCCCCGTCCCCGAACAGAACGCAGGTCGTCCGGTCCTCCCAGTTGGTTATTTTCGAAAGAATATCCACGCCAATCAGCAGAACCCGACGGCAGGCCCCGCTCAAAATCAATCCTTCAGCCACAATCAGGCCGTACAGGACACCGGTGCAACCCGCCTGCAAGTCAAAAGCTGGCATCTCCCTTGTTTCCAGCTTTTTCTGAATCCAGCAGGCCGTTGAAGGAAAAAGGGTGTCGGGGCTGTTGGTAGCTACCAGGATAAGGTCCACATCTTCCGGTTTCAGGCCAGCCCGGTCCAGAGCCTGCCTGGCCGCGGCCACGCCCAGGTCAGAGGTCACCTGGTCTGCGGCCGCAATTCTCCTCTCCCTGATTCCAGTCCTGGTGGTAATCCATTCATCCGAAGTCTCGACCATTTTTTCCAGGTCCTGGTTGGTCAGAACTTTATCCGGAAGGTATATCCCTACACTGCTGATCTTAATCTTCCTGTCCTTCTTAACCATGAGCGCACTCCCGCTGATTTTCTATGATACCCATTTTGTTTTCAAAAATAAAGCCACGAGTGCTAAAATAGGACTGTCCTTCAGGGCAACGACATGAAACGGCAACCTGTTAAAATCCTGGTTTCGTTTGTCTTTTATGCTTTCTTTATCGCCTCCGCTCTGGCCCAGACCGGCCCAGGCCAGTACACCGAAGAAGCTCCTCTGGGTAGCTGGAATATACTCGGTCCAGAGACCGCAGCCAGCCTGGGCTCTGGTCTCTGCCAGCTGGCCAGGGTGACAGGCGGAGAGGTCATCTACTCTAACCCGTCCCTGCTGTCCTGGTTACCACCCGCTACCTTAAGCTTTAGCTCCAGCTTTAACCAGACGCAACTCTTCAGCTACTGGCTGGTCAATACCGGAGTTGTCTCCACCCGCGGCAACCTGACCGTTAGAGCCTGGCATCTGGACCATCTGGGCCTGACCTGGCGGTCAGGCCGCTGGACTGTTGGGCTGGGAATGGCTCTGACCGAGAATTACGGGAGACCCGGGATAGAATACCGCTACGTTTACAACCAGGTCGTCTATAACCAGATGCAGATCTGGCAAACGGGCCATCTATCCGGTTACGCCATAAGTCTGTCCAGAAAATTAGGCGATAATCTAAGCCTGGGAGCCAGCCTGGTCTACGAGCGTGGTTACCTCGAAAGAAGCCTGGATGAATTCTGGACCCAGGATGAGATCCAGTTGCTCGACTACCGCTACCAGAAGATTAGGGGTTTCAGGTTGGTGGCCGGCTTGAGCTATCAACTTGGTAGCCGCCTGTCTCTGGGCCTGGGCCTGAGTCCCCCGTATATCAGAAAGGTTATGGGGAAGAGTACCCTCTCCTATCGCACTCCGCTGACTGAAATTGAAACGGAAAGCCAGGTTTCCGACCGAATAAAGAGACCGCTGACAGTTGGCCTCGGGATGAAATTTGCCATTAACCAGCAGCTAGAAGCTTATTTGGATGCCAGCTACTTTGACTGGAAACGCTATCGCTTTTCTTATTTTGGGGAAGACCAGTCCAGGAATTTTCGCGCTGTGATCAGGATAGGTTGCGGCCTGGAATACCGGACCAAGTTCAGGTTCCTGGGACGGACCTGGAGCTCGCCATATTACCTGGGGCTGGCGGTTGACCCGCAGCCTGACCTCGAGGTCAGGTCTGCATATTACCTTCTGACCTTTGGTTCCGGCTTGAAAAACGACCTTCTCGGCCTGAGTTTCTCTGCTGCCTTGGGACTGGAGAAAGGTTCAGGCCATAACCTGAAGAGGCACAGAATAGCCCTGACCCTGGAATTTCACCCGGAGCAAAAAAAGATTTTCAGTAAATAACGCTAATAAAATGAAAAAAGTCAGAACCATTCAGACAATTATAATCCTTATCTTGCTGTCAGCCGTCCTGGCTGGCTTCGGGCCCGCCAGAATCACTTATCCGGAAACCGAAAGCCTGGAAGTGATCGCCCTGGATTGGCGTCAGGACCTGAGGACGCTAAGGCTCAACTTCCCGCTCGACCCCTTGCTGGCCGACGGCCTGAAAGTCTATTTTCTGGTCGAAAGAAAATATCTCGCAGCCATCGGGGAGTCTGGTTATTCCTATACCATTGAGACCAGCCGCTTTATTCAGACGGGTGAAAAGAACCTTCGACCTAAGGCAGACGGAGCGGGAGGACTTAATGGAGCCTATCATTCGTACCGGGAACTGGTTTCAGAGCTCAAGTCCCTGGCCGCAGCTTACCCGGGCCTGGCCAGACTCTTTATACCCGGTAAGAGCCTGGAAAATAGAAACATTTATGCTCTCAAGATAAGCGACAACCCCGGACTGAGCGAAAATGAACCGGGAATAGCTTTCCTGGGCGGCCATCATGCCCGGGAATGGATATCAGTGGAAGTACCGCTGCTCATCGGCCGGTACCTTCTGGAAAATTACAACCGCGACGCCCGGGTGAGAGAGCTGGTCAATTCGGCCGAAATCTGGATTGTCCCCCTGGTCAACCCTGACGGGCTGGAATACTCTATCCTCAATTACCGATTATGGAGGAAGAACAGGCGACTTAATCAGGATGGCTCTTACGGTGTTGACCTGAACCGTAATTATTCCTATCAATGGGGCTATGACGATATCGGTTCTAGTCCCGAGCCCTTCTCGGCCGTTTTCCGGGGAACAGGTCCCTTTTCCGAACCGGAAACTGAAGCCATCAGAAACCTTTTCCAGAGCCACCGGATATCAGCCGCCATTTCCTACCACAGTTTTTCCCAGCTCATCCTTTATCCCTGGGGTTACTTCGACCAGCCCTCCGAAGATGAACTCCTGTTCCAGAGCCTGGCCGCCGATATGGCCGGATTGATTGCCCAGGTCAACGGAAGGGTTTACCAGACCGGCCGGGCGGCGGCTTCTCTCTACCTGACTAACGGCGACTTTGCCGACTGGGCATTTGGCTTTTACCGGATACCCGCCTTTACCATAGAATTGCCCCCGGTTGACCTTCTCCAGGGAGGCTTCCTGAACTCAGAAAGCGACATAGAACCTATCTTTCTGGAGAACCTGCCCGCTGCCCTTTACCTGATCGAGCGGGCAGTAGCTTCTTATGCCGGCACGGGAACCCGCCTTGGCCCTTTGTTAAGGAAGGAACTTGAAAAAAACCGGAAAAGTATGATAAAAGACAGGCCGGGTGCTGCTTTCATGGGGAAGGAGAGCAGGTAGTGGATAGCGCAGTTTCGAGTCATCTCAGCCTTCTATCGACACCAGAGCTCCAGAAAGCTGGGGTCCCCTTCTGGGTCTTTTACCTGCTGCTGAGTGTCATTTTGCTCCTGGTCTTTATCAATTTTCTCCAGAAAAAGGACCTGCGCCAGAGAATTAGTTATGTCCTGGCCAGCCCCCGCCGCCGATTTTCCAGGCTGAGGATCGAGGTCCTTTTAAAAAGAGAGGAGAGCAAGAAATCCGAGTTGCTGAAACGACTGGGAGAAATGACTTCCATCCAATGGCCCGACCTGCCAGAAATAGAAGAAATTTCCAGGGAAATTAAGACCCTGGAAGAAAAGAATACCAGCCTTCAGGCTGAATGGCACCGGATATATAAGCAGCTGGAAAATTTGAAGCAGGAGAAAAACCGGCTACTTTCCTCTCCTGGTCCTGACGACAATCTCAAGGCCAGACTGACCGAGCTGGAAAATAGAATCGCCGAACAGGAAGAGGAGCTGAAACAGGTCCAGGCCAGCATCGTGACCACCGACGAGCAACTGGAACCGTACCACCAGACCATAGGCCATATAATGTACAGACTGAGGCCGGACCGGGAAGACCTGGCCTTTCTATATTTTCAGATAGATTCTCTGGAAAACAAGATCCGCCAGTTGAAGGACAAACTGGAAAAACTTTAATCGCGGCTCGGGCCGGGCCGCAGCGCTTCTCTTGAAGACAGAAGCTCCCAGCTCAGCCAACCTTTACCGAGCCCTGCATCAGGGCTAAAATAGAGGCATGAATAAAAGCCCGATTCTGGCTCACCTGTGCTGCGCCCCTGACGCCCTTTATGTCGTCGGCCTGCTCCAGGCTGAATACGAAGTAATCGGACTGTTCTATAACCCCAACATTCACCCGGAAGAAGAATACCAGCTGCGACTGGCCGAGGCCAGGAAGGTGTCCCGGTACCTGCAATTCAGGTTGATCGAGGATATCTATGACCCCGAAACCTGGTTCCGATTGACCGAGAAGTTCAAATTGGAGCCTGAGAAAGGTCGCCGCTGCAATATCTGTTTTGCCTGGCGACTGGAAAGAACCGCCAGGAAAGCCCTGGAAGTCGGGATTCCCCTCTTCACCACGATTATGAGCGTCAGCCCCTGGAAGAACGCCGCCTTGCTGAACAGGATTGGAAGAATGACGGCCAGAAAATATGGACTGAAATTTCTGGAAGCTGATTTCAAGAAGAGGGATGGCTTTAACCGCAGTGTCCGGCTCAGCCGGGAGTTTGGTCTTTACCGGCAGAATTATTGCGGATGCCTTTATAGCCGGAGGCCAGTTTCATCATGACCCGGAAGGCTTTCCGACTCATTGTCCGGGGAACAGTCCAGGGGGTGGGATTCCGTCCTTTTATTTACCGTCTGGCCAGCCGGCTCGGTTTCTCCGGTTTTGTCAGAAACATCGGCGAAGGGGTGGAGATATATCTGGAAAAAGAAGGGGGCGATCTGACAGAATTCCTGGAATCACTTAGGACAGAGGTTCCTCCCCTGGCCAGAATTGAGGAGATTGATTACCAGCCCGTTGAACCTCTCGGCCGCTCAGGATTTGAAATAGACCGTTCCAGCCAGGAGAAATCGTTTGTTTTTATCTCGCCGGATATTGCTACCTGCCCGGACTGCTTGAGGGAGGTCGAAGACCCGAAGGACAGGCGCTATGGCTATCCATTCACCAACTGCACCAGTTGCGGCCCCCGTTATACCATAGTCAGGCAGCTTCCATACGACCGGCACCGGACTACCATGTCGGGTTTCAGGATGTGCCCGGACTGCCAGCGTGAATACCAGGATCCTCTCGACCGGAGATATCATGCTCAACCGATTGCCTGTCCACGCTGCGGCCCGGAACTCAGCCTGCTTGAGGCCAGAACCGGGCGCAAGATACCCGGGGGCCTGAAGGAAGCGGTCAATCTTATCAAGAAGGGCAAAATTCTGGCGGTCAAGGGACTGGGAGGATTTCACCTGGTATGTTTGGCCACCGACCAGAAAGCCATAAAACGATTAAGACAGATTAAAAGGAGACAGACCAAACCCCTGGCCCTGATGGCCCGGGATCTAGAAACAGTCAAGAAGTACGCAAAAATCAACCCGGACGAAAAGAACTGGTTGACCTCTCCGAGCCGACCGATAGTTCTCCTGAAAAAGAAAAGGGAATTGCCGGGAATAGCTCCATCCATTGATACGGTAGGCATCATGCTCCCTTACACTCCCCTCCATCACCTCCTGCTCAAGGACCTGCCCCTCATCGTGGCCACCAGCTCCAACCGGAAAGATGCCCCGATTGTTAAGGACGATTCCCTGATAGGTCCAGAGCTCTGCGATTATATTCTGACCCACAACAGGGAAATCGCCATGCGAGCTGATGACTCAGTCATCAAGGTGGTTAACCGGAGACCGGTCTTTTTCCGGCGGGCCCGGGGATTCGTTCCATTCCCTCAGCCTGTCCCAAAAAGTCTCAATAGCCCGGTTCAGGTTCTGGCTGTGGGCGGCGAGCTCAAGAACACTATCTCCATCTACAAGAATGGCTACATAATAACTTCCCAGTTCCTGGGGGACCTGGACGATTATGAGAACTTCCGTTACTTCGAGGAGACCCTGTCCCACCTCAAGAGACTATTCAGCTTCCGTCCCGACCTGGTGGTCAGCGACCTCCACCCGGACTTCTGGAGCACCCGCTATGCCCGCAACCTTAAGCTTCCCCACCTCAAAGTTCAGCATCACTATGCTCACAGCCTGGCTCCCCTCATAGAGCATCAGCTCCATCCGGGTAAAAAATTCCTGGGGGTGAGCTGGGATGGGTTTGGTTACGGGGATGACGGGCAGGCCTGGGGAGGAGAATTTCTGCTGGCTGATTATGACGGTTACGAGAGATATGCTCATTTTGATTATGTCCAGTTGCCCGGGGGAGATGCGGCCGCCCGGGAACCATGGAGAATAGCCGTTGCCCACCTCTATCAGACCTTCGGACCAGACTTTCCTCGCCTCCGGCCTCTTCGCAGAATCCCGGAAAACAAATTGGGCCAGTTGCGGTTGATGATGGAAAAACAAATAAACAGCCCTCTGACCTCCAGCGCCGGCCGGCTATTTGACGCCGTGGCTTTCATCTGCGGCCTGGCCCCGGCCCGGGTTGAATATGAAGCCGAAGCTCCTTCCCGGCTGGAAGCGGCCGCTTCCAGGGTTATGAACAGGGTTAACAGAAGTTATTCTTTTTCGATTAACCGGGCCAACCGACCTTACCTGGTTGACTTCAGCCCTACCTTTACTGACCTCATTTCCGACCTGAATAAAAAAATCCCACCCGAACTGGCCGCCTGGAAATTCCACCTGACCCTGGTCCGGGTCATCCTGGAAATGGCCATCCTGGCCCGAGAAGAGCATGGCCTGAACCTGGTCGTCCTGACCGGCGGGGTTTTTCTGAATCGAATCCTGACTGAACAGGCAGAAAGGGCACTGCGGAAAAATGGGTTCGAAGTTCTGAGGCCTGTTCTTTATTCTCCTGGAGATGAATCGCTATCCCTTGGTCAGATAGCTTATGCTCTTAACAAAGTAAAGCGAGAACGCATTTAAAACAATGGTTTCGAGCCTTCGGGTCTTTACTTGAGGGAAATTCTTCTTCGGCTTTTTTCCAGCCTGAAACCTGGTTCCCCGAAGAAGTAGATAGCCGCGTTGACCAGAAGTGCCAGCAGGAAGCCCGAAGCGGCCGCCAGGACAAACCCAAAAATCCCGCCCAGCAGGCTGAAGACCAGACCTCCCATTAACTTTCCCTGCATTTCTTTTAAGAAATCTGGCAGGACGGCCACCAGACCAGGGAAAAACTCTGTGGAACCGAGCACCAGACCGAACAGAACACCGAGGAAGATGCCCAGCCCTCCGAAAAACAGCAGGAACGAGACCTGGTCAACCGAACGCAGGTAGATGGTTCCACCTTCAGCCGGCCTCTGTTCCGGCCGTTCGGTCTCAGCATCCTTTTCGGAGACAACCCTTTCCGACTGGCCGTAAGGCTCCGCTCCACAGAAGGGGCAGGAATTCAGATTGGAGTCAATCAGGTTCCCGCACTCAACGCAGATGATTTTGGTCGATGTTCTGACCAGGGCCGCCCCGCAGGCCTGGCAGTTCCTGGCCTCCGGCTCGTTCTGATGATAACAGTGTGGGCAAATAACCGAGTCGCTTTCAATCTCGGGCGGCTCGGCTTGAATCCATTGCTGGCCGTCGTAATAGTACCAGCGGCCGGTCTGGGCGCCTATCATCCAGCACCGGCCCTCGCCGTCCACCAGCCGCAGTTTCTTCAGGGCTTCGGCATACTGCTCCCGGCTGATGTCTCCCCGCTTGAACTGCTTGCTCAGCTGATAGAAACTAGCTTCCACTGCCCGAAAACGTCTGTCCAGCATCTCGGTACCTTAAATATATTTATATGGAAAAACAAATTTTAGCAAATTTTTGACTCAAATATCAGGTGCCTAACTTTTGTGCAGTTAGTTATATCTTACGCCAGTTCAACGCCTTTGAGCCCAAATCCGCGGGCCTTTTGCACAGACTTTTCCACAAAAACTGTGAAAATCTGCGGCCGCCGACAAGAAAGCTGGGCGTTTGCTCCTATTTAAGGAGCTCAAGCAGGCTGTTTCCGGAAATTGGTGCCGGGATAAAGGAAAGAACAAAAATCAGAGTGACCGCCAGGCTGAGTAATATTCTTCTCCTGGAAAATCCCTGCCCGGTTTCAGCCACGGGAGGATGGCGAAGGCCCATGATCGATATCAGAACTGCCCAGATCAGCCAGCCGGCCCAGTAGAAAATGCCAAGCACCAGCAAAATCAGAATTATTCCCGGAGCCAGTTTCCTGGTTTTTTCCCCGAACAGGGCATAGAGAATATGGCCACCGTCAAGCTGTCCCACCGGGATCAGATTGAAAGAGGTCACCAGCAGCCCGACCCATCCGGCCACAGCCAGGGGGTGCAGTATGAGGTCCTGGTTCCTGGCTACCGGCCCGAAGGTCAGGCTGACGAATAGCTTTAAGATCAACGGCTCCCCGAACAAGATTGAGCTTTCCCTGGGAAGGGCCGGGACCAGCCTGGACAGCTGCAGGCCAGCGTAAAGAGCAGGAACAGATAACAGGAAACCGGTTAATGGCCCGTTGGCTCCGACATCAAACAGCTCTTCCCGCCCGGTCAGGGGAGACCTTATCCGGATAAAGGCACCCAGCGTTCCGATCAGAGTAGGAGCCGGAATAAAATAAGGAAGGGTGGCCTGGACCCGGTAGCGACGGCAGGTCAGGTAGTGCCCGAGCTCATGGCCCAGCAGAATGGCCAGAAGGGATAGAGAATAGACCAGGCTGAGTTTGATCAGAGCTGGCTCCAGAAACAGCGACAGGTTGAGAGCCCCGGAGATATCCTCAGGGTTCCGACCGGCAAAAAGGTAATTTATCCCCCAGAGATAACCGACAAAGTAGGTTGATAGGACAGTCAGTATAAAAAGAACGAGATTAAACCACCTTTTGCCGGCAAACATGACAGGTTAAAAAAATAAAAACAGGAGTGCTCTGGCACTCCTGACTTTTCGCTAAAGAATTAGCTGCCCTTAAGGCGACGGGCCTTGGCTTCCAGTTCTTCCCTTCTTTCCCGGTGGTCGGGGTCTGGAACGCAGGCTCCGCTGGGACAGACCGCGGCGCACTGGGGCTCGTCAAAAAAGCCCACGCACTCGGTGCACTTGTCCGGATTGATTTCATATCTCTCGTCACCGGGTGAGATGGCCTGGTTAGGGCATTCCGGTTCGCAAGCTCCACAATTGATGCACTCTTCAGTAATCTTGTAAGCCATTTCTTCCTCCTTTTCTGTATGCTAAGTCTATTATATTCCCCTGCCTGAAATAAACAATACGTTTACCTACCGGTTTCCAGTTTCATCACCTTCATGGTCGCCTGATAGCCATAATAGGTATTCTGGTAGTTGGCCTGCAAGTCCCGGTAGAGGCTGAGAGCCTGGTCCTTCTGCCCGGCCTTTTCATAAGTTTCAGCCAGCCGGAACAGAATTACATCCAGGGGATAATCTTCCGGTTTTTCTTTCTCCATCTGACGGTAAATCTCAATTGCCCGCTCAGGCTGGCCGCGCCTGGACAGGACCTGGGCATAAAGGTCCAGAATCTGATAGTGAACGAGGTCTCGTCCCCGTTCCTTGACTCCGGTCAGGACCTGTTCCGCCTTTTCCAGGTCGTTCTTTTCAAGATAATAAGTGGCCAGGGTCAGGCTGGCTATCCGGCCGTACTTTCTCTTCTGGGCCAGATTTTCCAGCTTAGCCAGGTTTTCTGGTTTCTGCCCCAGCTCGGCCTTGAGGGCCAGAACCTGGCTCAGGTAACTCGCCTCCCGGCTTCTCTGGTATTGAATTAAGAGCTTGACTCCAACAATCACGGCCAGCAGGGCCACCAGCCCCAGGGCTATGGCCATGAATTTCTTCTCGTGCTTTCTCACCCAGCGAATGAACCGGCTCAGGCCGGTGGCCAGTTCATTTTCTTTCAACTGTCTTCTTTCAGCTCTCTTCATAACGGGTTTCTCCTTGAAGACTTCTTTTTAGCACATTCCTGAATAAAATCCAAGTGGGGACTGGAATAAAATCGTAGGGTCAGACCAGATAGGGTCAGCAGATTTTAGTTCAATAACTGAATTTCAGGAGTCCCGATTTTTCCTTGACCTGCTTCCGGATTTCCTCTTTGCTGACCCGGCCTTCTTTTTCGGCCTTGATGGCCTGGAAAAGTTCGTAGGTGGTGAGCAGGCCGTTCCCGTCCTTTTCCGCCTCTTCCACCTGGAACTGGGAATAGGGGTTGTTCCGCAGCTTGGCCTCAACCAGATTGAAATAATTGCCAACCAGAATGGCCTTCATCCTGGTATTGTCGAATTCCTGCATGCGCCGTCCCTTAAACCTTTGCAGCAGGATGCAGTCGTCATCGGTGGCCCAGTTGCGGCTGCTCCTGATGACCACCAGGATCAGAAATTCTTTTCTCAAGCAAACTTCCACCGGCTGGTCGGTGTTCTCAATCAGCCACAGGTCTTCCTCTTTATCCCTGATGACATTCTTCCAGTAATGGTCTACGTCCACGACCTTGCCCCAGCCCAGATACTTAAAAGCCTGGAGGACAGCCGCCTTCAGTTCCTGGCCCTCGCCCTTGAGCAACCGGTTGAAAGCCTCCTGCTGGGTTTCCCGCAGGGTCCTGATCTGTTCATCCAGTTCCTTCAACCTCTCTTCAAACCTCTTTTTCTCTTCTTCTTTCTTGAGGAACAACTCCTTGATTTCCGGGAAAAGATATTCTTCCTTGTCGATCCAGTCCATCTGTTCGACCTCCTTGCCTTTCATTTCCATGAGCGGAAACACATCTTTCAGGATGAAATCGGCTACCTTAATGTTGTTCTGACCGAACCAGGGCAACAGCCAGATGAAGCCTTTTCCCTTCTTGATCATCAGGGAGACTGGAAAGCCATCATGGCTCTTGGCCACTATCTTCCAGCTTTCGTTCAGGCTGGCCGGTACTTCCCATATGTCGGCCCCGAAAGAATTGGGAAGCAGCTTGTAAATATGAGCCAGACTGCTGGAGAATTTTTCAAAAACCAGGTTGAAGGGCATTTCCGGAGTGACCAGCAGCACCTCTCCCGGGGTTGATTCTTGAAAATGAATATCGGGAAAGGTTCCGATAACCCCGGTCAGCTGGTACAGATGACCCTTGCCGACAAAACAGACCACCCTGGCTCCATCAGCCACCATTTCCTGAACCTTTTCTGCCAGGCCAAGCGGAACAGCCTCCTCTTCCACCGGCCAGTTGAGCTGGTAAAAAACGGCCCTGGCCTCGGGCAATATGGTCGGCAGATTCCTGAAATCGGAGGTGTGGATGAGAAAGGTATCGACCTGCTCTTGATCCAGATATTCTTTGTCCTTATCCTCAAAATCCAGCAGGATGACCCTATTCATAGTCTGGTCCTTTCAAGTATATAATTTCACCCCTTTATTAAAACATTCCGTCAATAAATTTATCACCTTTCAAGATGAATTAAAAGATGATTTCTGCTCCCCTTACCCGGCCGGTCCGGGCCCGGCCAACAATTCAGCCATATCTGAGGGTGACCGGGCCGCTCCCTCATGGCTTTCCCCTTAGGGCTAGAATTCGCCAGCCTATCGCGCTTCGACCCATCCTTCCAGATGAGCTTAAATGCCCCTGGGGAGACTCGAACTCCCGGCACAGGGATTAGGAATCCCTTGCTCTATCCATACTGAGCTACAGGGGCATTCTTCAGCAAGAGCTAAATATAACTTATCAGCCTCATTTTTTCAATCAGTCCAGAACCGGCCAACCCTAATTTATTCATTTCTGACAATGAGGACAGAAAAAGGAACTTCGGCCAGCTATCTTTTTTCTCCTGATAACGGTTTTCCGGCAGCGGCGGCAGAGCAGGCCTTCACGGCCGTAGACCAGGTGTTTCTGCTGAAACTTTCCCTTCTCCCCCTTCGAATCTACATAATCGCTAATGGATGAACCCCTGAGCTCTATGGCTTTCCTCAGGACGAATTTCATCGCCCGGAATAACCTCCTGGTTTCCTCAGGGCTCAACCTATCGGCCAGCCGGTCGGGTCTTATTCTGGCTCGGATCAGGATTTCATCAGAATAAATATTGCCGATTCCGGCTACAATCTTCTGGTCGAGCAACCAGCCTTTTATTTTCTTGCCGCCGTGTTTCTTCAGCCGACTCTGGAATCCAGAAAAATCAAGGTCCAGCGGTTCCGGGCCGAGTTCGGAATTGACCCTGGTTAGAATCTCGGTGGTTGGCAAGCAGTTAAGGAATCCAAATTTCCTGATATCGCGGAAGCGGAGCTCCGAACTCAAATCGGCAAAGGTCATCCGGGCATGGGTATGTTTATCCACGGGATGTTTGGGTGAGCACAGGTAAAGCTGCCCGGTCATCTTAAGATGGATCAACAAACCACACCCCCCGGAAAAATTAAAAATTATCATTTTCCCGCGGCGCCAGATCTTGTCTATCTTTCTTCCCCGGTAAAGGTCGGGCCCCAGGGCAGGAAGGGGTTGTTTCTGTCCGAGGTGGGGCGATAGAAAGACCAGCTCCCCCACCCTTCGACCTTCCAGCCTGGAACGCAGTCCCCTGACCACGGTTTCAACTTCGGGCAGTTCCGGCATGAATCGATTTTACCCTGCCCGAAGCAAATAGCCAAGAGCTACCGGGTCAGGCCCAGGATTCCAGACTTCCCGGCTTGATTTAATCCTTCTTTTTAATTAATATTAGTCCTCATGAAAAAGAAAGCTGTGACCGCAATGCTTCTTGGCTGGTTCATTCCCGGACTCGGTCATATCTATCTACGCCGATACTGGAGGGGCCTGGTCTTTCTGGCTGCCATTGCTCTGATGTCGTTGATGGGCCTGGTAATGGGCGGAAAGATTTACCCGCTTCAGGCGGACAACCCGTTGACCTTTTTGGCCTTCCTGTCGGACCTTGGAAACGGACTGCTGTATATCGTTTCCAGGTTCCTTCCGGTCGGGCTGGGTGAACTGGAAAGACTGTCCTTCGAATTCGGAACGGCCTACCTGGCCGGAGCCGGGTTGCTGAACTATCTGGTGGCTCTCGATGCCTGGGACATAGCCAGAGGAAAGAAACAATGATGCTGGAAAGTCACCTCTTTACCATGATAATCTACGCCTTCCTGGTGTCTCTGGTGCTGGCTTTAATCCGCCGGCCCGACCTTAAGAGCCGGCTCAAGTACGGCCTGACCCTGTTCCTGATAATGACCCTGGCTTCCCTCGCCTTCGGCTGGTTTATGTACCTTTTCGTCAAATAAGACTATCGAAAAACGGTAGCCAGGATTCGCTTTTTCCATCCCCCCATAAATCTTTTGGCCGGAAAATGAATTGTGTTATAATCAAATTCCTTTAATCGATAGATCATGAAATACGAAACCGTCATTGGCCTGGAAATTCATGCCCAGCTTTTGACCAGGACCAAGCTTTTCTGCCGCTGCAGCACTGAGTTCGGCCGGACTCCCAACACCCTGACCTGCCCGGTCTGCCTGGGCCTGCCGGGTAGCCTGCCGGTCATCAACCGGGAGGCAGTCCGGATGGCCATCAAGCTGGCCCTGGCCCTGGAAGCGAAAATCAATCTCAAGTCAATTTTCAGCCGGAAGAATTATTTTTATCCTGACCTGCCCAAGGGCTACCAGATCACCCAGTATCACCTGCCCGTGGCCGAAAACGGCCGGTTGCTGATCGAGGTCAACGGGACGAGGAAGGCCATCGGCATTGAGAGAATTAATCTGGAAGAAGACGCCGGCAAATCACTCCACGAAGGCTTCCCCGATTCAGCCGAAAAAACCTACCTTGATTTTAACCGCTGCGGCGTTCCGCTGCTGGAGATCGTCGGCCGGCCCGACCTGCGCTCGCCCGAAGAAGCAGTCGAATTTGTCCAGAATCTCAGGACCATCCTGCAGTACCTGGAAATCTGCGACGGGAATATGGAAGAGGGCAGCTTGCGCTGTGATGCCAACCTGTCTGTCAGGCCAGCCGGCTCAAGCGAATTCGGAACCAAGACGGAGGTTAAGAACCTGAATTCCTTCCGCTTCCTGGCCCGGGCCCTGGAATACGAAGCCAGCCGCCAGGTCGAGGCCCTGGAAAGGGGCGAAAAAATAATTCAGGAGACCAGGGGCTGGGACGCCGTCGCCAACCGGACCATCCCCCAGCGCAGCAAGGAAGAGGCCCACGATTACCGCTATTTCCCCGAGCCCGACCTGCCGCCCCTGCTCATCTCCGAAGACTGGGTAAAAGAGGTCGCCGCCGGGCTGCCGGAGCTACCCCAG
Source organism: Candidatus Saccharicenans sp. (assembly GCA_026414545.1). GTDB lineage: Bacteria > Acidobacteriota > Aminicenantia > Aminicenantales > Saccharicenantaceae > Saccharicenans. The sequence goes on from JAOAIU010000013.1 coordinate 26,225, forward strand.
GCAAAAATAGACAGGTTGGTCAGGGATTATCAGCTTCCGGTCTATGACGCCAGGATTCTGGCCGGAAACCGGGCCCTGGCCGATTATTTCGAAGCGGTAGCCAGGCTTTCTGGCTTTCCCAAACAGGCCAGCAACTGGCTGATGCGAGAAGTCCTGCAATATCTAAAGGAAAACAGCCTCCGCCCCGAAGAGTTCCCCCTTCCGGCCGAATCCCTGGCCGAGCTGATCAGGCTGGTTGAGAAACAGGAACTAACCACAACCATGGCCAAGGAAAAAGTTTTTCCGGAGATGTTGAAAAGGTCGGTTGAAGTTCGGGGTGAATCCTCACAGATTAAGGAGAAGCTCTCTGACCCGCGGGTTATCATAGACGAACTCGGTCTGAAGAAGATCGGCGACGAACAGGCCCTGGAGAACTTAATAGCTGAGGTCCTGGAAAGGAATCCCGGACCGGTCAAGCAATACCTCGAAGGCAAGGTCCAGGTCCTGGGATTCCTGCTGGGCCAGGTGATGAAAGCCAGCCAGGGCCAGGCTGACCCGCAGAAAGTGCAACCTCTGTTACGCCAAGCTCTGGACAGGCTGGTCAAAAAATAAGAGCTGATACCAGCAGATGATCGAATTATTTCATGTCTGGAAACAGTACCAGAAACCGCACTGGGCCCTGTCCGACGTTTCGCTGGAAATTCGCAGCGGGGAGTTCTGTTTTATAACCGGGCCGAGCGGCTCGGGCAAGACCACCCTGCTGAAAATAATTTTCCGCGAGTTATTCCCGACCGAGGGCCAGATTCTCATTGACGGAGTAAACATCCTGAAAATACCCGACCATAAAATTTACCGACTCCGCCGCACCATGGGTATAGTTTTCCAGGATTTCAGGCTGCTTTTCCACCAGTCTGTGTTCCACAACGTGGCCGTTCCCCTGCAGGTCCTGGGACTGCCTTATAAGGAAATCAGGAGACGGGTGTTCAATGCCCTGCGCCAGGTCAATCTTCATCACAAGATGTGGGATTTTCCTCAGCGCCTGTCCTACGGCGAACAGCAGCGGGTGGCTATCGCCCGGGCTATTGTCAACAACCCCTCCATCCTGCTGGCCGACGAACCCACCGGCAACCTGGACCCCGAACTGGCCTTCGAGATCATGAGCATTTTCAAAGAAATTAATCAGCAGGGGGCCACAGTCATTATCGGCAGCCACGACCGGGAACTCATCAGGCATTTCGGGGATAAGATCTTTTTCCTGCAGAAGGGCAAAATCATAGGCAAGGAAGAACAAAAGTGATTTTCAGGCAACTCTGGTACCTGGTCAAAGCCGCGGGCAACAATCTCTGGACCTTCCGTGGCCGCAACCTGGTTTCGGTCCTGATCATCGGTTTTTCCTTCCTGGTAATAGGTATCTTTCTGGCCCTGTCCAACAACTTGACCCATCTCGGCCAGCAGTTATCGAACAACCTGGCCATCTCCTTTTTCCTCGACAAGAACCTGAACTCGCCGGAGCTGGAACACATCAAATCACAGATCCTGGCCTCGGAACTGGTGGACAGGGTTACTTTCGTTTCTTCCGAAGATGCCCTGAACCGTTTCCGGGCCAACTTCCCCGAGCTCCAGGAGATTCTGGATAACCTCAAATCCAATCCCTTTCCCCCCGCCTACGAAGTCAAACTTAAAGAAAAAACTCTGAGCCTTTCGGCCATTGTCTATTTCATGGAAAAAATCAAGGGTCTGAAGGGCGTGGTCGACGTCCAGTTCAATCAGGAATGGGTTGAAAAGATGGACTCCCTAAGCCGGATTGTTCAGGCTGTGGGCTTTTTTCTGGGCAGCATCCTGATCCTGGCTTCTTTCTTCATAATCTCCAACGTAGTCAGGTTGAACGTCTTTGCCCGCAAGAACGAGATAGAAATCCTCCGCCTGGTCGGGGCCACCAACACTTTCATCAGAATCCCGTTCTTGCTGGAAGGTTTTGTTCTCGGTCTGCTGGGCAGCCTGATCTCGTTGTTCATTCTGTTCATCCTGGTCAAAGTTTTTCCCGTTTACATCGGCAGCTCCCTCGGCGCCGCCCGGGAGCTGTTCGTCCTGCGTCCGCTAACGGTCGAACAGGGCCTCTGGCTGGTGGCCGGCGGGGTGGTCACCGGAACCCTGGGAAGCGTAACCTCGGTCTCCCGGTTTCTAAGAATCTGAGCCTGGCTGTCCTGCACCGGCTGATCAATTTATTGACCACAGGCAAAGACAACCAATACTGCCTCCTCCAGGCAACGAGCCGGGCGGAATGGAAATCGAAGAGGAGAAATTCTGTCTGCCATCTCAATTCGACCCGCCCGACTGACCTAAATGGGCTCAGCCCGATCGTACTCCGGCTAGCTCGGGTTTAATCCTCTACGCCTGACCGAAGAAAGGGTTTGACTGAATCTACGGCATAAATTAAAATTGAAGCGGTCTGATGGAAAGCATAGGCAAAGAACTTCAGAAAGAAAGAGAAGCCAGGGGCATTTCCTTAAAGGATATCTCCCTCCAGACGAAAATCGGCCTCAGGCATTTGGAGGCCATAGAAAATGACCGGCTGGACCTTCTTCCCGGCGGTTTTTTTACCCGGCATATTCTCAAGTCCTACATTTTATCCATAGGGCTCAACCCGGAAGACTGGCTGCCTAAATATGACCGCCCAGAACTTAAACCGCCCAATCTGGAATCGGCGACCACCAGAAAGGCCGGCCCCCCGCAGAAGCCGGAGCAGGTTGAAAAGGTCAAATACTATCTGCCTTCTCAGGAAAAAAAGGCCGGACCCGAGCCCGAAGCCGGGAAAAGAGAACTGCGAGTGGACAGGCTTGTCTGGATAACCCTGTCGGTCATAGTCCTGTCGCTTTTTGTCCTGTTAATCTATCTTTCCATCCAGACCACCAGGAAAAATGTAGAAGCCAGAAAAGCCAGCCAGAAAGTCCAGGCCGAGGTAACCATCCCGTCCGAAGAACAGCTGCCAGCAGCTGGAACCCAGCCCGCCGCACCAGAGCCGCAACCCCAGACCGTCCTGGGTTTACAGCTAGAGCTGGAATTTAACGAAGACTGCTGGATTCAGGTCTATGCCGACGGTAACCTGGTGGTGGATGGATTAAAACTGGAAGGATTCCGGATCCAGGTTCGGGCCGAATCGGAGCTGGTAATCAACCTGGGCAACGCCGGCGGGGTCAGTTTCAGGCTCAACGGCCAACCGGGCAAACCTCTGGGCAAACGCGGGGCGGTGGTCAAAAACATCAGAATCACGCGGGACAACCTGGCTGAGTTCATCGAGCGGGAAAAAAGCCCTGAATAAGCCAACCCAGAGTTCGGCAGACTATTTCCTGACATCGCCGGACAAGAGACGGCCATGCCGATAGATCAATCAGAAGCGGTAATATTGCGCACCCAGAATTTCGCCGAGCAGGATAAACTGGTGGTGTTTTTCAGCCGGGAGAAAGGGCTGGTGCGGGGAATCGCCAAAGGGGCCAGAAAATTCAACAACCGCTTCGGCAGCAGCCTGGAGCCATTATCCATAGTCAGGATTTTTTATTACGAGAAGGAAAGGCATGACCTGGTCACCATCAGCAACTGTGACCTCCTGGAGTCGGCCTTCGAAATGTTCACAAACCGCCAGGCTGCTTGTTTTTTCTCGTACCTGGCTGAGCTGACTGAAAAATTCTCACCGTACCGGGCCGGGGAGGAGAAACTCTACCGGCTGCTGGTGAGCCTGGTCCGGGCCGCCCGGGCTGGCCAGCGGATAGAACTCCTGGTCCGGTATTTTGAATACTGGTTTCTGAAGATAAACGGTATCTTGCCTGATTTTCAGACCTGCCAAAAGTGCCATGGTCAGATAAATAATACCGCCTGGCTGGAGCCGCAGAAAGACGGGGTCCTGTGTGCCCGATGTGCCCGAGACAAAAAGTTTGAACTCAGCCCCCGGCTGGTTCGGGCCATAGACTGGATGAAAAAGAATCCCCCGGAAACCCCTCCCGGCGTGGAACTTGAAGCAGAAGACTGGAAAAAACTTGGCCGGGTTTTTCAGGCCATCATCGTCTTCCACCTGGAAGAAAGGCCCCGGACCATGGACCTGCTCGATCTCTGAACCAACCAGTTTTTTCAGAACTATATTACCTGTTTTCTTTTCCGAAAACTGCCAGTAGCCCCTTCTTATTTCTTTTCTTATTATCTAATTTCTGGTTTCCAATCAAACCGAATAGCTCAGGACCTTGCCCTCGGCATCGCAGTTCCTGAACCAGACCAGGACAGGCTTGTTCTGGGCGTCGTAGAACTTGCCCAGCAAAATCATGATCAGGTCTATCAGCACCCCGATTCCCAGACAACCAAGGGTGAACAGCCAGACCAGACCGGTCCCGGTCTTACCCACATAAAAGCGGTGGCCGCCGAAAAGGCCAAACAACCAGCACAGCAGAAAAGTTACCAGCCGGGATTTTTCAGACATAAGCCCTCCTCTCTAAGAACTTTACGGAGATCAGGATAATTGTTACCCGTTGAAAAGTCAAAGATCATCCCTTGCCCCTGGATTCACCGGGCTGATAAAAGTAAGGTGCAAAGACCTCTTGCAGGATATCGGCTTCCTGTTCAGAGAGTACCCGGTTTTCCATGACCACGTTAACCCTGAAACCGTTCTGAGTGACTTCAACCAACAGGAAGAAATTACTCCCTCCGCCCCTGACATATTCTTTGTGCAACCTGGGACTGCCTCCCCCGGCAATATAATAGATAAGACCGTCGTAAATTCTGGTCGGCCCGAAACGGTGGCTGTGACCGGAAAAAACCGCCTTAACCCGGCCGGCCAGAAGCAGGGGGTGAATCTTCTTAAACCAGAATTCTCTCCACTCCAGCCTGACGTTGCGGGCCCGCAGGTCCCAGACCGGGATGTGGATGAAAACAAAAGCCTGTTCCCAGCGCGGTCGCTTCAGGTCTTCTTCCAGCCAGGCCAATTGCTCCGGACCGATTTTCCCCCAGATTCCGTCTTCCAGATTATCCAGAAGAACAAAGTGGCAGTTGCTGAGGTCAAAAGACATGTAAGTTTTCCGGAAAATTTCCAGATAGACCTGCCTGGCCCGGTTGTTGAAAACATCATGATTGCCGGGAATCTGGTAATAGGGAGCTTTAATCCGGCTGATAACCTCAAGGTATCTTTCCCACTGGGGCCTGGTGCTCCGCAGGCCGTAGCCGTAAATCAGGTCCCCGAGATTAATCACCAGGTCAGGCTTCAGGGCATTGATCCGGTCGATGGCTTTTTCAAAATGAGAGAAATCCTTCTGGTTCAGAAACTCAGGATTGGTATCGGAGACCACCACAAACTTCAGGTCAGCAGAGGATAGGACCCCGGCCAGCCACAACAAAACAATGATAACCGCGGTTATTCTTTTCATTTCGTCCATTATAGACCCCGGTGGCAAATAATGACAACCGCCGACAGCCGTCTCTCAGTTTTTATCGCTCTTGTATTAAACACCCTGAAACAGGAATAGTTACCGACCGGGCGGAAGAAGTATTAGCTCGAACCACGCCCTGATCAAATCGCAGTCAAACAAAATTATTACGATTACAAGCAAAGGGGCGGCCCGGGGCCACCCCTTTGCTTAAAGCCTCGCCTTTCAGGAACCGAACGGTTCAGTCCTGAATTTTCACCCGAGTTTTTTGGGCTCAATCTATCCTGACCGGCGGATAACTCGGGAGCAGGGTAAAACCAGCTTCCTGAAGAGCTTTACTGAGTTCGGCCAGGTCTTTTTCATAAAATTCATTGACCCGTTTCGAAAATTCGCCGAGCAGGGTTCTGACCTTATCGTATCTGACCTGGGCCGGTTGGCTGATGGGCTCATAACCGGCAGATGTAATCCCGCTGACCGCGCTGTTCACCTGGGACAGCAGCCCGGATGACCTGTCGGCCATTCCCTGCCGGGGCGGGGTCGGGTTCAGGGTCTCAGTCAAATCTTTAAGCTTTTTCTCCACTGCTTCCAGCTTCTTCATCACTTCGGCCATCTTCGGGTTTCTCTGCCCCCTGGCAAATTCCCTGATGGTCTGCAGCCCCCTCTGGGTCTGCTGCAGCCTCTGGTTAAGAGCCTGAATTCCCGCCGACAGCTTCTGGGCTTCTCTGGCCTTTTCATAATTGGCCTTGAGCACAGCCGGGTCAACCTGCACTCTGGGGTCAGGCTTGACCTCAAAGCTCTGGGAAACTTCCTGGTCCTCGTACTTGACCTTAACCGTATAAGTTCCGGGCAGAACAGTTAGACCGCCGCGGCCACCAAAAAAGCCGGCAGCGGCCCGACCCGAGGCCTCGGCCGATATCATTTCACCAGGAGAGACCGGTTCCATCTCGCGTAAATCCCAGTACACCCGGTTTATCCCCTTCTCCTCAGGACCGTTAAGTTGCCGCACCACGCGGCCCTGAGCATCGCTTATGGTTATCTGCACCCGTCCCCGACCCATCATCCGTTGTCTCATGGCCATCATATCCAGCCCGCTTCGCTGAGCAAACTGAGCCATTCGTTCCTGGGTCTGGGTCATCTCGGGCGAGGGTGATTCTATTTCCCCGGCTTTCTTTTCTGAAGGGAGGATAAAATAGGTTATGGCCGCGCCTGTTTGCTTATTCTGGGCCAGGTACTCGCCATCGCCCGGGCTCATGTAGGAAGACATGCGTCCTACCTGGAACTGAATGGCCTCATTAACCTTGAACAGGTGGAGTTTCTTCTTTACCACCTCTGCTGACAGCTCTCTGAGCGGCGATATATCATCAAATACATATACGGCCCGGCCGTGGGTAGCCACGATCAGGTCATGTTCCCTGGGATGAACGGCTATATCATAGACCGGACAGGTCGGGAAGCTGCCCGTCCACTTGGTCCAGTTCTGTCCGCCGTTCAGGCTGACAAACAGGCCAAACTCAGTGCCCAGAAATAGCAGGTTCCTGTTGACCGGGTCTTCTTCAATGGCCATGCAGTATCCATCTATTTCGGGGGTGGCCAGGCTTTTCCAGGTCTTCCCGTAGTCTCTGGTCACAAAAACGTAGGGAGTAAAATTGGAACGGCGATGGTCATCAAAGACCACATAGGCGGTGCCTTCCTCAAACCGGCTGGGCTTGATGTGGGGCACAGCGGCTCCGGCCGGCACCAGGGGTTTCTTACCTGTAGTCAAGACTTTGGACACCAGCTCCCAGCTCTTCCCGCCGTCCCTGGTCAGCTGGACGTTGCCGTCATCGGTCCCCACCCAGAGCAAACCTTCTTTAAGCGGGCTGGGAGCGATACTCAATATGGTGCAATAATTTTCAGCATTGGACACGTCGAGGGTCAACCCGCCGCTGTCGCTCTGTTTCTGCTTCTCGGGGTCATTGGTGGTCAGGTCCGGGGAGATAATTTCCCAGCTACGTCCCCGGTCCCGGCTGCGATGAACAAACTGGCTGCCCAGGTAGATGGTTGAAGGATTGAAGGGGTCGACGGCCAGGCCGGCGTTCCAGTTATAACGGTGCTTGACTTCGGATTCGGTGGGCACGATGTTCCTGGTCGTGCCAGTGCTGATGTCAAAATAATACAGGCTGCCGCCCTGGGACATTCCGTAGCCGCAGCCCGGCTTTTCCGGGTCGGGGGCGGCATCAAATCCGTCACCACCGCCAACAGTCTTCCAGTGGTAGAAAGCAACGTTTCTTTCATTCAGCACGTAGGCCGGCCCCACCCAGGTTCCGTTATCCTGCAGACCGCCATAAACATTGTAAGGAACCTGCAGGTCGTAATTGATATGGTAAAACTGGGCCAGGGGAAGGTTTTCCACAAAGCGCCAGGTCTGGCCGCGGTTATGGCTGATAACCACGCCCCCGTCGTTGCCAACGTAGAGCGTTTCACCGTCCGGGCTGAGCCACATGGCATGAAAATCGGAATGGGCCTGGTTGAAAGCGGTCAGGGCTCGAAAAGTCTTGCCGCCGTCTTCACTTACCCGGAGCTGCGTCTGCAATAAGTAAACGATGTTTTCATTGACCGGATTGACCAAAACCCGGCTGTAATAAAACGGACGGTTGTGAATATCAGCTTCGTTATTCACCAGAGCCCAGTTCTGCCCGCCGTCGGTCGAACGGTAAAAACCGTTCTTGCTGGCCTCAACCAGGGCATAGACTATATTGGGTCGGCTGGGGGCAAAAGCCAGCCCGCAGCGGCCGAGCTCTCCGGAGGGCAAGCCATTCTTTTCGGTCAATTTTGTCCAGGTTTCTCCGCCATCGCGGCTGGCGTAAATTCCACTTCCGGGACCGCCCGAGACAAAAAACCAGGGATAACGGCGGTGCTCCCACATAGCCACCAGAATATGGTTGGGGTCGGCCGGGTCGACGGCCATATCAGACACCCCGGTCTTCTCGTTGACATAGAGCACTTTCTTCCAGGTCCGACCGCCGTCTGTGGTCCGGTAGACTCCCCTTTCCTGGCTGTCGCCCCAGGTGGCCCCCAGGGCTCCGACCAGGACTACATCAGGATTATCCGGATGGATAATGATGTCAGCAATTTTTTCCGTCTTTTCCAGGCCCATCAGCTGCCAGGTCTGGCCGCCGTCCAGAGACCGGTAAACACCTCGCCCCACGCTGACCGAATTCCTGGGAGCGGCTTCACCGGTTCCCACCCAGACAATGTTGGGATTCTTCTGATAAACGGCGATAGCCCCGATAGAGGCTACGGGCTGGTCATCAAAAATCGGCTTCCAGGTCAGACCACCATCAACCGATTTCCAGACCCCGCCGGCCGCGGCCCCGACATAAATGATCCTGGGGTCCGAGGCGACCGCTTCGATGGCCCCGATCCTTCCGCTCATATTGGCCGGACCTATGTTCCGGGGCTTCAGACCGGAGAGCAATTCTGAAATATTCTGGGCCTGAAGCGGGAACAAGCCGACCATAAGCAGAATCACTAATAACCAGCTGACAGGTTTTAACCTCATCTGACCTCCTTCTTGAATATAAATAAATCCTTACTTTTTGACGATTCAGACCGGCCAATCTTCCACCCGTTCAGGTCTTCTGCGACCGAAAAATCCGGACTGGATTACCATCCCGACCTGGATACCACAAAAACCAGACTTTTTTAAAGCGGTCAGTTCCACTTCTGGTGCCAGGAGTTCTCCCCCTGGTCCGGGCCGGTGGCTGGCACTTTTCGCTCCCGGTCAGCATCCAGTTTCTTGAGGCTCGTCCTCGGCTACCCGCATCTTTTCCTGTCGCTAAAGCAGGTAACCCATTTAATTCTGGCCAAACCCAGATACCAGGCTGTTCATGCGGATAGATGCATTAGTTTTGCCTGCGACCTCAATCATAAAGTATAATCAGGAAGGTCGATAATGAAAGAGAGGGAAAATGTCCAGATACCTTATTGCCTACGCCACCAAGTATGGGACCACGGCCAGGGCCGTGGACCTCATCAGGAACAACCTGGCTGGAGCCATCACCTGCAACTTAAAAAAGGAGCACTGCCCGGACCTGGAGAATTTCGACTGGGTAATCATTGGCGGTTCCATCTACGCCGGCCGGGTGCAGAAAGAGGTCAAGAAATTCTGCCAGAAGAATCGGAACCTGCTGCTCCAGAAGAAGGTCGGGCTATTCATCTGCTGCATGTATGACGGCCAGAAAGCCGAAGAGCAATTCAATGAAGCCTTCCCGCAAGAACTCCGGCAGGCGGCCCGGGCCAAAGCCATCTTTGGCGGAGAGCTATCTTTCGAAAAGATGAATTTCCTGGAGAAATTCATTATCAAGAAATTCATCGGGGTCAAGGAATCGTTTTCTCGCTTTAGGCCAGATGAAATTTCTGAATTCTCAAGAAAGCTTTCCGATTGAAAAATGACTGCTGACCGTGAACCGTCAGGTCGGGCTAAGCCGGAACCAGGACAGATGAATAAGACTCGACCGAAGAACGGTTTTGGGTTATTTTCATATTCATCTCCTTCTGGACTGATGACCCGCTGGCCGTTTCTTACCGGCCGGACAGTCCTGAGGGCCGGGCCGGATGATAATTATGGAAGTAGATTTGAGGAGATAAAAAGAGTGTTGACTACCAAGCAACGTCCAGCAGATGAAAAAGGTTGTGGCCAACCCCCGGAAAAAGCCGGGAAAGGCCAGATATTGTTCTCAACAATCCTGACATCCGTTATTTTATCACTCAGCCTGCTGTTATCGGGCAGTCTGACGGCAGCCTCACCTTCCAGGACGTCCCAGGAAACATCCCTCCCTCGAATAAGTGGTGTTCCCTACGGGGTGGCCTCCTGGGACCCGGACTCCGGGCTGGGCAACCACCGGGCCGTGGTCAGGGTGAAACAGCGAGCTGATGCGGTTTATGTCCGCCTGCCCTGGCGCCGGCCAGACCCCGAGCCCGAGAAAAAAAGAGTACTGGTGATTATTGCCGCCAGCGGCCAGGAAATAAAAAATGTTTACCCCGTGGCCGTTAATAATGAATACGGGGACTTTATCTTCCAGGCTCCGGAGGCTCCAGCCGATTATTATTTTTACTACATGCCTTACAGAATGGAAGGTCGAAATTATCCCAGAGTAACTTACCTGCCGGCCGAATACGAGGCCGAAAGTGGCTGGCTGCTCCGCAACGGGCTCAGGCGAGACCTTCTGGCCGGCTTTGAACCCGGCGACTTTCCCCGGGCCGAACTTCTGGCCTTTGAGTGCGTGGACGAATTCAGCAGCTTTTATCCCATGGAAATAATCGCCACCTCAGCTGAAGTCAAGCTGCTGGCTGAAAAACAGGCCGACCTACCCTTCCTGGTCTTTCCAGAAGATCGGCTTTACCCGGCCAGGATGACCAATTTCCTGCCAGCCCGCTGGGCAGAAGGCGGACCCCGTGATCAGTACGAAGGGCAGGCCGAACGGGGAGAATATTTTGTTTTCCAGCTCGGATTGTTTGCCCACCGGGAGAACCTGGAAAAGCTGCGAGTCAGTTTTTCCGACCTGAAAAAATCAGACTCATCCGTGACCATATCCTCAGACCTGGCCACCTGCTTTAACACCGGGGGCACCGGCTGGGACGGCCAGCCCTTTGAAAAAGAATTGAACCTGGAAAAGGGCCAGGTCCAGTCCCTGTGGTGCGGCTGGCAGATTCCGGAAGATGCGGCGCCAGGTGAATACTCAGGGCAGGTTGAGATCCGGGCCGCTAACCTGCCTCCACGGGTCATAAAACTAAAAATCAAGGTCTCCGACCGGATCATTCCCGAGTCGGGCGACTCGGAGCCCTGGCGGCTCGCCCGCCTGCGCTGGCTGAATTCCAGCCTGGCCGCCGACGACGAGCTGACCTCCCCCTTCATTCCAATTGTGGTCAAGGGTCGGACCATCAGCTGCCTCGGCCGGAAAATCAAGCTGTCCAAGTACGGATTGCCCGAGGACCTGCAGAGCTTTTTTACTCCCGAGATGACGGCCCTGGGCTCCAGCCCTTTCTCCCTGCTGGACAGCCCGTTTGAATTGTCGGTGAGGAACTATGCCGGCCTTTACCAGGAAATAAAAAACAGGTCCTTTGCCTTTACCAAGATTAGCCCCGGGAGCGTTGGCTGGCGTTCTGAAAATGAAATCTCATCTTTAGGGCTGCTGGTGGAAGTCCAGGGCAAAATGGAGTTTGACGGCTTTGTTGAATTCAGGGTCAAGATTATCGCTGGTGAAGAAACTGAGGTTGACGACATCCGGCTGACCTTCGCCCTCAGGGAAGAAGCCGCCCGGTACATGATGGGGCTCGGGTTCAAGGGCGGCTTGAGGCCGAAGGCATTTTCCTGGAGCTGGGACCGGGAGAAAAACCAGGATGCCCTGTGGCTGGGCACAGTTAACGCCGGGCTGCAGGTTCAGCTTCGGGCTGAAAATTATTCCCGCCCGCTTAACACCAACTTTTACACCCTGAAACCACTCAACCTGCCGCCCTCCTGGTGGAACGGAGGCCAGGGCTGGGTCTCGGTCAAAGAAGAACTAAAAAAGAACCGAAAACAGAAGCGGGTTGTTTTCACAGCGGCCGGAGGACCGAGAAAGATCGGGAAGGGACAGGAGCTGCATTTCGACTTCAACCTGCTGCTCACCCCTTTTAAGACCATCAACCCGGGAAAACATTTTTCTGAGAGGTATTTCCATGCCTTTAAGCCGGTTGAAGAAATCGCCGCCGCCGGGGCTAACGTGATCAACATTCACCACGCCAACGAAATCAACCCCTACATAAATTATCCTTTCTTAAGGCCGGATAAGATGAAGGCCTACATTGAGGAGGCTCACAGGCGCGGTCTCAAGGTCAAGATATATTACACCATCCGGGAACTGAGCAACCGGGCGGCCGAGCTGTTTGTGCTCAAAAGCCTGGGCAACGAAATCTTTACCGACGGACCCGGCGGAGGCTATTCCTGGCTGCGGGAGCATCTGCGCTCCAACTATATTGCCGGCTGGTTTGTCCCCGAGCTGAAGGACGCCGCGGTCATCAACAGCGGGATGTCGCGCTGGCATAATTATTATATAGAAGGGCTGGCCTGGCTCTGCCGCCACCTGGCCATAGATGGGTTGTACCTCGATGACCTGGCTTTTGACCGGGTGACCATGAAAAGAGTCAGGAAGGTTCTGGAAAAGTACCGGCCTGGCTCGCTCATCGACCTGCACTCGGCCAACCAGTACAACCCGCGAGATGGTTTCGCCTCCAGCGCCAACCTTTACCTGGAGCATTTCCCGTACCTCGATAGACTGTGGTTCGGAGAATATTTCGATTACAACAGCCCGCCGGATTACTGGCTGGTAGAGATGTCAGGAATTCCTTTTGGCCTGATGGGCGAAATGCTGGAAAAAGGCGGCCATCCCTGGCGGGGCATGGTTTACGGGATGACGGCCAGGCTGCCCTGGGCCGGAGACCCGAGGCCCCTGTGGAAGGTCTGGGATGAATTCGGCCTGGTGGAAGCTGAAATGTACGGCTACTGGTCGCCGGCCTGCCCGGTTCAAACGGGGAAAGACAATATTCTGGCCACCGCCTACCTGAAAAAAGATAAGGCTCTGGTGGCTGTGGCCAGCTGGTCGGATAAAACCGAAAGCTGCCAGTTAAACATAGACTGGAAAAAACTGGGGTTCGACCCGAGAAAAGCGGTGATAGAAGCTCCGGCCATCGAAAATTTTCAGCCTGCCAGGCAGTTCACCCCCGGCCAACCGATTCCGATCGAACCTGGAAGGGGCTGGCTGCTGCTCATAAAGAAGCAGTAAGAGTCATCTCTTTAAGATGCCGCGGTCCGCTTCTGACCGATTGTTATTTAGTTTTAATATTTCAGCCAGCAGGCAGGAGCCGGGGATGGGGGCCAGCTTTTCGCCACCTCGCCCGGACTATGAATCAATTATTAAGTTCTTTCATCCCTCTTCCTCAATCCAATGCCAACCGGAGCTGAGCTGGTCGACCTGAAAAAAAAAAAATCAGGCCGCCGTCCCACAGAAATAATCTTCCACTCCGGCCACCGGCTAATTGGTAAAAAAAACTTGACAGTGGCCGCCAAAAAAATTTAGCTTAATCCAGATGTTGGTTCTGAAAATCTTTTACCCAAGGAGGGGACATGCTTCATAAAAACTTCAGGTATGTGATGGCTTTTCTACTGGTCATCTGCCTGGTCGGTTTTCTGGGCGCCCAGAAGACCGGCCCCCAGCCCAAGGCCTTGAAGAAAGTGGAAAACACCGACCCGGCCCTGCGGCTTAAGTGGCACGAGCAGCACCTGGCCATGAAAGCCTCCACCCCTTACAAGAACCTGCAATGGCGGTACATCGGTGGCGAAATAGAGAGCGAAGGCGGCCGGTGCACTGATGTTGAGGTTCCCAGGGGAAGTAAAAAGGTCATCTACGTAGCCACGGCCACCGGCGGTCTCTGGAAAACCGAAAACGCCGGCGTCACCTGGCAACCAATCACCGATGACTTTCCTACCCTGTCGGTCGGGGATATCGCCATTTCCGAATCCGAGCCAAACATTATTTATGTGGGAACCGGGGAAGCCAACATTTTCCGGGCTTCCATCGCCGGGACCGGAGTTTACAAATCAATCGATGGCGGCAAGACCTGGCAACATTGTGGACTGACCGACACCAATACCATCGCCAGGATAAGGATACATCCCACCAATCCCGACATAGTCTACGTGGCCGCTTCCGGTCACGAGTGGAGCTACAACCCGGAACGCGGGGTGTTCAAGACCACCGACGGCGGGAAAACCTGGCAGAAGGTACTTTACGTTGACGCAAAAACCGGCTGCATCGACCTGGTCATGGACCCAAAGAACCCGGATGTTCTGATCGCCTCCATGTGGAACCGCATCAGGCAGCGCTGGAGCGACCCGGTGCCCGAAGACGGCGATCACCTTTATAAAACAACGGATGGCGGGAAGACCTGGAAACCTCTGACCAACGGGCTCCCCGATACCAAGTATACCGGTCGCATAGGCCTGGACCTCTGTGCCAGCAAACCCAATGTCGTTTACGCCTACGTTGATAACCACACCCCGACCCGCCAGCCCTCGCCGGGAGAACGCGATTCTTACGGAAGGCAGCGGACCTATCCGGACATTGTCGGAGCCGAGGTTTACCGTTCCGACGACCAGGGCGAGACCTGGGTCAAGGTCAACCCCGCCGACCGGCTCTTTGAAAGATTCGGGGGCACCTATGGCTGGGTATTTGGCCAGATCCGGGTAGACCCCAACAATGAAAACACCGTCTACATCATGGGGTTGGGCCTTTACAAATCAACCGACGGTGGAAAGACCTGGAATCAGCTTTACTGGGAAAACCTGCACGGCGACCATCATGGCCTGTGGATTGACCCCGAGGACTCAGACCATCTGCTCAACGTCAACGACGGCGGTCTGAATGTTTCCTTCGACGGCGGGAAAACCTGGCAGGATTTCTACCGCAAGATAACGGCCATTCAGTTCTACACCGTGGCTTTTGACATGAAGAAACCCTTCACCGTCTACGGCGCGGTCCAGGATTCCGGCACCCACCGCGGCCTGGGTGTGGCCCCTCTGAGCGCCGCTCCCCAGACCGGACAGAGACGCTTCCGTCAGCCCCGGGTACGCTGGGAGCCGGCTCCCGGCGGTGAAGGCACTACCATTGCCGTCGACCCGACTGACCCCAACATTATCTACTCATCATCGTACTACGGACGTGTGATGAGGTCTGAATATAAAGACGGAACCTGGAGCAGCAAGGAAATCTACCCCAGGCCGGCCGAGGGCGAACCGGAATACCGCGGACAGTGGCTGGCCCCGACCATCATTTCGCCCCACAATCCCCACATCATCTATCATGGTTTTCAGTACGTGTTCCGCTCTCTCAACCGCGGGGAAACCTGGGAGAAAATCAGCCCGGACCTGACTGCCTATGACCCCAAGAAGCAGGGAAAACTGCCCTATGCCATTCCCTTTGCCACACTGACCGCCATCGCTGAGTCTCCCCTTAAATTTGGAGTCATTTACGCTGGAACCGACGACGGCCGGGTCCATGTCACCAGAGACGGTGGAGCCACCTGGACTGAAATCACCGCCGGTCTTCCCTACAATAAACATGTCTGGTGCATCGAAGCTTCGCAGTTTGACCTCGGTACCGTTTACATCGCTCTCATCGGGCGCCATGACGACGATTTCGCACCCTACGTTTTTAAGTCGACCAACTTTGGTAAAACCTGGGTCAATATCAGTGCCAACCTGCCCGGCGGACCGACCAACGTCATCCGCGAGGACCCGAAGAAAAAAGGAGTGCTGTATGTGGGTACTGACTACGGGGTTTATGTCAGCACCGATGACGGCCAGAGCTGGAACTGCCTGGGCAGCGGCCTGCCCAATGCCCCCGTCTGGGACCTCAAGATCCATCCACGCGACAACATGCTGGTCATTGCCACCAACGGCCGCGGCATGTGGGTGATTGACGACCTTTCTTCGCTTCAGAAATAGAGCGAAGAGTAAAGGCTGTTCAGGGCAGCCGCTCCGGTAGCCGGAGCGGCTGCCTTTTTTTAATAAAAAAAAAGAGGCCTTCCGGCCTGACCTGGACTTTCGGGGCGAAAATCATCTGGCTTATATCGGCCAGGAGTATTATCATTATAAAACATAGTGACGGAGGCAGAAGATGACCCGGAACAGACTGAAATCCCTTGAATTCAGCAGGGCTATCCCTGTGGCCATTTTATTTCTCCTGTTTTTTTCCTCTTCTTATTTAATTTCCCAGGAGTCTATCCGTTTCGAAGACCACTTCCTGGATAAAGCCATGCGGCTTAACCTCTATCTTGTGGGCGAGGCCAAAGAAGAAAAGCTCATCATCCAGAGTATTTACCAGGAAGAACTGTGGCCGGAAAGCAAGACCAACCTGACCAATCCCTTCAATTACGGTCATTATTTCGTAAAAGTTTATGAGGTGGCCAGCAACAGGCTGCTCTACGCCAAGGGATTTGACTGCCAGTTTGGTGAATACAAAACCACCACCCCTGCCATCAACGGGGTTCAGAAGGTCTTCCAGCGGGCGGTGCGGATACCCTGGCCGAAGCACCGGGTGAACGTCGTTTTTGAGGTGCGCGACAGGAAAAATCTGCTCCACCCTTTGACTGTTGAAACCATAGACCCGGAAGATTATCACCATATCAGGGAAAGCGCAAAATCCGGGGATTACATTTTTGAGATAAAAAAGAGCGGGCCGCCGGCCGAACGAGTGGACCTGGTCTTCCTGGCCGAAGGCTACCGGGCGGAAGAAAAAGAAAAATTTGTCGGGGACGTCAAGAAGTTTTCCGGATACCTGTTTGAGGTTGAGCCCTACCGAAGTAACCAGGAAAAATTCAACATCTACGGCGTTTTCCGGGCCTCAGCCGAAAACGGCCCGGATGAGCCGAGGCAGAAAGTCTACAGGAACACGGTGCTCAAGGCCTCGTTCAACGCACTGGACCTGGACCGCTACCTGCTGACAGAAGAGGGATTCTTGATGAGGGAGATGGCCGCCGAGGTTCCCTATGATGCCATCATCATCCTGGTCAACAGCCAGAGATACGGCGGGGGCGGCATTTACAATGACTATTGCATCACCACGGTGGATAATCAGGCCAGCAAGGCTGTATTTCTGCATGAGTTCGGCCATTCCTTCGCCGGGCTGGCCGACGAATACTATACCTCTGACGTCTCCTATAACGAGTTTTACCCCCAGGGCACAGAACCTCTGGAACCGAACATCACCGCCCTGCTCGACCCGGAAAACCTGAAGTGGAAAGAGCTGCTATCGCCCGGAATCAGCCTGCCCACCGAGTACGGCAAGGAAGAAATAGAGAGATTGCAGGCCGAGAGGCGGGCCAATTTCCAGGAAATGAACAGGGCCCTGGAAGAAGTCAGGAAAAAGAACCTTAAGGAACCCGAAATCAAAAAGGTCCAGACCAGATTCCAGGAAAAGGACAAAGCCATTCAGGCCAGAATCAGGGCAGTGCGGGAAAAGTACAGGGACCTGGAGGATAAGGTCGGGGCCTTCGAGGGAGCCGGCTACTCAGCCAGGGGACTTTACCGACCCATGATTTTCTGCATTATGATCTCCAGCCCGAAGATGGAATTCTGCCGGGTCTGTCAGCGGGCCATCCAGCAGATGATTGATTATTACTCTCGATAATCATTAAGGAGGAATGGGAAAAGACAATGAGACCAAAATCCTGGATTTCCTTTGCCCTGGGAGCATTTCTGTTCATCCTGGGAATCTGGAGCCTGGCCGCTTATCGGGCCCTGGGGTCGGTGGTGCCGCTGCTCATCGGAGGAAGCCTGGTCTACCTCAGCTGGACGGGAAGCCGAACGGCCACCCTGGTTTTCGGCCATGCCACCATTGTGGTCGGCTGTTTTCTGGTTACCTGGGGGATATACCTTCTTCCCCAGTCTGAGCCTACCTTTGCCCACATCCTGGGCCGTCCCCTTTTCTGGGGATTTATTTCCATCTTCGGCGGCATCTGCGCTAATTATCATGGCTTTTGTGCCTGCGTCAGGCGCAAATCGTCAGGCGCATGATTTTCCGCCCCGGACACCGGGGCCAGCCTCTGCCAACTTCATGTCGCCTGCCCTGAGATTCCAGATGGAGCAGGGCTCGTCCATCCGAGCTTAACCACCACCAGGGAAGGTTCATAGCCTGGTAGCATTGCCCGCACCCAACAATTAAAGTTTTTGTCTTCCATAATATTTCTTTTCAATAAAACAGGAACAGTCCCCACCGTTATCAACTCAACGTGCCGGGAAACTGAACTTTTCTAAAAGAAGTTGACAGGCCTTGACATGATTAATAATTAATACTATATTATAATCGTTATTAAATTATAATAATTTTTATAAGGCAGACAGCAGACATGGACCATCTGGAAAAAAGAGCGAAACGCTGGAGCCTGGAAGAAGTGCGCGAGTACTTATTGCAGCACGATATCAGGATCTCTGCCTACCGCCTCAAGATATTTGAATACCTGATTAACGAACGCACCCATCCCACCGCCGAAGAAATTTACGAAGTTATTAAGAGAGATCTTCCAGCCATTTCTCCAGCCACAGTCTATAACACCCTTAGGCTTTTCCTGGAGAAAAAAATTGTCCAGCTGGTCAGCGTGGAAAAGAACGAAGGGCGCTACGACGCCACCCTATCCTGGCACGGGCACCTGAAGTGCCTGGCCTGCGGCAAGGTTTTCGACCTCCACATCGAAACCCTGAAACTGGACGGCCTGGAAGGATTCGAGATTTTCGAAAAGCACCTGAACCTGAAAGGCCTGTGTCCGGAATGCCTGAAAACCAAAAATTTTAAGCGGGAAGGTAAGCATGGCTAAAAAATACGGAATTTACAAATGTCTGAAGTGCGGAAATATCGTTGAGGTCCTGGCGGAAGGCCGGGGAACCCTGGTCTGCTGCGGTGAAGACATGGTCTTCCTGGAAGCCAGGACCGCAGATACCAGCCAGGAGAAACATGTCCCTTATATAGAAAGAGTTCCCGGCGGATACCTGGTAAAAGTCGGACAGAATGTGGCTCACCCCATGGAAGAAAGGCATTACATTGAATGGATTGAACTCCTGGTCGACGGGAAAGTCTATCGCCAGGAATTGAAACCGGGCGATAAGCCAGAGGCCTTTTTTAAGGTGGAGGGAAACAAGGTCTGGGCCCGCGAATACTGTAATATTCATCTGCTCTGGGAAAACAGAAATTAAATCAACTTAAATAAAAAAAATCAGGAGGCAAACATGGAACACAATGAAACCAAGGGCATGCTTTTGATTGGTGAAAAACTTCCCGAAATGGAAGTTAACACCACCCATGGCAAGAAGGTCCTGCCCAAGGACTATGCCGGCAAGTGGCTGGTCCTGTTCAGTCACCCGGCCGATTTCACGCCGGTCTGCACCACCGAATTCGTTTCCTTTGCCAAGAATTACGACCATTTCAAGAAACTCAATGCCGAGCTCCTGGGCCTGTCGGTGGACCAGGTCTTCAGCCACATCAAATGGGTGGAATGGATTGAAAACGAACTAAAGGTGGAAATCCCCTTCCCCATCATCGCTGACGACATGGGCAAGGTAGCCCTGAGAATGGGCATGATGCACCCCGGGGGCGGCGCTAAGACGGTCAGGGCGGTCTTCATCATTGATCCCGAAAGCATCATCCGCCTGATTCTCTACTACCCGGCTGAGGTCGGCCGCAACATGTCGGAAATCCTGAGGGTGCTGGAAGCCTTCCAGGTTTCAGACCAGCACAATGTGGCCATGCCGGCAAACTGGCCCAATAACGAGCTGATCAAGGACCGGGTCATAGTTCCCCCGCCCTCAGATATCAAGACCGCCAAAGAACGCAAGAAACAGTACGAATGCTTTGACTGGTGGTTCTGCCATAAAAAGGTGTGATAAGGGCAAAAGCCTGAGAGAGCCTGGGGCTGGCTCAGCCAGCCCCTTCTTTTTTTAGGGCGGTCATTTCCGTGAATCTTGTTTTTCATTCTTATTAGAGCGTTAACAAAGAATGACAAAGGTCGAGCCCTGGCTCTTTTATTCTTTTTCGGGACGGTTCCTGGCTTCTGAAGCCATAGACCTTAAGTTGATTATGTAGAGAAAAGAAATAAAATGATAACGGCTTATAGAATCAGACCCGAAAAATAAGACCCTCGAAAAATTAAGGCCTTGAACCTGGCCACCCTCAACCTGTCTATATGTTTATAACTTTCATGGTCCGAGCCCATAAGGCTATTTGATAGAGTCCAGAATTTAAGGCCGTTCTGGCTTGCAACCTTTCTCGGTTTTGGTACATTAAAAACATAAAGGAGGATTTAAGATGTTCAGGCCTTTCTTCACCAGATTGGTCTCTTGTCTTTTAATGTTCCTTTTCTTGGCTCCGCTTTTCCTGTTGGCCCAGGACCTGAAGACAATTCAGCTCAAAGACCCTGATAAAAAGCGTGGCCTGCCGGTCATGGAAGCTCTGGCCGTGAGGGCCTCCGTTACTGAATGGTCTGAAAAAGAATTAAGCCTTCAGGACCTTTCAGACCTGCTCTGGGCCGCCAACGGGCTAAACCGACCCGAGAGCGGCAAAAGAACGGCTTCTTCGGCCATGAATGCTCAGGACGTAGACATCTATGTCTTCATGAAGGACGGGGTCTATTTATATGAGGCCAAATCACACTGTTTGCTGCCCGTTGTCGCCGGCGACCATCGCTCTGAATGTTTTCCACCCAGACCTCCGCGGCCCAGCCAACCCGGGCAACCGGGCCAGCCGACGCCCCCCTCACCAACTCGAGAGAAAGAAACTCCAGCCCGGCCGGCTAAGCCGACCGGACAGCAACCACCCAATCCCCTGGTTCCTCCCCCACCGTCGGCCATGGCTCCAGCCCAGCCGCAACCCCCGCTCCCTGCCCCGGTCATTTTATTGTTAGTCTCTGATATCTCCAGGTTCAGGGCCGGAAGCGATGAACTCAAAAAAGAATGGGCGGCCATTGACACCGGGATTGTCTCTCAGAATATCTCGCTTTTCTGTGCCGCTACCGGACTTGGCACCAGGCCCAGGGCCAGCATGGACCGCGAAAAAATCCGTTCCCTTCTTCAACTCAAAGATAGTCAGCTGCCGCTGCTGAATCACCCGGTGGGCTACAAAAAATAGAGCCCGGAAAACCAACAAGATTTGACCTCAAGAGCGCTCGAGAATCTTTCTCGGCCATTCTAACACTCTTTTTTGCTCTTGTTCTCTTTTCTGATATCTACCGCCAAATCTTAATATTCCTCAAAATTGAATCCGTAGACATCGATTACAGGCGAAAATAATTTTTTGATTGACTGAGTCTCATATCTGATATCTAATATATCTTTACTTCAGGTTTAAAAAATTAGAACAATCTGAAGTCAATAAGGAGGTGGCCGATGGCCCGATGGAAGCCGCTATCAAATCACACAGGGCTTGTAATAACCATTTTTTCTCTCATAATGATTTTCATTGCTTCCCTGTGGCCTTTAAGCGCCAGCAATAACTCCCGGGGCCAAAAAGCCACAACCTTCCCGCCGCCGATAGACCAGCAAAAAGTCCAGGACCAGGATGATATGACCTGGGCTGATTATCGGCCTATTCCGGGCGCTAACTGGTCCGACCCTGCCCTCAAACCGGAACGGGGCTTCAAGCTGGCCGTGGTGGCGGTCGACTTTCCAGACCAACCCTTTGTCATCACCAGGCCCAAGGGCTCAGACCCTTTCGGCAACCCCCAGGTCGAACCCATCCCCCGGGAACAGGTCCCGCAATTCTACGCTGATTTTTTCACCAAACCGCTGCCCGTCAACCACGGCCTCAACATCCACAACTACTGGATGGAGATATCGCGGGGCAAGTTCGGGCTGACCCGGGTTGACGCCTTCGGTCCATACCGCATGCCGAGGCCCTACTGGTGGTACGGACTCAATGAATACGGCCAGAACAAATATACGCCGGACGGAAGCGAAGCTGCCGGGCGACTGGAGCGGGACTGCGATGAATTGTGGATAAAAGATGTCGGCCGAGATCTTCGCCAGGAATACGATGCCGTCCTGCGCATATACGCCGGATACGACGAAACCGGGGTCTGGATGGAATTCGGCATTATGAAATTCAAGAGCAAGAATGACATACCGGCTGAATGGGGCAACCCCAACCCGCAGCTGCCCCGCTGGGTGCCCACCCGCTACGTCGAATGGACCAGCTGGCTGGCCGGTTCCCAGCAGTGGGGACTCTCTTCAATGCGGCAGGGTGAAAACTCGGGCACCATCGCCCACGAGCTCGGACATTTCGCCTTCCGTCTGCCTGATCTCAACAATAACCCTTATGTCCAGCCTTACCGCCGGGCGGCAGCCGGCACCTGGGACCTGATGGACCGCGGCTGCTTTAATGGCCCGGGCGGCCCTCATAAGCGCTGGGTAGTACCACCTGTGGCCGGAGCAGCCGGGCCTCCAGGGCTTATGATCAGGAACCGTATGGCCTGCGGCTTTATCGGCAAAGATGAACTCCTCACTTTAAGCCGAGAAGGTCTGGCCAAGTCAGGCCTGGTGGTGGCTGAAGTCACCGCCCGGGCGGTGGATCCCCTACCCGGGACCTATACCGGAATCAACGTGCGCCTTGACGGCTCAGAACCCGGCGACCGTACCCCGACCGATGACCCGGCTACCAACCCTCTCTCGCCCGGTATTCCGAATTACAATTTTTATTCCCTGGAAGTGGTCCAGCGTATCGGATTTGATTCCTTCTGCCCCGACAGCGGTGTCCTCATCGCCAAGAACAGAGATAATCTTCGCGGCAACAACGGCGGGCCTAATGCCTTCAACAGCTACATCTGGGTTATCGACGCCCACCCGGAAGACATAAACATGGTAGATTATATCAGCCCGAACGGTGATAAAGTGAGGCGCACCATAGCCGATTACCGCCAGCTCAATGACGCTCTGTTCCATGCCGGGCTGGATTCCGGCAGTCGGTTTGAATTCGTGGACGAGCCCAACCGCCTGCATTTTTACGTGGTTGACCTTCATCGCCACCAAGAAGGCATCATCTCCTACACTCTGGCTGTGCGTTCACTGGACGGTTCCGGGCCTCATAAAAGAGGACTGCAGATCAGAACCGCGAAAAGCAAACTGAAAATAAAGAAGGAACTGGTTCCCCTAACCTTTACCATAAAGAACACCGGGGCCCCGGGGACGGTCGACCCGGCCGTTCATTCCTCGGACCTTTCTCGACACCTCAACCATGACCTTTACCGGCTGAGCCTGACTATCGAGGGCAAGGGCTGGGAAGCTAAACTGCCCAATGCCCTGGCGGCGGTTCCTTTCGGCCAGGAAAAAGAAATAACCGTCTATGTCCTGCCCGGCGAAATCAGCTCTAAACAGGCCGTCCTGGTTCTCAGGGCTGCCTCCGAGAGCCAGCCCGAGATTAAAGCTGAGAGCCGGGTTCAGCTTAACCTCTAGGAAAACACAGGTTAAACCGATTCTGCGGACGATTATAATTATCGTCGGGCCAGAGCCGCCTGCCGGCTAATACCTTTATGACCGGAGCCCGTTCAAGAATGCCCCGTGACTCCCAGAGTTTTTCTCGGTTTGAGACCAGGACTGACTTTGACAGCTTCCTGGCCTTGTCCTATACTGGTTGAAATTATCCTCAAATCAGGAATTTAAATTTCTGGCTCTTAATTTGGCTTGAATCCGGATGAAAAAGAGTTGCGAGGGAAAAAATGATGCCTCCAGGAGCGGAGGCAGGAGGGCCAGATAAAACCGGATGATTTCCCTCGATAAACAAAAATGAATAATAAAGATAAGAAGAGGCTAACCAGGTTCAGCCTGACCGTCTTTGGATTTCTGCTGCTGGCCATCCTGATTCACCGGGTAGGCCCGGGAGAAGTCTGGGACAACATCCGCCAGGTCGGCTATTATTTCATCCTGACCTGTTTTATAGGCCTGGGCTGGTTATTCCTTCAGTCCATGGCCTGGGCCATCGTCCAGAGCGCCTTTCAACCGATTCCGTTCTGGCTGCTGCTGAAGGCCAGGATCATGGCCGAGGGAGTGACCACCCTGGTCCCGATGTCAGCCAACGTCGGAGGCGAGGCCGCCCGGGCCATCATCATCAGGCAAAACTGCCCGCTGCGCGAAGGAATTCCCGGCATTCTTTTTGATAAGACCCTGGAATCCTTCGCCTCCCTGGTCTTTCTTACCACCGGTCTCTTCATCTCGGTCGCTTACCTGAAAATCCCCGAAAAATACAAGACCTCGGCCCTGATAGTCCTGGGCAGTATCACCGTGTTGTTAACGGTCATGATCATCCTGCAGCTCAAGGGGATTCATGGAATTCTGCGCTGGCTGGCCAGAGTTTTCCCGCGCAGCCGTCAGTGGTTTCTGGAAAAGGAAGAAATTCTAAGGCAGTTTGACCGCAACATGCGCACCCTTTTCAGACATTCCAGGCTGAAGCTGGCCATCTCCTTTCTGTTGCATCTGGCTTCACGCTGGCTGGGAGTCCTGGAAGTTTATGTGATTGTCCGGGCGCTGAACTGGCCAGCCCCGCTCACCAGAGTTCTGTTCATGTCCGTTTTTGTGGTCATCGTCAACACGGCCCTTTTCCTGATTCCCGGGCAATGGGGCGCGGCTGAGGGAGCCAGCCTCCTGGCCGCAACCACGGTCGGTTACCCGCCAGCGGTCGGCCTGAGCCTCGGCCTGGTCAGGCGAGCCCGCAAGGTGGTTTTTGCCCTGTTGACCATCATCCTGATGCTAACCGGGAAGCAGAAACTCAAGCTATCAACCGGACAGATTGAGACCGAGGAAAATCTGGCCGGTGCCGGAGAAGATAAGTCAGGCCTGCCCCCTGAAATCAAGAACAGAGATTAACATCCAAATCGGGCCGGAGCTGGGCTGACATTAAAGGCAGCTTGCCCGACCTATCTTCAACGGAAAAACAGGCCAGTCAGCCGAAGAATTTTGTCCAATGGTTCCAGTAATGTCTTCAAGTCAACGGAAGCTGGTCGGAATCTGGCGGAAGGTCATGGGCATTTGGAAGACAGACCAGGCCAGTTCTCAGTCTTTATCTAATTTCTGGTCTGGTTCCAGAATGGGCTGACCAGGGGGATAAAAAAAAATGGTGGAGCTGACCGGGCTCGAACCGGCGACCCCGTGACTGCCAGTCACGTACTCTCCCAACTGAGCTACAGCCCCACGCGCTTTATCATAATACAAAAAACCCGCAGTTCCGTCAAGATGAGCCGCCGGCGGTTCGGTTCTATTTCCTGGGAAGGGCAACCTTGTTTCTGCCTAAAATCTGACTTTAACTCGTTCTTGGTTGCAAAATTACTTGCCTGGCTGTTTTCAACATTAGGGCCGGGGAGAATTCATTTTATTTGTAATCCCTGATTTTATTAAAATAGGTTAGCTATATGGAGAAAGGAGGTTCGCCTATGAACCAGACCATGAGACCAATAAAAGGAAAAATGGAAGCAGCGCTGAAAAAGATACCAAGAGAGCTTTGGATAAGATTTTTTATGCTGGTCATCCTGTTCCTGCTTATGTCATTTTCGACCGCCTCGTTGCCAACTGGATTGGCAGCCAGCCATCTGGACAGTCTGGAGGAGACAGTTGCCCCTCTGGCTCCTTCAGACCTTCGGGTAGAGTACCTGGTCAACCCCCTGGGAGTTGACGTCCGGCAACCCAGGTTTTTCTGGAAAAACAACCACCCGGAGCGCGGCCAGAAACAGGTCGCCTTCCAGCTGATAGTTTCTTCTTCCCCGGAAGCCGACAGACCCGACCAATGGGATTCAGGCAAGGTCAACACCGATTCTTCCATCCAGATTGTCTACGGCGGAAAACCCCTGCAGAGCAATCGTACCTATTACTGGAAAGTCCGGGTCTGGGATGACCGGGGCCAGGAAAGCCCCTGGAGTGAAGTGGCCAGGTTTGACACCGGGCTTCTGGCCGCCTCTGATTGGAAAGGAGAATGGATAGGGGGAGAAAACCTGCTGCGCCGGGAATTCAACCTGCCTGAGAACCCGCGCCGGGCCAGGGCCTTCATCGCCGGACTGGGATACTATGAGCTCAGGGTCAACGGCCAGAAAGCTGGCGATCAAGTGCTGGACCCCGGCTGGACCACTTATTCCAAGAGAGTCCTGTACGCAACCTACGACGTTACTTCCCTGCTCAAGAAAGGAAAAAATGCCCTGGGAGTGATGCTCGGAGAGGGTTGGTTCAAATCCAGAGCCTTGCTTTTCCAGCTATACGTTGAAGGCGAAGACGGTCTCCTGATGGAAATCCACTCCGATTCCACCTGGAAAACAGCCCGCGGGCCCATCGTCGAGGACAGCATCTACCATGGCGAAACCTATGACGCCAGGCTAGAACAGCCGGGCTGGGATGAACCGGATTTTGAAGAAAAAGGTTGGAAGCCGGCCCAGAAGGCCAAGGCGCCGGGCGGTGTTCTTTCCGCCCAGCTCATGCCAGCCATAAAAGTGGTTGATACCATTGTCCCCCTGACCATGACCAGCCCGGCCCCCGGGGTTTACGTTTTCGACCTCGGCCAAAATATCAGCGGCTGGGCCCGACTGCGGGTACAGGGCCCCCGCGGGACCGACGTCCGGTTGCGCTTCTCCGAGCTTCTTTACGAAAATGGAATGATCAACCAGGAAAACCTGCGCTCGGCCCGGGCCGAAGACCACTATATTCTGAAGGGCGAGGGAGAGGAAATCTGGGAACCGCGCTTTACCTACCATGGGTTCAGGTACATTGAAGTCACCGGCTATCCCGGGACGCCGAAGATAGATTCGGTGCGCGGCCGGGTGGTTCACACGGCTGTTTCTCCGGCGGGAAATTTTGCCTGCTCCAGGCAGATCCTGAACGACATCCAGCGCATCATTCTCTGGGGCCAGAAAACCAATCTCCATAGCATCCCCACCGACTGCGACCAGCGGGATGAGCGCATGGGCTGGATGGGCGATGCCCAGGTGACGGCCGAAGAAGCCATCATGAATTATGACATGGCCGCTTTCTATACCAACTTTCTCCGTAACATCAGGGACGTCCAGGGAGACGACGGCTCCATCACCGACACCGTCCCCCACATCTGGGGTTCACGGCCGGCAGACCCGGCCTGGGGGACAGCCTATCCCCTGATCGCCTGGTACCTGTATCAGTACTATGGTGATAAGCGTATCCTTGAAGAACATTACGAAGGATTGAAAAAATACGTCGAATTCCTGAGGAGCAAAGCCGAGAACGGCCTGGTCCGGTTCAGCCACTACGGCGATTGGGTGGCCATAGACAGGTGCCCGGGCAGCCTGGTTTCTTCCTTCTATTATTACTACGACGTGAAAATCCTGGCTGAAGCAGCCAGGGTTTGCGGACGGCCGGCGGAAGCCGACCTCTACCAGAAGCTACTGGCAGAAATTAAGGAAGCCTTCAACCGGGCTTACCTTGACCAGACCACCAGAAGCTATGCCGGGGGAAGCCAGACGGCTAACGTTCTGCCGCTGTTTCTTGGCCTGGTACCGGATAATGCCCGGGGCGCGGTCTGGGGCAACCTTTTTAATGACCTGGTTTATAAACATGACTCGCACCTGACCACAGGAATCATCGGCACCAAGTACATTCTGGAAGTGCTGACCATGTTCGGCAATTCAGACCTGGCCTATGACGTGATGACAAAAGCAGACTTTCCGAGCTACGGCTACATGATAAAGAATGGAGCCACCACTCTCTGGGAACTATGGCAGAAGAGAGAAGGGCCATCTATGAACTCCCACAACCATCCCATGTTCGGTTCGGTCGGCGCCTGGTTCT
Source organism: Candidatus Saccharicenans sp. (assembly GCA_026414545.1). GTDB lineage: Bacteria > Acidobacteriota > Aminicenantia > Aminicenantales > Saccharicenantaceae > Saccharicenans. The sequence goes on from JAOAIU010000013.1 coordinate 53,960, forward strand.
ACAAGGCGCTCGCCGGTATAAATATGGCCCCTGATTCTATAGCTTTCAGGAAGCTGATTATCCGGCCCCAGATGGTCCGGGACCTGACCCACGTCTCCGGTTCCATCTACACCATCAACGGGCAGGTCAGCTGTTCCTGGCAGAGAGGCGACCGCGAGATAAAAATGGAGGTCATTATCCCCGTGGGCAGCGAAGCGGAAATCTATCTGCCGGTATTCAAGCTGCGCAACCTGAGACTTTACGAGGGGCAGACCATGATCTGGGCTGACAACCAGCTCCAGAAAAAGACTGCAGGGCTGGAAGCCCTTGAGCTCAAGGGCGGAAATTTTATCATTAAAGCTGGTTCCGGCCGGTACCTGTTCAGACTCGAAGGAGATTAAATCATAAAATTGTAACAGTCAACAGGAAATAAACCGAATCAACCAGCAATTGCCGGCACCTGGAATGCCCCTGACCCGGGCCGGTCTTTCCAGCAAGCCAGACTCGAAATGGGGAGAGGGCCTGGACTCCACAACTGGCCTCCCTGAACCGGCGGCCGGTCCAGGGCGTTGGCGAATGAAATAATGGCCGGCAGCAGAGAAACAGTGCCTTCGGCCAGCCTGCTTAGGTGCCTGGCTTCTTTTTTAGAGAAAGCGCTGACAGCACAAAGTATAATAGGGAAACCAGCAAGAACCATAACTTGAAGGCGTCAGCAGATAACCGGCCGAGAAAATTAAACCAGGACAGGACCAGGCAGGCGGCCAGAGCGGCTGTCGAAAATATTTTGAGTAAATTAGCTGGCATTGGCTTCATCCTTTGTTTTAGCCGAATTCCTGTACTTTCCCGACAGGTTCAGCAGAAGATAAAGAATCACGGCAAACAGATAACCCGGCAACCAGCGGAAATAGAGATGGACCGGCAGGACAAAGGCAAACACCAGGCTTCCCACCCAGACTAACAACACCTTCCAGTTGAAAACTTGTTTTTTGGATTCAGCCTGGTAACGAGGAAGGCCGAGTTTCGGAAAAATCCAGTGTTCTGTAAAAACCACCGCTCCAATGGGCATCAGAACCAACCCATAAATGGCCACATAATCCAGAAGCTTCATAAAAAATAGAGGAAAGCAGGACAGAACAGAAGTAACCAGGCCGGCCACCAGAGTGATCTTCCAGCGCGGCCAGCCGGTGACCGTCTGAAGGGCCAGGCCTGCCCGGTATAGAGTTGGGTTGGCCGTGGTCCAGCCGGCCAGCATGACCGCGGCCGCTCCGGCCAGACCCAGAGCTTCAAAAGCCATCTTCCCCGGGTGCATTTCCCGACCGATAGCCGCCACCATCACTCCCGAACAGATCCAGGCCAGGAAGTGTCCGGAATACATGCCAAAAGCGGAATAAAAGCCGTAGGTCCATTTTCTGGCATAGCGGAAAAGAGCCATGTCCGATAGGCCAACATGCATGGCCAGGTTGCAGAACCAGGCGAAAAAGACCACATGCCAGAAATTGAACTGTTGTTGGCCGGCCGTGGCCAGGCCGTTCCAGATTCTGGTGGTGGCCACTTCCCATAAGTTGCTGAAATCTGGCCTGACCCCCAGCTTGGGCAGAGTGACCAGGGCCCCAGCGACGAAGCACAAAAAAATCCAGGGCGAAGCCACCTCGGCAAACCGGCCGAGCTTCTCAAAACCAAGTATGGCCAGCAGGGTAAAAAGAAAACCCAGGGCCAGGCAGACCAGGACCCAGAGGGCGCTGGCCGGCAGGATATCATTCAACCCCGGCACCTCGAGACCGAAGGCCAGGCCCACAGCCGTGGCCGAAACCGAGATCATGGCCCCGGCCAGGATGCAGTAGAGAAAGGCGTTGGCCAGGTTATAAATCATGGTGATCCCGGGACCAGCAATCCGCCGGAGATACCAGTAAAGAGTCAACCTGGTATCAACGGCAATGGGGGCACAGAGAAAAGTCCAGCTCAAAACTGCCAGCAGGTTGCCCAGGAGCAGACCGTAAATCAGGTCGGTGGCTTTCAGGCCATGCAGGACGAAAAAGGCCCCGATCACAAATTCAGTGGCGGCCACATGTTCACCAGCAAAGACGCTGGCAAAAAGCACTCCCTTCTTGAACTGGTCGGGAGCGACCGGTTCCCGGTCAAATTCATACAGCCGGTCCATGCGGGCGGCAATCCCGGAAAGGTCAAGAGCCATGCTGTTCTACTCCTTCGCTATCGAGTTTTTCATTCCAGGCGGCAGATTCTCACCTACTTCTCTTTATCAGTTCATCCAGCTCCCGTTGCTCAGCCTGAGGCAGAAACCGATAGACTCTGTCCTTATATCTCTGCAGATATTCCCGGGCCCTGTCTTTATCACCCTTTTCCAGATAGGCATAACCCAGGTTGTAAAGAACCTGGTCCAGGCCGGGGTCAAGCTGCAGGGCCTGGAGCCAGCAGCTTATGGCCGCTTCGGAATCGCCGGCGGTCCGGTAGGCAGCACCCAGGCCATTATAAGCAGGAGCATAAGCCCGATTCTTGCTAATCGCCTCCTTGAAACTGTCCACCGCCCTGTCCAGGGTCAGCCGGCTCTTCTCCAGTCGAGCTTTCATCAGCAGGGCAAAACCGCGATTGCTCAGAGCTGCTGGAAAATCCGGGTCGATGGCCAGGGCTTTTTCCATGAGCTCCAGGGCCTCGTCATATCTTCCCAGCCCGATGAAGGCCGCACCCAGGGAGTTCCAGATCTCAGGGTCGTTGAGGGCCTGGGGAAACGCCTGGGCCCGTTCAACCGAATTGACTACTTCCCCGTACTGCCCGAGCTGCAACAGGGTGCTGATGTAGGCCAGAAAGATGGTATAGTTGGCCGGCAGTTTTTCCAGTCCCTGCTTCAGAACCCGAAGAGCCTGTTCGGGCCGGCCCGATTCCAGGTACAGCGAAGAAAGATAGCTGTAAGATAGGTCGTGGTCTTCTTTCTCCCGGAGGTTGGCCTGGAGCAGGTCGATAGCCTCCTGGACCTGCTTTTTCTGGTGAAAAAGGTCCATGGCCTCTTCGGCCCGGTTTTCATAAGGCATAAAGCTCTTGACATCGTCAGAGGGGGTGAAATCCTGGCGGGTAGACGCCCCTCCTCCAAGATAACCCAGGCTTCGCAGCCTCTCCAGGCTCTGTCTGGATGGGGAGACTCTGGCCGCGGCCGCTTCAGGCCCGGTCGCGGCTTCCCGGAGCGAGGCCAGCAGCTGGCGCTCTTTTTTTAAATCACGACCAGGAGCCAGGTTGTTGAGTTCCTTGAAATCCTTTTCCAGGTCATACAGTTCAGGAAGCGGCGAGTCTATAAACTTAATCGGAAAATCTATGTAACCAGTTATCGGCGCCCAGCCCCGGCTGTAATAAGGATAGAGGGATTCAAAATAAACAGGCCGGCTGGCCAGTTTTTTTCCTTTCAGGACTGGCAGCAGCGACCGTCCCTGCAGTCCGGCAGGCTTTTTCAAGCCCAGCAAATCACAAACGGTTGGGAAAATATCCACATGAGATACCACTGCCGTTTCTGACCGTCCTCCCTTAAACCCTGGGGCACGGATAATCAAAGGAACGTGCAGGGTGGAATTATAGGCCAGGTAGCCGTGGGTCTTTTCCCCGTGTTCTCCCAGCGATTCACCGTGGTCACTGGTCAGGATGATAACAACCCGGTCAATAAGATTATTCTGCCGGAGAAATGAAAAAAGCCGGCCCAGTTGTTGGTCAACGTAGGCTACCTCCCCGTCATAAAGATTATGGCTGAACCTGGAACGGAAAGGTTCGGGAGGCGAATAGGGATAATGCGGGTCAAAGACATGGACCCAGAGAAACCAGGGGCCAGATACTGTCTTGAGCCAGCCCAGGGCCCGGTCGACTACCTCGGCCGCCGGTCTCTCCACAAAAACCGGACGGTTGAAATCCTGGGTTCCGTAATCATCATCATAGAGGGAAAAACCGCGGCCCAGGCCGAACCTCCGGTCGAGCGGATAAGCCCCGATAAAGGCCGCGGTCTCATAGCCTGACTGCCGGAAGACCTCGGCCAGAGTCGTTAGCCCTGACGGCACCACGAAATTGGCGTTGTCGTGAACCCCATGGGAGGGGGGTAACACCCCCAGAAAGATGTTGGCGTGGGAGGGCAGCGTGGTTACGGTCTGGGCAAAACACCTGGTGAACCTGATGCCTTCGGCTGCTAACCGGTCGATATCGGGCGTGCTGACCGTGGTCGAACCGAAGCAAGAGAGGCGGTCGGCCCTCAGGGTGTCAATGGTGATTACCAGGCAGCTGGCTTTGTCACCAGTCTCGCCGGGTGAGGGGCGGCAGGCCGGGCAAGTCCAGAGGTTGGCCACCAGGGCCAGCGGCAGAAAAGCTTTCAGAAGGTCTTTGCTCTTGAACCCGGTTTTCATTTTTTCCTGGGTTATCATATAGGAAGAGAAAAATTTTTTCAAAAAAGCGCGCACCGGGACCGGCTCCAGGAAACTCCCCGGCTCAGGGTTGGTACGGGACCAACCGTCCAAACATATCAATTTGCCGTTTCTAACCCAACTAACCCGAGTTGAGTTATAATCAAGTCGTCAAATCCACTAACATAGCCCGGTCGCCACTGCCGCTCCGGGCTGGAGGAGGACACGTGGGCAGGTACGAAGAATTTGTCCGGTTCCGCCAGGACATGAACAAAAAGATCCTGGAAGAAGGCACCCTGGAAATCAAAAGGTTTTTCGGCCTGGACGAACAGACTTACCGGGCCGGAGCCCTGGACGAAAAGACCAAGGAGCTGATGGGTCTGGTAGCCTCCATGGTCCTGCGCTGCGACGATTGCGTCAGCTATCATATCATTCAGGCCCTGGATAAGGGCGCCAGCCGGGAGGAGCTGTTCGAGACCTTCTCCATCGCTCTGATTGTGGGCGGCTCCATAGTCATCCCCCACCTGAGGCGAGCGGTCTCTTTTCTGGAAGAACTGAAAGGGCGGACCGGCAGTTGACCGGTGATTAAGAGGCGAAACCTTGCCCGTCGGGATAGCCGCGGGCCTGGTTGACAGGCCAGGGCGGCCAGAGTATCCTTATTGGCTGAAAAAGTGAACCGGCAGATTGCCGGAAGGCCGAAAGTTCTGACTGAAGAGAAAACCAATGTTTCTAAGAAACGCCAAAAGAATCAGCTGGGTGCTGGTTGTCATCATGTCCCTGTCAATCCAGGCCTTCCCGCTGGGCAGCCGGAAAGACAACCAGAAAGCCGTCGAAAAATTTGTGTCCGGATTCTCGCTGTCAACAGGAGCCAGGAGCAACTTGACCCCGGCTGTTGTCAGCCTGAACTCGTCTGCCGTTATCTTTTCCCTATCCGGATGTTCCAGGTATCCGGAGGGCAAGGTTCTTCTACCAGTCTCCGAATTTGAGCGATTGAGGAACCACCGGCCGCGCTGGGGCCGGGCCGGGCTGGAACTGGGGGTTCTGATGTCCTACTCCCAGGCCCGCTACTGGATCCGGTACTCCCGCTTCATTGAAGACTGGCAGTACCGGCTGACCTGGGCCGACCAGAAGCGTCGTTTTTTCACCACCGAGGCCCTGCGCTTTGATTCCAACGCCTTTTACCTGAACTGGACCCACGCCCTGGCCGGAATGCTCTATTACGAGTTCGCCAGGACCAACAACCTCAGCTGGCTGCAATCACTGGTTTTCTCTGTCGGCGGTTCCCTCTACTGGGAATACTTTGTGGAATGGCGCGAGGTCATCTCCATCAACGACAACATCATGACCGGTCTTGGCGGATTTTCACTGGGCGAGACCTGGTTCCAGATGGGCAGGTATTTTTACAATTCGAAAAATCCGGTAGGACGCCTGCTGTCCTGGATCAATCCCTTCATGAAAATCAACGGCTGGTTCGACCGGAATAAACCGTTGTCAGACTACCATCATAGCTACAATCAGGCTGCCCAGGACGTTTACTTCTTTCTCGGGTACCGCAATTCCCCCATCTCGGCCAGCCCGACTGTTAACACTGGCAACCTGGCCGTCAGTCTTCATTCTAGAATAATCACCGACAGCAGCTACGGCCTACCCGGCCGGGTGGACGAGAAATTCTCCAGCCCTTTTTACAGCCAGCTGGATTTTGATTTCATGTTTCACGGGACCGCCAGGGAAGAGCTGGGTGTAACGGCCAAAGTAATCCCCATAGGTCGCTTCCGGCAGAATATTTCCTGGGAAAGGAAAGGGTTCAGCCTTTATTACGGGCTGGGGTCGGCTTTTGTCATGTATGTCAAGAGACCTGTCACTGACTACGATGCCGGACGAATCCCGGTCGACCACCCCGAAGATTTTCATTTCGAAATACCGCGTGACTTCCGGGATAAGCTGGCCGCTGTTCATTTTCTGGGACCGGTAGCGGATCTCACCTGGTTTGCCACTCCGTGGCGATTCCGGCTGAGGGCTGAAGCCCACCCCAGCTTCGGAATGATCAACTCCCTTCCCCTGAACAGTTATTCAGTGGTCAACGACATCCAGGGAATGAAATCCACAGTTAAGTTCTATGGCTACCACTATGCCTTGGGCCCGGACCTGGAATCACTGGCCGAAATCTCCTACCGCAACCTGCGTTTAACCGGTTTTTACCAGTACGTCTATTACCACTCTTTGCAGGGACGGGATCGTTTCCAGAGCTGGTTGACTGATGACTCTCCTCTGAAGGATTCAAGGAAACATTACGGGCTAAACCTCGAAATAAGAATTCCCGGGACGCCCTTCTCAGTTTCCGGTTCTTTAGAAAGGGTAAAAAGGTGGGGCCGGGTGCATGAACTGGAAGAAACAAGTCTTGAGAAGCGCTATTACCTCGGGCTCAAATACCGTCTCTGATTCTCCCTGAGGCGCCGCCTGCCTATCCTGCCTTCAGCCAACTCAGGTTCGATCACCGGCCAGAGCGGTCTAACTCGGTTCTATTCCTTGAATGCGTTCTGTAAGGAATCTGACCGCCGCCTTAGAAACCGGGCAACAAAGAGCCAGCCGATTCCGTTTTAATGTTAACAAGACCGGCAAAACGTGTTAAAATGAGTCGTGATTCAAGGAAAAAAAATAAATGGCTAAAAAGAATAAATCTCCCAAGAACCTAATCTTCTGGGTGGCTTCGCTTATCCTGTTGATCCTGCTCTGGAGCTTTTTCCCGACCGGTCCCAGGGCCAAGGAATTTACCTTTTCTGAGTTCATGAACCAGGTTGAGCAGAAAAACGTCCAGGAAGTGACCATCCAGGACAACCAGGCCCAGGGCAAGCTCAAGGACCAGACCAGCTTCAAGACCACCCTGCCCCCTCAGTATGCGGACCTGATCAAGGTTCTGCGGGAAAACCAGGTCAACATCATTGTCAAGGATACTTCCCGCAGCAACTGGCTGGCCATTCTGCTAAACTGGTTTCCTATCCTGTTGCTGATCTTCTTCTGGTTCATGTTCATGCGCCAGATGCAGGCTGGAGGCAACAAGGCCATGTCCTTCGGCAAGAGCCGGGCCAAGTTGTTTTCTCCACTGCAGAAAAAGATCACTTTCAAGGACGTGGCTGGGGTGGATGAAGCCAAGGTCGAACTCCAGGAAATAATCGAATTCCTGAAAGACCCGCGCAAGTTCCAGCGCCTGGGAGGACGCATCCCCAAGGGGGTGCTGCTGGTTGGGGCGCCGGGAACCGGCAAAACTCTGCTAGCCCGGGCGGTAGCCGGCGAGGCCAATGTTCCTTTCTTTTCCATCAGCGGTTCGGACTTTGTGGAAATGTTTGTCGGCGTGGGCGCCTCCAGGGTTCGGGACCTTTTTGACCAGGCCAAGAAGCATGCTCCCTGTCTTATCTTCATAGATGAAATAGATGCCGTCGGCCGCCAGCGCGGAGCCGGTCTTGGCGGTGGGCACGACGAGCGGGAACAAACCCTTAACCAGCTGCTGGTGGAAATGGACGGGTTCGACTCCAACGAGGGCATCATCGTCATCGCCGCCACCAATCGTCCAGATATCCTGGACATGGCCCTGCTGCGGCCCGGAAGGTTTGACCGCCGGATAGTGGTGCCCATGCCCGATGTCAGGGGCCGCGAAGAAATTCTGAACGTGCATGTGCGCCGGGTTCCTCTGGCCGAGGACGTCGACCTGAAGGTAATCGCCCGTTCCACTCCGGGTTTCTCCGGGGCGGACCTGGCTAACCTGATCAACGAGGCGGCCCTGCTGGCCGCCCGCAAGGGCCAGAACAGCGTCACCATGAAGGACATGGAAGAGGCCAAGGACAAGGTCCTGATGGGGGTCGAACGGCGGAGCATGATCATCAGCGATGAGGACAAGCGGAACACGGCCTTTCACGAAGCCGGGCATGCCCTGGTGGCCGCCTTGATCCCTGAGGCCGACCCCATCCATAAAGTTACCATCATACCCAGGGGGTTAGCCCTGGGCGTTACCCAGCAGCTGCCCCTGTCCGACCGCTATACCTATACCAGGGATTACCTGGAAGCCCAGCTGGCGGTGTTGATGGCCGGTCGGGTGACCGAAGAAATGATCCTGGGAAAAATTACCACCGGGGCCGCCAACGACCTGGAAAAAGCCACTGAAATCGCCAGGAAGATGGTCTGTCAGTGGGGCATGTCGGACCTCGGGCCCCTGTCCTTTGGGGAACGGGACGACCTGATTTTCCTCGGACGGGAACTGGCCACCCATAAGAATTTTAGCGAACATACAGCCGAGCTAATTGACGCCGAGGTTAAAAAGATTATCAGCCGCTGCTATGAGCGGGCCAGGGAGTTGATTGAAAAGAACCGCGATAAACTCCTTAAGATTGCCGAGGCCCTGCTGGAAAAGGAAATCCTGTCTTCGGATGAAATAAATGAGCTGATCAACGGTCAACCAAAAACCAGAAAAGAAGC
>JAOAIU010000036.1 GCA_026414545.1 Candidatus Saccharicenans sp.
CACAGCATTGACCGCCTTGGCCACGGTCTTGCTCTTGGCGTCTCCCAGGACATCGACCGGGTTGCGGTGCGACCAGGCAGGAGGCAGGTTCTGGTCAAGGAATTCAACGGTCTGCGGGCTGAGCTCGGCCAGCCGGCCGCCGGCCTCGATCAGGGCGTCGGAGGCCATGACCCCGGGGCCACCAGCGTTGGTGACGATGGCCAGCCGCGGGCCCTTGGGTATCTTGTGGCGACCGATCAGCTCGGCCACGTCGAACATCTCGCCGATTTCAAACACCCTGGCCATACCGGCCCGCTGGAAGGCAGCCTCGTAGATGGCGTCTTCGGCGGCCATGGCCCCGGTGTGGGAAGAGGCGGCCTCGGCCGATTCCGGGAAACGGCCGGCCTTGTAGGCGATGATGGGCTTAGTCCGAGCGTAGGCCCGGGCCGCCGACATGAAGCGTCTGGGGTTGGAGATGGATTCTATGTACATCAGGATGGATTTGGTGTTTTCGTCCTCGCCGAAGTAATCGATGAGGTCGCCGAAGTCTATGTCGAGGGCATTGCCGATGGACACAAAATAGGAAAAGCCGATTTTTTCTTCCAGCGACCAGTCAAGAATAGAGGTGCACAAGGCTCCCGACTGGGAAATAAAAGCAATGTGCCCGTTGAGCGGCATGTCAGCGGCAAAGCTGGCGTTGAGGTTGAGACCGGGAGAGATGACACCCAGGCAATTGGGCCCGAGGATGCGCATCCCCGGATATTTTTTCTTCTCGGCCAGGATCTGCTCTTCCAGGGCCCGGCCTTCCGGGCCGGTTTCACGGAAGCCGGCCGAAATGATGATTATGCCCATGATTCCGGCCTGGCCGCATTCAGCCACGATTCTTGGCACCTGAGGAGCGGGAGTGCAGATGACTGCCAGGTCGGGGGTGCGGGGCAAGCTGGCCACGCCGGTAAAACAGGGAATGCCCATAACCGCTTCCACCGTGGGGTTCACCGGGTAGACCACGCCGCGGTAGCCGCCGGTAATCAGGTTGGACAGGATCTTGCCGCCGACGCTCCTGGGGTTGGGGGTGACCCCGACCAGGGCGATTCGCTGCGGTTTGAATATCTTATCCAGGGTTTCCAGTTCTTCCATCTCGGGACTCCGGAATCATTCGCTCAGCTAAAAGATTAAAAGTTCCCTCGCGGGCTGCTTCGGGGCAGAAAACCGTAAAGGGCAATCACAATTTTAATTTAAATCCGGTGGAAATTGTAGTGCCCGGCGAGCCGTAGCCATAAACGAGCTCGTAGCGGGTATTAAAAAGGTTCTGGACGTGGAGGAAAAGGGTCAGGGGTTCTTTGAGGGCATAGCTTAAAAGCAGGTTGGCAATGGTGGCGGCTCGCAGCTTTACAGTCTGGGGCGGATAGGAAGAATAGTCCATATCCAGCCGGGAACTGAGATGATGAAGTTCGGCTGCCAGGCCCACTGATTTGTGCGATAGGCTGAAGCGACCATAGAAGATATCCTTCGGACGGCGCAGGAGAGGGCTGCCGGTATCCAGGTCCCGGGTCTGGAGATGAGTCCAGCCAGAGCTGAGGCTTCCGTTCTTAATTGGTCGGGCTTCCAATGAAACTTCCAGGCCGCGGTTTATGGCCCGGCCCACATTCTGGTAGCCCGAGCCGTAATTAAACTGAATTAGGTTGCGGCAGCGGGTTTCAAAATAGGTGAGAGAAATGGCCAGGATTTGGCTGAATTCCTTCTCAATCCCGGCATCCCAGCCCAGGTTTCTTTCCGGTAGCAGCTCCGGGTTGCCGACCGGACCATAATAATCCGCTGGGGCGAAGAGCTGGTAGAGAGAAGGGGCCTTGAAGCCGCTGCCGATGGTGCTTTTTAGCCGGGCCCCGATTTCAGGCAGTTCCAGGCAGGCTGCCGCCCTGAAGGTCAGGGCGCGACCGAAACGCCGGTGCTGGTCAGAGCGAAGGCCCGCGGTCAGCGACAGCCTCTTCCCTGGTTTCCACTGGTCCTGAAGATACAGGCCGAGCAAGGAGGCGTTTTTTTGCGGGAAGCTGCTTTCGTAGTTTCCCCAGGGACTGAAATAGAGATAAGAAGAACTGCCCTGTTCCTGGCGGAAATCGACCCCGAAAACGAGGGTGTGGTTCGGCGCCAGGAAGAAATTGTTCTGCCAGTCAATTTTGAAGAGCCGGCTCCGGTAAAGGGCTGAGTCGCCTTCGCCCGGGTGGGACTCATCGGCCGGGTTGTCGTTTTCCCGTCGGCCAGCTTCCAGCCCGAAGACCAGTTTTTGTTCCCAGCGGTGCTGGAATAAAAAACCGTTCAGCTCCAGGCGATTGAAAATGAAGCGGGATTTCTGAAGAGAGTTGGGGTCATCTCCGTAGGGTCCGCCGAAGGTGTCGAGCTCGGCCCGGCCGAGCAGGCCGCGGGTCTGCCAGTTGAGGCGAAAGTCTGGAGAGAAGCGGTAGCTGAATTTCACGGCCAGGCTCTGCTGACTGTAGCCATCAGCCTCGCTATTTCCGGGGTAGCCGCTCCCGGCCTGGGAAATGCCGTCCGTGGTGAAGGTGTTGAATTCAGCCTGAACGGAGAAGTTTGGCCAGACCCGGGCCAGCCTGAAATTTCCCTGCCCCGTCCGGAAAGTTCCCAGAAGCCCGGAAAGGCTGGCTTCGTTCTTTTCGGGGTCGGCAGTGACCATGTTCACCACCCCGGCCAGGGCGTCGGAGCCGTAAAGGGTGCTCTGGGGTCCGCGCAGGACTTCCACCCGGTCGATTAAAGTTAAGTTGAACAGGTTGAAGTTGAAAGAACGGGAAGGGGAGATGGGGTCATTAAGCTCCAGGCCATCAATCATGAAGACCGCGTGTTCGGAATTAGCCCCTCGGATGAAGAGCGAGCCCGCCCCCCCGGCCAGGCCAGACTGAATGTAAAAAATGCCGGGAAGGCCCGTAAAAAGGATCTCCGGCCTGGCAGTGGCACCCGGGGGGAGCTTTTCAGTTTTGACCAGGCTTATGGCCGATGCCGTTTCTTTGACCGGGGTTTCCAGGCGGGTGGCCGTGACCACAATCTCATGCTGGATTTTTGGCGGCTGGGTTTCGTCATCAGCCAGCACCGCTGCTGAAAGGCTGGCAAAAAGACAAAGAGAAAGAGACAACAGAATTGGCAATTGGGCAGAAAGGTTTCGTTTCATTCATTTTCCTTTCCCCCCGCTTGAAAAAATTTCTGAGCCGCTCCTCTTTTCTTCCGCCCGAAGAAAACAGGGGCTGCCGGGTTCAGAACAGGTATCCTGACTCCCGGGTCTTCCTCCTCCCTGGCCTTCCCACCCCGGAGGGCAGTGGCCGTCTCAGGGATTCGTCGCCGGTTACAGTAGCGGGGGCTGTGTCCGCCTCTCACGGACTTCCCTGCTTCTTAAACCCGAACCATAATTTATCAAATTCCAAAATCCTGTCAATTCTGGAAAAAGGATTGTGGAGTATATGGAGGATAGGGTTCGATTCATTTTTCTAACTCTTAGTCGTTTTTCTTGAAAGAATCCCCGGGAAATTCTTTATCTTGATCCTTTTTATCACTGGCCAACCTTCCTGGTCTTCCGAAATGAAATACATGAACCCATTGTTTATCAATTTAGGTTTGGTGGGGGTGTATTATTGGTCAGGATTTTTGCCGAAAAATACAGCCCTGCTCGCTTGGAAGCAGGGCCTGGGTGAAGGGCAAGGAAAGGAGGGGATTAAGAGAAGGAGGCGTTGAGGTTTAACCTCTTATAAAACCTTGATATCCCTCTTATTCTCATCTTTGCTCAATTGAATAAACAAACGGGGGGCCGTTTTGGTTGCAGAGAAATAAAGGATATTTTGAAGGGGATGGCTATAAAATTTAAGGAATCATATAAAAGTTAAAAAGGAAGCGAAGGTTAAGAAGATTAAATAGAATGAAATATAGAACTGCGTTTTCTGATAATTATCTTTTCCCCTTTACTAACAACAAAACTATTATACCATAGTTAAGAAAATTTTGCAAGGAAAATTTTACAATTTTTAAAAAAATCCTGAAATTTCCTGGCAGCTGCAGTTATATGGGTAAAAAATTGGTTTAAGTTGCAGATTTTCGGGCCGAAGGCTTTAATTTAAGGCCCTTTCGGGGTTAAAATACCAATGTCTGGCGGAATAATTGCCTTTTTATGACTGAAAACCAAGGCCAGAGGCCTGTTTTGAAGGAGAAAGCCTCATGAACAAGGAAAAATTCAGGAAATATGGCCATGAACTGGTAGACTGGGTAGCTGATTATCTTGAAAACGCTGAAAAGTACCCGGTCAAATCCACCGTCCTACCAGGGGAGATAAAGGCCCAGTTGCCCTCCTCCCCACCGGCTCACCCCGAGGAAATGGACCGTATCTTGGACGATTTTAACAAGATTATCATGCCCGGGATTACCCACTGGCAGCATCCGGGCTGGTTTGCCTATTTTCCGGCCAATAATAGTCCGGCCTCAATCCTGGGCGAGCTGCTGGCAGCTGGGCTGGGAACCCAGGGCATGGTCTGGCAGACCTCCCCGGCAGCCACCGAGCTGGAAGAGGTGGTCATGGACTGGCTGCGGCAGATGATCGGGCTGCCCGAGGGCTATGCCGGGGTCATCCAGGATACCGCTTCCACCGCTACCTTGTGCGCGCTGCTTACGGCCCGGGAAAAAATAACCGGTTTCAGGGTGAACGAGGAAGGTTTCGGGCAGACTCTCCGCGTTTATGCCTCCCGGGAAGCCCATTCCAGCGTGGACAAGGGGGTTAAGATTGCCGGTTTTGGCAAAAAGAACCTGGTTCATATACCCGTTGACGACGAGTTTGCCATGATTCCGGGCGAGCTGGAACGGGCCATTGAAAACGACCTCAAGGCCGGGTTCAAGCCGACCTGCGTCGTGGCCACGGTTGGCACCACTTCTTCCGGGGCAGTTGACCCGCTGAAACCCGTTGGCGAAATCTGTAACAAGTACGGCCTGTGGCTGCATGTGGATGCTGCCTATGCTGGAACTGCGGCCATCCTGCCCGAGAAACGCTGGGTTCTGGAAGGGGCGGAGCTGGCCGACTCTCTGGTCTTTAACCCGCACAAGTGGATGCTGACCAACTTTGATTGCTCGGCCTTCTTTGTAAAGGACCCGGAGGTCCTGACCCGGACCTTTGAAATTCATCCCGAATACCTGAAGACCGGGGTTGATGCCGTGGTCAAGAATTACCGGGACTGGGGCATTCAACTCGGGCGCCGCTTCCGGGCCCTGAAGCTGTGGTTTGTGCTGAGAAGTTACGGAGTGGAGGGAATAAAGAAAATAATCCGCCGCCATATTCACCTGGCCGAACTCTTCCGCGATGAACTGCAGCAAGACCGGCGGTTTGAAATCCTGGCCCCGGTTTACTTCAGCCTGGTTTGTTTCAGGTTGAACGACGGGCGCCCGGAAGCTGAGCTTAATGAACTCAACCGGAAGCTCCTGGAGGCAGTGAATTCCACTGGAAAGCTGTTCATGACCCATACCACACTCAACGGAAAGTACACCATTCGGCTGGTTGTGGGTCAGCGAACTACCGAGGAAAGGCACGTTCGCCAGGCTCTGGACATAATAAGGCGGGAGGCCGGAGAGCTGCTCAAGTCATCTTAAGCTGGAATCATCTGGTTTCGGGGTGGTCACTCCAGCGGTATTCTCCTTTCGGGTCTGGGATTCTGAGATAATAACCCCAGCCCCCGGCGCCCTGCAGGACTTTTATCAGCACCTTGTTCCAGCCGGCCTTGAGGCTGACTTTAACCCTATCCTGGTCGGGATAAGCTCCGCGGTATGAAGGATTGGTGTGGACCAGAGTATCATTTACCCACAGCCTGACCCCATCATCGCTTCCCAGGAGAAGAACTGCTTCACGGTCTTCGGGGGAGTAGAGGTAGGTCAGGCCATAGGCGATGGCCTGCTCGTTGGGCTGGACCAGCTGACTCAGAGCTACATAGCCGCTGGCCGGAGCTTTTACCTGTTTCCAGGTTACAGGCAGCCCGCCTTTACCTTGGTAGGTCCTGTTTAGCCTTACTTCCTGCTCGGGCGGGTAGACAGTGGTCAGGTTGTTCATATCGGGCGCATCAAAAGGCCCAATCAGGTACCAGTCAAGGGCATAATTTTGTTTGGCCGGGATGAGGTTCACGCCGACGATGGCCAGGTCGTAGGCCGTGGACTTGACGTCTTTTCCAGTAACTTCCAGCCAGAAAACATTTTCTTCGGTGCCGAGTTCCTGGGCTTTGACGGTCAGGGTGTCGATCACAGTTTCCTGATTATAGCCATTAACCCTGGCCAGAGTCTGGTATTCCGGCTGCGGAGGGATAGCGGTCTCAACTTGTTCCTGCTTTTCCTGGACTTCTTTCTTCTCCTCTTCTTTTATTTTTTCCTGGACATTTTCTTGCGTTTTGTCGATTTTCTTTTCTTCTCCTGAACCAGTCTTTTCTTCCGTCCGTGGAATTTCTTTCAGGATGGACCAGTTGCCGAGGCCGGGTCCTTTCAGGTAATAAACCTGGATATCATAAATATCATGCAGGCTGGCCTTGAGCGTAAGCCTGGCCCGGTAACCGGTGCTGGCTCCCTCCAGGCCAATGGCCTGATAACGCTGTCCACCCTGGTCATAGTAGGAGGTGAGAATCTGGACCAGAGCTGGAGCGGTAATCCTGGTGCCGCTAACATTGTCCTGGTAGGTTGTTTCGTTACCTTCAACGTTGTTGACCTTCACCCAGAGAGGCTGGGTGAAATTATCGCTGGTTTCCAGGGCAAAGGGCAGACGTCGGTCAGCGGGCGGGAACAGGGGGAAAGGTTTGTGGGGCTCGGTCTGGTACCAGTAGGCCACCGAGCTGTAAAAATCGGAGCGGTCGTTGGCGTGGCCGTGCTCTATGGTAACCCTGATCGACCGGGAAAAGGGGATGGGGTCGGCCAGGTGAAATCTATAGACCGTAGCCTTGGCCCCTACCTGGAAGTCTTCTTCCTGGATTGAACAGCCGTAGTAAAGGTTGTTGCCCTCTCTCATTCCCCAGGCGTCGGAGAAATAATCCTCGCTGCCGGTGCCATGAAGGGACGGGGACTCTTCTCCGTCCACGTAAATCATGTCGTCGCCCTCACCCCACCAGCCCATGGACCTTTGCAGGACGCTCAGGTTGCAGCCGACATAATGACCGCGGCCGACAGCGTCCAGGATGAGGTAATTTTTCCCGGGCTCGCAGGGAAATTCCTGCCGGTACTGAGCGTGGAAGTAAGGCACCTCGGGTTTGAGGTCGTCCAGTTCCCGGTAATCGATATAGTAATAGAAGGAACCCACAGGGCGACTGCCTTCGTTGGTCACGGTGATGCGAGCTGACCAGCGGAAGGGCATGTACCAGTAGCAGTTGAGGGCCCGGCCTTCCGAGGAACGGACGATGGGCACTGAGACCAGGTTACGGCTGAGGCCATGACCGACGGCGAAAAAGTCGCCGACCGGGACTTCAACCGAGGGCGTGTCCTCACCGTCCCAGAACATTCTCAGGACCAGCTTGCGCCCGTAAAAAGCCTCGGCCGAAATGGTAAACCAGATATGATGGATGGCTGCGGGTCCCTTAATATCGGCCAGGACGGCGGTCTGGCCGGGAGCAATGCTGATAGCGTCGCGGTTGCCGCCGGTCGGGTCAAAGGAAGAAACCCGCTTGCTGCGGTAATTCTGTTTTTCGCCTAGAGAGGTGAGGATATTCTGGCCAAAAGCCAGGCCGAATATTAACAGGAGAATAACAGCCAGGCAGACTAATTCCCTTTTTTTCAAATTCCTCTTCGGTGTTTTTGTCGCCAGCTTTAAGGTTTTCATCGGCCAGCCTCTTTTTCAGGAATATTAAGTCATTAGATTATAGCTTTTTTTCTTTCGCCAAATCTACATTCCGCGGGCAGTAATTTGGCGGGGCTCAGGGTACGCAGAATCTGCTTAAGCGAAGCGGCTAATTGAGGTCAAGCCCTGACCTGCCAGGCGCCGGGAGAGGCCGGCTTCCTATTAGAGGGGGGGCACCTGACGTTCAGACCGGGATTATTATTTTCCAGGCTGGGCGAAACCTGGCCCTGAATGGAAGAATTTCCAGCCATGATAAATTTCAGAAGTCTTAATTCATTCCGGAGGTGGTAGTTCAGACCGCGGTTAAAGGGTTTTTCGAGAAGTTTCTCCGATTAAATTAATTTCCTAAATTGCCGAGTTTCAATCGCCGGGAACAGTCAAGGTCGGAAGCTAATCCTTAACGTAGGTCAGCCACTTTTCAAATTTCGGGTTTTGACCGGTAACCACCTTCTTGTATTCTTCAGCAATCCTGGTGGTAATCGGCCCGGGACGCCCGTCGCCCAGGACATAGACCGGGCCATCGACCGGGTTCTCGGAGAAATCAGCCACCTGGACAATGGAGGTTACTTCCACTGCCGTTCCGCAGAAGAAGGCTTCGTCGGCTTTGAACAGGTCGTCCTTGGTAATCGGGGCCACCTTTGTCTTATAGCCCAGGTCGGAGGCAATCTCCAGCAGGCTGGTCCTGGTGATGCCCTCCAGGATTGATTCCGAGCGGTCGTTGGTGTGCAGCACGCCGTCCTTTATCACGAACAGGTTTTCTCCAGGGCCTTCGGCCACCCGGCCTTCCAGGTTAAGGAAAATAGCCTCGTCAAAGCCCCTTTCCCGGGCCTCGGTGCCGTTAATCATCGACTGAACATATACCCCGCCCAGCTTGGCCGATAGGTCGAGCTGAGAATTGTGAATCCGGCGCCTGGGAACTATGCAGGCGTTTACACCCTGCCGGGCCTTTTCGCCAAGATAAGCACCCCACTCCCAGGCCCCGACCAGCAGTTCCACAGGAGAGAACTTGGGCACCAGGCCCAGGTTGCCATAAGAATAGAACAACAGGGGTCTGATGTAAGCGCTGTCCAGCTGGTTTTCCCGGACGATCAACCGGCAGACCTCTATGACTTCTTCCTTGGCGAAGGGAACTTTCATCTTGATGACCTGGGCCGAGTGGAAAAAGCGGTCGATATGTTCCTTAAGGCGGAAGACGGCCGGACCCCTTGAGGTGGGATAAGCCCGGATTCCCTCAAAGGTGCAGGTACCATAATGGAGGGCGTGCATCATGGGATGGAAAATGCCTTCCGACCAGTCGTAGAGTTTACCCATGTACCAGTATTTCCTGGCATTCTTGAAATGGGTATTAGGAAACATGAAAAACTCCTTGTTCCGAATTGTTTATGAATAAAAGACATGCCGGACTGGCACTAAAAAAGGGATCAACCGCTGCTTCTTTTATTTCGGTAATCACTTATAAGACCTTATGCTTTGAGAATTACTAATAACATAAAAAGAAAAAAAAGAAAAGCTAAAAGTTTGTGCGGACGTCGGGGAGGGAAGCTGGCAGTTCGTGGGGACTGGCCTGGAGACCGGCTCTGTACAGGATCAGGTTCATGGCCACCGGGTCTGCTTTGAGCAGGGACGAAAGGAATCGAGGGCTTTAGTCGGCAAAATCTGGTAAACTGGAATGGAAAAATGAAACTGGAGATGGTGAGAAGGACTAAAATAAGAAATCCTGAGGGTGAGTATGGAAGGCAAAATCAATAATATCAAGAGGTTGGTTGGATTCTTTATCCTGTTAGCTTTCGTCTTGTCTGGAGCTGCAACCCTGTCTATGAGCAGGGGTAAGGCCCAGGAAGAAACGGCTCTTGACCGCAGGGTCAAGAAGTTTCTGGATAGCCGACGCCACACCTGGTATGACATGAATGTCCCGGAAAGCGACGGGCGGATTCTTTATGACCTGGTGCTCAAGCATGGGTATAAACGGGCGCTGGAAATCGGCACTTCGACCGGTCACTCGGCCATCTGGATTGCCTGGGCCCTGAGCAAGACCGGCGGCCGCCTGGTTACCATAGAAATTGACGAGGGCCGATACCGCCAGGCCGTGGCCAACTTCAAGGAAGCCGGCCTTGATCACCTGATAGAGGCCAGGCTGGGCGATGCCCATGAAATTGTCCCGGCACTTACAGGACCATTTGATTTCGTTTTCTGCGACGCTGATAAAGAGTGGTACAGGAATTATCTTGAGGCGGTTCTGCCCAAGCTCGAAGCGGGCGGCTGTTTTGCCGCCCATAATGTCGGCCAGGGCCGGAGCAGTCGCTGGCTGCAGCCCGGAATCAGGGAATTTCTGGACTATGCTTTTTCACATCCAGGGCTGGAAACGGTGCTGGAGCCCGGCAGCCGGTCTGGAATATCATTAAGTTTTAAAAAGAAATCATAAAATGGAAAAAGTCAGCCTGCGGTCAGCAACCGCTTAAAGAAATTTAAGAAACTGTTAAGGTCAGAAGCAATGAGCCCTCAGCGCTCTATGGAACCGGCGGTTCCGGGACGGCGGACTGCTTTCCAGGTCTGCCGGGCATTCTTTTTGCCCTGGACCAAAGTAGCCGTGCCGGTGATTTGCTCACCGTCAGCCTGGCCACTGAAGACCAACTCAGTTTCGGCCGTGCCCGGCAGGATTACCGAAAACTCCACTTTTGGCCCTTCCACCCTGGTTTCGGGAATATCAATGAATTGTTCTCCCAGGTAGAGCTTTCCCGTGAAGAACTGGTAAGCCTGGTTTACTTCCAGTCGGCAGTCAGTTTTCTTCTGGTTTAGGTTCAGGCTCCAGTCCCAGATGCCGGAAATATTGGCCGGGACAATCCACAGGAAAACGGTATGGGGATAAAGGTCTACGGATACGTAGGTCATGCGGTCGGCCTGCCATTCGTCCATGTCGAACTGGTGGGAGACAATCCGGGTTCCAGGCCTGAGTTTCAGAATGGTGGGCCTCAGGCGGATGTTGACGTCGGGCAGGAGATACATGGTGACTACCGTGGCCTCGCTGAAATCGGCCTCGAAGATGTTGGCCTGCCTGAATTCGACCAGATTCTCCACCCCGGCTATCCTGGCATTCTCCCGGCTTTCCCGGATTCTTTCCGGGTCGATATCAATGCCCACTGCCCTGATTCCAGCCCGGCGGGCAGCCTCAATAACTATCCGCCCGTCGCCGCAGCCCAGGTCGTAGAGGATGTCGCCTTTCTTTAGGTCGGCAAACCTCAGCATGTCTTCTATGACTTCGTATGGTGTGGGAACAAAGGGCACATCCAGGCGGACTTCCTGGGCCAGGAGGCTCTGGCCTGCCGGCAGGCCGGCTAGAAGCAACATCAAGCAGTAAAATATAAACAGGCTTTTTTTAAGTTTCCCCATGGTGTCTCCTTTGACGGAGTCTTCAACCCAATATCACCAGCTCTAAGTACCACAAAAGCCGGTTCCCTGTCAAAAGGAGTCAGCCAGGAAGCGGAAGTTGTTCAGCTCGGCTAACTTTTTACAACGTATCTCAAAGAAAAGCCTGGCCTGTTAAAGCCCGGTTTTCGCCAGCGGCCGGGGCATAGAGGGAAAAAATGAAATTGGCCAGGCGTTCCGGTCGTGACTAAAAGGGGAGAGAGAAGATATGGAAAAATTAGAAAGGAAAGATGAAGCCGACCGCCAGAAGGGATCTCCGGCTGAGAAGCCGGAGTGGCCGTTACCCGGGCCACAGTAAGCGCGGAAGCCGGAAAATTCAAGAGATTTGAAAGCCGAAGGGCGACTTCTTAGCTCAAGCAATGAGAACTTCAAGGTCCATTTTCGGATGTTCTCTATTAGCCGAGAAAATTTTTTAAGACAAAAAAGCCTGGAAGGTGGCCTGTTGCTTTCAAGAAATGTTGACCCGGGCCGATATCAAAAAAGCCTTGACCACCGGCTACCCTTAAAGTAGATTTTGTTCATCTATAAAAAGGCAGGCTGGAGATGGAATTCAGTGGGGAAAAAGAACCGGAACTGAAAAAGACTCTCGGCCCGATTTCGCTCAGCAACATCGTGGTGGCCAACATGGTCGGGGCCGGAATCTTCACCACTTCCGGGTTGTTGCTTCGCGACCTGGGCCATCCGCTGTTGATGCTGGCCCTGTGGGTGGTCGGGGGTCTGGTAGCTCTTTGCGGGGCCCTCAGCTATGGCGAGCTGGGAGCGGCCTTCCCCCGGGCCGGCGGCGAGTATTATTTTCTATCTCGCCTATTCCATCCGCTGGTGGGCTTCCTGAGTGGCTGGGTTTCCTTTTTCGTAGGATTTTCGGCCCCGATTGCCGCCTCGGCCGTCGGTTTCAGCGAGTATCTGGCCAGGGCTTTTCCGGCCCTGGACGGGCCGTTGAAAATAGGGGTAATAGTTCTGCCGGCGGTCACCAGGAAAGCCATCGCCATCCTGATCATTCTTGCCTTTACCCTGGTTCACGTCCAGGGATTGAAGCCGGGGGCCCGGGTTCAGAACATTTTGACCAGCGGCAAGGTGGGGCTGATTCTCTTCCTGATCATTGTCGGCTTCGCCAGCAGCCGGGGGAGATGGAGCCATTTCACGAGCGGGGACTGGCTTCCAGCCGATTTTTCCTCGCTCAAGGTTATTGGCCTGTCGCTGATGTGGATCATGTTCGCCTACAGTGGCTGGAATGCCTCGGCCTACCTCGGCGCGGAAATAAAAAACCCGCGTCGAGACCTGCCGCTGTCGCTGCTCAGCGGGACGGGTGTGGTCATCCTTCTGTACCTTGGGCTTAACCTGCTGTATGTCTATGCCGTGCCGCCGGCAGAGATGAAAGGGGTAATTTCAGTGGGCGGGCTGGCCGCCGGTAAACTGCTGGGGGCCGGCTGGGAAAAGTTCCTGTCCATGATGATTGCCTTTGCCCTTTTCTCCTCCCTGAGCGCCTTCATCATCATCGGTCCGAGGGTTTATTACGCCATGGCCTCTGACCGGCTGTTTTTCCCGTTTGCGGCCCGGGTTCATCCGGTCAGCCGGGTGCCGGCCCTGTCTATCTGGCTTCAGGGAGCGATTGCCGCGGTCATCGTCGTTTCCGGGACTTTTGAACACATCCTGACCTACATGGGCTTTTCCCTGGGCATATTCCCCATCCTGGCCGTGCTGGGAGTTTTCAAGCTGAGGAAGCAGCATCCCGATAATCTGAAACTGCCTGGCTTTCCCCTGGTCCAGGTTATTTACCTGTTAGCCGGGCTCAGCATCCTGGGGCTGGGGTTGTTGCAGAGCCCGGGGCCATCGGCCGTAGCCATCCTGACCGTCCTGGTTGGACTCCCCGCTTATATCTTTTTCAGAAAGAAATACAATCAGGGGAAGTAATCTCTGCTTGCCCTAACAGGGTCAGAATGGGGCAGGGTTTTCTCCTTCAGACGGTTGCCGTTATTTTTTTTGTGAATCGGGTTCAGGCTTCTAATATATGAATAACTATTCATATATTATAGGCAGTTCTGCTCTGGCTTCAAGTTCTGCGCTCGAACCCTGGATATGGTTAAGCCCGGTGAAATTGGTGATTATCTTAACGGTTGTCATTTCAATTCTTGCGCCTTCTAAGACCAGGGAACTGCTCGACAGGGGAGACCGCTATGGTCTACTAAACAGCAGTTTATATCCGGATAAGATCGCTAGCTGAAAACCAGCCTATCGGGAATTCAGGTCGTCTGGATATTTCAGAAAATTGTTGACAGATTGTTGGGTCTAGCGGGCCTCAGGCTGCTGGCCGCCTGATAACAGTTCGGGTCCAGGGCGGTGGCTCAGTAGGTGATTATTCTGGGAAGTTTTTTAGCCCGGGTTATCCAGTATCTTACCATTTTAAGGGCTGGCACCCGGCGTACCAGTTTTTTCTCTTCATTTATTTCCAGCAATTTCTGGCGCAGGTTCTGGGCATTTCTCTGAGCTAGCTCCACCACAGTATCCACCCCGGCCATCTCCAGCAGGTCGCTGTATTCCTCGCCAATCCCTCTTATGCGCATCAGGTCGGCCCGGTTGACCCACTTCAGGATTTGGGCTTCGCTCAGACCGGTCTTCTCGGCCAGTTCTTTCCGGCCGGCCGGAGTGGCTCCCGCTCTCAGCAACTGCTTGGTATTGTAGACACCCGCCTCTTTTAGTTTGTTCATAAAGACTTCACCAATTCCTTCAATGCCCTTAAGCATAGTCATAGGCATGCTCCTTAGTTGGATTTTGCTGAACATAAATATTTTATAAAAATTTATTCAGAGAATTCAAACTTTTTATCTTAAAATTTTAGGCAGTGTTTTGGCTCCGCGAGGTTGGCTGCTCCGGTTTCTGGCAATGAGTTTCCTGGGTTTGTCCGGTCATAAAATCGAGAAAATAGTGAAATTCCGGTACCACCCCGAAATAATTGGATTGGTGCCCGCTATTCCCGTAGCCGCGGTGAGGGTACAGCCGAAGCGGGGGAAAAAATAAAGGGTTAACCAGAATTGACGATTTTCAGGACGGTTCAAAATAATCACGGTTGAGGTGTCTGACCATTTTGATTTTCTTTTTTTCCAGAAGCCTTTGAAGGTTAAGACTCAGTTCTTCCCTGGTAAGTCCCAGCGAGCGCTCCAGGTCTTCCAGGCTGACCGGGCGGCGGCGGACAATGGACAGTATGGCTCGGGCAATGTCTTCCGGGGTTTTTTCTTGCTCTTTTTTCCTGAAACCGGCCACCACCTCGGCCTTTTCCCCGAAAAACTCCTTGATGCTTTGCATCTCTTCCGGCGACAGGGGGCGGGCCAGGCTTTCGGCCGGCGGCCTGACCACCGTGTTCAGGTGAATTTTATCCGGCCTTATCTTTTCTGCCGCTGCCTTCAGCTTTTTAAGATGGGCCGGAGAATCATTGATGCCCTTGACCAGCAGGATTTCCAGCCAGAGCTGTCCCTTGAATTGCCGGCGGAATTTTATCAGCCCGTCGATAATCTTGTCAGCCCGGAGCGAGGGATGGGGCCTGTTTACTTTTTCAAAGACTCTCTGGCTGGCGGCGTCGAGCGAGGGAACGACCACGTCGGCCGCAGCCAGTTCTTTTCTGACCTCGGGCCGGGAAAGCAGAGTGCTGTTGGTCAGCACAGCCACGGGGATTCCGGTCATTTTTTTGATTTTTCTGATCAACCGACCGATTGACCTGTTTAGCGTCGGTTCCCCGGAACCGGAAAAGGTGATGAAATCGACCCGGGCTCCGGTCTTCAGAAATCGTTCTATCTCTCCCAGGATTTGTTTTTCTGAAAAGAATTGACCGCGCCGGATGGAGGTTTTCCCGGTTCGGCCCAACTGGCAGTAGAGGCAGTTCAGGCTGCAGGTCTTGAAGGGCAGCAGGTCCACGCCGAGAGAATAGCCGAGCCGCCTCGATGGCACTGGCCCATAAAGGTGCGGGAAGTCCTGGTTGCTCATCGGTTTGCCTCTTATTATATTTCAAATTGAAAAGAGAGCAATTGTCATTGTCATAATTGGGGTCGATAAGCCTGCGGCTTTCATCCCGCCGGCCGTTCAATAAGCGGGAATTGGGGGGCCTGGGTTGTGGGGAGTACCCGGGGGTAAAGCGGGACCTGGCCGACGGCCTGAATCCAGCGCGGCTGAAATTGAAATGACCCAAACCCGGGCTGTTGAGCGGCCGGTCTTTTCAGCCCTGGAGTATTGCGGTCTCTATTTCCTGGACCTGCCAGTTCTCGTCCACCCACAGCAGGCGGATATCAATTTCAGGAAACCGGGCCCTTAGCCTTTCTCCGGCTACCTTCAGCTGTCCGACTTGTTCTTCTTTAGGCAGGGGATTCCCGGCGCAGTCGTGGTGGGCCACTATGGCCAGGGCCGGAGAGTGATGTTCTTCTACTGAGACGGTCAGACACTTTTGGATTGAAGCCACCATGAATTCGGGCTCTCCAGAAGACAGGATTTTCACCGGTCCGGGAGCGGTGATGACGTCGACGTAATCAGCCCGGTAGATGTTTTTCAGCCAGCGGTTCACGCAGTCCTGGACCCGCCCATCCAGGCAATTTATAGCCACCACGAATGTTTTCTCAGATGACATCTTCTCCTCCAACTGTCAGCCGGGCGTTGATTTGGGACTAATTTTGATCCGCTCCAGACTCCTGCTTTCAGGTTCACGGAATATAGATCAACTGTTTGTTGGTGTCAATTTATCAAGATTAAATTTTATTCGACAGGGGAACTACGTTCGTTTCAGACAGTCGATTTCAGGATTGCTTCTCTTGTCAGCTTCAGTCAATTTGACGGATGACTGCTTGGAATTCTCAGAAGCCCACCCGAACTCCCAGAGACCATTCAGCCGTCGGAGCCGGCTGGTAGGAGTTTCCGTCCGGGTCAGGCTCGGTGAACCCGTAGTAAAGAACGTTGAAAATATTTCTTCCAGCCAGCCTGAGCTCAAAGGGAGTTCCGCCGAATTCAAATCGGTAGGAAGCCCGAACATGGACCAGGGTATAAGGGTCTGTCTTTCCATAACCGTTGGGCAGAATCCTGTTGGTCGAGTCTATGTACCAGGAACTGACGTGCTCCACGGAGGCCCCCAGGCTTAGCTTCCTGGTCATCCGGTATTCCCCATCTATGTAGAGCTGATGCTGAGGGATGTTGGGCACCCAGGTCCCGCTCAGGGTTTCGCCGGCCAGGGTGTCAACTGTCCGGTACTTAAAATGGTAATAGGTGTAGGCTGCTTGCAGCGTAAGGAACTCAACCGGTACCCAGGTCAGGGAGCTTTCCAGGCCATATCTCCTGGTCGAGCCGACGTTTCCATAAAAGGTTTCCAGGGGCCGGTCGGGCCGGCGGTATCTCCCGAAGTCATTCTTGGTGTCGAGATGAAAGATGGCCACATCGTAACTGAGCTTCTGACCGATAGTCCCGCGCGCTCCGATTTCTTCCCCGCTGGAAGTGGCTGCCACCAGTTGAGTGTTATAACCGCCGTAGGCGAATGGGTTATTGACCAGCTCCTCTGTTCCTGGAGGCAGGAAGCCGGTGCCCCAACTGGCATAAAGTCCGAAGTTGCTCAGAGGATTCCAGGTCAGGCCCAGCCTGCCGGTGACCCGCTGGAATGAAACCTTGCCCGACAGGTCCACTCCGCCCGCCCGAAGATTATCCTCAAGCCTGTTGCTGACACGGTCAAAACGCACTACTCCCGACACTCCCCAGAACCGACCCAGCTCCACCCTGTCCAGCAAAAATACCCCCACGGCATCCTGGTACATGTTCTGGTCGGCCAGGAATTCCGGTCCTTCTACTGCCCCACCCAGGTTGGGATGCTTGAATTCATCGATGGCCTGGTAGGCATAATCTAATCCCAGGCTCAGATAATTTTTGAGGGTGCCCTGCCCGGCACGATGGTTCAGTTGCAGCGTCAGTCCCGGTGTGTCAAACTGGCGATGAATGACCGAAGAGGGCACGGCTTCTTTATACTGAGTGCGACGGTAGTAAGCTGAGGCATTGAAGTCCAGGCTGTCGGAGAACTTTACAGCAGCGGTGACAGCGCTGGTCAGCCTTCTTGTCCTCTGGTATTCGTTGAAAGTATAAGCATCGGGGTTGGCCCGCCGCCTCAGGGTTTTAACGTCATCCATAAACCAGGCTAAATTCAGCCCCTCAGGATTCTCGTTGAAGAAGTTGGTCCAGCCGGTAACGGCCGTAATTTTGACCTTAGGGCTGAGAGTAAAGGCAAACTTTCCCCAGAGGTTATCGGCGCTGTAAGCCGAATGGTCGCGGTAGCCTTTTCCGTCCAGGATGGAGCCGCTGAGGTGATAATTCATCATACCGGTGGTCCCGCCCATCTCGGCCTGGCCCTTTTTAAGGCCAAAAGCGCCGCGCACCAGGCTGGCCGAGCCGGAAAAAGGTTCACTGCCGCCATCTTTGGTAAAGATATTGATGATGCCGCCAGAAGAGCTGCTGCCGTAGAAGGCAGCGGCCGGCCCCCGGAGGACTTCAATCCGGCGCACCGCGCTCCAGTCCACATCATAAAAATCAGAAATGTAGCCAGACGGGTCGACCAGGGGCACGCCGTCGACTGCAGCCCTGATACCTCGGGTGCAGCGCTCGGTCAGGATGCCTTCGCCCCTGATTGAAATGTGGACCCGCTCGCCGTTGGCCTGGTTGTCAACTTTAACTCCGGGCACGAGCTTCATCACTTCATCGATGGCTATGGTGCGGGGAAGAGTCCTGAGCACGTTAGATTCAACCACCGAAGTGGCGGCTGGATTTTGTTTTAGGGGAATTTCAACCCGTGGTGCGGTTACCACTATTTCATATTTTTCTGTTATCTGGCTGGTCGTCTGCTGTTCTTCCGACTGTTGGTTGGCACTCTCCTTATCCCTGGTTGACGAATCAGCCCTGGCGGCTGCTTTCTCAGGGGGATCATCAGAAAGCTGCCCTGACTTTCCGGCCAGAGGTAGGGCTGAGGCAAACAACGCCGACAGAAAAAGTAGAATGGTTATGACCAGCATCCGGTTCATGAATTTCTTCCGGGAAGGGGAGAAAGAAGATTGACAGGAATAATTCATCGAACTACTCCTCGTAAGATAAAATGCATCTTCAGTTTTTAGACTATCTATATTATTAGTTCTTCCGTTTTTTTTCCAGCGGGAGAAAAGAATCCTAAAGACTGCTGGACATTAGTTTCCAGGATAAATAAGATTTTAATAGCCTGTTTTGAGGAGCCGACAAGGACAATGAAGAAACTTTATTCGGTATTATTGGCATTACTGGCTCTGGCCTTCTTCAGTTTTGCCCTGGCCGGGATGCCAGGTGATTCAACCGGAGAAATCCTGAAGGTTCTGGAACGCCAGAAAGAAGCCTGGAACAGAGGTGACCTGGAAGGCTACATGGCCTATTACTGGAAATCGGACGAGCTGACTTTTCAGTCCGGGGCCAGCAGGGTCCGGGGATGGCAAAACCTGCTGGAGAGGTACAGAAAAAGTTATTCCGGCGACCGGATGGGGCAGCTTGATTTCTCCGACCTGGAGGTGAAGATACTCGGCAGTGATTATGCCCTGGTCCTCGGCAGGTGGAACGTTGCTGTCAGGGGAGAGAAAAAAGGCGGAGTTTTCACCCTGATTATAAAAAAGTTCCCGGAGGGCTGGCGAATTATCCACGACCACACTTCCTGAGCCAGGAATTTTGCCGTGGTCTTCTGTTGGCTTTCTACCTGGCACTACATCATAATGTAACACCTCGGGGCGCCCGGCATTTTCTGTCTTCGGGGATTTTAGCAAGCTATCTGAGTTTGGGGATTGGGGATATATATTTCCGGTAAAGGAAATTACTCCCAAAAAACTGGCCGGGAATTAGTGGATTATTGGTTTGCAACACAACCGGTAAGGCTTATTCTAACGGACCAGAGCGGCTTAAGCGACAGGTAGCCCGAGAAATGACGGCCATTTCCCTTCCAGCTGCCTACTTTTTGTTCTTGTATATTTCTATGAACCTCTCCAGCGAGCGGTCGTAGGTCTTTTCTATGTTGTCGGGGAAAAAACAGGCTGGCAGCTCCCGGTGGCTCCAGTGATAGACGAGACACTCGCAGCAGAGGCCCTTGCGTTCGCAGGGCTCCCAGGAACAGTTGCATCTTTTGAGGTTCTTTTCAACCCGGCATTCTGCCATTCATCCTCCTCCTTTTCATCTTGCTGCCTGAATGGCCATCAAAATTATTTAGCGCCTGGTGATTATATTAGAATTCCCGGCGATTACCAAGTACCTATTTTCCTAATCATTTAGCAAGCAAGACATGAATATCTAATTAGCCCCCTGATTCTACTCCAGGATGGCCCCGGCCGACCCCGTTCGGTAATTTTTATTAGGTGAGCTGGCCCGTTCTAAAAATGCGGCCTCCAATCTCAAAGATGCCATTCGTGTCTGCAAGCTTGGTGGTTAAGCTCTGTACCCATTTCCTGATGAAGGTTCGGAAGCCATGGTTTCATCCGAGTTCTGGCGGTTTTTCTTTGATCTGCCTCCAAATATCAGGCGGTCTTTTCTCCTTGCCCGCCTTCCGCCAAAGCCAGTCTGGCGGACTGAAAAAGCCCGGCCCGATTACAGCCGGCGACTCAGCTTCGGTTATAGAATGTTTAAGATATTACAGGATGAGGCTAACTGGGAATGATGGTGGCAGGTTGCCGGAAAGTTGAATTTGGGCTATCATTAATGGCTGAAAATTAATCATTTAGGCGAGAAAAAAATGGCCAATAAGAAAGCCGTTCAGAAGCCGGAATACGGGGAAAAAGAAGCCCGGGCCGGACTGCGGACCCGGCTGCCCCAGCTTCAGACCTTTCCCAATCAGTTTCCCGATTACGAAATTACGATAGAAATTCCGGAGTACACCTCGGTTTGCCCCAAGACCGGGCTGCCTGACTACGGCAAGATTACCCTCTGGTACGTTCCTGATAAGAAGGTTATTGAGCTTAAATCCCTGAAGATGTACATCCTGGCTTACCGCAACCTGGGCATATTCTATGAGAATGCGGTTAATCGCATACTGGAAGATGTGGTTAAAGCCTGCAAGCCGAAAAAAGCCCTGGTCAGGGGGGAATTCACCCCGCGGGGTGGCCTGAAATCCACAGTTGAAGCCCGCTATCCCCGGGGCTGACGAGGTAGATTCCTACCCACAAGCTGATGACAGAAAAAACATGAGCAGAAATGATGCAATTATAGATGGTCAGAAAGAGCCGCTTGACATCTCTACTGATCCGAATTCAGGGGCCCCGGCTGCCGGCCTCTCCAGCTCTTCAGTTCATGTCGGAGGCGTCAGCTCAAAACCGGTGGCCGAGCGTGTTCCGGCCTTTGGCCTGACGGATCTCCTTATGCTCCTGACCACCATGGTCTGGGGAGCTAACGTATCTGTTATCAAAGTGTCATTTGCCGCGCTTTCGCCGCATGCTTTCAACCTGGCTCGGTTTTTGTTCTCAGCCCTGATTTATGCCTTCATCATCTGGCGAAGCGGGGAGGGTTTCGCCGTCAGCCGGAAAGACCTGCCCCGGGTGGTTTTCCTGGCTCTAACCGGCATCACGTTTTACCAGGTTTTTTTCATTACCGGGTTGAGCAGGACATCAGCTTCGCTGGTCTCCATGGGCAATGCCATGACCCCCATTTTTATCGCCGTCCTGAGCACCGCTTTGGGCCTGGAGCGGCTGCGCTGGACCGGCTGGCTGGGAATCGTGCTTTCGGTTATCGGCTTTTATGGTATAGTCCTGGGACGGCCTAATGGGTTCAACCTGAAGGGAGCTGAAGTCTCCGGGGTTTTCCTGATCCTGCTGGCCGGCCTGATGTGGGCTTTTTACACAATCTTTGCCCGTCCGGTGCTGAAAAAAATTTCGCCGACCAAACTGGCCGGGTTGACCAACATCATCGGCACTGTTTTTTACCTGCCCTTTGCCTGGAAGGAATTTTCCCGGGCGGATTTTTCGCGGGTGACCCTGGGCGGCTGGCTGGGTCTCATCTATTCTGGCTCTTTGGCCCTGGTCTTCGGGTTTGTCGTCTGGTATAAATCCGTGGAGCGGGTGGGCGGAGCCAGAACCGGCGTTTATAGTAACCTGACCCCGGTCTTTGGCGTGCTGACCGCGGTGATTTTCCTGGGAGACCACATTAGCTGGCTGCAGGTTCTTAGCGCTCTGGTAATCTTCCTCGGCGTTTATATGACTCGAAACGGCCACCACCTGTTCCGCAAAAAAGCCCGGGAGCAGAACCTGAAATAAAGAACCCGGGACTGATTTTTCCTGAGCCAGCGGAGGTGGACGGCAAATCACGGTTCTGGGGAGTGGGGGCAAGGGAAAACCTGAAAAATCTCCCGGGCAGGTGCTCATTCGTTCTACAAGCCGCTGGACGGGCGGCCGCGGAACTTCTTTTCTGGTCATTCGGTTTTAGCGGGGATTACAAATCAGGGGACAAGAGCCGTGTCCTCTTGGGCTCTTAAAATTTCAGACAAGGATAGAAATTATTATCAGGAAATTGGCCGGCCTCGTGGGATGAGCAGGCTTGGCTGGACCGCTAACAGAAAAGCACTCTGGGGGTTTTATCTTATTCCATAAATCTTATGGAGCTGGCAGGATATCCTGATATTGGGCAGGCCCTGTTCGATGACCCGGTTATAAAGCTCCCAGGCTTTTTTGTAACTCCAGGCAGCGTTGGATTGAGGCTGGAGAAGGAGCGGAATTCTGTTCGGAAATTTTCGCCTGATTCTATCAATTTCTTTAAGCTTCAGATTCCGGGTAACCACCAGCTTGACTTCGGAGGCCAGACGGCGGCAATCGGCGGTGATTCCATAGGCCGGCGGCTTGGGTGAGACCGTCAGCCAGTCCGGTTTCACGGGCAGGCGCTGGGTTCCGTTGGTTTCGAGGTGAATCTTAAATCCGGCCCGTTTCAGAAGACGGACCAGGCCCTTTATTTCCTGGCAGAGTGGTTCTCCGCCCGTCAGGCAAATCCAGTCTGTTTTATATCTTTTTTTAAGTTTTGAAATTCTATCGAAGATATCTTCTGGCTGCAGGTCTGTTCCTCCTCTCCAGGCATACTTTGTGTCACAAAAAGAGCAGCGCAGGTTGCAGCCGGAAAAGCGGACAAAAATGGTAGGTTGCCCCTGGCGCAGTCCTTCCCCCGCGGCTGAGAAGAAAATCTCGCTAATCTTCAGTGTAGGTAGCTGCGGCATCCTCCGACTCCCAGACGGTGACTGCGGTCACCGGGAAGAATTCTTTCATCCGTTGGTATATTTCGCGGGCCAGGTTTTCAGCCGACGGGTTGAACTCGAAGGCTTCATTCAGGAGGGTATGGTCCGGCAGGATTTCTGCCAGCTTCTTTTTAATCTCTGTGAAATCTATCCCGATGCCTGTCCTGTCCAGTTCCCTTACCATGATTTCCACTTCCACCTGGAAGGTGTGGCCGTGGAGCTTTTCGCATTTTCCCTTATATTCCCGCAGGTAGTGGGCGGCAGAGAATTTGTCCCGGACTCTAAGTTTCCAGCTCATATTTTCCCCTCCTTTTTAAGGCGCACTAACAGGTGGTCTTCCTGGCCAGCTTCCTTCCAGGCCCTGGCCCGGAGCAGGCAGGCCGAGCAGTTGCCGCAGGGTACTTCCCGGCCGGCATAGCAGGTTATTGAATAAGAATAGTCGGCGCCCAGCTTTAAGCCCAGCCTGATTATTTGGGACTTTTTCATTTTGATGAAAGGAGCGATTATCCTGAACTTCTGGCGGCCAAACTTGGTCCCGGTCCCCTCGTTAATGGCTCTGTTCATGGACCGGACAAAGGTGGCGGTGGTATCAGGATAATTGGGTGAGTCGATGACATTGAAGCCGCAGACGATGTTATGAATCCCCAGGCTTTCCCCCAGGGCGGCCGCCATCGCAATGAATATTCCATTACGGAAGGGGACATAGGTAGCCGGCAAGCCCTTTTTTATGGTTTCATGTTCCTCAAACTCGGGAACGGGTATTCTTCTGTCGGTCAGGGCCGAGCCGCCGATCTGCTTCAGGTCCACCTTGATGATCCTTGGAGTTAGGCTCAGCCGGCGGCAGGTTTTTGCGGCCATTCTTATTTCCACCCGGTGCCGCTGCCCGTAGTCGAAGATTACCGGTTGCACTCGGGTGTATCGCTTCATCGCCCAGTGTAGAGCTGTGGTGGAGTCAATTCCGCCTGAAAGCAGGACAAGACAGGCTTCTTTTCTTGAAACCAGGGTCTTTTTCACGGGTCGCGGCTTCAGTTTGCTTTCCATGTTTTTGACAGTGTAACGCTTAAATCATACCCCAGCCCGGTCCGCCTCTCAACTCCGATATTTTTATTAAGTTTTTGCTGACAGGCCATGACCACTTTCTATTTGTAGACGGTTGGCTGATCTGTAAGCCTCAAAATGGGCCCGGAGATAGACCGGGTGAACAAATCGGGACAAAAATGGTGATCCGGCCCGATTGATCAGGCATGGTGAAATGAGGTGGAATGTTTTTCCGAATCTTATCACTTTTTTAGGTTCGTTATCTTTCTTTTTCCTGCTGATATTGAGTTATTTCCTATGGTCTAACCCCGCGGGTCCCAGGCTCCTTCCGCTCCAAGGCCCTTTGAGCCAACCTCAGAAAAGAATGGGAAGGGAAATTGACAAAAACAGAGGCGGATTTTATTTTGTTAATACCCGGTTTTTAAGACATTTGATCCCGTTAATCATGAGAGTTCATTTCTGGCAACGAGTAGAGCTTCAAACTGGAGGCCAGGATGAAGAAGACAATAGTGCTTTTTATTTTAGTCTTTTTTGTGCTTCTGAGCTCGGCCGGGGCGGCCGAGTTCAAGAGACTCCTTGGCCCGATACTTTCCAGCTATTCCCGACCATGGCCCGGCCCCTTTTCTGGTAATTACCCTTACTTACCTGCCGATGGGAGTACCCTGAGCCCTTTCCGGAATAGCCGGTTTTCTTTTTTTGGCGGCCTGGGGCTGGAGTTTCCCCTATCGCGGATGCTGGAAGTTGAAGTTGAGGTGCTCTACAAGGAGGCCGGCGGGCAGTACCGCTTCGATACCGGCTTCTTCGACTCCTACCGTTATGAATTTCAGCTGAGGGAGCTTTCCTTCCCCCTGCTGCTAAAAACCCATTTCTGGAAGAAATCGCGTCCGTATTTTCTGGCCGGAGCCGACCCTTCCTTTGTCCTGTCTCACCGCTACCAGCTCTTTCACCGGAGCGAGGCCGGCTGGATTTTTGAGAAGGTTGAGGAAGCTGATATAAAGAGCTATACGGCGAAATCTGACCTGGCCCTGGTCCTGGGGCTGGGGTTTGAGGCGGCTGTCAACAAGCGAAGAGTGGCGGTTGAATGCCGTTACGAGCTCGGTCTGGCGAATCTGTACAGGGGGTCGCTGCCGGGACCAGAAAACCAGTCGGTCCGCGTTCGCAGTCGCCAGCTTCTCCTGGTCATCAGTTACGCCATCGAATGACCGCGCTCTTCAGCCAATCTTCCCTGTCCCCGTCAGACCTGGGGAATCAGGAAGCGAGGAATTTGGTTTTGGGTAGCAGATTGAACTTGTGCCCCCGGCTTTAATAAATTCTTCATTATTGATTTGTCCTTCCTGTAGCTGGCAGCTGGCCGATAGGCTGTGGTGGCAGTGGCCAACCGACAGCCCCCGTATGATTGACATAGCTCGGCTGTGGTGTTAAGTTTTATATTCCATGACCATGGAAAATCTGGAAATTCAACTGGAGCGGCTGCCGAAGAGCAGCCGTTTGATCCTGAGAGATGACTTCTATGATTTTTCTGTCCTTGAAGACATCCTGGAGAAAGCCAGGTCCAGGAAAATCCGGGTAGCCCTGCTCGACACCGGACGCTTTTCACCCGAAGAGCTGGAGTGGCTGGCCGAATTTCCGTTTTCTTTTTATACTTCTGACGCTTTCCGACCGGATTTTCAGATTCTAAACTTAATTTATCATGGCCTGGAGCGCAGGGGTTGTGGACTTTTCTATTCCCTTCAGGGCGAGCTCACTGAAGGTTCAGGGCTCTGGAATAATTTGGAGATTTTTCAGGCCATTTACATCTCCGACCGGGAAAAAGATAGGTCAGCCGAAATCCTGGCTCACCTGGCCGAGGAGGTCAGCCGGACCCGGTGCGCCCTTGTCTATTATCATCATAAAAAACCGGAAGAAAATCTGGTCCAGTTCTGTCTAAAAAACTGCTGGCTTCACGTCTCGAATAAGAATTTTGAAGAAGACGCGGAAATCATGATGCTGGACCTGTTGAGAGAAATAAAAAAATATGGAGGCTGCCCGGTTGTCCATGTCGACCGCGGTCAGTCTTATGATTCCTTGAAACGGCTGGCGGAGGCCGGGGCTTTCCTGGTCTTCAACCTGCCGTTGTCGGCGCTGGACTCGAAGATATCCTCTCTGGTCGGCAGCTGGCAGAAGAAAAAATTGCCGGAGAAAGCTTATTATCTCTACCGAGAAATTATGGCCTGAGAAACAGCCGGCCAGTCTGACCGGTTTCAAAATCAGGATGAAAAAGGTTCAATTGGTCGGCGACTAAGATATAATATGATTTTTGAAATCAAAGGCGGAAGAAGCCATGGAAGAAAAAGAATTAAAGACCGAACCCACGGCCCGAGATGAGGCCTGGCAGGCCCTGCAGCTGGTCAGGGAAGCTGAGGAACGGGCCCGGCAAATGGTAGAAGAAGCCCGGACTCGGACTGCTCCCGGCCTGGTGAAGCGAGCTTCTGAGGAAGCGGAAGAGACTAGGAAAAGGATACTGGCCGAAGCCAGGAAGCAAGCTGAACAGCTGAAAAAAGAAATGTTGGAAAGAGCCAGAACTGAAGCCGGGGTCATAGTCCAGCAGGCGGAAGCCGAGAAAAGCGAGATGCTGAAGACTGCCGAAAATAACTTCGCGGCGGCGGTAGATAGAACTGCAGCCAGGCTGCTGGAGCTGGTAGAAACGAGGAAGGTTGACTGATGGCCATTTCCAGGGTAAAGCGGTTTGAAATCCTTCTGCCCGCGGGCGAGCTGGAAGGGTTTCTGTCTTACCTGCAGGAACTGGGTCTGGCCCAGATAGACCCGATTTCTCTCGAGGAGCTGGAGCTGAAGCCGGTGGAGGTTGATGCTTCCGAGCCTGAACGCTGGCTGTCCAGAATCAGCCGCCTTCTTCAGAACCTGCCAGAGCCGGAAAAGAGAAAAGGTCTGGATAAACTCCTGGCACCCCGGCCGAAGTATTCGGCCAGGTTGAGGAAAGCCCTGCTTGATTTTGGCTACGAGAAGGTGGTTGAAGATTACGAGCGCCTGGAGGCCCGACGCAATGAACTCCTCCAGGAAATAAAGCAGTTGGAACGGGAAGAAGAGTTTCTGAAACCGCTGACCGCCCTGGCTGTCCCTCTTAAAGAGCTGAGCGGTTTCCGGCATTGCCAGGTCCAGCTCATCCAGGTTCAGCCCCACGACCTGGAATGGATCAAGGAAAAGTTCGGGGAAATTCCAGCCCAGCTTTTTGTCGTATCTGCAGAAAAGAACCGGATTTTCATCCTGGTCCTGAACCATGAAACCGCCAGGGAAGAAGTTGACGGCATTTTTTCTGAGATAAAAACCGTCTACATCTCTCTGGCACCCTATCTGAGCCGCATCAAGGGACAGGAAACCATGTCTGATGTCCTGGCCGAGCTGGCCCTAAAGCGGGACGAAAAAAAGAGGCAGGTAGAGCAGCTGGAAAGGGACCTGGCCGGGTTTGCCGTCCACCGGCCGGCGCTGATGGCGGTCCACGATGTCCTGTTGAGCGAGAAAGAGAAACTGGCCGGAGCCAGCCGGGCCGGCCTGACCGAGAAAACTGGCTGTCTCCAGGGCTGGATCCCGGCGGCTGAAGAAGAAAATTTTAAAACCAGGATAACTAAGTACTCTGAGCACATTTACTTAAACATAAGAGACCCCCGGCCTGAAGAATTGGAAGAGGCTCCGGTCATCCTGGAAAACCCGGAAATCGTCAGGCCGTTCGAAATCATCACTGGCCTTTATGGACTGCCCCAACCCCGGACCATAGAGCCGACGATTTTCCTGGCGCCATTTTTCTTCGTCTTTGTCGGGCTGTGCGTTAGCGAAGCCGGGTACGGGCTGGTGGTGGCCCTGCTGAGTCTGCTATACCTGAAGCTGGCCAAGCCAAAGGGCGAGACGGAACTTTTCTTGAGGCTCCTGTTCTACCTCGGGCTGTCAAATATCGTTCTGGGGACCCTGGTCGGCGGCTGGTTCGGTTTCCCCATAAAGTCCCTGCTGTTAATCGACCCGCTCAAAGACCCGATTCCTTTCATGATCCTGTCGCTGGTGCTGGGATTCATCCAGGTCCTGCTATCTACTTTCCTGAGCCTGGTCAGAGAGTACCGTTCCGGTGATAGGGTGGGGGCCATTGCCGTTAAGGGCGGCTGGCTGCTTCTCCTGCCCTCCCTGGTAGGTTACCTGGTTCTGAAGAAGCCGGTCTTCGGGATACTATCCCTGGTGGGGGCGGCCGGTATCGTTTTCTTCAGTTCAAAATCGAAAAATCCGCTGGCCCGCTTTTTCAGCGGACTTTATGCCCTTTACGGGATTTCCAGTTACCTGGCCGATACCCTGTCTTATTCCCGTATCCTGGCCCTGGGTTTATCGACCGGGGTCATTGCCATGGTAGTCAACAACCTTTTCCAGATCGCCTTGAAGATTCCTTATGTGGGCTGGCTGGCCGCCGTGCTGATTTTCCTCGGCGGACACCTGTTTAACCTGGGCATCAGCTTTCTGGGTGCTTTTGTCCATTCCATGAGGTTGCAGTTCGTTGAATTCTTCACCCGCTTCTACCAGGCCGGCGGAAAAGCATTTAAGCCCTTCAAGCTGGAAAGCAAGTACGTGGAGTTTATCAGATGAAAGATTCGTCAATCGGGATTCTAACAGGAGGAATGAAATGAGCTTAGGTTTAACTCTGGCAATCTTGGGCGCAGCCCTGGCTGTATTCCTGGCTGGAATTGGCTCGGCCATAGGCGTCGGCCTGGCCGGCCAGGCTGCTTCTGGTGTCATGAGCGAAGACCCTTCTAAGTTTGGGTCGATGCTGCTGCTGGCAGCCCTGCCCGGCACCCAGGGTATCTACGGGTTCTTGAGTGGCTTTCTGGTGATTCTGAAACTTGGCCTGATAGGCGGGACCCCTGCCTCGCCGACCGTGCAGCAGGGTCTGCAGATAATGTTTGCCTGCTTTCCAGTGGCTTTTGCCGGCTGGATTTCAGCCATTCATCAGGGCAAGGTTTGTGCGGCAGGGATATACATGGTAGCCAAGCAACCGAAAGAGATGACCAAGCCCATGGTTCTGGGCGCACTGGTTGAGACCTATGCCGTTCTGGGTTTGCTGGCCACCGTGCTTTTACTGAACGGTATCAAGCTTTAGTTGTTCAGGAACAGAAATGAGTCTGGAAAAAATCCTGGAGAAAATTGAGCTGGAAGCCCGGCAGGAAGCTGATAGGATCCTGTCAGAGGCCCGGGAGAAGGCCGAACAGATAAAGAAAGAAGCTGAACAGAAAGCTCGCGAACAGGCTGAAGCCATTCTGCGCCAGGCCGAAGCCGAAGGCCGCCTGGAGGCCAGCCGGATCGTGACTCAGGCCCAGCTGCAGAGAAGGATGGAACTGCTCAAGACCAGGCGAGCCCTGATCCATAAAGTCC
The DNA here is from genome assembly GCA_026414545.1 of Candidatus Saccharicenans sp. GTDB lineage: Bacteria > Acidobacteriota > Aminicenantia > Aminicenantales > Saccharicenantaceae > Saccharicenans. The sequence goes on from JAOAIU010000036.1 coordinate 28,902, forward strand.
TGGCCGCGGCCCTGCAAAGAGAGGAGCTGAAAAGGGCCAAGCTAAAAAAGGAAATCGTTTTCAGGGAGGGCCTCAAGCAGGAAATCCTGCCTCCCGGCCAGCTGCTGGAACAATTCTCCCAGGAAGTGGAAAACGACATTCTGGAGTGGCTGAAGATCTGAGATGACGACAAGAGTGGCTGCCCTGGATTACGCTTTCGCCGTCGGACGGGTCCGGGCTCTGGAAAATTACCTGATTCCCTACCAGGTTTTCCGGGAAGCGGCCGAAGCAGAATCGGCGGAAAGAGCCCGGGAATTAATTTCCGACTCTGGCAGGTTCGGCGAAGACCTGCTGCTGGTCGGAAATGCTGACCAGCTGGACCGGGTCCTGCTCAAGGAAAGGATGGCCCTGGATTTTAATCTGGAAGAGCTTTTCCTGGAAAAGCCTCTTTACCATGCTTACCAGGCTGCAGAAAACCCGTCCGAGATGTCCGGCAGGCTGGAGACCGTTGAAAATCATTTTATCCGGGATTATTTCCGCCTGCGCCTGGACCTGGCCAACTTGAAGCTTTTCCTGCGCTGTCGTTACCTGGAACTGCCCGAGGACCAGCTGGCCGGGAAATTTCTCCCCGGAGGCCGGCTGGATAAGAAATTATTCCTGGAAAACTACCGGGCCGATTTTGGTGAATTTTACCAGCTGCTCAGGTCCAGCCAGTTTGGAGAGCTCTGGAAGCTGGCCACGGAACATCTCGTTTCCAGGGAGAGCTTGATTGTGCTGGAAAGAGAAACAGAAAACCTGTCATTGAATTATTTAAAGCGAGCCAGGCAGATTACCTTCGGGCCTGAACCGCTTTTTGCTTACGGCCTGGCCCGGAGGCACGAACTGAAGCTCGTCCGGATTGTCCTGGCCGGAAAATTCCTGCAGCTTCCGGCCTCATTCTTGAGGGAAAGGATAAGTCAGACCTATGTCTGAAGCTGGACGGATAGCCGTAATCGGAGACCGGGATTTCTGCGCTCCATTTAAAGTTCTGGGGCTCAGCGTCTTGACCCCGGCCACCCCGGATGAGGCCAGGTCCTTTCTGGCCCAGGTAGTCCAGGAGAAGTACGCTATCTGCCTGATCCAGGAAACCTGGCTGGAGGTCCTGAAATCAGAGGTGGCTGAGCTCAGTCATAAGTTCTCCCCGGTTTGCCTCGGTTTTTCCGACTTTCGGGCCAGCTCGGAAGCGGTGGAAAACCTGATGAAGGAGCTTTCAATCAAAGCCATTGGTTCAGACGCACTCTTTACCAGAGGAAGGAAAGACAATGAGACAAGGTAAAATAATTCGCGTGGCCGGTCCCCTGGTGGTGGCAGCCGAGTGTCTCGGGGCCAAGATGTACGATATGGTCAGGGTCGGTCACCTGGGCTTGATCGGAGAAATAATTGAACTCAATAATGACCGGGCCTATATCCAGGTTTATGAGGATACCACCGGTGTCGGCCCCGGAGAGCCGGTGGTGCTCACCGAGAAACCTCTGTCGGTGGAGCTTGGGCCTGGGATCCTGGGGTCAATTTACGACGGCATTCAGCGTCCGCTGGATGTAATCAGGGCCCGGCACGGTGATTTCGTTTCGCGGGGAATCGAGGTCCCGGCCCTGGACCGGGAACGGCGCTGGCCTTTTGAACCGGTAAAGAAGGTGGGCGACAGGGTCTTGGCGGGAGACATCATCGGCTACGTCCAGGAAACTCCGCTCATTCAGCACCGGATAATGACGCCGGAGAACGGCGACGGAGAAATCATCGAGATTAAAGAAGGAGAATTCCAGGTCGAAGAAGTTGTCTGCCGAATTAAAAAGGATTCGGGCGAAATTAAAGAACTGAACCTGTTCCAGGTCTGGCCGGTCCGAAAGCAGCGCCCGGTTAAAGAAAGGCTGATGCCCTTCGAGCCGTTGATCACCGGCCAGCGAATACTCGATACCCTGTTTCCCCTGGCCAAGGGCGGGACGGCCTGCGTCCCCGGTCCATTCGGCAGCGGCAAAACCGTGGTCCAGCACCAGCTGGCCAAGTGGTCGGATGCTCAGATCATAGTCTACGTGGCCTGCGGGGAACGCGGCAACGAAGTGGCCGACTTGCTGTTGAGCTTCCCGGAACTGAAGGACCCCAACACCGGACGGCCGCTTCTGGAAAGGACAGTCATCATTGCTAACACCTCCAATATGCCGGTGGCCGCTCGCGAAGCTTCCATCTATACCGGCATGACCATTGCTGAATATTTCCGTGACATGGGCTACTCGGTGGCCCTGATGGCCGACTCTTCTTCTCGCTGGGCCGAAGCCCTGAGAGAAATTGGCGGGCGCATGGAAGAGATGCCGGGCGACGAAGGCTACCCGGCTTATTTGGCCAGCCGCCTGGCCGAGTTTTACGAGCGGGCTGGCAAGGTGGTCTGTTCCGGCTCGGAAGAAAGGATTGGCGCCCTGAGTGTCATCGGGGCGGTCAGCCCACCCGGGGGCGACCTGTCCGACCCGGTGGTCCAGGCCACTCTTAAGGTGGTCAAAGTCTTCTGGGCGCTGGACGACCGGCTGGCCAACATGCGACATTTCCCGGCCATCAACTGGCTGCAGAGCTATTCGCTGTACCGCGATTCGTTGAAGAAGTATTTGGCTGAAAAAGTGGCTGAGGATTTTGTTGAACTAAGCCAGGAAGCTATGAAGTTGCTGGAGCTGGAAGCCGAGCTTCAGGAAATCGCCAGGCTGATAGGCCTGGAATCACTGTCATACAAGGAAAGGTTGATTCTGGAAACGGCTCGCTCCATCCGCGAGGATTTCCTGCACCAGAACGCCTTCCATCCCCAGGACACCTACACCTCCATGCGCAAACAGTACCTGATGCTGCGGACCATTCTCCACTTCCATCACCGGGCCAACGAGGCTCTGGAGGCCGGCAAGGAATTCAACGATATCATCTCCCTGGAGGTCCGCGACCGGATTTCCAAGATGAAATATCTGCCTGAGGAAGAAGAAACCTTGCTTCAGGTGGAAAAAGAAGTGGACGCTTCTTTCAAGACACTTTAGTTTTAAGGTGAGTCCCATGCACAAAGAATACTTGACAGTCTCCAACATAGTCGGGCCGCTGGTCATCGTGGAAAAGATAGCCGACGTTAAATACAACGAACTGGTGGAAATAGAGGACTCCCGGGGGCGCCTGCGCCGCGGGACGGTGCTTGAGGTCTCGACTGACCAGGCCGTGGTCCAGGTGTTCGAGGGAACCGTCGGTCTGGACATCGATAAATCCCGGGTCCGCTTCCTGGGACGTTCCCAGCAGCTGCCGGTTTCGGAAGAAATCATCGGCCGGGTGTTTGACGGTTCCGGCCGGCCACGGGATAACGGCCCGCAGATCATTGCCCGCAAACGTCTTGACATCAACGGCAGCCCCATCAATCCCGACGCCCGTGATTATCCCTCGGAATTCATTCAGACCGGTATTTCTTCCATCGACGGCATGAACCCCCTGGTCCGCGGCCAGAAGCTGCCAATCTTTTCTGGCTCCGGTCTGCCCCACCCGAGGATTGCGGCCCAGATTGCCCGCCAGGCTAAAGTTCTGGGCAAGGAAGAAAAATTTGCCGTGGTCTTTGCGGCCATGGGCATCACCTTTGAAGAGGCTAACTTCTTCATAGAGGACTTCCGCAACACTGGAGCCCTGGAGAGAGCGGTTCTGTTTTTGAACCTGGCCAACGAGCCGGCCATCGAAAGAATTGCCACTCCGCGCCTGGCCCTGACCTGTGCCGAGTACCTGGCCTTTGAACTCGACATGCATGTCCTGGTCATCCTGGTGGACATGACCTTCTATGCCGAAGCCCTGCGCGAAATCTCGGCCGCCCGGAAGGAAATCCCGGGCCGACGGGGTTATCCCGGCTACCTCTATACCGACCTGGCCACCATGTACGAAAGGGCCGGCCGGATCAAGGGCAAGAAAGGTTCGATCACCATGATTCCCATCCTGACCATGCCCGAGGACGACAAGACCCACCCCATTCCGGACCTGACCGGTTACATCACCGAGGGGCAGGTGATATTGAGCCGGGAACTTCACCGCAAGGGAATCTACCCGCCCATAGATGTCCTGCCCAGCCTGTCGCGTTTAAAAGATAAAGGAATAGGAGCCGGAAAGACCAGAGAAGACCATGCCGACGTGCTTAACCAGTTGTTCGCCTGTTATGCCCGTGGCAAGGAAGCCCGGGAACTGGCCCTGATTCTGGGTGAGGCAGCCCTCAGCGACCTGGACCGGCTGTACCTGAAATTTGCCGACCTGTTTGAGACGGAGTTTGTTCGGCAGGGTGAATTCGAAGCCCGGACCATCGAGCAGACCATAGAACTCGGCTGGAAGCTGATGCGCCAGCTTCCGAAGAAAGAGCTGAAGAGAATCAGGCCGGAATACCTGGAAAAGTATTATTCGCCGGCTTGAACTGCAGGAAGCGAGAAAGCAGATGAAGCTTAAAGTCAACCCCAACCGGATGGAGTTGCTGCGACTCCGCCGCCGCCTGGCCCTGGCCGAGAGGGGACACAAACTTCTTAAAGACAAGCTGGAAGAACTGATGCGGCAGCTGCTGGAAGCCTCCCGGAGGCTGGCCGAACTGCACCAAAAGATCGACCGGGAATTTGAAATCATCACCGGGGCCACAGCCGCCGTTCGGATTTCTCAGCCGGCCTTTGAAGTATCGGAACTTCTCGGAGAGGGCAATCTGGAAATTTTTGTGGAGCCGGGGCGGTTGCTGAACCTGGCTGTCCCTGAGTTTCAACTGGCCAGTTTTCAGCCAGGAGATTACGACCTGTTTCTGACCGAGAGCGAGCTGGACGTGGCCGTGAAACATTTCAAGAAAGTTCTGCCGGAACTCCTGGAGTTCTGCAGCCTCTGGAAAAAGCTGGAGCTTCTGGCTCACGAAATAGAAGTGACCAGGAGAAGGGTCAACGCCCTGGAATACATTTTAATCCCCAGCCTTAAGGAAACTATCCACTCCATTTCCTCGCGCCTGGAGGAGATCGAACGCTCCTACCAGGTTCAGCTGATGAGAGTGAAGGAGATTGTTCGCCACCACTAATAGTGGCCTAAAATTCCTTTACACAAAAAAAAGTATAAAAAACCCAAAAAAGTATTGACATCCGGAAAAAATGCTGTATATATACAATTGAAAACAGAAAAAGAAATGAAACTGAAAGCGGCGATTAAAAAATTTTTTGAAGGAAGGCACTTAAAAATTTTTTAGCGGCGAGTGAAAAAAAGAAAATGAAAATCGCTTTGCTTTTCAGTTCCAAGCAGGGAATGGCCAGGACACTGGGACCGGTTCTTTTTGAAGACCGGGCTGAAGAAGGGGAAGAGCCCCCACCTGATTTGCTGGCTGAATGCGACAGCGATGAAACCATCACTGCTGTCGAGCAGGCCCTCCAGAAATTTCACCGGGTGGTTCTGATTGAATCCGACGAACAGGCCTACCTGCGCCTGATGGAAGAAAAGCCAGACCTGGTTTTTAACATCGCCGAAAGACTTTTTGGGCCAAACCGCGAGTCTCATATCCCGACCATTTGCGAGATGCTGAACATCCCCTACACCGGCTCTGACCCGCTGACCCTGGGAATCTGCCTGGACAAGTCCCGGGCCAAGGAAATCCTCAGTTACCACCGGATACCCAATCCGGATTTCCGGGTGATAGAGCGGGCCGAAGATATTCCGCCGAGGCTGAAATACCCGTTGATAGTCAAACCTCTTTATGAAGGTTCAAGCAAGGGTATTAAGGACAACTCGGTGGTCAGCAACCGTCGGGAACTTAAAGCTAAGATTGAGGAAATAAGAAGACTGTACGACCAGCCGGCCATAGTGGAAAAATTCCTGACCGGCCGGGAATTCACGGTCGGGGTTCTGGGAAATTATCCTGACCTGGAGATACTGCCCATCGTGGAAATTGACCATTCCCAGCTTCCAGCCGGGGCCAGGCCGATTTATTCCTACGAAGCCAAGTGGGTCTGGGACAGGCCAGAGCAACCGCTGGAAATCTTTTGCTGCCCGGCCGATATCTCGGATGAATTGAAAACCAGAATTGAGGAAACGGTCAGAGAGACCTGCCGGGTGCTGAGAATACGCGACTGGGCCCGGATTGACGTCAGGCTTGATGAAAAGGGTGTGCCCAACATCCTGGAAATAAACCCCCTGCCGGGCATCCTGCCCAATCCCGAGGATAATTCCTGCCTGCCCAAGGCGGCCCGGGCGGCCGGTTATAGCTACGACCTGCTCATCAACCGGGTGGTCTGGGAGGCCGGTAAGCGGTATGGCCTGCCGGTTGATTTTTACCGCGATGTGTTCCGGCCGGCGACCAGCTCCCTTGGTCTCGGAGGAGCCGATGGCCACTGACAGTCCTAAGGTCGGAGTGGCTTTCAACACCTACGAGCCTTTCATCTACCGCCCGGAAAAAGTTTCCGAGGACTCGGTGGCCAGGGTGGCTGAGGTTGTCTGCGAGACTCTGAATCAGGCCGGGGTGGAGGCCACCATCATTCCCCTGCAGAGAAGCATGTTCACCTTTCTGCGGCGGCTCAAAGAGTTGAATGTGGAGGTGGTGGTCAACCTGTGTGAGGGTTTCTTCGGCAATCCCCAGTGGGAAGCCAACGTGGCCGCGGTCATGGAAATGTTGCACATTCCCTTTACCGGGAACAGCTCCCGGACGCTGGCCCTCTGCCAGGACAAGCACCAGGCCAAGGCCATTCTCAGCTCCTTCAACCTGCCGGTGGCCGCCAGCCAGCTCATCACCTCGGCCGAGGAAATGGTCGACCTGAAATTTCCGGTGATCGTCAAACCCAATTCCGAGGATGCCAGCATCGGGGTTCATCCGGAATCGGTAGTCTACGACCAGGAATCCCTGGCGGCCAGGGTGGAAAAGATTGTCAGGACCTATAACCAGCCGGCCATCGTCGAGGAGTATATCGACGGTCGGGAGTTCAACGTGGCCGTCCTGGAAGACGGCGAACCCCGGGCCCTGCCCGTCTCCGAAATAGATTTTTCCAAAATGCCCGAGGGTTATCCCCACATCTGCAGCTACGAAGCCAAGTGGTATCCGGACCATATCCTCTACAAGTCGACTCCGCCCGTCTGCCCGGCCCCGATTAATACAGAACTCGGTCTAAAACTGCAGGAACTGGCAGTTAACGCCTTCAAGGCTATGGGGTGCCGCGATTATGCCCGGGTGGATTTTCGGATGAACACCCGGGGCGAAATATTCATACTGGAAGTTAACCCCAACCCGGACGTCAGCCTTGATGCCGGTTATGCCCGGGCCCTGAAAGCCGCCGGCATCGATTATGCGGATTTCTGGAAATTGCTGATTGCCAACGCCAGGAAAAGGAAAGAAGGCAATGTTGCGCCCAATGGCAAGAGCTGACCGTCAGCCGGTGCTCGACCTCATCCGGGCCACCGGGTTTTTCACGCCGGGAGAAATCCAGGTGGCTGAAGAATTGATCGATATTTATCTTAATAATCCGGAGCAGCGCGACTATTACATAGTGGTTGTGGAAAATGAAGAGGGACAGGTGGCTGGCTACATGACCTACGGGCCGACACCCCTGACCGAAGGCACCTGGGACCTGTACTGGATTGCTGTGGCTCCGGAAGCTCAGGGCCGCGGTTTTGGACAACAGCTGGTGGGCTGGCTGGAAGAGGAAGTAAAAAGAAATAACGGTCGCCTGGTTTTGATAGAGACTTCTTCCCAGCCCAAGTATCAACCGACCAGAAAATTCTACGAAAAACTGGGATATACCGAAGTGGCCCGCATCCGGGACTTCTACCGTCCCGGAGACGACCGGGTAATCTTCGGAAAATATTTTCGCCCAAAGGAGTGAGAAAAGGAGACAATGGAAGACTGGCAACGAATCTTACGCGACAGCCTGCGCACGCCCGAAGACATCGCCGAACATTTCGGCCTGGACCTGGAAGAGGTCAGGAAAATTGGCCGGGCCTTCAAGATCCAGATTACTCCTTATTACGCGAGTCTGATCAAGAAAAAGGGTGATCCCATCTATAGACAGGTGGTGCCGGACCTGGCCGAACTGGCTGAGAACTCCGGCCAGGAAGACCCGCTGGAAGAGGACCTGGATTCCCCCGTTCCCAGCATCGTTCACCGCTACCCCGACCGGGTGCTGTTTCTGGTTTCCCACAGCTGCGCTTCCTACTGCCGTTTCTGCACCAGGAAAAGGAAAGTCGGCGACCCCAGCAAGATCCATCCCCGCTACATCGAAGACGGCATCAACTATATCAAGGACCATCCCGAGGTCCGCGACGTGATCATTTCCGGAGGCGACCCGCTCATCCTGAGCGATGACAGACTGGAAGCTATTCTCAGCCAGGTGCGCTCCATTCCCCACGTGGAAATCATGCGCCTCGGCAGCCGGGTGCCCTGTTTTCTGCCGCAGAGAATAACCGAAAAGCTGGTCAACATGCTGAAGAAGTACCACCCGCTTTACCTGAACGTTCACTTCAACCATCCTGACGAGATAACGCCGGAAGCGGCCCGGGCCCTGAACCTGTTGGCCGATGCCGGCATTCCCCTCGGCAACCAGACCGTCCTGCTCAAGGGCATCAACGACGAGGTCCCGGTAATGAGAAAGTTGATGCAGAAGTTGTTGATGGTCAGGGTGCGTCCCTATTATATCTACCAGGCGGATTACGTTAAGGGGACAGACCATTTCCGGACGACCGTGGAGAAAGGCCTCGAGATCTACCAGGGACTCAGGGGCTGGACTTCGGGCCTGGCCGTGCCCCAGTACGTCATAGACGCACCTGGCGGCGGCGGCAAGATCCCGCTAATTCCCGAGTACGTGCAGGCAATTTCCGACGAGAAGGTGGTTCTCAGGAACTATGCTGGCGAAGTCTATGTCTATCCACAGGTTAAAAGTCCAAAGAAGAGGCGGCCGCGGGTGCAGCCACCGTGCTACGCCGCTCCCAGCCAGCAACTCTGAGTTACGCCAGTCAGCTTAAAAAGAAATCTGGACCGAGTAGAAGTTTTACCGCTGGTACTGTAGCAGGTAATCAGCCAGTCCTACCTGTTGCAGGATGGCCAGGGCTTCCTCGTTGGTCACTCCTTTTTTCAGCCGCAGCGCTTCCAGAATCCTGATTATGGACAGAGCAACTTCGGCTGTCTGACCGGCCACGGCCTGTTTGTCTTTGAGAAATTGAATGGAGTCATAGAGAACGGCGTTGGCTTCGCCGTAGCTGATTTCCGGGCGTCGGCCGTATTTTTTTATCCACTCCGGCTGGCGCAAGCAATCGTTGACGTGAGACTGGATCAAATAGGTGGCCCGGCCGATGAGCTTGAGGTTGCTGGGACTGACGTTGGTCATGGTGTTGCCGATGACCCGGCCCAGCCTGGTCATGACCGCGGTGGAATGGGCATTGAGCACCATTTTCAGCCCAATATTCTGTCTAAGCAGGAACGGGTCGTTATCCCGGCTGATGCTGAGACAAACCAGGCTGAGTCCCGGCTGGCCGGCAGGAGAGAATTTGCCGTAATAATTCTTAACTCCTTCTTCCAGGGCCACGGTCTGTTTTTCGTTAAGGCAGTTGACGCTGACCACGACCACCCTGGCCTGGTTTTCCAGGAATAACCTGGCAAAGCGGCTGAAGGCCGAGGCTGGTTCCAGCAGTTTTTTTTCTTCCGGCGAAAGGCAGACCAGCACTCCCAGGTCCCCGGGCTGAGGCCCCCGCTTCCTCAGGTTGAACTCGGCGAAAGAAAAATCATATAGGTCCTGCTGGTTATCGCCGGCTTTCTTCAAACTCTCCAGGGCAGCCCGGCGTAGATATGGATCTTCCACTTCTTCTTCAAAGTGTGGCCGATAAAAGTCTTCCCGCAGGCCGCGGAAAGGACGGCCAAGGAAATTGAGCCAGGCCTGCCTTCTGTCAGCGGCCGGGGTCCAGACCTGGATCCAGCACCTGCGGGCTGGTTCTTCCACTGTGTCCAGGGGGAAGAGCCGGAAGGTCGGGCTGCGCTCGGTGCTGTCTATAAAAACGGTGATCAAGGCCTGGTCCGCAAAGTAGGTTGAAAAATGATTTCCGGCGTAGGTGCTGGCTTCGAGCCCGGTCCAGGCGGCTATCCTGGGAACGGCGGCTTTTACCCTGGTGAGCACCTGGTTAAAATCGCGGAGGGTTTCCACCAGGTCGTACCGGCGGATAAAGCCGATTTTTTGAAGTTCTTTGGCATTGAGAAACCCAGACAGAAGGTCATAGACCGCAGCCTGGAGAGCTGCGCCTACCACGTAGGTTTCGATGGTGGTGGCCTGCATCCGGGTGGAGCCGGTTATGGCCATGGGCCCGGTGGTCAGGTTGATCTTGGTTATGCCCGGTTCTTCCAGGACTGACCTACTGCGGTTAAAAGGTCTAAGTCGGTCATCGGGGTTGTTGTATACAAAATAAAGTTTCTGCCGGCTGTGTTCGGGATTGTAGTCCGGAGTTTCTTTCCACTGCTCCAGGGCGGTCAGGATGGTGCCGATAACTGAAGAGGTTTCTCCGCCTTCAGTAACGCAGATGACCAGGTCGCCCTTTTTCACCTGATGGTCCAGGAGCTGGAGCCGGCCAATGAGCTGCAGGTCTTCGAAGCCCTCAAGGGAAGAGATCAGTGCCCGGTCAGCCCCGGTCATCTCCCCGATGAGCTTTTCGGAAATGTCGGCTCCCAGATTTTTTTCAACCTTAAGCCAGAGGGCCCGGTCCTGGCGCAGGGAGTTCCAGAACGGGCGCCAGAAGGTACTTTCCATCTGCTTGGCCAGGCGGCCGGTGGCCCCGCAGCCGTAGATGTAGATTTTCCGGCCGGACAGAATCGTCTTTCTGATTTCGGTGGAGAGTCGGAGCAGGTCCTGCGGAGAGGCGGCCAGCTCTTCCAGGCGGCTGGCAATATCCTCATCCACCGAAAAGAGCATGTGCAGGGCGGCGGGAATGTCGGTCTTGATTTTTTCGCTCAGGTTCCAGGTCCTGGGATGACGCTGCTCGGTCAGCAGGCTGTGGAGTTGAAACTGGGTCTTATTCTGAACATAATCGACCGACTCGGCCGGGACTTCCAGGCCCAGGAGCTGGAGCAAACCGGACGGGGAAGGGACCTGTTCCTGGGGGGAGAGAGGTGATAGCCTTAAAAATCCTACTAAAATAGTAGGGATTAAGAGAGCCCCGACCATCCGCCGGCCGGACCGCCCGTCATTTTTTCTTGTCCTGATTTTCATTTTCAAATGGCCTTCCGTACTGATGAGTGTCATCCAGGATGTCGGTCTCCTGCCAGTCTCTTATCCAGTCTTCAACCGAGAAGACCCGGAGTCCCCCGTCAGAGGTGGAGCAGACCACCCGGTTCAAGCCGGAATTGATTATCATTTTCTTGCAGATAAAGCAGGGGAAGGCATCTATCTCCCGGTCGGTCCGTGGGTCTCGGCCGTAGATGAACATGTCTCCCCCCAGCAGGCTGACCCCGGCCCGGGCGGCGTTGATGATAGCATTCTGTTCGGCATGAACCGACCGGCAGAGCTCGTAACGCTGGCCGTGAGGTATGTTCAACCGGTCTCGCAGGCAGAAACCGTGTTCCAGGCTATCCTTGGTCTTCCTGGGGGCACCAACGTAGCCGGTAGAAATGATCTGGTCGTCGCGGACGATGATGGCTCCAATCGAGCGACGGAAGCAGGTGCTGCGACGCGAGACTTCCCGGGCAATGCCGAGGTAGTATTCGTCCTTGGAAACGCGGAGCGCGGTTCGGCTTTCAGCCTGAAGCGTTTTATTCCCTGTTTTTTTTGCCCGGCTGCTTACTTTTTTCTTCATGCCAGTTCCTCCAGTTTTTTCCGCAGGTCTTCGAGTGAGCCATCGTTGATGATGGTCAAGTCGGCCAGTCTTAGGCAGATTTCCAGTTGTTGACCGGTGTCCCGGGTGCTCTTTTCCTGCTCTTCCTTCAGTCGGAATTCTTCCAGGGTGGAAGCTGATTCATTGCGTCCCCTTTTCCTGGTCCTTTCAAAGCGGACCTCAATGGGAGCATCCACTGCCACCAGGATGAAATCGCCCAGGCTCCGGAGGAAGGAAACCTCGGCCGCATTGCGGATGCTGTCTATAACCGTCGGCCCCTGGATTCTGGCGGCCGCCCGGCGGGCCAGGATGTCGGGCCCGAATCTTTCCCTAAGTTCATTGCCGCAGGCGATCAACTGGTCGCGGCTGGCCTCCAGGCCCCTGGCCCGTAGCTCCTCGCGGATGACGTCCGACAGTGAAACGTAGCCGTAGCCCTTTTTCATAAGAAAATTGGCTACCTCGCCCTTGCCGGCGCCGTTGGTTCCGGTCAGGCCGATCAGCCTGAAATCAGTAAGTCTCTTTTTTCCCAGCATGAGCACCAGGCCAAACTCTGAAAATATGAATATATCCCAACTTGCGGAAAATTCAAAGGGGAGTTTACCCGGCCAGATTATCGGAACTGGCCGCCTCTTTCTCTTCTTTCTTTCTCCGTTTTTCTTTGTTGCGCCCGACCACCAGGGCGATCAGGATGCTGATCCCGTAAAGAACAATCATCGGCACGGCCACGATGCTCTGGGTGATCATGTCGGGAGTCGGGGTGATGACGGCGGCAATGACAAAGGCGGCCAGGACCGCATACTGGAAATTCTTGAGCATCCAGCGCGAGGTCAGAATCCCTATCTTGGAAAGAAAGTAAACCAGGGTGGGCAGCTCGAAGACCAGGGCGATTCCCAGCAGCACCTTCAGGGCAAAGCCAAAGTACTGGTCGACCGTGATTACCGGCTGGAAATCGCGGCCCAGGGTCAGGAAGAAACGGCAGGCCCAGGGGAAAACGATGAAATAGCCAAAAAGGGCCCCCAGGGAGAAGAAAAAGGTGGTGAAGAACACGAATGGAATGACATATTTTTTTTCTTTCTGGTACAGGCCGGGCGAGACGAACATCCACAGCTGGTAAAAGACAAAGGGCGAGGTGATGAACAGGGCCGCCAGGAAAGACACCTTGAGGTAGAGCATGAAGGGGGCGGTCAGGGTGGTGAAGGCCAGCTTGGTTCCTGGCGGCAGATACTGGGTGACCGGCCTGGCCAGGATGGCATAGAGCTGGCGGCTGAAAATCCAGGAGGGAATGACCGCCACGATGATGGCCACGAAAGAATAGAAAAGTCTCTTGCGCAGGTCCTCGAGATGTTCAAGGAAGGTCATCTCGTCAGGTGACTTTCTGGCCTTCCCCAGCTTCATCGGTTTTCAGGTCCTTCTTGATGTTATCCTGGAACTGGTTCAGGTCGTCCTTGAACTCAGTCAGGTTGGATTTGACTTCGTTGATTTCGGACTTGATTTCGCTGGCGTTGATCTCTTCTTCGACCTTACTGCGCAGCTCGTCCGAGGCCTTCTTGAACTCTCTGATAGCCCGCCCCACCGACTTGCCAACCTCGGGCAGCTTTTTCGGCCCGAACACCAGCAGGGCGATGATGAAGATGACGATTAATTCTGGAACGCCTATAGATCCGAACATTGTTTTCGCCAGTTAAACTATAGCCTTTAACCGGGGGACAGTCAAGCCAGATTCAGCTTTACTTTAAGATAACCCTCTGGTAAGATTTATTGTCTGTAAACAGGCTTTAACGGATAAATTATGAACCAGACTTCAAAGAGGATTTCACTCCTTATCGTTTTGTTTCCCCTGCTATTCCTGGTCTGCCGCTCGTCGGTGGCCATTGACCCCTGGCAGCAGGGTGTCAATAAGGTCCTGACCCTGACCGGCCTGGTCCAGAAGGAATACTTTGAAGAAAAGGATGCCCGGAAGCTGACCTATTCGGCCATCAGGGGCATGCTGGACACCCTGGACCCCCATTCCTATTTCCTGGACCCGGAGGGCGCCCGGACTTTTACCGAGGATTATACTGGCAAGTATTATGGACTGGGCATCCAGATCCAGAAGCAGGAAGACCGACTGGTGGTCATAGCTCCAATCGAAGGTACCCCCGCCTGGCGACTGGGAATTCAACCCGGTGATGTCATAACCCATATCGACGGGGAAAGCACCAAGCCGCTGAGCAGCACCGAGGCCATGCTGAAACTGCGAGGGGAAAAAGGTACCAAGGTTACCATCACCATCCAGAGAGAAGGGCTGGACAAACCCTTTGACCTGACCATCACCCGTGAGGAAATTCCGCTGAAAAGCGTTCCCTATGCCTTCCTGCTGGATGAAAAGAAAAAGATAGGCTACATCTTCGTCCGAAATTTCGGCCGCAACACCGTGGATGAACTGGAAGAAAAACTGGAAGAGCTGACCGGGAAAGGAATGGAAAGGCTGATCCTGGACCTGCGGGGTAATACCGGGGGCCCGGTTTTCCAGGCGGTTGACATGGCTGACCTATTCCTGCCTCGAGGGACGAGGATTGTGGCCATGAGAGGCCGCAATACCGCCTACAACCGGGATTTCTTTGCCAGTCAGGACGACCAGTATGAAAACCTGCCGCTGGTCATTCTAATCAACCAGGGAACAGCCAGCGCCTCGGAGATTGTGGCCGGAGCCATAATGGACAACGACCGGGGTCTGATTGTTGGCGAGGATTCCTGGGGCAAGGGTCTGGTGCAGACAGTGTTTCCGCTGGCGGCCGATATGGCCGTGGCCATCACCACGGCCAAATATTTAACCCCGAGCGGCCGGGAAATTCAGAGGGATTATTCCCACCTCGAGGATTATCTCCTGGCCCGGAGAGCTCCGGAAGAAAAACGGGAGATCAAGTACACGGTTAAGGGCCGAAAGGTCCTGGGCCAGGGCGGTATCAGCCCGGACTACGAGGTCAAAACCAGCTATAAACCCCTGACGGTGGAATTCCTGATCAGGGGAGCCTTTTTCAGCTACGGGAGAAAATTCAGCCAGCATCAAACCCGACTCTCAGCCGGTTATATTTTCCCCCAGGAACTAAAAAATGGGGTGGCTCCCGCTGGCCGGCGAATTTTCGACGAGAGCTTTGAGGTTGGGCCGGACGTGGTAAAGGATTTCCTGGAGTTTATAGGGACCACGGGGATCAAGTATGACCTGAGCAGGCTGGACGAGGCTGAAGCTGAAATAAAGAACGAGCTCAAGCGCGAGATTTTTTCTGCCGTATTCAGCCTGGAAGAAGGGATCAAGGTCTTCAGGCAGGCCGACCCGGTGGTGCTCAAGGCCATCGAGGTCATGCCCGAGGCTGAAAAATTCGTTCGGAACAGTCGCTAAGCAGTAATCGGGTCGACCTTCAGAATAAAAAGTAGCTAAGGAGTCAGCGATGAAACTGGCCATAGCTTCCGACCATGCCGGGTATGAGCTCAAAAAGGAAGTGATCAATTTTCTTCGGGCCCAAGGAATAAATTTTGCTGATTTTGGCTGCGGCCCCGGTGAAAGCGTGGATTATGTCGATTACGGGGCGGAAGCGGTCCGCCGGGTAGTTTCAGGAGAATTTGACCGGGCCATTCTGTTCTGCGGCACCGGTCTGGGCATGGCCGTGGTGGCCAACAAGTTCCCGGGCATCATCGCCACTCCCTGCTGGGATGAATTCACGGCCACCGTCAGCCGGACGCATAACAATTCCAATTGCCTGGCTCTCGGGGGTCGGGTGCTGACTCCGGAACAGGCCATCAGGATTGTCAAGATATGGCTGGAGAAAGATTTTGAGGGCGGCCGCCACGAGCGCCGGATAAAAAAGATTTTTGCCCTGGAAGAAGAGCTTGGTAAGCTGAAATAGAAGAGCGGCTATCAGGCCCGATTTAGGGGTAGAATTTGTTGAGAAGATAATAATAAAAAGGAGCAGGCTGATGACCGACTTTGCCGATAAAATTTCGACCTGGTGCGACCGGATCGAAAAAAACAACCTCTGGCGACAGAAAAGATGTTTTAACCTGATTCCCTCGGAAAACACCCCTTCGCTCCTGGTCAAGCTGGCTGAAATTGCCGACCCCTCGGGCCGCTATGCCGAACACCGGACGATGAAGGGCCGGGAGATTTATTTTTACCAGGGGACAGATTTCATCCGGGACGTGGAGATAGAAGCCAGGAAAGAGCTCTGCCGCTATTTTGGCTGCACCGATGTCGAACTCCGGCCGATCAGCGGCCAGATGGCCAACGAGGTGGTTTTCAAGGGACTGGTCAAGTTCGTCAACAGGAAGAGGGCAGCCGGTCAGCCCTTCCGCCGGCTGCGGCTGGTTATGAACAACGACCTGAATAAGGGCGGGCATCTGAGCAGCCAGCCCATGGGAGCGTTGTTCAACCTGGTGGAGGAAGACCCGGCTACGGGCAAGGAAAATGTGGTAAATATCCCGGTGCGGAAGGACAACCCGTACCGGGCCGACCTGGATCGACTGGCTGAATTGCTTAAAGAGCACAGGCCGGAGCTGGTGGTCTTTGGTAAGAGTATGTTCATCTACCAGGAACCGGTCAGGTTTGTCTACGACCTGGTGAAAGACTGGCCAGACCGGCCGGTGTTGATGTATGACATGGCTCACGTTCTCGGCCTGTACGGCGCCTTCCAGGCACCCTTTGCTGAGGGTGCTGATCTGGTGACCGGCAGCACTCACAAGACCTTCTTCGGCACCCAGCGTGGCCTAGTGGCCGGAAATTTTCCGGAGGGCAGCCCCTTCCAGCAGCTCTGGACGGATATCCAGGGGCGGGCTTTTCCCGGTTCGACTTCCAACCATCATCTGGGAACGCTGCTGGGCCTGCTGCTTTCGGCCATCGAGATGAATGAATTTAAGGATGAGTACCAGGCCCAGGTCCGCAAAAATGCCAGGGCCTTTGCCCGCTACCTTAAGGAGGCCGGCATCCCGGTGGAAGGCGAAGAGGCGGACGGTTTTACCGAAACTCACCAGGTACTGATCAGGGTCAAGAAGTTCGGTAACGGACAGGAAATCGCCCGACGCCTTGAAAACAACAACATCCTGACCAACTACCAGGCCCTGCCCGATGACGCCACCTTCCTGGAGTCTTCGGGAATAAGGATGGGAGTGCAGGAGATGACCCGATTTGGGATGAAGGAGAAGGATTTTGAAATCCTGGCCGGGCTCCTGGCCGAAGTGATTATCCAGAACAGGCAGGTAGGAGAGGAAGTCAGCCGCTACCGCCGCAATTTCCTGGAGATGCATTACTGCCTGCCGGAAAAAGAGGCACTGGAGCTGGCCAGCCGACTGTTGCTGAGCATTTTGCCTTCACCCGCGCTGGCGGCCAGCCTGGCCGAGCACATGGCCAGTAAGGCCAGGGAGTTTAAGGATTGAAGGAGGCCTGATGAAAATCCTGTTAGTGGGGTCGGGCGGCCGGGAACATGCTCTGGCCTGGAAGATAGTCCAGAGTCCGCACTGTAAAAAACTATACTGTGCCCCTGGCAACGGCGGGATGGCCAGGATTGCCGAGGTGGTGCCGATCGAAGATACCAATATCTCCCTGCTGGCCAGGGTTGCCGAGGAAAAAAAGATCGACCTGACGGTGGTCGGGCCGGAGGTCCCTCTGGCCCTGGGAATCGTGGACGAGTTCGAACGCCGCGGCCTGAAAATTTACGGACCCAATAAGAAAGCGGCCGAAATAGAACGGAGCAAGGTCTTTGCCAAGGAATTCATGGAACGCCACCGCATCCCGACCGGAAGGTTCCGGGTGGCCAACAGTGCCGAGGAAGCCCTGAAGATACTGAACTCTGGAGAATTTGAATTCCCGGTGGTGGTCAAGGCCGACGGCCTGGCTGCGGGCAAGGGGGTTATGGTCTGCGCCAACGTCAAGAGAGCCGAAGATGCCATCAATGAAATTATGGTCAAGAAAAAATTCGGAGCCTCGGGCGAACGGGTGGTGATAGAAGAATTCTTAAAAGGGCGCGAGCTTTCCTTTATCGTTCTGACCGACGGAGCCAGGGTTCAACCCCTGGTGACCACCATGGACCATAAGGCCGCTTACGACGGGGATAAGGGGCCGAATACTGGAGGTATGGGGGCCATTTCTCCCTCTCCCTTTATTTCCGAAAAATTGTACGCCCAGATCATGGATACCATTATTTTCCCGACAGTTACCAGGCTGCTGGAGGAGGGGCGGCGCTTCAAGGGGACTCTGTATGCCGGGCTGATGTTGACTTCTGAAGGTCCCAGGGTCCTGGAATACAACTGCCGTTTTGGCGACCCGGAAACCCAAGTGCAGATGCTCCGGATGGAGAGCGACCTGGTAGAAGTCCTGATGTCAGCCGTAACCGAGGACCTGTTAAAAGATGAGATTAAATGGAGCCAGAAAGTTTCCGGCTGCGTGGTCCTGGCCTCGGGAGGGTATCCGGGCAGCTACGAGAAAGGTAAGCTGATCAAGGGCCTGGAAGAGGCCGAGAAGGTGCCAGGCCTGGTGATTTTCCATGCCGGGACCAGCCTGGCCAACGGGCAGTTTTACACCAACGGCGGCCGGGTGCTTAATGTCTGCGCCAGTGAAGATACGCTTCAGCAGACCATGAAGAAAATCTATGAGAGCATACCCCTGATAAATTTTGACGGAATGTTTTACCGTAAAGACATCGGAGCCATGAAGGAGGGAAGATGAAGGTAACAATTTTTTTAGGCAGCGACTCTGACTTTGAAGTGGTGAAGGAAGCTCTGGATATCCTGAAAGAATTCGGGGTTCCCTTCAACCTGGAAGTAACCTCGGCCCACCGTTCACCGGAAAGAACGGTCAGGCTGATAAAAGAAGCCGAGGAACAGGGGACCAGGGTGTTCATCGCTGTGGCCGGAAAGGCCGCCCATCTTCCCGGGGTGGTGGCCGCCCACACCATATATCCAGTAATCGGTGTGCCGGTAGAAAGCCAGGCCCTGGCCGGGTTGGATGCCCTGCTGTCCATAGTCCAGATGCCCAAGGGGATTCCGGTGGCCACGGTAGCCCTGGGCAAAACTGGCGGGGCCAATGCCGCTCTGCTGGCTATCTCCATGCTGGCAGTATCGAACCCTGAGCTTCAGGCCAGGCTTCGCTCCTATCGCCAGAAAATGGCCGAGAAGGTGGAGGAGAGCTCGAAAAAGCTCAAAGAGAAATTATGACTTCGGTCTTCATCCATAACTTCGGCTGCCGGGTTAACCAGGCCGAAGCTTTTGACTGGTCCCACCGGCTGGGTGAAGCCGGAATATCCATGGCCCGTGACTGGCATCAGGCTGATTGGGTGGTGGTCAATGCCTGTGCCCTGACCGCTCGGGCCGAAGCCGATGTCAGACAGTTCTTGAAAAAAATCCAGAGGGAATCACCCGGTACCAGGATCTTGGTCACCGGCTGCCTGGCCGAAAAGACACAGGAAGAGCTGGCCCATAACAGCGCAGTCTTGCGGGTCATTCCGAATTCTTTAAAAGACAACCTCGTGGCCGAGCTGCTTGCTCTGGCCGGGACAGGCCAGCGCCACCAGGATAGAAGCGTCTTCCGGTCAAGAGCCCTGGTCAAAGTTCAGGACGGCTGTGATGCCCATTGCACTTTCTGCATCATTCCCTCTCTCAGGGGTAAGAGCCGGAGTCGCCCGCTGGAACAGGTTGTGGAGTGTGCCAGGGCAGTCACGGAGCGGGGCTACCAGGAAATAGTCCTGGCCGGCATTCACCTCTGTGCCTATGGTCTGGACCAGGAACCACAGAAATCGTTACTGGACTTGCTTCAGGCCCTGGTCGCCATAAAAGATCTCAGGATGATCAGGCTGAGTTCTCTTGACCCGAGACTCTTGCCGAGGCCACTGCTCGAATGCCTGGTGACGGAGGAAAAAATATGTCCGCATTTTCATCTTTCGCTGCAGCATGCCTCAGAGCCTGTGCTCAGAAGAATGGGGCGCAAGAGCACCCCGGCTGAGTACCTGGAAATTTTAAATTTTTTAAGGACCGGGCGACCGGAAGCCAGCCTGGGCGCGGACATCATCGTCGGCTTTCCGGGGGAGGAGGAGGCTGATTTTATCTTCCTGAGGGATTTCCTGAGAGATTCGCCCCTGAATTACTTTCACGTCTTTTCCTTTTCTCCAAGGGCAGGAACTCCGGCCGCAGGCTGGAAGCAGGTCCCGGAAAACATAAGAAAGAAGAGGTCGGAAGAATTGCGGAGACTATCGCGGGAGAAGAATCTGGCCTTTAAGGAAAGCTTTATAGGCCGGGAACTGGCCGGGATTGTGATCAAGAAAAGAGAGACCAGTTTTGAAGTCCTGACCGGGAATTACCTCAAGGTCATGGTTGAAGGCAGACCGGATTTAAGGCCCGGTCAGCTGGTCAGGGTCGTGATAACTGAGGTCGGCCCGGTGATATCCAGAGGGAGAGTGAGCTGATGGGCAGGATAAGAGTCTTGGCCGAAGAGGTGGCCAGTAAGATTGCGGCCGGTGAGGTTGTGGAGCGACCGGTATCAGTGGTCAAAGAGCTGGTGGAAAACTCCCTTGATGCCGGGGCCACGGAAATCAAGGTTGAGCTTCAGGACGGGGGAAAGAAGCTCATCCGGGTTCAGGACAACGGCAGCGGGATGACTCAGGAGGACGCAGCTTTATGTTTCAAGCGTCACGCTACCAGCAAGATAGCCACCGAAGCTGACCTGGAACGAATCGCCACTCTTGGATTTCGGGGGGAAGCCCTGGCCAGCATCTCGGCAGTTTCCAGGATAACCCTGAAGACCAGCGACGGTTCGGGGGAAAAAGGTTTTCAGATAGAGAGGGAGGGCGAAAAGCTCCTTCGCTTTATAGAAAGTGCCTTTCCGCGTGGAACCCTGGTTGAGGTCAGGGACCTGTTTTTTAACCTGCCGGCCAGACGAAAATTTCTCCGGTCGGATCGGTCAGAGTTGAGCCTGGTGGCCAGTTACCTTACCACCACCGCCCTGGCCTTTCCGGATGTAAAGTTTGTTCTTCTGCATAACCAGAAAGAACTGATAAACTGCCCGGCTGTTTCCAGCCTTAGAGAAAGGGTCTATCAGCTTTTCGGAAAGAAAGTCCTGGATAACCTGATGGGTCTGGATTACGAGGAGGAGAATTACAGAATTTCAGGGCTTGGTTCCAGGCCTTTTTCCGGGAGACTTGACCGGCAGCATCAGTTTTTCTTCGTCAACCGGCGGCCAGTCAAAGACCGCATGCTGAATGCGGCCTTAACCCAGGCTTACCTGGGTATCCTTGAAAAGCAGAGAAATCCCGAGGGTTTTATCTTCCTGGAAATTCCTTATGAGCAGGTTGATGTCAACGTCCACCCGGCCAAGTCTGAGGTCAGGTTCCGGGAGCCCCAGAAGGTATTCCGGCTGATTTTGAAGGCGGTGGAAATGGCTGCCCGGGAGGAAAGCCTGGTCAAGCCGATAATGGTAAGCGGAGAACAAGAAGAAGAAAGAGGAATTCCGGATACTACCGAGTCAACTGGCCAGACAGAGCGACCGGGCGATACGGGAGAAAGTGTCGGTTGGCTCAGGACCGAGCGGCAGAAAACGCTGCTCGTAGCTGCACCGGAAATAGCCGCCGGTAAACCGGCAGCCGTGGCTGAAGCCGTTCCGGGTGACCGGGAGGCCCCGATAAGGGTTCTCGGACAGTATCTTGAATCTTATATAATCGCCGTTACGGAGGAAGCGATTTTTATCATTGACCAGCACAACGCCCACGAGCGGATATTGTTCGAAAAATTCAGTCAGCTGGAAAGAAACCGGGCCTGGGTTTCCAGGCAGGCGCTTTTTCCCCCGGTACTGGAACTCACGCCCAGACAGCAAGTTAATTACCAGGACAGGCAGACCGAACTGGAAGGCCTGGGGTTCAGGCTGGAACCGATGGGGGGAGCCAGTTTTGCGCTGAAAGAGTACCCGGATGTTTTCCGGGAGGAGGAAGCGGCCGACATTCTGGTCTCACTCCTGGGAGAAGAAGAGGGCAAGTTCCTGGACAGGCGAGAGAGAATGCTGGCCACCATGGCCTGCAAAGCAGCGGTCAAGGCCGGGCAGCCTTTGAACCGGGAAGAAATGGAATTCCTGACCTCCGAACTCTTTTCTACTGGAAATCCCGGTCTCTGTCCTCACGGACGGCCGGTGGTCATACGGCTCGACCGTTCCCGGATAGAGAGGACTCTGGGCCGGCAGCCAGAATGATAGCCTGTTCCTTCTACCCCGTTAAATTGACAATTTAAGGTTCTTTCTGTTAACATTTTAGCTAAAAACCGGGGCAGAAAGACCCCGGTGCTTTTTGATTTTATGGCCCGGAAACGGGGAGTGGCGCAGCCTGGTTAGCGCGCCTGCCTTGGGAGCAGGAGGTCGTCGGTTCAAATCCGATCTCCCCGATTTTCTGATATGAGGCACCTGTGCGCCTGTAGCTCAGTAGGATAGAGCAGCTGCCTTCTAAGCAGCGGGTCGGGGGTTCGAATCCCTCCAGGCGCGTTTTTTTATTTCCAGGCCTTGAATGATATAATCCCCTGAAAATCGAGAGAATGGCTGAAGCTGACTGTTGTCTCAGGATGCATTATCATCCAGATTCTGTTCGGGGCTCAAAGGTTCATTTGAAAGCAGAGGAAATGAAGACAGTGTAATAGAATATTGCTCTAATGGATCGGGGGCAACCAGGCACGGCAAGCAATACATCCGCTTTTTAGTCAGAGTCTGGGGTCATTGCAAGAAAAAGTGTTGATAGATCCAGGGGAAGAAGTTTTCAGCTTTTGGCCAGCTGGTATCTGTCGCGGAGCACATCCACGCAGGCGTCCACAGCCGGAGGGTCATAGGTCAGGCCCCGCTTGGTTGTTATTTCCTGGATAACTTCCTGGGGACTGAAGGCCGAACGGTAAGGACGGTGGGAGAGCATGGCTTCCACCACGTCAGCCACTGCCAGAATCCTGGCCATGGGGTGAATCTGGCCGTTTTTCAGCCCTTGGGGATAACCCGAGCCGTCCAGCCGCTCGTGGTGCTGGTAGATGATTTCAGCCACCGGCCAGGGGAACTCAATGGTCCTGATGATTTCATAACCAACCCGCGGGTGGTCCTTGATCAGGCTGAATTCATGTTCATTCAGGCGACCGGGTTTGTTCAGGATTTCAGCCGGCACCGATATTTTGCCCAGGTCGTGGACCAGGGCGGCCAGCCTGATTTCGTCAATCTGCTCGGTGGGCAGCAATAACCGGGTAGCAATGGACCGGGCCAGGTCAGAAACCCGTCGCTGATGACCTGCGGTGTAAGGGTCCCTTGATTCCACGGTCAGGGAGATGGCCTGAATGGTGGCCGACATGGTCTTCCTGAGTTTCTCCAGCGTCTGGGTAAGTTCCTGCTCGGCCATCTTTCTGGAGGTGATGTCCCTGAGGATGGTCAGGGTCTGGTCTGGATTTTCCTTAAGCTGGGAAGTGCTGGCCTCCACATACCTGAGTTCACCACTCCGGGTTATGAGCCTGAATTCTACCAGCCGGGAGTCTGAAGGCAGGTTCGGCCGGGCCAGGAGGGTTTTTCTGGCTGAGAAAAGATGACGATCTTCGGGGTGAACCAGTTTCAGAAAATTAAAGGAGTTAGAAAGAATTTCTTTTTCAGAGTAGCCGGTCAGATGCTCAAAGGCCTGATTAACGAATTCAAAGCCGCGAGAGGAAACCACATAGATGCTGTCCCTGGTGTTGTCAATTATGGCCTTGATTATTTCGCGGCTATTATTTTTTATATCATCAGCGGTCATAACACTATAATCTCCCGCTTCCGAAGTTTTAGTCGATCGGAAATGACAAAAGTTGAAAATTTTGTGGACAATCTTGAAAAAATTATCCAGCCCGATTAATATTATTAAACGCACCGGTTAAAAAAATGACGCAGAAGGGTTGACATTCTTGGATAGCAGGGATTGTTGGAAGATAGCCCTTTTATGTCCTTCCAGGGGTGAGACAAAAAATGTTATTTTCACCCCTGGAATAGTCTTGATTGAGGATTGACCGCCTGGAACAAGAATCAGAAACTTGGTGCGTCGATGGTAGAGGGCAAAATTTCCTTTGACAAATTTTGTCTTTGATGGTAGAAAGGCTTTAAAAAATGGCATCTAAACTCGGTGACATCCTGCTGAGAGAAAAAATTATCGACGCTGACCAGCTGAAGCAGGCCCTGGATTACCAGAAAAAGAACAACCTTCCCGTCAGTTCAGCCCTGGTGGCTCTGGGCTTCGTGACCGAAGAGGAAATTGCCCAGGCCCTGAGCCGGCAGCTTGGCTATCCCTACATCGACCTTGACCAGTTTGAGGTCTTTCCTGAAGTTATCAGTCTGATTCCGGCGGATGTGGCTAAAAAATACATGGTCATGCCCATCCACAAGATCAAATCCTTCCTGACCCTGGCCATGGTCGACCCCACTGACCTGGAAGTCATCGAGGACATAAGGTTCAGGACTTCGTTGAGCATCCAGCCGGTCATTTCCACCGAAACCGGGGTCATGAACGCCATCAATAAATATTATGGCATAAGTGATGCCCTGAAAGTTAAAAAGCTGATAGAAGACATAGAGCTGGCCGACGAGGGCCGGGTCAACGTCATAGACGAAAAGGAGCTAAGCGAAGACTATAACATTACCGAGCTGGAGCAGGCCAGCAACGAGGCCCCGATTATCACCCTGGTCAACCAGACCTTTATCGACGCTATAAAGAAAGGGGCCAGCGACGTCCACTTTGAGCCTTACGAGCAGCAATTCCGCATACGTTACAGGATAGACGGCGATCTGTACGAAATTGCCGACCTGCCGATGAAGTTCAAGAACCCGGTCCTGTCCAGGGTTAAGATTCTGGCCAACATGGATATTGCTGAAAAGCGTCTGCCCCAGGATGGCCGTATCAAGATGCGGGTCAAGCTGGAAAACGGCAAGAAAAAAGAAGTGGACATGCGCGTCAGCTCTCTGCCCACCATGTTCGGCGAGAAGATCGTGGCCCGTATCCTGGACAAGGAAATGTTGCGGCTGGACCTGACCCAGCTGGGCTTTGAACCGGAATCCCTGGAAATCTTCCAGGAGGCCATCCACCGGCCCTGGGGCATCATCCTGGTCACTGGGCCTACCGGAAGCGGCAAGACCAACACCCTTTACTCGGCGATTTCGACGTTGAATACCCCCGATGTAAACATAATGACCGCTGAGGACCCGGTGGAATTTTACATTCCCGGCATCAACCAGGTTCAGATCAAGGAGGAAATAGGACTGACCTTCGCCAATGCTCTGAGGTCCTTCCTGCGCCAGGACCCGGACATCATGCTGGTCGGCGAAATCCGCGACTACGACACCATCGACGTGGCCGTAAAAGCCGCCTTAACCGGTCACCTGGTCTTCTCCACCGTTCATACCAACGACGCCCCCAGCACCATCAGCCGTTTGATCAACATGAACGTTGAGCCCTTCCTGATAGCTGACTCGGTCATCCTCATCGTGGCCCAGAGGCTGGTGCGTCGCCTTTGCAAGAAGTGCTGCGAACCGCAGGACCTGCCCAAGAGGGCCTTGCTGGACATGGGCTTCGGGGAAAACGAGGTTGACGACCTGCACATCTTCAAGGCCCGGGGTTGCGAGGCCTGCAACAACACCGGCTACAAGGGCCGGACCGCTTTGTTTGAAGTTATGAAGATAACCGACGAAATAAAAGAGATGATCCTCAACCGGGCTACCACCAGGGAAATCAAGCGCCGGGCCATAGAAAACGGCATGATTACCCTGAGGAGGAGCGGCTTGATTAAGATCAAGAATGGTATTACCTCGGTTGAGGAAGTCCTGAGAGAAACCGTCAGGGATTGGGATTAGGAGGCATGAATGGCAAAACCGATCTATGAACTGTTGAAAATTGCGGTGGAGGAGGATGCCAGCGACCTGCACATCACCGCCTACGTTCCTCCGCGGATCAGGGTCCACGGCAGGCTGAAAAACATAGACCATCCACCCCTTCAGCCGGGCGAAACCCAGGACCTGATTTATAGCATTCTCAATGATAAGCAGAAAAAGATTTTCGAAGAAAAGATGGAGCTGGATCTGTCGTTTGGCATTAAAGAGCTGGGCCGGTTCCGGGTCAACGTCTTCAGGCAGAAGGGTTCGGTGGCTGCGGCTTTCAGGCGCTTCCTGCCGACCATGTGGAGCTTTGCCCAGCTGGGCATCCCGCAACGGGTGGCCCAGCTCTGTTACCTGCCGCGGGGTCTGATCCTGGTAACGGGTCCTACCGGCTGCGGAAAATCAACCACCCTGGCCTGCATGCTGGACCACATCAACCATGAGCGAGATGTGCACATAGTAACGGTTGAAGACCCGATTGAGTACTACTTCACTCCCAAACGGGCCATCATCAACCAGAGGGAATTATTCACCGATACCCTGTCCTATGCCAACGCCCTGCGCTCGGTCCTGCGGGAGGACCCGGACGTCGTCCTGGTGGGAGAAATGCGAGACCTGGAAACGGTTGAAGCCACCATGCGCGTGGCCGAAACCGGGCACTTGACCTTTTCCACCCTGCATACTAACTCGGCCTGCGAATCGATTTCAAGAATCATCGACATCTTCCCCAGCCAGTACCAGGCTCAGGTCCGGGTGACCCTGTCCATGATCCTGGAGGCGGTTCTGACCCAGGCCCTGCTGCCCCGGGCTGACGGCAAGGGGCGGGTCCTGGCCATGGAGATACTGATACCCAATCCGGCCATCAGGAACCTGATCCGGGAGAACAAGATTCACCAGATTTACTCAGCCATGCAGATGGGCCAGGAGAAATTCGGGATGCAGACCATGAACCAGAGCCTGGCCAGCCTGTATTTCCGGAGGTTGATTACTCTGGATACGGCCATGGCCGTGACCTCCAACCAGGAAGAGCTGATCGACATCATTCAGAGGCATGAAGGGACCTCAATGAAAAAAGGAACCGGTTCTTTCACCGGCAAATAGATATGAGAATGAGAGATAAATAAGGAGAAGGGCGATGCCAGTATATGTCTGGACGGGAAGAAATCGTTACGGTGACGTGGTCGGCGGGGAAAGGGTGGCAGAATCCGTAGAAGAACTGACCAGGGCGCTGCAGAGAGACCAAATTGCGGTTATCAGCATAAAACCTAAGAGAGCCGTTCCGTCAATACCTTTCCTCAAAAGGGAAAAGGTCAAGCTTAAGGAACTGGCCTTTTTCAGCCGACAGCTATCGGTCCTGATCGATGCCGAGCTGCCGCTGATCCAGAGCCTGGGCCTGCTGGCCGAGCAGCAGAAAAATAAATACTTCAGCCGTGTTATCACCGAGGTCAAGGAAGACGTGGAAGCTGGTTCGGCCCTGCACCAGGCGCTGAGAAAGCACCCCAAGGTGTTTGACGACCTGTACTGCAACCTGGTGGCCTCGGGCGAACAGAGTGGTTCTCTGGATACCATGCTGCGCCGGCTGGCCGATTACCAGGAAAGCATGATTAAGTTGCGGGCCAAGGTCCGCCAGGCCATGATTTACCCGACGGCCATCATCACCTTTGCCATACTGGTGGCCATCTTCATGCTGTGGAAAGTTATTCCGGTTTTCGGCAGCATCTACCAGGAGCTGGGAGCCCAGCTGCCAAGCCTGACCGCCTTCGTCCTGGCCCTGAGCCGGTTTGTGCAGAAGTTCATCATCCTCATCTTCCTCGGTCTGGCCGGCCTGGTTTTTGGTTTCAGGTACTGGCGGAAGACCCCGCCGGGGCGGGAAGCCGTCGACCGAGGAATGCTTAAGTTCCCGGTTCTGGGCAACCTGATGCGCAAGATATCCCTGTCCCGGTTCACCAGGACCCTCAGCACCCTGATTTCGGGCGGCGTGCCCATGCTGGAGAGCTTGAAGATCGCCTCAACCACCGCCGGGAACGTGATCATTGAGAGACAGATCCTGAATGCCAGGCAGATGGTTTCTGAGGGCAAAAGCCTGAATGATGCCTTGAAGGAAGCCGGGCAAGGGCAATTTCCTCCGATGATGATCCAGATGGTCAACGTGGGTGAATCGACCGGTACCCTCGACGAAATGCTGGGCAAACTGGCTAATTTCTTCGATGATGAAGTGGATGATGCCGTGACCTCCTTGCTGTCGGCCCTGGAACCTATGGTCCTGATTTTTGTGGGTGGTATCGTCGGCGGCCTGGTCATTTCGATGTATCTGCCGCTCTTCAACCTGATCCAGCAGTTCTGAGAAAAAAAGAACGGACTGATAAAACGACAACTGGAGGCTGGACCCGCCAGGCGGGAGAGGCCGCCCGTTAAGGTTTCGAATCCGAAAGCGGGCTCCGGTCCTGGACAAGAGGTATGAGGCAGTAAGAAGACTATGAAAGAAAAATTTGAACGAAAAGATCTTCTCGGATATATCCTGATAAGACTGCTCATCATCACCTCCATTCTGATAGCCGCGGTCATAATTCAGTATTCAACCGGGACCGATTTTCCGCCCGTATTCATCCTGACCATAATCGTTTTCTACGGCCTGTCGCTCTTATATTTCCTGCTTTATTTATGGGGCAAGTTCCTGGTTTTTCAGGCTTACCTGCAATTGATCGTGGACTTGTTGCTGATCACCTGGCTGGTCTACATTTCAGGTGGCATGACCACGGCTACCTATTTCCTGTACATCTTTGCCATCATAGCTGCCAGCCTGGTGATATCGGAGAAAGCTACCTACCTGGCGGCCGGCCTGTCGGCAGTTCTGTTCGGTTTCCTGGTGGACGCCACCTATTTTGGCCTGATCCCTTACTTTCACCCCGACCAGGCTATCAAGGAGGATTTTGGTTCGGTCCTGTTCAACCTGATTCTGGCCTGGGCCGTGTTTTTCGCCGTGGCTTTTTTTATGAGCTACCTGAGACGGAGCTTGAGGAAAGCCCGGCAAGAACTGGAACAGACGCAGAAAGAGTTGATCTTGAGGGAAAGGCTGGCCGAAGCGGGGCGGGTATCGGCCACGCTGGCCCATGAAATCAGAAACCCTCTGGCGGCCATTTCCGGTGCTGTCCAGGTCCTCAAGTCTGAATATACCGGTAATGGCGATGTCGGCCGGATGATGGAGATAATCGTCCGGGAATCCAACCGGGTCTCGCAGCTGCTGGAGCAATTCCTGGATTTTGCCACTCCGCTGAAAAAACTGTTCAGTGAAATTGACCTGAGCATGCTGCTAAATGAAACGCTGGAAATGTTGCGTTCCAGTGGAGAGCTGGACGGGGAAAAGATAAAGGTGGAGGGAAATTATCTTTTCAGGAGGATTGCTTACTACGGCAACCCCAATCATTTCAAGCAAATCTACTGGAATCTGATTAAGAATGCCATCAAGGCCATGCCGGAGGGCGGGAAGCTGAGCCTGAATTTTTATAACTCCAGGCGTGACGGCCTGAAAATAGTCATTGCCGATACCGGCGTCGGCATGAGCGAACAGGATAAGGAGAACCTGTTTGTTCCGTTCTACTCGGGCTTTGGCGAAGGGCGGGGGCTGGGCCTGGCTACCGTCAAAAAGCTGGTGGAAGACTACGACGGCAAGATCCAGGTGAGTTCGGAAGTCGGCCGGGGAACTGAGGTTATAATCACCCTTCCCCTCGTCGACGAAAAGAGGACGGGAAAGAGTTAAGGCGAAAAGGCAGGAAGAAGATGGATACCATATTAATCATCGATGACGAAAAGAATCTGCTGGAAGTCCTGAACACGGTCTTCAGGAAGGAAGGCTACGAGGTTAAGACCGCAACTTCCGGGGCCGAGGGCCTGGATATTCTCAACAGCAAATCGGTGGACCTGGTGATTACTGACATCCGGATGCCCCACATGAGCGGCATGGAAATCCTTAGATATGTGAAGGAAAACCAGCCGGAAGTGCCGGTGATTGTCATCACTGCTTACGGCAGTATCCAGCAGGCGGTGGAGGCGCTGAAAGCCGGGGCCCTGGATTACATCGTCAAGCCATTTGACGTGGAAGAGCTGAAGATCCTGGTAGCCCGGGGACTGGAGCGGAAGCACTTAGAGCTGGAAAACATCCTGCTGAAGAAAGACCTGAAAGAGAAATACAAGTTCGAAAACATGATCGGCAAAAGCCGGTTGATGCAGGAAATATACCTGCTGATAGACAAGGTGGCTGGAACAGATAGCACGGTGCTGATTACCGGGGAGAGCGGAACGGGCAAGGAGATGGCAGCCCGGGCCATCCACAGCCTGAGCCGGCGGAAGGATAAGCCCTTTGTGACCATAAACTGCGCCGCCCTGCCCGAGAACCTGCTGGAAAGCGAGCTTTTCGGGCATACCAAGGGGTCTTTTACCGGGGCGATTTCTGATAAAAAGGGCATGTTCGAGGTGGCTCATAAGGGGACGCTTTTTCTGGACGAGATAGGCGAGATGTCGCCCTGGACCCAGGTAAAGTTGTTACGGGCCCTTCAGGAGAGGAAGATAAGGCGGGTCGGCGGGACGGAAGAAATCCCGGTTGATGTCCGGGTGATTGCGGCCACCAACCAGGATTTGAAGAAGCGGATCGAGGAAGGCAAATTCCGGGAAGATCTGTATTACCGGCTAAACGTTATTTCCTTTGAGATGCCGCCGCTGCGGGAGCGGGTGGAGGACATTCCCCTGCTGACGCAGCATTTTTTGCAGAAGTATTGCCAGCAAATGGGGAAGAAGATGAAAAGGCTGGCGCCGGAAGTGGTGGGGATTTTTGAGCAGTATTCCTGGCCCGGAAATATCAGGGAACTGGAGAACGTTATCGAGCGGATCGTAGCCATTGAAGACCGGGAAACCATTACCACTGCTTGCCTGCCGCCGGAAATGCTGGGCATGGTCAAGAGAGATGAGGTCAAGGTGGAGCTGGGACCGGGGTTTGACCTTAACCGGCACCTGGATGATATTGCCAAAAGGTATATAGTAAAAGCGCTGGAAAAGAGCGGTGGACGGATGAAGAAGGCGGCCCCGATGCTGGGCGTAAGCTACCGTACCCTGCGATATCTGATTGATAAATATGAGCTGAAGGCCAAGATTAGAGAAGAAGAAAATAATCTGGTTGCGCCTGGCGGGAATGAAAGGTAGAAAGCCAGGGCAGGTCTGAGCTTTTGAAGTTACAGTAAATAGCTCATCTAATTGATATCTGTTTTTAGTGTTAATCTTGTATAGCGGCTTGAAACTCAGGTCTTGAGGTTGAACCGCTCGGAAATCAGGCAGCTGGTTGGATGGTTATCAAGGCAAAAAATAGATAAAGGTAGGCGTTTGTCAGGGGTATCAAAACGCTAAAGCCTGTAAATATTTGTAAAATGGTGCCAATTAAAGGAGGAAACTGTACCCAATCTAAGACCCAGGTCAGTATCAAATCGCCCGAAGGGGCAGCTATATGGGTAAATATCTGTGGGCGGGGGAGGCAATTAGTGGCAGGGATCATTGACAATAAATGTCGTTTAACTTCATGTTTTACCGCCATATTATTTCTAAGTATTTGATATTTAAGGAATTGCGGTGTTTAAAATAATTGGCACGTTATTTGCATATTATATGGCGAACGAAAAACATCTCAGCCGGCGGATAGTCGGCGAGAATAAAGGAGGTTTGACATGTTAAAAAAGATGAGAGGATTCACCCTCATCGAAATGCTCATCGTCGTGGCCATCATCGGCATCCTGGCCGCCCTGCTCATCCCCAATGCCATGAGCGCCCTGCAGAAGGCCAAACAGAAGGGTACCGTTAAAGACATCAACACCATTGCTACAGGCCTGATGGATTATGTTACGGATAAGGGAGTTGCTCCTGCTTCGGGCACAGGCCAGCTCAACGCAGGGGCTCAGATTGTTAAAGATTTACAGGGGTTTTACCTGAAAGTATTTCCCGTCAAGGACCAGTGGGGCCATTATTTCTACGTTTATTGCCAGGCTACTGCCTGCAATGGCAATGCCTTTGGTATCAGCCTTCCCTCCGGGCAGAATTGGGCCGATGATGATTTCATAGTGGGATCGTCTGGAAGAAATGCAGCAGTTAATGATGTCACGTATAATGCTTCGGATCCATCACTGAATCTTTATGAAGTGGTGTCGATGCAGGACTTCAACAAAGAAATTGTCAACTGGAACGGAAGTCTGGTAATCGGTCCGCGCACCGCTGCCGGCACGGGTACCTGAGGCACATAGAAGCGATTTGCCTTGAGTCCAAAGGGGCGGCTTCGGCCGCCCCTTTTTTATTTAAGGCAATTTGCTGGCAGCGAACTAAAAAATACCTTGTTAATTTATACATTTTAAGTTTAATTCTGTTCGTGGTTTGAATAAAATAGCCAATAAAGAAATGATAGGCTCCGGAGCTGGCAGCATCGTTGTCCGCCACAATTCGGTAAAAAAAGAATACACCCAGGAACTAATCGATGAGAACAAAGCCATGAGAATCATATCTCTGTGAAAAATTAGGATGACTGTTCGTTCATTATAAGGAGGGAAAAGAGGTGGTTAAGAACGGTGGTCTCGGTCGGCTCGATTTATTTTACTTCTTTGCTTATCTGGCCATTTTTCTTGTGTT
>JAOAIU010000023.1 GCA_026414545.1 Candidatus Saccharicenans sp.
AGGTTGAAGGCCGGAACCGGAACATAGGTAAGCTGAGGGCCGATGCTCAGATTGGCATTATCATTGTTGTCAGCCTGTCTCCATTGACCCTGAACTGCCAGCCGCAGTTTCTTCCGGCTGTCAGTCTGGATATAGCTCCAGATATTCCAGGCCGGGGCTGACCTCAGCAGCGGCCCTCCCCGCAGGGCACTCTGGGACAGCCCGGGAAACTGCCGGTTTATTCCGAGGCTCAGACTCCAGTAATTCTTGAATTGCATCCAGGCGTTGACGTTGCCCCCGGCGAAGATCCTCTCGCCTCCAAAGTTCCAGCCCATCCACTGGTTGAAATTGAGATTAAGGTTGCGGAAGATGCTGAACGGCTTATAGAACCTGTAACCCATCCACAGATATTCCAAGGCCACATCAGCCGACCGCAGGAATCCGGTGTCATTGAGTTCCAGGCCCGGCGACCTCCAGGTAACGCCAGTAGAAAACATCAACCTCGAGCCGCCGACCCGACCGAAATCTATCGAGCCGCCGTGCCCGTAAAGCGAACTCCGGGCCGGGTCATAGGTCAGGTAATCGGCATCCGGACGCTGAAAATAATGGACCGAGGAGGTCTGCGTCCTCTGCAGAACCTCCTCGCTGCCGAAAACGCCGCTTCCCACCAGTTTCAGGGAAAAATAATACTGTCGCTCCTTCCAGCTGTGGTAAAGGTCGAAGCCGCCGCTGTAAGCCGCGCGATGGAGCAGGCTCTCAACCTCTCCTTCCAGGTTGCGGTTGACGGCGGTGAACATGGCCCCGATGACCGTTGCTCCCTGCCGGTAGTCTTTTGACAGCCGGAAGGCCGCGTAGTTGGTAAAGGGTTCGGCCACGGCGCTCCCGTAGCTCCCGGTATCCGGGTCGTAGGTGGAAGCTTTTTCCCTGGAAGTGATGGCTTCTATGGCTCCGATCGACCAGCCACTCCTGGTTTTCCCGGATAATTTGAAGGCCCCCAGGATGGTGGTTGAGGCCGGCAGGCTGCAGAAGCCGGCGGTATCCGGATAGACCTGAGGGGCACGGCCAATGCGGCGGCTGTAAAAAAGGTTGTCGTAGGAAAAGTCGCTGTCGCCGCCGGTTATTTTGTAGTTGGTTATATTCTGCCCCTCGACAAAGAACGGTCTCTTTTCTTCGAAATAGGTTTCGTAGGCGGTCAGGTTTATTTCTGACGGGTCGGCTTCAACCTGGCCGAAATCAGGATTGATGGTGAAGTTGAGGGTCAGGTCGTGGGTCAGCCCGACCTTTCCGTCAAGACCGCCGAGGATGTTCTTGTCCCGGCCGGTGAGAAATGGATTCCCGGGCTCGGCCGGGTAAGTGCGCAGCCGCCCCACGGTGTAGGGCATGATTTCCACCTGGCGCGGCGGCTTCAGCCCGGTCATTCCCCGCAGCTCGCCGAACTGGCTGGTCCAGCCGGGAGCGTCCTTGGGAATGGGCTGCCAGAGGGAAATTTCTCCATTCCGAAAAAGCTCGCGCCAGACCTCAAATCCCCAGACCTGCTCGCCGCTGGTGCTGAACCTGAGCTGGGAGAAGGGAATCTTTATTTCGGCGGTCCAGCCCTGGTCATCGATGGCGGTCTTGGCCTCCCAGATAGGGTCCCAGGAAAGGTCAACGGTGTTTTCGTCGAAGTTGTCGTTGGGCAGAATCTGGTCGGCCTTTACCCCGGCCGCGTTCACCGCAAAACAATAGCTGGTTCTGAGGTCATGAAGGCTGTCTATGAAGACCATGACGTAATCGCCCGAGGTGCTGTCGCGCCGGCTGAGACGACGTTCGATGGTTTCCGGTTTTGAATCGTAGCAACGGATGGCTATGTAGAGATGACTGTCATCGTACAGGACCTTGAAGGCGGTCTGCTCGGCCGGGTCCCGGCCCTCGTAGGGATGAAATTGCACGAAGCCAGTATACCAGTCGCCGTGCTGCCAGGCCGAGTCGTCCAGCTTTCCGTCGATGGCCGGGGCCTGGGGATTGATGGCCCAGGCCAGGGCTACCTTCTTCTGCGGCGGGGTTTTTTCATTGGCCGTCGCTTTGGCGGTCTGGTTCTGCCGGGTTCCGGCTTCAAGCGGGAAAACAGAAATGATCGTCAACAAGAAAAAAAGCAACAAAGTCAAACCGGCTGACAGGCTTAGCCAAGGCCGCAACTTCAAACCCTTTATCAAATGACCTGTTTTCTCGTTCCTGGCCAGCCTGTTGGAAAAACAACGGGACCAGGAAGGCTCTGAGCCGGCAGGCTGTAATACCGTTTCCTGACTCCTGCCGGCTTCGGGCAGATAACCCTGAATAGTTGAGGTGCAGGCTGCCGTCCTGGCTTCAGGATAGGTTTTTGGCTTTTCTCCGGACGCACTCTTCATCTATAACTACTCCTTGAGGAATTTTCCGGTTGGATGGGTAGCCAGAACCGGTCCAGAACTTGTGATCGGTTCGCAGAATTCTATCACAAATTCTGAATTAAATACGCATCGGGACCTTAAAAGGTTGCCCCTGGTTGAAAGAAACCGGGCCTGTTCCCAGAATAGAACCTGTCCTCCAGGTTCTTCCTCTTGATGATCATTGTGAGCCGGGTCTCCGGGCTTGCTAAGAAATCCACTATGAAAGTTAGGAAAGCAAACTCCCTGTGGCCATCAATCTTTCCGTCACCAGGCTGTGCCTTATCGGGTCAACCTGTGGCCGGCCAGGAAACGAATAAGGAACGCAACCCGATGAGACAACCCGGGGTGAGCCGGTCACTGCTGGTTGATAGTTCTGAGCGGTCGGCCCGGGCTTAACTTGAAGGTTACGGTGACGGTGAGAATGAGCGGGTATTTTTTACCCTCAAATTCCGGCGGCTTATAAACCCAGCGCCTGACCGCATCCATTGCGGCCGCGGCCAGATCCGGATCCCGGGCCTCAATCACCCTGATCCAGGATACGTGTCCGTCCGGGCCGGTTCTGGCTTCGAGCTGGACTGTTCCCGAGGAGCCTTTTCTCCTGGCCTCTGGCGGGTAGAGCGGGTCAGTTTTTTGAATAAGACGTGGCCTGATGAGGGCAAGGTCCGCTTCTTGACAGACCGCATCCGGAAAGAAACAGCAGAAATAGGCAGAGTCATTCGGCCCAACCAGTCCCACTGCCAGCCAGCCTTTTTCCGGGAGGCTGACAGTCCTGGAAAAATCCAGGACAGCTGGCGGCCGGGTATCCAGTCCGGGTTCCTTACCGGGCGGATAGGCGCCTGGATAGATATTGAGCTGAAGCCTGAGACAGGGTGGATTTTCAGGCCCGGGATTGAACAGCGTGATCCAGTGCTTGCGGCC
Organism: Candidatus Saccharicenans sp.; assembly: GCA_026414545.1. Classification (GTDB taxonomy): domain Bacteria; phylum Acidobacteriota; class Aminicenantia; order Aminicenantales; family Saccharicenantaceae; genus Saccharicenans. The sequence goes on from JAOAIU010000023.1 coordinate 3,300, forward strand.
CTCAGGAGTGAAAAAACCAGTCTGGGGAAAGGAACGGGCCTGGCTTTCGTCGTAAAAATAGCCACTGGGTGAGACGGGTTCGAGGCCCGAGCCTGATGCCCCGGCCGCGCTTTCATTCCTTAAAGTCTCCGCCTCTTTTTCAGACCAGGTCAAAAGAAAGGTACCGTGTTTGATGGGCCTGAGGTAATCAACTGGATATTTTTTTTGAAGCTCAGCCACGAGTTCTTCCTGCCCGGAAACCGGGATCTCTCCGCAGTAGAATTCAGTTAAGGCGAGAGGATTATCGGGACCGATGTCCTTTTTAAGCAGGGCGACAGCTTCTGGTTTCAGGGAGGTCTCCAGCAGCAGGAACCGGAGGCGGGTTATTTTCCCCGGTTCGGGGGAATCGTCATAAGGAACTGGAATGGTGGCCGGAGCTTCGAACCATCCCGGTGAAAACTGCTTGCCGATTATGGCCCGGCTCGGGAAAAGTAAGAACATGCTCAGGACAACCAGGGCCAGAATGATGAAAGGACGCCGGGGCGTGGGATGAGGATAATTTTCCCTTCCCCGGGGAGCAACGATAATCTGCCTGGCCATGGCTGATTCCTGACCAGAATTCTCATAACCCGGGTTCTGGTTACCCTGAATTATTTATAAGAGTCTGGCAGTTCCTTGTCAACCTGGCCAGACTAAATGGGTTTTTCCCAGGCCATGGATACGGCCTTGAACTCTGGCTGGCGGCAACCAGTTTTTGGCTATATTGCCTGCTGATAAAACAGGTCTTAAGCCCGGCCCTCGTCCTCCAGAAATAGGTGGAGAGAGTTGACCATTTAAGATAACATTATTTAATAGCGATTTAATTTCCCTCCTGGAGGTGGAGATGCCTGCACCACTCAGATTTCTGGCTAAGAAGCTTTCAGTCTGGTCGTTAATTCTGGTCATGGGGTTGGGTCTGCCGATAGGCCAGGCTCAGCTGGCTGGTGCCCAGAAGTTAAAGCCGATCAAGGAACCGAAGGTTGATTTGCCGGCCTCTGCCCTCAACCCCTGGGTGGTAGGGGTCTGGATGCACCCCGGGATGTTCGGCCGGGAAAGAGAAGCTGCCCTGGAGAAGATGAGGCAGACCCTTGATGAATACCTTAAGTCCGGCATCAACTCGCTGTTCATGCTGGTCAAGAATACCACCGGGCATGTCTACTATGACAGTGAAATTGGAGTTAAAGACCCGGCCTATGACTGGGATTTCTTCGGTCTTTTTCTGGAAGAAGCCAGGAAACGGAACCTGGAAGTCCATCCCTGGTTCTGCGTTTTCCCGGAGTCGGCCCTTCTTGGTCAGGTTCGGGAACATCCGGAATGGCTGATCGTCGGGCCGGGTCGGGAAATGGTGCGCACAGTCAACCCGGCCCTGCCTGAGGTTCGGGCCTACGAAATAAGCCTGATGACCGAACTGGCCAGGAAATATGGCCTGGACTGGATTCACCTCGACTACATCCGCTTTCCCTGCGAGCCGACCGAGCCTTATTTCAGCCGGGACAGCCGAACGCTCCAGTTGTTCAAGGAGGAAACGGGCATCGATTTTAATGCGCTGAAGGCCCGAGACTCTGGCAATCCGTACTGGAATGTCTGGCTGGAATGGAATCGGGACCAGGTGACGCGGTTTGTGCATGAGCTCCGGGCGGAGCTCGGGAAGACCGGCCGCCAGGTTAAAATTAGCGCCGCGGTCTTCCCCGACCCCGATAACGCCCGGGTGCTCATCGGGCAGGACTGGCTGGAATGGGGGAGACAGGGGCTGGTGGATATGCTCTGTCCGATGCTTTATACCAATGACCTTCCATTATTTGAGAAGCTTACGAAAAAGGCGCTGGCCGCAAGAGTAATAGAGGGTCTGGCTGGCCTGGTGGAGGCCGGCGGGACCGGGGTGTTGAAAGGAGCGACTGGAAGCCAGGTGAAAGAGAGCAGTACTAATAAGAAGAAAGAAAATATCCCTGCTGCTCAGGTCAAAAAAACCAGGGCTGTACTGGTCTGCCCGGGAATCGGCATCCTTACCTCTCACAACCAGGCTACCCCGGAAATCATGCTGGACGAAATCCGACTGGCCCGGAAAGCCGGGGCCGACGGGGTGGTCTTTTTCTCCGGGGGCAGTCTCAAGGAAGATTTTCTCGGGGCACTGGCCCGGGCCGGCGAACAAAAATTAAAATAAATCAGAAATGGGGGATACAATTTTTCCCTTCTCTCTTCTCCCCATTTCCCGTGGTTCTGCCCCGTCTTCGGGGCCGAGAACTAAAGCCGCAGTTTCTGGCAATTCCACAGAACGGGCCTGGCCCGAACCGGGCAGAAGCCGTTTCACCTGGCAAGGCAGTCGTTGCCGACTGGCCTTAAACCGCTTGGCCGGTTGAATATTTGGAGGAAAAGAAGAAAATACTTTTTACACATCAGTCGAGGAGTGCCGGAAAAACATGATGGAAAAAGCACGGGATTCAATTCTTGAAGTCATTGGTCAGACGCCTGTGGTCAGGTTAAAGAAAGTCGTGCCCGAGGGGGCGGCCCAAGTCTATGTCAAGCTTGAATACTACAATCCTACCGGATCCTACAAGGACCGGTTGGCCCTGGCCATGTTAGAGGAAGCGGAGAAGCGCGGTGATTTGCGGCCCGGCATGTCAGTGGTCGAATACACGGGCGGGAGCACCGGTTCTTCGCTGGCCCTGGTCTGTGCCCTGAAGGGTTACAGGTTCAGGGCCGTTTCATCGGATGCCTTCGCCCGGGAGAAGCTTCTGACCATGAAGGCCTTGGGGGCAGACTTAACCATTATTCCGAGCCAGGGGGGAAAGGTGACCCCCGACCTGACTCCACGCATGATTGAAGCCGCAAGGAAGATAACCGAGTCTGAGCCGAGCTATTTCACCAACCAGCTTTATAACGAGGATGGAATCAAGGGCTACGAAAAAATTGGCGGGGAGCTCCTTTCCCAGATAGAAGAACCGCTGGATGTTTTTTGCGCTGCCGTGGGGACGGCCCACATGCTGATGGGCGTGGCCAGGGTGCTGCGGCGACAAAGTTCCGGGACGAAAATAGTGGTGCTTGAACCAGCCGAATCGGCAGTCATTTCGGGTGGGCAGGCCGGAACCCACCAGGTTGAGGGAATCGGCATCGGCTTTGTCCCGCCGCTCCTGGACAAGGGTCTCTATCACCGGGTTATGGCTATAGAAGAAAAAGAAGCCAGGGAAATGGCCCGGCGCCTGGCCCGGGAGGAAGGCATTTTTGCCGGAACCTCGAGCGGCCTTAACGTGGCCGGGGCCCTGAGGCTGGCGGCAGAACTCGGGCCGGGACATCGGGTGGCTACCGTGGCCGTGGACAGCGGCCTTAAATACCTGGCCGGTGAGCTCTTTTAGGCGATACGGCCGTCGCGCAACGAGATGGTCAGCCTGGCCATAGCTGCCAGTTCAAGGTTATGCGTCACCAGCAAAACCGTCAGGCCTTCTTCCTCGTTAAGCTGTCGCAGCACTTTTCCTATCTCCCGGCTTCGCTCTGAATCAAGGTTCCCGGTCGGCTCGTCAGCCAGCAGGACTTCGGGGCGATTGACCAGAGCCCGGGCGATGGCTACCCGCTGCATCTCCCCGCCCGAAAGCTGGCCCGGCAGGTGGTTCATCCTGTTTTCCAGCCCGAGCTTTTTGAGTAGCGGCAGAACATCCTGGCTGGCTCCTTCCTTCCGGAAAAAGGCAAAGGGAACCAGGATGTTCTCCAGGACGGTCAACGTTGGTATCAGGTAAAATTTCTGGAATATGTAGCCGAAGAGTTCCCGCCTGATTCTGGTCAGCTGGCTTTCTGAAAGTCCACGACCATCCTGGTGGACAGTCCGGCCGTTAACTGTGAGCTTTCCCGATGTGGGGTTATCGAGACAGCCTAAGAGGTTGAGCAGGGTGGTCTTGCCCGAACCGGAGGGTCCAACAAAAGCTATGAAGTCGCCCCGGTTTACCGCCACGGAAAGACCGTTGATGGCGGCGATCTCCTCAGCTCCCCTTTTGTAGATTTTCTTTATATTTTCAGCTTCAATTATGGCTGGTGTGGCCTTCATTCTCATTTCTCCTTTATCCATGATTCCGGTTCGACCTGGCCGGGTCGGCTGGATATGCTCCAGACTTCTGACCTGACCTCCGTGAGCAGAATCTTCATTCCTCGTCGCTCCGGATGGCTTCCAGCGGCCTCATCCTGGCCGCCCGGAGTGCCGGGTAGATTCCGCTAACAAGGCCCAGCAACACCACCGCGCCGATGGCCGTCAGAATCAGACCGGCGTTTATGGAAATTAATCCACCGCTCGGGGCAAACGGCAGCAACCTGCGGATAAGATATTCTGTTAGCTTTGAAGTGCCTACGGCCAGGGCCGCTCCCAGTAGCCCTCCCAGCAGGCAGAGCAGGGAGGTTTCCAGCCAGACCAGCTTGAAGACATCTCCGGCCAGGGCACCCATGGCTTTGAGGATGCCGATTTCTTTTTGCCTTTCCATCACTGACATCAGCACGGTGTTGATAACTCCCATGATGGAGATGAGGATGGCAATGAGGGCAATAGATAAGACTAGAATGCGGGCCGTGGACACCAGGGTCATGATGGTAGTCTTGACCTGGGTCAGGCTGACCACCTGGACGTCGGGCAGCTTGAACATCTTTTCTTCGAACTCCGCCAGGTTGGTTTCCTTGCGGACTTTAATTCCGACACTGGTCAGCTGGCCTTCCTGGCCGAATATTTTTTGCAGGGTCTGGAGCGGAAGGAAAATCGTCCCGTCGTCCTGAGTGCCAGAGCGCTCCAGGACTCCGACCACTTTCAGCTCGATTTCTTTTTCCGGGATCAGGTAGAGGTCTCCGACTTCACGCTGTTCCAGCTCAGCCGCTTCGTAGCCCATGACCACTTCCAGGGCGGCCGGGTCGGTGAACCAGCCTCCCTGCTTGAAGCTGAGGCCAGGCTTTAGCTTCGGGAAAGAAGCCGGGTCGACACCCAGGAAAGCGGTCAGGCCACCGCTCTGGCCCTTGTTCGGGTCGAAGACCACCTGCATCAGCATCGGGGTGACGCTTTCCACTTCCGGCTCGCGGACGATGAGTTTGACCACATCCTCGTTCATGTATTTGAGGCCGGTGCCACCCTTGAGCATCAGGGTGGCTGCCTCATAGGGACAGCCCTTGGCCACCACCAGCATCTGGAAGCCCAGGTTATCGATGTCGCGGTCGAGTGAATTCTTGTACCCGCTGTTAAAGCCAAACAGGCTGATCAACACCCAGGTAGCCAGAGCAATTCCGACCAGCGTCAACAGGCTGCGCGCTTTCTTGCGGGCCAGGTTCTTCCAGGCTATGTGGAACAGGCCGACCTTCTGGCTATTTTTTACCTTCATTTTGATTCTCCTGAGTAAGTCGGGCTGGTGCAGCTCTGACCCCGGGCTGGCCCGTTGTCGTTCTCTTGCTGCCGGCCGGAATCTTTCCCCGGTTGGTTAAGGACCAGGAAGTCCATAAGGACGAGATTCTTTTTGACTGCTCTGAGAATGGCCCGGAAGTCATCTTCGGCTTCGGGGGCCGGATTCTTTATCTTACCGACTGGCCCCGGCCGGTCTTCGATTCCGGACTGGACCTGGTAGCCGGAAAAGTCTTCCAGCTTCAACCCGGTAAATTGCCCCCCGAATTCCGGCGAGCGGAATTGCCGGGCGCCACGGCCGGTTATTTTCTGGACGTAAAACCCGCGGATGGCCCCGCCCGGAGTCAGGGCCAGGAAAACCTGGATTCCGCCGTAGCGGCCTTTCTGGTTGACCCCGTGAACATAGCCAATTATCTCCTGGCCGCGGTAGATTTCATACACGGTGTAGGGAACGTCTATCGTTTCGTAGAGGCCGGAGAACCTGTCGCCAAGCGCCCTTTCTATTTTTTCCAGGAGTGGCGGCCCGCCGGAATCCTTTACCGAGACGTAGAATGTCCGAAAGCCCGTTGACTCGGGAAAGAGAAGTTTAATGTCCCGCCCGGGGTCGTTGAGGTCGCACCCGACGGCGGCCAGCAACTGGAGGGGGCGAGAGGTCATCAGAACCAAGGCGATAATTATGATTGCCGGAAAGAACCCGGGGAAAGTTTTCCAATATTTATTTTTGGCCATTTCCTTTCTTTTTCTTCTCCATTTCATGTTATTCTCCATGCACACTCTCTGCGCCCTGGCCCATCCCGGTCCTTAAATAAGGCTATGGTAGTAATAAATCTGGAGGGCCAGTCTGGAGCTATTGGCCTGGCTATCATGGAGAAACATGGCGCGCAGGGCCAGGTCGGAGTTAAGACGGTAGGTGATCCCGGGCCCGACCAGGTAGTTCCAGCCCGAACCATGTTGCCAGAAACCAAGCTGGGCTTCGAGCTTGAGTCGGCCCTCCTCCAGCAGGTTGAGTCCCTGCCTCAGAAGAACCAGGTGCCAGGGCTGCCCGGCCCGGCGGCCCAGGTTTATTTCCAGCCGGCTCTCCCAGTTGAGCCAGAGGTAAGAGGCATCTAACGAAACTCCTGACCAGGGAACCGGGTTATCTGTGGAGGTCTCGGCTTCCATCTCCTCGAGCACCCGGCCGGTGAAGAGGGACAGGCCGAGGTTGTAGTTGTCTCGGGACAGGACCCCGTAGGAGAGGCGGCCCGAGAGAAGGTAATTGCGACGGAACTTCAAACTCAGGCCAGAACCGGTGGTCAGGCTCAGGGCAGCATCACCCCGGCGAAAATCGCGGTGCAGGCCGATCCCCCAGTCGCGGTCAAGATTGTGGCCGAGCATGGTGGCATCGGGCAGGAGCAGGGCGTGGTTATCCAGACCGTAGTTGAGGCCGAGAGCGGGTTTGCTGTGCCCGGTCCAGATTTCCGCCGCCGGTGTCTTGATGCGGAGGAAAGCGTTGTATAGCTGTAAGCGAAAGGGACGGTCAGATTCCCCGTCGTAGACCACCCGGCCCTGCAAGGACAGGAAACCCAGGTCGGCTTTATGGCGGTAGAACCTGACCAGGGTCTCCAGCCCGAGGCCGTTCTTCTGCATGGGGTGGTGGGGCAGGTAAGAAAAATATTCGAGTGAATCCAGTTTGAAATTGAAGGCAGCGACCGCCTGGAGCTCGAAGAAGAAAAGGGCGCTCCGGCTCCGGGCTGATAGTGGGAGGGGAGAGATGGTCATAACCAGAATCAGGAAGGCGGTAGACAGCAAGACCCATAGGCGCTTCTCCCGGCGCGCTTTTATGATTCGATAGCGGTTCATGGTCTTTAGTTGCCTTTTATTCCGAAGACCTGGTTTAGGGCTTAGCACCCTGGACCGAGTTGCCGTTGATGATTTGGCCCGGGCCTCCAGGAGCTCAGCTGTTCTGTGATTTTTCATTTGTCAATCCGTCGGCTGGCCATTCGGTCGTCTTGGCCCGGCAGTCAGGTCCGGTAAGAAGCTTTCCTTTCTACCAGGCCCGGCGGCTAAACCCTGAAAAGAATGCGTCCCCGGTATAAAACGTTATCACCGTCCCTGAAGGTCAGGATTATTTCCCAGTCTCCGGGCATGACAATGTTAACCGGAAGCAGGTAAACGCCCTGGTTGTTCAGTTTGAAAGCCACCTCCCCGGAATCGTGGTGGCCGCGCATGGAAGGCATGTCGGAACGGCCGCCCACCTTGAGGCTGGTGATTTTTCCGCCCTTCTGGTCGAAGACCTCCAGCCTGAGAATGACCGTGCCCATCTTGGGGGTCTGGCTGAATTCCCAGGTAAAATAGCGGCCGCCGGGAAGTTCGTTCTTCTTTCCGGCCGGTTTCAAGACCGGGATTTCTTCCTGCTTATCTGGAACCATGGAGTGTTGTGGCCAGTCATAATCCTGACCTAGCCCCGGCAGGCTGGCCAGGCTGGCTATGGCCAGAAAGGCACCGAGTAATGTTATCAGGGCTCTTTTTATCATTCATAACCTCCTGTCTTTCTCGCTCTCATATCATTTTATACCCCTATCTTTATTAAATCTATAAAAATAGTAGGAAATTGGGGATGGGGCTGATGGCAAGCGGCCATCCCGGCTTCAGGGCGGAGCCCCGACGCTCATCGAGGACCAGACCGGCCTGGCCGGGAAGCAAGCTAAAAGGGGTGGGCCTGGCCCCTGGCGGGAGCACCTGTCAAAGTTTGGAATAAAACTGGCGTTAAAATCGGGGGCTGGGCGGCGATGGCGAGCTGATTTTTTGAGGGGTTTGGTTGTCAAACGTGAAAGAAGTCGGGGACAGTTTATGGCCACTCTTACCTGAACCTGTTTGAGCGGCAGTACAGAAAAAAGTCAGGCTGACGATTTTCTTGTGGCTGTTTGTCAGTGCAGGGACTCTGGTTCGGAAGCTGGGCTGGCCGCGGCTGATTCCTCCGGGATTTCTTCTTCCTCGGAAATCGGGGTTGGCAGCAGGTGCTCGGGCAGGAAGAACCTGTTAGCAATCAGGGTTGGGATGACCGCGCTGGCGATGACCGCGGCCACCAGGAAGGAATACTGCTCACGGCTGACTATGTTATGGGTGAGTCCGTACAGCGCTGATATGGTGCCGAAGGTCAGGCCGGTGGACATCATCAGGGTGTAATACCAGGTTTCCTTGACATGGTTCTGGCGGAAACTCTTGATGGCCGGGTAGAGGCCGATTATCTTGGAGATTACTTTTCCGGTGAACAGGACCAGGAAGACCAGGGGGCCGGCTACCACGGCCGGGATGGACATCAGGAAACCGGCGCGCAAGAAATAGAATGGTGTCAGAAAGCCGATGGTCAGGGTCCTCAGACGGCGAATGAAGAAGTGATCGCGGCTGATGGTTCCGGCCAGGACCATTCCAATTATGTAGGCGGGCAGGACAGCTTCGCTTCCCGACCACAGGGCCAGGGCTCCCAGGCCGAACAGGAGGAAAAGAATCCACTTGGTACGGATGGCGGCGGTCTTGTAGGCGAATTTTTTGATGAGGTAACCGGTTATCCGGGGGAGGAAGATGAAAACCAGGACCGAAACGACCACGAAGATGACTGTGCGGTAGGTAAAGGGGGCAAAGATCAGGCCCAGGCCAATGACTGTCCCCAGGTCATTGACGAAGCAGGAGCCGAGGACTCCCTTGCCGAATTCGGTCTTATTGAATCCGAATTCCAGCATGACCGAGTAGACCACGGCCATGGAGGTGGTGCTGAGGGCGATTCCGGCCAGCAGGCTGGCCCTCAGGTCCCAGTGAAGCAGAAAACGGGCCACGGCGGCGCAACCCAGAAAGGGGGCCAGGAATCCGATAAAGCCGATGACCATGGATTCCTTGAGTTTGGTCCGGAGTGACTGCGGGTCGAGCTCGGCCCCGGCCAGGAAGGTCAGGAGGATGGCTCCGGCTCCGGCCACGAACCTGAGCCAGTCGGAGTTGGGCGACAGGGCCGATTCGCCAAGATAGCGAACTACCAGGTAGCCGGCCAGGGCTCCCACCATAATTTCCATCAAGGCCATTGAGATCTTGAGACGACTGGCCAGGATGGTGGCCACAATGGCCAGGCCCAGCCAGATGGCGGCAGTCAGGTAGGCATCGAACATGGTAAACCTCCAGGCAAAATTACTCTTGGGTAGAAGTCATCAGCCGGCGGGCGATTATTGGGGAGACCTCATTCCCCTGAAAGGAAGCTGAATTATACAGGCAGGCGTAGGCAAAATCAAGGGGGGACACAAGAGTGTGTCCCCATTTTTCCTTCGGTCCTCAGTCTCAATCGGGACCGAATTTCATAAATGGGGCAGGGCGGATGGGGAAGATCTGGACCTTTTCCCAGACGCAGTTCAGAAGATATGGCTCTTTTTCCAGCCAGTCTTTCCGCAACGCTTCTTCGGATGGAAAATCGCAAATGATTAAGGAGCCAATCAAATCTCCGGCCTCGTTCAGGATGCCGGCGGCGCACAGCCATTTACCCTCCGAGTAGAATCTTTCTCCCTGCTTCAGGTGTTCTTCCCGGCAGCCCCGGCGGCGTTCAGGGCCAGCGGGCGGGGGATAATCAAAGGCTAAGACCAGGAACGGCATGTTCATTCCTTTCAACGGCAATTTCGCAATTTCAATTAAAAAACATTTTCCCCTGAAAAGGCAAGCGAAAAAGAAGGCGAAAAAACAGGGAAGTGTTTTCTGGTGCGAACGTTTTCAGGGATGAAGATGTTTGCCGGGGAGCAGTTGAGCAGGGAACAAGCTAACCGGGCGCCCCTCGTTGCCTGATTCCACCCGGTAACCGCGGGCCGTTAACCGCAAAAGGCCGGGAACAGAATGTTGACCCAGAGTCTGCGGCCAACAGTCAGAATCTCCATAAACCCCGTCTGCATAAGCCGGCGTGATAAACCTAGGGCCCAACATCTTCTGGCCAGGATTTTCTCTTATCTTTGCCGACGAAAATATGGCATAATTAAGCTCGTGAGACAAAAACCTATAACAATTTTGTGAAAAATTTCATCTAATTTCAGGAAAGGACAAATGGAAAAAACGGTAAAAATCGCCGAAGGGATATTTTATGTCGGAGTTAATGACCGTGATACCCACCTGTTCGAAAACATCTGGCCGCTGCCCAAGGGGGTTTCCTACAATTCCTATCTGATTGTCGACGAAAAGAGTGTTCTGGTGGATACGGTCAAGCTCTGCAAAATAAGGGAATACCTGGAAAAAATCAGGCAGACCTTGAACGGCCGGAAGCTTGATTACCTGGTTATCAATCACATGGAACCGGATCATTCCGGTGCTCTGGCCGCAGTAGCCCAGACTTTTCCCGGCATAAAGATAGTCGGCAATAAGAAGACCGTCGAGTTCATCAAGGCCATGTACCAGCTGGAAGCTGATTTTTATGAAGTTAAAGATGGAAGCGAGCTCGACCTGGGCCGGCGGAAGTTGAAGTTCTATTTGACCCCGATGGTTCACTGGCCCGAGACCATGATGACCCATGAAACCACCTCCGGCCTACTTTTTTCCGGCGACGCTTTCGGCGGCTTCGGCAGCCTGGACGGCGGGGTGTTCGACGATGAGGTGGACGTGAATTATTACGAGCACGAAATCAGGAGATACTATTCCAACATCGTCGGCAAGTTCGGGCCCATGGTCCAGAAGGCGTTGCAGAAGCTGTCGGCCCTGGAAATTAAGGTGGTCTGCCCGACTCACGGACCGGTCTGGAGGACCGACCCCGGACGGATCATTTCAGCCTATGACCGCTGGAGCAGGTATGTCTGCGAGGAGGGGGTGGTCATAGCTTTTGGCACGATGTACGGAAACACCGAGAAAATGGCTGATTTCGTGGCCCGGGCGCTGGCTGACGAGGGGCTCAAGAATATCCGGGTGATGAATACTTCCACCGTTCACGAGTCCTTCATCATCAACGAAATCTGGCGTTTCAAGGGCGTTATTTTTGGCAGCTGCACCTACAACAACTGGATTTACCCGCCGCTGGAAAATCTAATCATCAACCTGGCCCACAAAGGATTGCCCAACCGGGTATTTGGGGTGTTCGGTTCCTACGGCTGGAGTGGAGGCGGGGTCAAGGGCATCCTGGAGCACCTGCGCAAGAACAGCTGGTCTCTGGTGGGCGAGCCGGTTGAAGTGCAATTCTCGGCCAAACCAGAGGACCTGGAAAAGTTGAAACGACTGGCCGTGGACATGGCCAGAGCAGTTAAATCTGAATGAGAAGTGGGGAGGCCGAGCCGGGTCCCCGGTGTATACAGGGCCCCGGTCCATCAAGAGGGTTATCGACCATAAATATATTGGCTCGATGCTCCCTGCCCTGGCTTGTCCTGGCCAATTTAGTTCCTGTTCGGGCTGTTGGAAAAAGCTGGAACTGAGCCTGGATTGGGGATTGTGACCTAAGTTCTGGAAGGAATAGACCTTACCCTCATCACAGGGCAATTCCGGTTAAGCTTCATGATCAAATGGTTAGGCCCAGGACATAGTGGGTAATCCGGCCGGCCTGCTTTATATTTCCAACCGGAACTTGTTAGCGGAAAAATGGCGGATGATAATTCATAAACTCGTAAATTCGGGTTGTTTCCCGAGTTTCATGCTGTTGGGTTATCCGGTTTTTGCCTTTTTACTCCAAACTTAAGCTGACTGCCCGGGCAATTGCCGGTGCAAACGGTGCAGGCGAAACAATCGGCAACCAGGACGGCCTCCTTGAGAATTTCGGCCACGGCCGGGCAGGGAGCCTTAGCCAGACAGGTCTGGCAATCGGTGCAGGCTTCTTTCCTCTTGACCACCCGGAAGAGCCCGATTTGCTCGATAACATTGGTGATGAGGCCGATGGGGCAGACGAAATAACAGAAGGGGCGGTAAGTGAAGAAGGCGAAGACCAGCGTCAGAATGAAGGGAAGAAAGTGAAAGAGATTGTCCAGCAGGGTCGGCTGCAGGTTGATTTCGTATCCGTGAAAAGCGTTGATGTAGTCGTAAAGGGAAAGGGCAACTATTCTGTTGTTGGCAACGGTGTGAATTATGGCTGTCCAGCTAAGGAAGATAAAAGCTATAAAAATAAGCACCCGGAAAGTCTGGCTCAGGCGGAACGATGGCTTGCGCCTCCGGATTTGGAGTTTGTCAGCCAGCATGGCTATCAGTTCCTGGATGGCTCCCACCGGGCAGACATAGCTGCAGAAGAGCTTGGGACCGACGAGTGTCAGGAAAATTATCACGGCCAGGGTAACGATCATCGGCATCCTGAAGCCATAGAGGATGGACTTGGTGGCGGCGCAGATGGGTGAGGGATGCATGGAAAAGCCGGCGAAGATTTTGAGGCCAAGATTGGCCGACAGGCCGTAGAGAAAAGTGGAAACAAGCAGGATAAGGACTTTGAGGCGGCTGTTCATCCTGTTGGTCAGAAGGAGGGCCAGGGCTACGGCCCCGATAACCAGCATGGTTATAAACTTGGGACGCAGGAGAAAATCGAAGAAATTTGGCGCCGCGGCCGGACCTGGACCCTGTTGCTGGGCCCGGGTCAGGCTCGGGAAGGCGAGCAGCAGGAACGTCGCCACCAAATATAAATTAGAACGTATGCCCTTGGTTGACATGGCAATTTACTCCCGATCTGGTTTAGCCATATGGCCAATCATCCGCAAAGGTTAATAAAAATCCACAAAAATAGCAAGAGAAGTTCTTTTGGGGTTGTGGCCCTTTTCCGTCTCTTTCCGTTCTTTTCTTAACCGGATTTTAACCAATCTTACCACGGTTTTTAATCCAGTCTTGCTAAACTCAGTTTGGAAACACGATAAAGAGAATGGATAGGGAAATGAGAACAGAAAATAAAACGTTGACCGAGGGGCTTAAGATGCTGGACATGCAGCCGGCAGCTGATAGTCTGGGGGCAGGCGGGACCAGTTGGGACGGCCAGGGCCGGGATGGCAGCCAGCGGCTTCTGGAGTTAAAGACCGGGAAGCAAAAAGTATCAGCCCTCAAATCAGAAAGAAGCGGAGTCCGGATAATAAGCCCGGAAGAAGCAGACAATTTACGGGAACAGGGCTGGCCGGCGGCGGACCTTCATGTTCACACCTTCTATTCCTATGACGTTGTTCCCACCAGGGAAGTTGACCCGCTGGTTCTATACGAAAAGGCCAGGGCCAAAGGAATGAGCTTCGTGTCCTTTACCGACCACGACACCATGGAAGCCTACGACCGGGTCGGCTGGACGAGGGAAGGAATTGTTAGCGGGGTTGAAGTTAAGATTCTGGATAGAAAAAGAGTGGGACATACAGTTCATATTAATATCTATTTGCTGAACCGGAAGCAGTTTGAAGAAATAGAGAAAATTGCCCGGGTGGCGGGGGATATCGAGATGCTGACTGAATATCTGAAAGTGGAGAACTTGCCCTTCACCTTCAACCATCCTTTCTGGCACGAGCCGGGAGAAAAGCTGAATGTGGCGGCCGTGGTGGAACTGGCCGAGGTTTTTCCTGTTCTGGAGTATAACCTGGGACGCATCAAAAAATTGAACCGGATGGTGCTGGAGCTGGCAGCTAACAAAAATAAGGGGATAGTGGCCGGAACCGATTCTCATACCGGTGATATTGGCAGGATTTTTACCCTGGCCCGGGGCGATGATTTCAGGGAGTTTTTCGAGTCTGTAAAGAAGGGAGAATCCTGGCTGGTGACAGAAGACCTGACCTATGGCCGCATCAAGAATGAAATTCGGAATCGGCTGGAAATGCTGATGGACAGCCGGAAGTGGGTAATGGTCAAGAAGGGCCTGAGGATGGAGACAGGTAATGCCCTGGCTGATGCAGTTGTTGAAACCCTGTCGGGCGAGAGATATGAAGCCCTGGACTTTAAGCGAGAAATGCTCAAGCTCTTAGCCAGGATGGTCTCCCGGACCGGCCTGCCGGCCAGGATTTATATGAGAAAGCAAGACCTGCTGGCCAGCCGCATCCAGCAAGAATTAAATCAGGACTTAAATGTAGCCTTGTAGACCAAAAGAATGTCATTAGCAGATGTCCCAAAGATATAAGTAATCATAACTCCCGGACGATGGTCCAGGTAGTAAACGCGCGGGCCGCATCACATAAATCGAGCAAAAGGGATAACCTTAGATTTTTTTGATTCCCTTTCCTTGTGTTTGTTTCATCCGCAACAAATTGAAGGGCGATTCTCCGAAGGAGAAGAAGACATTCAGTATACTTCCCGGTTTTTTAAGAAGGTACTGGTTCTTGCGGCTTGAGGGGACATAAAATAAACTGCCAGCCTCCTGATCGGGTCCATTGAGGTCTAAATTTTGTTGAAGGCAGGCCTTTACCAGGTAGCTAATCGCTGGGTTGGGGACCCCTTAAGGTGTCCCCTTTTTCTGGCCTGGCATGTCGTTTATTTGCAGCCAGATATAATTCTGGTAACAGACCAAAAGGGGACACTTAAAAGTGTCCACTGTTTTCTCTGTTTTTTGTTATAATCGCCAGTGTGAGTGATTTGAGGTCGGGGGAGGGCAGCATGAAGAGCATAACCGGAAGTGTGGTTAAGGACCAGCTTATTTTTATGCTGGGTTTCGGGCTGCTGATGGGAATAATATTCCCTTTCTTCACTCTCTGGCTTCTGAAACTTCCGGCCAGCACGGTGTTAAGGCCGCTGTTTTTTTCGATGTGCATCTTGGCCGGGTTGATTGTCGGCCTGTGCAACTATCTAATTTTCCGGGGAGTGGTTTATAAATTTCTTTCGGGGCTCTCGGCCAGGATCGGTCTTTTTCAGGCCAGACTGGAAGCCTACCGGGCTGACCCCGCCTCTTCGGAAAGATGCCGGGCTGAAGACTGCTACGTAGAGGCCAGTTCGGCCGATATCCTGGGCACAATTTCCGGGGATTTTAATAACCTGATTGCCTCGGTAGCCGATTTTGTCGAGGTGGAAAGGACCACCGATAACTTTCTGGATAAGCTCAAACGGAGTCTCAAGCTGGAGGATGTGGCCGGGGTGGTGCTGGAGACGTTCAGCGACTATTTTGGCGGCCAGGGCAGTTTCCTCCTGGTCCTGGAGAGGGGGGAGTTCCGGCTGGTCAAGAGCTATTCTATTGACATGAAGAAAGAGCAGGTCCAGGACAGCTTCTGGCTCGAACTCTTGAAGCAGGGGAAGCCGCTGCTGGTTTCCGGGATAGAGGGTGATGCCATCCATCTCCACATAGGCGTGGGACAGCTTGACCCGCGACACATAGCCCTGATTCCTCTCAAGTATCAGAATGAAGATGTCGGGATATGCGGCCTGGTGTCCAGGGAACCTTTCAGGCACGACTTTTCCAGCCTGGAAGCTCGAAATTTTATAGTTCAGGCCACCCCTTTTATATACAACGCCCTGATCATGAAAAGGCTGGAGGTAATGGCGGCCATTGATGAACTGACTGGGGTCCTCAATCGCCGGTTCGGGTTGAGGCGTCTGAACGAAGAATTTGAGCGGTCGAAGCGTTACCGGATGCCCCTGTCTGTGGCCATGGTGGATATTGATTATTTCAAGAAAATAAACGATACCTATGGACACCAGGCGGGGGACTTTATCCTGAAGACCCTGGCCGGAGTTTTCAGCCACAACATCAGGGTTTCAGACCTGGTCATCAGGTTCGGCGGCGAAGAATTTCTTCTCGTCTTTAACGGAGCCTCGGCCGTCGATGCCTATCAGATCATTGAGAAATTGAGGTCAAGTGTCGAAAACATGCGTCTTCAGTACGGGGCCTTTGATTTGAAGGTCACCTTCAGCTCTGGCGTGGCCAGCTTCCCTTCTGATAAGGTCAGCGACCTGCCCAGCCTGATTCACCTGGCGGACGCCGGTCTTTACAAAGCAAAGGAATCAGGACGCAACCGCACCATAATCAGCTCCTGAAACTGGGGACATCGCTGAAACTGGGGACATCGTACAGTGTCCCCTTTTTTCATCCAAGAGGCTGATTTCCCCCCATATGATCATCAATAAAATTGGGGGACACTGTACAATGCCCCATTTTTAGCCTGTTGGTGAACTTTATGCCCACAATTTTCGTTTATAGGGTTGATGCCCATAAAGGCTGAATCGAACAGGAACGCGGAGGACAGAAGTAAAGATGGTAAAGAAAGCCATAATATCAACCCTGGCCATGCTGGTTGTCTTGTTTTTTTTACCCGGTCTGTCCGGTTTGAGGGCCGTGGCCGGTAACAAGCCACCCTCAAGACCCGTCGACATAGATAAAGAAGCCCTGAAAAAGCTTCAGGAACAAAAGGTCATAAGAGCCATTCGGCTGAATGAGCCGGTAAAGCTGGACGGCCTTCTGGAAGAAGCAGTCTGGAAGGA
>JAOAIU010000025.1 GCA_026414545.1 Candidatus Saccharicenans sp.
TGGCCAGGAAGGTCAAACCAAGCGCTTCCCTTTCAAGCACGACTATTCTTACATAGAAAGAACAGAATAGACAATACGCTTTCCCTTCCTTTTATTAATTTAATAAAAATCGCTATCTAATATTGAAACGGCCGTTTAGAGGGTTGAGCTGACCGTTGTCTAACCCATTATTTATGCTCGGTCTTCAGCAAATCATCCCCGGGCCTGGTCCAGAAGACCCTTTCCTGGAATGCTCGTCCGGAATCGAGCGGACGCTACCTGCTTTCACACCAGGGGCAAGAAAAAATTGAGCCGCTTTATTTTGAGGAAATTGCTCGCCTGAAAACAGAGAAAAAAAGAGAAACGGGTCATCCCTTTCCCGGTTTTATTCCTTGATGCGAAATTCCCTTATCGAAGCACCGCGCAGCCGGTCCACCAGGAACAGACGGTCGCCGTAGATAAAAATCCCGTCCACGAATTGCCTGAGCGGGATTTCGCCGAGGAGAACACCTTGCGGGTCAAAAACTTCCAGCTTGTAGGCGTCAGTCTCTCTGAGCTCGGTATCTCCCTGCGGCTTAAAGCCAACCTGGCGGCCGCTCGGCGTCTGGCTGATGGTCACTCCGACCCCGACCTGCTCTTCTTTCTTGAGCTGGCGGGCCAGCGTCACCACCCAGACCCGCCCCTTGCCGTCAACCGCGATGGCTTCGGAGGAACGGTTGATCCTGGGCGAGCGAATGCTGACACCACCTTCCCGGCGGTCGATGCTGCCCTTATCTATTACCTCCAGGCTATAAGCCAGTTCCCGGTCGGCGCGCCAGAGCAGCTTGCCGTCGGGCGAATATTTTTCTATCCGGTTCTGGTAGGGAAAAGCCAGGTAGATGTTGTCTTTTTCATCAACAGTCAGCACGAACTGGTTCATGGTATTGGTCAGGAGTTCTTCCTTCATGTCGAGCATCTCGCCAAACTCGTTGAGGAGCCTGCCCTCGGCATCCAGCACTTTAACCAGCCTGGGCAGGCCAGCCGATTTCTGTTCGTCTGGAGTTAAAAAACGGAAGGAAATCGTGGCCTGACCCATGACCAGCTTGCCGTCAGTCCTGACGAAGACGTTGCCCATCCGTCCGTCGCTGAATTTTATGGTCCGCAGGTCGGTGCCGTCGGGTTTTAGGACCTGGACACGCTCGTTGAAGGGGTCGGTTACATAAAGATTCCCGGCGCCGTCGAGGTCCAGCCAGGACGGGTAGTTGAACTCCCCCGGCCCCTGGCCGAAACGTCCGATGGTAGCCAGGTACTTGCCGTCCCGGGAAAATTTCTGGATGCGGTTGTTTCCGGTATCGAGGACATAGACGTTGCCGGCTGAATCCAGGGCCACCGCCGCCGGCAGGTAAAAAGCGGTATTGGGGTCGGTCGAATCTATGTCGCCGAGCTGGCGCACCGGTTCCAGGGTGAGGGCCGGTTTCTTGCTCCAGGTGCCCTTCCCCTTGTTGTGGACCAGGCGGATGCCGTCTACCACCTCAACCTTCTGGGCCCGCAGCCCGACCACTGTGGCCAGCAGCCCGGCCACAGTGAACATAAAGAAAATCGTGATTCCACTTATCTGGATTGACTTTCCGCGCCTCATCTTATGCTCCTCTTCCAAGTTAATCCTTCTAATTAAACACCAACAACGGCGAAAATGTTACCAAAATTAGAGAAACGACAAAAGAAACCGGGGCGAAAGACGATGACCCGGCCCGCATGTTTCAACCCTGGCCTACGGTCTTTTAAGATTTTCTAAAGGTATCCAGCCCTTTTCTTTGTCTTGGTTTCGACACCAAGCCCAGCCGTTTAATTCTTCCAGGACCTCAACTTCTTCCTTCTCACCTGCCCCAAGCTCTTTCGAAGAATAGGCCGAATTAAAGACTGCTTCTTTATCCGAGCGGAAGGTAAGCAGCTGTCGGGGGACCCAGCCTGATGAGCCAGTCCGCAGGTGCCTGACCCACAGCCAGTTCCTCCAGCCTCGATTTCCTATGTATTCTCGGCCCACCTCAACCTCATCTCCGGCAACGGACTCGAAAAACTCTGAAAATTCTGGCCTGTGGTTCTTGATGACCACTGCCCGGTATGTCTCCATGGCTGAACTCATTTTCAAGCGTTTTGGCCTGCCTGAGGCGGGCCGGCCTTTCTATTATGACACATAGCGCCTTGACAATATAGATAAGGGGGACACGAGAGTGTGTCCCCCTTTTTTTTCTTTTTTTAAAAGTTGAGGACAAAGGAGGTGGTGAAGAAAGTGTCGACCTTGCCCCGCGGAATAAGAACCGTTTCTCCCGTATCTACCCCCTCCGACGTGAACAGCGGGACACTCAAGTCCGGGGGCTTATTATTCCTCAGGATGCGCACCCCGGTCTTCAGCGACAGCTTTTTATTGAGCGGGGCGGCCACGTTAAAATTCCACTCATAGCGCCAGTCGCTGATATGGGCCAGATTGTCGTCAAAAATGAAGGCCGTGGCAAATGAGGCGTTGTCAAATAGCTTCTGCTCCCAGCTCAGGGCGTACCTGAACCCGAGAAAGGTATTTACCGGCTGCTGGCTGTACTTCCTGATGGTGAAGCTTAACCCGGCCTGGGTCCGCATCCTGGTGCGAGCTGAATCGGCCATCACCAGCCCGGCGCCGGCCGTCCACAGGGCCCGGCTGAGCACGCCAGAGAACTTATTCCGGTCCCAGACGAAAGCCAGGTTGGTGGTCAGGCGTCCGCTCACCCTATGGTCGTACTGTCCTGATAGCAGGTAATTTTCGGCCGAAAGGCGGCGCGTCCTCTCCTCTTCCACCATGTAATCCTCCACCGTGCCCACCGCCCGCCTGGTTATGGTCGTGGAATGGCTGCGGAGCAAGAAGGTTCTGAGGGCATAAGTATCCTTTTCGTTTGGAGAACGCGTCAGGTTAGCTCCGAAACTAAACGACGAGGAAAGCGTATTTCCGCCGGTGACCACGTAGCTCAACTCCAGGGTCTTTTTCCAGGGGTCAAGCCAATCGATGAAGTTTCTTTTCTTATCAGCTGAAAATGGTTGCTCTTCTGTATCTTCTCGAATTTCCGGAGACATTTCGACCAGCTTCTGGGCCACGGAATCTTCTTTTTTTAATCCTATCGTTTCAGCTTGAATCTCCTGCTGGCTCTCAACTGCCATGGCCTCCGCCGCCGAGATGCCGGCTGCACTATTCAGGCCCAGGTCCTCCGGATATTGCTGGCAGGCTGCAAAAAATCTATGCTGCGCCGACAGGCAGGTCTCGCCCCCTATCGCCAAAAAGGTCGCGCCAGGTTCGTAGACCCGGTATTCATGGCAAGCGGGGACTTTCTCTTTCTCAGGCAAGGATGGAACTGACAAGGACGAGGCTGGCAACTGGCCGGCACAGAGCATAGACACGGCAATTAACAATAACCATGATTTAAGGTTTCGAGATAACATTTCCTGCCTCATTTCTCCTAAATAATATTTGTGTTTTTATTTTCTTCTGCATTAATCCTTTTCCCGGGCATAAAGCCATGCCAGCCGGCAATAGGCCAGGGCTGGGTTTGTCTCAGAACTCGACAACATTCAACCGTCCTTCAAAACCTGATGGTAACCAGGCCTGCTGACCCGAACAGGACAGCAGGATCTTTCAAAAATTGCACAAACCAGAAAACTTTTTATCTTAAATAACTAACGCAATTTCCATGAAGTTTCAGGATAGACGAAAAATTATGGATGTCAAGATAAATCAAAAGGGGGACACAAGAGTGTGTCCCCTTTTTTTTCTTTGATTTGTAACGGACAAATAAGTAAAATTTTTGCCGGTTTATAAAAGAGCGCCAAATCAACTTCGTGACCCGCATTTTGTTGAGGTGAGAAACATGAGAAAAATTGAGGCAAAAAGGTCAGCCGGCAAATCCAGACCCGGGGCAGCGTCCCTTTCTGGTTCGCTTTTATTGCCCCTTTTCCTCTCTGCTTGCCTTTTGGTTTTCAGTCTGCTGTTATTTTCAGGACCGAGTTGGGCCAGGGG
>JAOAIU010000051.1 GCA_026414545.1 Candidatus Saccharicenans sp.
GGTTCCAGGCCTGCTTGATTCCGTTTTCGGTGGCAAAGGAGGTGAGACGGGTGACTTTCCGAAGGCCATGGGTCTTCAGGAAAAGACCAGAATTAATCAGGAGGCCGGCTCCCAGAGTCATCAGGATGGCCATTACCAGGAGGCAGACCATCAGGGCCGAGCCCCGGGGATTGCCGGATGGTACTAAGCAGTTTAAGCCGCAACTTGCATCCCTATCGAAACGAATCTGGCTGCCCTGTCGGTCATAACCGCCGAAGGTTTTTTGGATAGAAGACCAGCTCGTATTCATTAACTTTCCCTCCTGATTCTATGCAAAGGATGATGGAGGCCAGGTTTTGTTCGGGCAGATATGAGGCCGTGAATCCCGCTACCTCCTCCGCCAGCGGTTGCCCGGTGGTATTGTTTACCTTGCGGCGCAATATTTTTTGTTGCCTGTCCAGGTAAAGTTCGATTTTTTCCAGGACGATGACTTCTGTTCGAGCGGCTTCAAAGCCGGTATTAAGGGCCGGGGAAATACCCAGGCTGTTTCCAGAAACGGAGATAATATAAGTGAGTATCCCGGAGTTGCCATCCGTAAGATAAACGGCCCGACCTTTCTTCAATATTGAACTTAATGCCGCGTTGACCTCCACGAGTAGAAAGCTCTGGCCGGAAGAAATATCGGCCAGCAATCTGGTTTTTCCGCCGGCCGAGAAGATGGTCAGCGTCTGGCCATTAAGCTGGATGGGAGAAAGTCCGGTCCCCGAAAGTAGTTTTGGAATTCCGGCCCCGGCAGTCTCCAGGTCCTCCCGCATCTTTTCCAGGGCCACGGCCAGGCCCAGGTCCTTTTCCTGGGCTTCTCTCAACTTCACGAATACTCTTCTGGCCTGGACGGAAACCTCTAGCGCCGAGGCGAGGATCAGGAGGCTAAGGCTCAAGCTGATCAGGCATTCCAGTAGAGAAAACCCGGCCGGCTGCCCCGGGTTAGAGCGTATGGAAATCCGTGTTAATATTCCGCTTGGTTTTATCTTATTTGTTTCAGGCGTATTTGATTCATTTAAATGTTCGCTTAAACTTTCAATCAAACGGCATTGATTAGCTGATCCCGAAAGATTAGAATCGCCAGCAGCGGCCAGTTCGGCCTCCCTGCCAGCAAGAGACGCTCCTGCTCTGTTTCTCTCTCTGGTTGCCTGGTCTTGATGGCGCCGGTTGTCCTGATAGGGACAGTGGAGGGCAGGGGACAGAAGCCCGTGGCCGGGTGCCAGATATTCCTTAATATATGAATGGCCATTCATATATTCGCACGCTTCCATTTATGAGCTCCTTAAAAGCCCAGCGTTTCTGAAAAATACCAGGAAACCCTGACCGGTGGCCGGCTGCCGAATGGCCCGGGATACAGGCTCAGCTGCACCTTTTTCAGCCCCTCCTCCTCGATTACTTCCCAGCTTAAAAAGAAATAGCGCCCGGAGTTCCTGTCCTGAACGGTTTCCTGGTGAACACCGGGGGACAGAGCCTCATCTCCTGGCGCCAGGCTCTTCAGAACCTCGACCTTTCTGGAAATGAGGTCGGCAGAAATCCGGTGCAGGTCTGCTTTCTGTTTTAACAAATATGAATAGCAGAGCATCTGGGCTGCGCCGGCCAGCAGGAAAAACATGATGGCCATGGCAATTAGCGTCTCCAACAGGGAAAATCCGGCCGTGGAGTTTGAGACCGTAGGGTAAAGGGATGACTTCCGCTCTCTCCTTCGAGGCTCTGCGATTCTAAAATCCAACTTCCCTGCCTTATAGAAGGTGCCCGGGAGAATTGGCTTTCGCCCCGGCCGGTGAAATTTCTGGCATATTCCGGGGAAACAGGGTGAAGTCTTCGAATAAACGGTGAAATAATCGGGGCTACCCCTCTTTATTAGCCTACCGAGACCACCGAGGTAGAGTCGGGGAGAGCCATCTTTGAGAATCCGGGGCGATAGCAGCCAGGAAAATTCACTGAGATCTTGATGAGAATAGACCGTCTCTGTTTTTTTCATTATAGTTTTCTCCTGTATTTTTTATCTTTAGCTCTTTCTGGTTGGTCCTTTTGGCCTTCATTGAAAGCATGAATGGGCCCTGGCCCTGTCTAAGGGTACTTTTCAAAAGATTTTTCGCTTCTGCGGATTTCCTTTTCTTTCCGTTAATTTCGTTGTTCGCCTTTCTGTACGCCCATCCTCGTTTGCCTGCCTTTCTTCTGCCAACCACAGGCCGGGCTTTTTTCCCGAGCCTCGGCAGTGATAGCTGGTTCAGTAAGCATTCGGCCTGCTGGTTTTTCTGCCGGGGCTGACTCCAGGTTAAATGCAGTTTCCGTGCCGGCCCGAAATCTCCCGGGCTGCCAGAAAAATCAAGGCTTTA
This sequence comes from Candidatus Saccharicenans sp., assembly GCA_026414545.1. Lineage (GTDB taxonomy): Bacteria > Acidobacteriota > Aminicenantia > Aminicenantales > Saccharicenantaceae > Saccharicenans. Next base: position 2,361 of record JAOAIU010000051.1, read on the forward strand.
TTTTTCCCCGGTAAACGAATGTTGACTAAGTGCTTGAAATTTCGTATATTATGGTCAACAAAAATTTACCTGAAAAAATTAAAAAAATTTTTTTGCCCCCCTTGACAACGGGCAAAAATGTCTCTATATTATATGAGCCTTTTGGCGGTCGTAAGACAGTTCGTCAAAAACCAAAAAATAAAAAAAGCCTAAAAGGAATTTCTTTCTCGGGTTAGAAAGAAATCAGTTCTTTGAAAGACAAAGCGGAGCGACCAGCGATCGAACCTATTTGTCTAACTCACCAGACTTGAACTCGCAA
>JAOAIU010000073.1 GCA_026414545.1 Candidatus Saccharicenans sp.
GAGTGCCATGGACTGGTCGATTTACTCGGCTGACCCGACCACGGGGCTGATCATCGCGGCCACCCTGATGCATCCTGAAAAAAAGCTTAAGGCCGTAGACCTGGAGTTTTTAAAACGGCGCTACAAGGAAAAGCATTTTGCTCGAGGCGCCCGCAGAGAGGAAATTGAACAGTGCTCCAACCTGGGCCTGAGCCTGGATGAATTTTTAGCCATTTGTTTGGAATCCATGCAGAACATAGACCAGGACCTGGGCCTGGCCTGAGCCCGTTTTGCTTCTGCCGACTTTAAAATCTAAGCATTGGTTCGGGATAGAGGTGGCCAAATAAATCTTGAACTCTTCGGGTAGAGATGAGAACATGAGAGAGCCGACTGGACAAGCCGGTTAATAGTATCAGGAGGGTAATAATGATGCTTAAAATTAAGCGTATTTATGAACCTCCAGCAAAAGACGATGGATGGAGGGTCCTGGTTGACCGGCTCTGGCCGAGAGGGATAAAAAAAGATGCGGTGGATGAGTGGCTCCGGGAAATCGCGCCCAGCAATGAATTGAGGAAATGGTATTCTCATCAGGCCACAAAATGGGAAGAGTTCAAGAGAAGATACCGGGAGGAGTTGAAAACCAAAGAAGCAACCTTGAAGAAGCTGGCTGAAATGAGCAGAAAGGGAAGCTTAACCCTCTTATATGCCTCCAAAGAGCGAGAACTGAACAATGCTGTAGCCTTGAAGGAAATCATTGAAAAAGAGTTCAGATAAGCGCCGGGTTGGCAGGAGCCAATCTTTGAGTATGAGCCTGCCGGAAGACTCTTTATCGAATATGGCATGATTAAACTAGAAATGGATGTTCGGATTAGGACGGCCAGTAAGTTGAAGATATTTTTCGCTATCTCGGCGATTTCTTTAATGTTTATAAGCTTTATAGCTTGTCAGCCAAAGGAACAGAATATGGAGAAGAGAGCAGAGCTGTTGATTTCAAATCTTGTTTTGGGTCAGGAGCCAGGTTTAGCCGTAGCAATCTTGAGAGAAGGAACAATATTATTCAAGCGAGGTTACGGACTGACCGACATCAGAAGCGGGTATCCTGTAGATACCAGGACCAATTTCCGTCTGGCCTCACTGACCAAGCAGTTCACGGCCGCGGCCGTTATGCTCCTGGTAAGAGAAGGGAAGCTTGCCTATGAGACCCGGCTGACAGATATTTTCCCTGATTTTTCGGAATACGCACAGGAGATAACCATCAGGCACCTGCTGACTCACACTTCAGGACTTCCGGATTATGAAAACCTCATGCCCCTGCCTGATCCTGGCCTTCCGGTTGAAGACCAGCAGATTAACGACTATCAGGTGCTTGAACTTTTGAAAGGGGAGAAACAGGGCAAATTTCGACCCGGGACAAACTGGGATTATAGCAACTCGGGTTATGTGGTCCTTGGGCTGATAGTGGAGAAAGTCTCCGGATTGCCTTTTGGAACCTTCTTAAAGGAAAAAATCTTTAAGCCACTGGGAATGAAAGCGACGGTTTTGTATGAAAAAGGAATTACCGAAGTTGAGAACAGGGCCTTCGGACATACCAGGCAGGATGGAAAATGGGTAGTCAGGGACCAGAGCCGCACCTCAGCCACCAGAGGTGATGGCTGCCTCTATTCATCGGTAGAAGATTTAGCCCTCTGGGATAAGGCCTGGAGAGAAGGGACTTTTCTGAATCAGGAAGAAATGAACCTGGCTTTGACTCCGGTAGAAGTTTCAGGTCAACGTCCGATAGAGCCCGGCGGTTCACCCGCAGCCTATGGCCAGGGCTGGTTCCTGAATCCCTGGAAGGGTCAGCGCCGGGCCTGGCATTACGGGGAAACAGCCGGCTTCAGAACCGCCATTCACCGCTTCTTAGACAGCGGCCTGACGGTTATCGTTTTGAGTAATCGCGAAGACATAGATGCTTCCAGGCTGGCTTTGAACTTAGCCGAGATATTCTTAAATGAAAGATAGCCCGAGAATGATAAAAAGGATTTAATATGCATCTGCTGTTTAAGCACCTGAGGCCAGCATCTAATATATGAATGGCTATTCATATAATGATTTAGTATAAGTAAGATAGAGGCAGGTTAAATGCTGAACGTAATTCTCATAATAGCCGGGGCCATTCTTCAGCTCCTTGGCCTGGCCGGCTGTATCCTGCCGGTACTGGCCGGGCCGCCCCTGAATTTTGTTGGGCTGCTGTTGCTGGGCCAGGCCCGGGGCTGGAAAATCTTCAGCCCTTCTCTGTGGCTTGTGCTTGTCGGACTGACTCTGGTCACCGTGATCCTGGATTATGTGCTTCCGATAACTGGAGCCAGAAAGTACGGTTCAACTAAATGGGGTACCTGGGGCGCCTTCCTGGGCATGCTGCTGGGAGTATTTTTCTTCCCGCCGTTGGGACTTATTTTCGGGGCTTTTATCGGGGCGGTTATCGGGGAACTTCTGGCGGGCAAGAAAGACAGGGAAGCCATGAGGGCTGGCTGGGGAGTGTTTGTGGGCTACTTTATCTCCATGCTTTTAAAACTCGTGGCTTCGGGCGTCATGACCTTTTTCTTTGTAAGAGCCCTTCTGGCTTAATGCTCGTCTCTCCGCCTTTCCGGCTTAAAAGCTTGCAGGTCCATTGTTAGTCTTCAGAGCTGGAAAGGCGGGCTGAACTTAAACCGTTTACTGCCTGGCCTGTTTTGTGCCCGCCTCTATGATTAAAAGAATGCTGGAGAAACAAGTTCCAGAAATTCAGGTTGATTTATAATCAATGGGCCGGAAGTTATTTTTCTTAAATTTCTTCTGCTGGCAATTACTCGGTGCCTGTCGTTTGGGGCAAAAAATAATTTAAGCTGTCCCGTGCTTAAATCAAGAGTTCTTTTGCCCAGCCGAGCTTCTTGATCTCAATATTTTCCAGTTTGCTCTGGCCCAGCTTATATACGGTATCCGCAGCCTCAATGCAGACCGGCGGGGGAGAGATGGGCCAGGGTTCGCCGCGGAGCTCATCCCTCTTGGCCTGAATAATTTTCATCCCAACGGCATCAAGGGCTACCGGGTCAGTGCTGGCCATCAGACCTTTATACGGCCAGCGATAGCGCGGGTCATACTGCGGACCCTTGTCGCAGACGGGGCGCAGGGCGTCGACGATTATCAATCTGGTCTTACCTTTTACCTGAGGCAGGTGCCAGATTTCACCCAGCTTGGCACTGTCCTCGTAATGGTAGTTTCTGGGAGCACCAGAGTACA
>JAOAIU010000043.1 GCA_026414545.1 Candidatus Saccharicenans sp.
GGACCGGCCCGGCAGCGCCAGAGGGATGGCTGGCAGGATGTCGGCGGACCGCCGGCCCAGGCGGCCTCGGCCGAGAGCAAGCCATCACCGGATAAAAAGTGGGAAGCCTTCATCCGCAATTATAACGTCTGGATTAGAGCCGTCGGCAGTAAGGAAGAATTCCCGTTGAGCTGGGACGGCAACGAGGGCAACTATTACACCTACCAATCTCTACTCTGGGCACCGGATTCAAAGAAACTGGTCGCAGTCAGGATCAGGCCAGGCCTGCACCGCAAGATCCAGTATGTGGATTCTTCGCCAGCTGACCAGCTCCAGCCCAAGTATTTTAGCCTGGGCTACACCAAGCCCGGCGACCCGCTTGACCTGCCGCAGCCGGTTCTGTTCCAGGTTGAAGGCCGGAAGCAGATTAATGTTGACAATGCTCTTTTCCCCAATCCCTATGACCTTAACAGCTTTGCCTGGCGCAAAGACAGCCGGGCTTTTACCTTTGAATACAACCAGCGTGGACACCAGGTTTACCGGGTGGTTGAGGTTGACGGGAATACCGGGGCGGCCAGGGCCATAATCAGCGAAGAGTGTCCCACCTTCTTCTGTTATTCCAGCAAGAAGTATCGTTATGACCTGGCAGACGGGAAGGAAATAATCTGGATGTCGGAGCGGGACGGCTGGAACCATCTTTATCTTTATGACGGAATTACGGGCCTGGTCAAGAATCAGATTACAAAGGGCGAATGGGTGGTGCGCAGCGTCGAGCGGGTAGATGAAGAGCGGAGGCAGGTCTGGTTTCTGGGAAGCGGGATGTATCCTGGCCAGGACCCCTATTTCCTGCATTTATACCGGGTAAACCTGGATGGGACGGGGCTGGAAGCATTGACCGAGGGAGACGCCAACCATACGATAAGCCTGTCCTCGGACCTGAAGTATTATGTTGACCTTTATTCTCGCGTGGACATGGCCCCGGTGATGCAGCTCCGGAGAACCGTAGATAAACAGGTCATCATGGAGCTGGAAAGGGCAGACATATCTGAGCTCAAAAAAGCCGGTTGGCGAGCCCCGGAAGTGTTTGTAGCTAAGGGACGGGACGGAAAGACTGACATCTGGGGAATCATAATCCGGCCGACCAACTTTGACCCGAAGAAAAAATATCCTGTTATTGAGAATATCTACGCCGGGCCGCACAGCTCTTTTGTGCCCAAGAGCTTTTTCGCCTGGAGTCAGATGATGTCGCTGGCCGAGCTGGGTTTTATCGTGGTCCAGGTCGACGGCATGGGCACCAGCAACAGGTCAAAAGCCTTTCATGATGTTTGCTGGAAAAACTTGAAGGATGCCGGTTTTCCGGACCGGATTCTGTGGCATAAAGCTGTTGCCAAAAAATATCCCTATTATGACATCAGCCGGGTGGGGATATACGGAACTTCGGCCGGCGGCCAGAATGCCCTGGCTGGACTTTTGTTCCACCCGGATTTCTACAAGGCCGGATTTGCCGCGGCTGGTTGCCATGATAACCGCATGGACAAAATCTGGTGGAACGAGCAGTGGATGGGCTGGCCTCTTGGTCCAGAATATGAGGCCTCGTCCAACACGGTTAATGCCTATCGCCTGAAAGGAAAGTTGCTGCTGGTAATTCCCGAACTTGATACCAACGTTGACCCTTCCACAAGTTACCAGGTGGTCAATGCCTTGATCAAAGCCGGTAAAGATTTTGAGCTGCTGGTGGTGCCGGGGGCCAATCACGGTTCGGGCGGGGTTTATGGCGACAGGAGAAGGAATGACTTCTTCGTCCGGCATCTTCTTGGGGTGGAACCGCCCGACTGGAACAGGCTGGAAAAGAAATTGCCGGAACCAAGAGCTTCGTTTACGCCTCGCACACCCGGCGAAGAATATTGAACTGGGGACACCTTACGGTGTCCCCTTTTTAGGTTTGAGGCAGAAGTTCCTGGAGTTCAAACTCCAGGTTTTTTAAGAACCTGCGTATGGTGGTTTTTCCAAAGACGCCGATGGCAGCATAGTGAAAATGAAGTGTAGCCAGGTGTTTCAGGATGTATTTCCAGGAATAAAAACAGGCCATGGCCTTGAAGGTTTCCACCTGGAGGGTCACCGGCGACATGTCAGCTGGCTTGTAGACCACATGGTGGGCGTCGTATTTGCTCCAGTTGGTATGGATCAGCTTCTTGCTTTCAACCATCTCTGCGTACAGCGGGGTTCCAGGAAGCGGCGTCAGAATCAGGAACTGGACCGTGTCGATGTGGTACCGAGTGGCAAAATCGGCCGTCTTGCGAATGGTGTCCACATCATCGGTGTCCGCCCCCAGGACAAACATACCATGGATCCGAATTCCGTGGTCCCGAATCTTCTGGATGGAATAAATTATATCCTTGAGGTCCTGCTTTTTCTGGTAGGCAGCCAGGGTGCGGGGGTTTATGGATTCAAAGCCGATGTAAAGCGTGTGGCAGCCGGAGTCAGCCATAAGGCGTAGAAGTTCCCTGTCGCGGGCGACATCCACCCGGACCTGGGTCGTCCAGGTCATTTTTATTTTTTCGGCTAGAAGCCCCCGACAGATGTCTTTAGCCCGGTTGACGTCAGCCGCAAAGTTATCATCCACGATGAATTTAGTGGCCCTGGATACTGAGTTCACGTGCTTCAGTTCCCTGAGGGTAGCTTCCACTGACTTGAAACGATATTTTCTTCCGAACATCTGGATAACTGAACAGAACTTACAGCCATAGGGACATCCGCGCGAAGTGGAAATGGGGTAGCTGCTTGAGGGCCTCCAGTTGTGGACCAGGGCAAAATCCGGTTCGGGCAGAAGGTCAAGGTCCTGAATGAATTCGGCTGCCGGGTTGTGCACAGCCCGACCATCCCCATCCCGATAGGACAGCCCCCTTATGTTCGACAGGGCTGGCCGGCCGGTTTCCAGGCTTGATACCAGCTCCAGGAGCGGGTGCTCTCCCTCGCCGCGAACGACGAAGTCGGCGTGTTCCAGAGCCTCGTCAGGCAAAAAAGTAACGTGAGGGCCGCCCATCACCACCGGAATACCCAGGTTTCTCATCCTGTCGGCAAGGGCATAGGCTCGGACAGCGGTGGAGGTTATGGTGGAGATACAGACCAGGTCTGAATTCTCTATGAACGTCCAGTCCGGTTCAGCTACGTCCTCGATAAATACCCGTACTCTGTAACCTCTGTCCCGGAGCATGGTGGACAGCAAGACCGAACCCAGGCGAGGTAGTGGAAACTTGCTGAAGATGTGCGAGCCAGGAGAGCCAGCCTCAATGAAAGCTATTTTCTTGATAGCCATGATTCTTTCAGGTAAAAACCTTTCCTTTCGGGACCAAATTTTGTAGGGAAAAAACTGGTTCGGAGTTTGTTACCTAAGGTCAGAAAATGCTTGCCGATAACGCTTCTATACTACTGGCAAAAAAGCGGAAAGGCCTTGCCGCTTAAGAGAGCTTTCCTTATAGTGGTCGGGCAATCAAATCCTTTCTTCAGGTTGAAAAAAATTGCTGGTTTCAAACTGGAATCAGCTTTTCCCCTGCTCGATACGAATATATGCTCATGTCGCCTGCAAGTCAAGGCAAAAAGGGGACACTGTACAGCGTCCCCGAATTTTGCACTTATGTCAGGGCCCAAAAAGGGGACACTGTAAGGTGTCCCCTGTTTTAATCGGTAACCTGGATGGTCAGGCTCCGCACGGCCCGGGCCCCGGTTTTCTTTTCACCGGCATGAAAATAGAGATGGTAGGTCCCGGGCTGCAGCGGGACGGTCCTGATTCTCACCAGGTAGGTCTGGCGACCTTCTTCGCTCCTGGCCGCCAACGGGACAAGTTCTGAGGCGACTTCCTGGACCTGGCCTTCTTTCGATAACAGCAGCACGCTCTTAAATTCCAGCTCCGGATTCTCTATCCGGCCCAGACAACAACTCAACAAGGCGTAGAACTCATCGCTGCCGGCCTTGAGATTCTGCCCAACAGGCAGGTAACGACTGAGGCCCGGCGGCAGGAACAGGGGGCTGTTTTCGTACTCGGAAATTTCTCCGGCCACCAGGACGGCCGGAACTCCAAGGGCCAACTCTTCTGTCTTTTCTCCCCCCAGTGAGATGTCTGAAGTGCCAAGAGCTGACTGTCCCGATTCCAGATTCCTCATCACCGCCCGGCACCTGTAGTTCCCGGCCGGAAGTTCAAAAGGCGAGGAAAAATATACGGCCCCCGTCTCCGTCTTCGGCAGGGAGCTGAGCTTGACCTTTTTCCTTTCCAGGCCAGCTATGCGGTCATCCGGACCGAACACCACAAAAATAAGTTCCAGCCTGTTCCCGGCCAGCCTGGCCATTTCCTCCCGGACGATTTTCGTCCATAGAATCAGGCGTTCCTTGCCATTCTCGTAGAAGCTGAAGCCACCGCTCTTCAGGGCCAGCGGTTCCTGCAGAAGCGGTTTCTCGCTCAGGCACAGGTCTACCAGGTGGAGCTGTTTTTCCAGGTCGGTCAGGTCCTTGAAAGGCTTCGGATTGAAATAACCTTTCTGGGCGTAGACCCTGGTCTTCGGTCTGTTAACCCTGACCTTCACCTCATGATACTGTCCGTCCCACTGTTCATCGACATAATAACCGAGAACATAATAGCAGCCGGTAATCTTCTGAACTTCTTCCATTCCTTTGGTATAGTTGTGGATATTGCCGAAATACTTGCCGCCAGAATAATCGGCTATTTTCCCGAGGGTCAGGATGCCGGTCAACCTGATGTCCTGGTTAATTCGGGCGACGCTATCTTCGGTATCGAAAGCGTAGACCACCAGGTTGGCGTGGCTGATGGCTTTCTGCATGTCATCCAGGTAATACTGTAACTGGGTCTGGCCCCAATCGTGTCTCCAGGTTCCGCTCGATTTGTCTTCAGTCTGAATACCATATAGCAGAGAATAGGGGATACCGGAGGAGAAAAGAATGAGATGCTTGATTCCAGGCAGATAGCCCAGGGCCCGCGACAGCTTGGTCATTTCCCGGAGAAAGGTCAGGGCTTGCACCCGGCTTTCCGAGGTCATGAAGGCCCTTTTCATTTCTTCCGAGACGTTGGCTGAATCCATTATGGGGTCCTTTTCCGGGCTGGACCAGATGCCAGCTCCCACCCCGCCCCTCTGGCTGACGTCGAGAGGATTTTCTTCGGTGGCTTGCTGCCAGTACCTGGCCTCCAGGTTTTCCACGCTGCCCTGGTAATCCCGCAGGCCGATGGCTTCCACGAAACGGCGGATCTTACTATGATCGCGCGACAGGTATTCTCTGACGGCCAGACCGCCTTCGAGGGAATAGGTAATGATGCCAATTTCGTCGTCGGGCTGGGTTATGTTATCAAGAAAGTGCAGGGCGGCATTTCGGGTGGCCCGCAGCCCTTTCTGGTTATTGTATACGAAATCAAAAAGCAGGAAGAACTTGCGACTGGCAGTTTCCGGTTTAGCGGCCGGCGTCTTCCCCGCCTCGGCCGGAAGCAGGAATGACTGCAGATGCCTCTCAAATTCAGTCAGATTTTTTCTCTGACCGTTGTCGTAGACTTCAAAGTCCTGTTTTTCCAGGTCGGTTAACGGCTGCCCCTTGCTGTCGGTGACGTAAACCTGGATGAGTTTCAGCGTGACTGAGATTTCATGCTTGGGCTTGAACTGCGCAGGGTCTTCCTGGGCGAGGGCCGCTGGCGAGAGCAGCAGCCCGGCCAGGAAGATGAGCAAGAGAGTACCAAGAAAAAAGCCCGATTGCCTTAAAAACCCGGGTTTCGTTTCTATCGCCAGTAAATACAAATCTATCTCCGGCCGACTGGTGTCGTGGCCATTTCTTATTTTAGTCCTGTCTGCTTAAAATTGCATCTGTCAAGGTGAAGCTACTTCCGGCCTAAGATAGCCTTTTCTCAGATTCAAATAACATTTTGCCTTTAATGTTCCCTCAAAAAAAACGGATAGCGATTAAACCGTCGGTTTGAATTATAACTGCCGGTAGCTGGTGATAATTATCAATTACGGTTATAGGCAACCAAAAACCCGAGCCTCCGGGACAGAAGGAGGCAGCGAAATTTCGAGAATCCGGACTGTCCAGAAATCGATAAACGAGTATTGGGCCAAAATAAAAAAATTCTTGACTTGTCGACCGGGCATTTTGTAGCATTTTTCAGGTTTGAAAAATTTTTAAGTTTCTTACCATCAAAAATTCAAACAAAGGAGGAGAGATGCGAAAATTCACAGGGGGGTTGGTTTTTATTCTGTTGATGGCGGTTCTGGCCGGACTGGCTCAGGTGATTGTTCCCCAGCAGAAGAAAGCCGACCAGATCAAGAAACTTGAAGTAGTCGAGCCTACCAGCATCAGGCTCAACCGGAGCGAAGCCTATGTTTTTCTTTATCATCCCAACATGCTGACCACTACCAAAGAAGGCTATCAGCTTAAAGCTTCTATTTATCCTGAGAATGCTACCAGCAAGGCCGTCCAGTGGGAATCGAGCGACCCGGCGGTGGTCACTGTGGATGGCAACGGAAACCTGGTCCCGATGAAACCCGGGCAGGCGGTGATTACTGCTATCGCCAAAGCCAACGGTATCCGGGCCCAGTGCCGGGTTTATGTCGTAACCAAGAAAGAAGCTTTTGGCAATACTTTCAGCAATCTGGCTAATGAGGGTTATCTGGCCGTCCAGAACGATTGGCTCTATTATGCCAATCCCTCCAATAATATGGTTCTTTTTAAGATGAAGCTGGACGGAAGCGGTAAACAGAGGCTGGGGACCGTTCCCTGTTCATTCATAAATGTTATCGGAAATAAGATTTTCTACCTTGGCAACTGGAAAGTTAACCAGGTTGATATCTATGGGGAGGGCTCTGAAGTTCTAACCCCTAATGTGCCGGCTCAGGACGTTCTAGCTACCTGGGACAAGGTCTATTTTCTTTCTCCTAATCCGGCAGGACTGTATACCATATACAGAAGTAATTTTGACGGAACCGACCGCAATATCATCGATGGCTCATGGACAAGTTATATCGACAGCTTTTTTGGAAACGGGGCCTGGTTCGTTATCTCTTCCAACATGAAGAACCTTATCCATTTGAAACGCATTCAGAGCAACGGTCAATGGTCCGGGAGCTATAATCTCTTCGCTGGACAGGTTAAGAATTATGTTGTTCAAACTCTGAGCCTGTCTGGTGGTGCCAGCGATTCCTATATGCCTGATCATATTTATCTAATAGATAGCAAGGAAGATTCCATTAGAAAAATCGGGCCTCTCTATGATCTGACCAAGAAGAAAGATGAAGTGCTTTTCAAGCATCTCAGCCCAACTCAAAAGTTAACAGGCCTCAGCCTGATAGATGACTGGCTTTTCTACTGCACCGAAACCATGTTGAGCAAGATGAAAACCGACGGCTCCCAGAACCAGGTGGTCATTACCAACCTGCCGGCAGGCGAACATTACCTTTTCCCCATCAGAACCGGCAGCGGGCCAGACGACCTCTGGATTTTCGTCTATACCAGGGACGCCCAGAATAAGTTCAGCCTGCTCAAAGTACGCCACGACGGCCTGGACAGAATCTCCATTAATTAAGGAGAGAGCCCAGTACGCCGCCCCTGATATCACTGAAAGGGGACACTTAGAAATGCCCCTTTTTTTCTCCATAGCAGAATTGATGCCAGGGCCACCCACCAGACCAGGAAAATGCCGGTGCTGACTAGCTCCCCGATGCTGACCAGCGGAGTTGGCAAGCCAGCCTCTAATTTAGGGCAACTAATTCCGGTCAGGGCGCCGGAAGCTATGAATACACAGATTGTCATTATGGGTACATACGGAATCGCTTTCCCAAGGCTGCAGCTCCGAAGCCGAGTTGGAGAAGCATCAGCTGAGCTATTAATTTTCTTTGACATTAATATCAATGATAATTTAGAAGATGTCTGTCCAGTAGTTAAATATCGGCTGGCGGAAACCTGGCAAATAAGAGACCGGAGTAAGAGAAAACCCAGGCTCTGGTCATTTCTTAGCCGCAGTCTCTTCTTTAAGGCCGGCTTGTTTCAAGTTTACCTGGGAAACTGATCATCATCGGCCTGATGTTTAACTTCCTTTGTAGAGAAAAAGCAAGAAGTAAAATGGAGAGACGCCCTTGCCCTCTGAATTCTTGTTCAGGGTGCTTACTGGGAATTCATTTCCGACCCTGAAAGACCGCGAAAAAGGTAGTCTATTCTTCCATTTTCTTGTAAAATAAAGATTAGGAATAAAGAGAAATTTATCCTTTATATAGATAGCAGAGCTTTAATGTCCAGACCGAAGCTTCCCGGCAATAATTCTGCAGATCTTCTGGCGGGTTTACTGGCTGACCTGTCCTCAACACCCCATAAGGTCTCACCCCAAAAAGCTGAAGAGATCTTACAGGCGGCCCAGGCTTTAATCAAAAGCGATTATCTTGACCAGCTGGACCCGGCTGTGGCCAGGAGTTACCTGACTCTTACCTCTCGTTCGTCTTTTCTTAGCCAGCTCGGTTATCCCGAGCGCTGCCGGGACTGGGCCGAGACCTGTTTCTCCTTGATTCAGCGCTTCAGCTACGGGTTGCTCGACCTGTTTGAGGACCGGGTTAAAGAAAACCCAGAACACGTCCTTTTTATTGACCTGTCGGAGGGGCGTTCGGATCGCTGGACCTATGCTGAAATCGCCAGCTACCTGAAGTTGCTGGCTGGAAGCTTCTACCTGATGTCCGGGTCAGAAGAACCGCGAGTGGCTATCTTCAGCGAAAACCATCTCGACACTGCCTGCTGTGACCTGGCCTGCCTCTTTTACGACATCCTGGTTGCTCCTCTGAACTCAAATTTCAGCCTGGATAACCTTGAGTTGATTTTTAACCGGCTCCGTTTCAACCTGGTGGTCACCGATTCTCCGGAGAGGTTGAGACTGTTGGCGGCCCTTAGGCAAAAAACCGGATTGAACTTCGAAATCCTGTCCACCCGGCGTTTTGAAATCTCCGGCATCCGGGCCGAACTACTGGGCGAGAGGGTGAGAAGTATCAACCCGGCCCAGGTTGATGGCCTGTTGGGCAGCAGGCGACGCCGGCCGCTCGATGAAGTTTGCACCGTCATGTTCACCTCGGGCAGCACCGGTCAGCCCAAGGGCGTTTCCTTTTCCGGATATAATTTGATTTCCAAGCGGTTTGCCAGGGCAGCAGCCCTGCCGGAAGTCGGAGATGACGAAGTTCTTCTAGCTTTTTTGCCTCTCTACCATACCTTCGGACGTTATTTTGAATTACTGGGGTCAATCTTCTGGCGGGGGACTTACGTCTTTTCTGGCAATCCCTCGGTCGATACCCTGTTGAGCCTTTTCCCGAAAATCAACCCGACCGGCCTGGTTAGCGTCCCAATTCGCTGGCTCCAAATTTATGAAAGATGCCTGGAAGAAGCCGGGAAAACCAGCCAGGCCAGGGAACGACAGGAAGCAGTCAGGTCGGTCATCGGCACCAGGCTGCGTTGGGGAATCTCAGCCGCCGGCTACCTGGACCCGCGGGTCTTTCATTTTTTTGAAGGCCAGGGAGTTAAACTGGTCAGCGGTTTCGGCCTGACTGAGGCCACCGGCGGCCTGACCATGACTCCTCCCGGTCAATACCTCGACAACACCCAGGGACTGCCTCTGCCCGGGGTCGATTTGAGGTTGAGCGCCGAAGGAGAACTCCTGGCCAGAGGTCATTACATAGCTCGCTACCTTGAAGAGATTGGCCCCGGGGACCGGATCCCGTATCCGCAAAGCCCGGAAACCGATTACTGGCTCAGGACGGGCGATGTCTTTCGGCTGCTTCCCAACGGCTATTATCAGATAGTTGACCGCATCAAGGATATTTATAAGAACAACCGTGGTCAGACCATCGCTCCCCGAAAGGTGGAGGACAAGTTCAAAGGTGTGCCCGGCATTAAGAACACCTTTCTGGTCGGCGATGGACGTCCCTTTAATATTTTGTTGATCGTTCCCGACAACAACTGCCCGGAACTGAGAGAAGCCCTGGGCCGGGAAGGCCAGACCGAATATTACAAGAGGATTATTGAGGCCGCCAACCTGGACCTCGCTCCTTATGAAAGGATAATCAACTTTGCCCTCCTGGACAGGGATTTCAGCCGGGAGAAGGGTGAACTGACAGCCAAGGGCTCCTTCAACCGGAAAAACATCGTGGCCAATCATTCTGAGCTGATAGAAAGTCTCTACCGGAAAAATTACCTCGAAATAGAAACCGACGATTTCCGGCTGAAAATTCCCTTCTGGTTAATCCGCGACCTGGGTCTTCTGGAGGGCGACTTCAAGTTTGAGGATGGTCGGCTGATAGACCGGAGTCGCTCCCTCTCTCTGGAAGTAGCGGCCAGCCTAAAGAAGGGAAGCTACCGCCTCGGCGACCTGGTTTATGAGATTCCCGATGGCCTGATTGACCTGGGAATATTCGCTCGTCAGCCCTATCTATGGTGCGGCAACCAGAGCCTGGCCGATTTCCTGCCGGTCAAGGAAGGCTGGGACACTGTTCATCCCGGCGTTTCTTTGCGGGTTAAGTTACCCGGAGACTCCGATATTCAGAAGCCGGTTCACCCCGCCAGTCCCAAAGGTGTTACCGACCCCTCGCTGCTGCGGCTTCACCAGCTGATAACTGAACTCTATTTTGGTTCTGACGAAGAAGCCCTGGAAGCCATGGCTGAATTGGAGCGTCTCTTTTATGAGTCCGAAAACCTGAGAATTTCAACGGTCCTCAGGCTGAGGCTGGAAGCACTGGCCGACCATCCGAAGGAAAAGCTCCGTTGCTGGGCTTATCGATTGCTGATTCTTGACCGTCTCCGCCCAGATTATCACCCGGCCCTTGGGGCTTTTATCGAGTCAGGCAAGACTTTTCTCAACGAAGAGTCGATTGAGCAGATAGCTTCCTCGGTCCTGGAGAGCGGCCGGTTTGAAGCCCTGCGGCGGCGGCTGGCGGGCTATAGAAATTCGCTCCACTGGCCGGCTTCGGGTGGCACGGTGGCCCAATTCAAGCACCTGTTCAAACTGCTGGGCGACTTTGCCCAGGTTCATCCGGAGTTTACCTCCAGGGTGGCCGCGGAACTGGCCAGCTGGGCCCTGCACCGACAGGACCCGGTGCTGGCGGCTGAAGCCGAAAGAGTCCTAAGAAACCTGTATCTCGTCAGGCGCTTGAGCCTGAAAGTAAAATTGGCTGATGATTTCCAGACCAGGCTGCAGGAAGCCATGAAGCTCAGCAGCGAGTTTTCGGAGAATGAAAAGGTCAGGATCATCAGGGTCCTGGCCGACCCGACTTTCCTTCTGGAAAGCATCAGGCTGGGTTATGACGATTACCGCACCACTCCGGAAACCATAGTCTCGGGCCAGATCAGGGTATCGCGGATCTCTTCAATCTATCCCGGCCTTCATCTCCGGGTCTGCGTCAATACCAGGAGTGGCGAACATTTTGACCTCAGGGTGGAACTCGTGGACAGCAGGTGGGATTCCCGGCACCAGGAAAAAGTCTACTGGCACCTGTTGCTCTCTGAACATTACGATTACCCCGGGCTGTTGCCGCGGCTGGCCAGCTGGCGGCCGGACCTCAGGGCGATAAGCTGCCGCTTCCTGAGCTGGTTGAGTGTTGGCGACCGGCTCAGGGATTTTGCTACCAGGTATTACCACCTGCAACCTGCGGTCACTCCGCTGGAATGGCGCATGCTCTACATCCGGGCCATTTCGTTGATCTACCAGGCGGTTGGAGCTTCGGACTTCAGGCTGGTTGCGGGCGAGGCCCTGCCGGAAAATATTACGGTGGACTCGGCCAGGCCGACTTTCATCACTCTCGGTAATCTCAGGCGGTATGAGGGCCGCCGGTCGCTGGTTAAATCCATTTTAGATAATTTTTACCTCAAGGTAGCGGCTGCCTATCCCTGGACTGAAAAAATGATTGACCCGAGCTGGGCGTTTGATGCCTGCTTCGAGGTCTGGGAAGAAAAGCGGGCTTTCGAGTTTCTTGACCACCTGCTCGATGAGTTGCGGGCCGAAGACCTGGAAATTGAGGGATTCGGTTCCCTGAGGCTCCAGCTGGAAAGCTATCTGGCTGAGGTCAGAAAGAACCCCGTGCTGCCTATCTCCGTGGTCCTGGCCATCAGGCGGTACAAAGAATGGGAGATGGTCAGCTATGAATCACGACCATCCGAAAAAGAAAAAAAGGTCCTGGAACTGGCCGAGGAAATTTCCCTGGACAACAGGCCCGAATGGATCCGTTTCTATTTCTACCGTCACACCTATTTTTCTTCGTTCCCGGCCGATGTGGCCCGGGCTTTCGAAAGACTGCTGGCCAGGATGAAGGAACGGCCAGATAAGCTGCCAGTCCAGTTCCTGGAGCTTTCAGAACTGCAGGCCTGTCTTGAAGATAAAACCGACCTGGAGGTTTTCAGCCGGATGGTCTTTCCCAGAAGCCAGCAGCTTAAAGACCTTAGCCTGCTCAAGACGGGCGACCTGGGCCGCGAAAAAATAGTGATTCAATCGACGATCGCCGACCAGCAGGGTCGCAGCTTCACTTTCAGACAGAGTTATGACCCTTCGGAGATCGGCCAGCTCTACCGCCTTTTCTTGCGGGAAAACTATCCACGGGTAATTTCCCAGGAAAACCAGAGCCTGGTTCTGGTCGATGAAGATGGCTTTCTGGTCGGGGGGATCAGTTTCAGAAACCTGTCCAGTCAGGTGGTTTTCCTGGAGGGCGTGGTGGTGGCTGAGGGCTACAAGAACCGGGGCCTGGGCCGGGCCATGCTCCGGGATTTTATCGGGCGGATGGCCAGCCTCGGCGTCAAGATGGTGATGACCCACTATCTTATTCCTTTATTTTTCATGAAAGAAGGCTTTGCCCTTGACCGGCGCTGGGGAGCCCTGGTGCGGTCTATCTGAAAAGGGAAAGACGCGCGAGAGAGAAGTTCTTAACCAGCTTCAGGCTTCCAGACTTTTTAGGCTCTTTGCTTCCGTGGAAATAGCTTCCGGATCAGGCCAATTGCCCGGTTCAGGTGTGATGGAGATTATTCAGCCCGGCCCGGAAAACTCGGCCTCAACTCTAAAAGTCCCGTCTTGAGGGGGCGAAGATTGCTAAATTACGGGGCAAAAAGCCACCAGTGATTGATAGGTTGATACCGTTTTCCGCTTTTCATAGAAAGCGGTGCCTCGCCAGAAATTGGCGGAAGAGCGACGTGCCTTCCTTTTAGTAGAGCTTGTTACCGTGGCTGTCGAAGATGATGAAAGCCGGCAGGTTTTTAACCACGATTTTTCTGATGGCTTCCATTCCCAGGTCTTCAAAATCCACCAGTTCCGAGGAAATGATGTGTTCCCTGGCCACCAGGGCGGCTGCCCCGCCAATAGTTCCCAGGTAAAAACCCCTGTATTTCCCGCAAGCTTCGGCCACTTTATCGGAGCGGTTGCCTTTGGCCAGCATGACGCGGGAGGCCCCTGCTTTCATGAACTCTTCGACGTAATTGTCCATTCGCTGGGCCGAGGTCGGGCCAAAACTTCCAGTCGGCAGACCCTTAGGGGTCCTGGCTGGCCCGGCGTAATAAACCGGGTGTTTCTTGAAATAATCGGGCAGGGGCTTTCCTTCATCCAGCAACTTCTTAAGCCTGAGATGAGCCATATCCCTGGCCACGATCAGGGTGCCCGATAAACGGAGACGCGTTCCCACCGGATAACGCGAGAGCTCTTCAACCAGGGCATCAATCGGCTGATCCAGGTTTATGGCCGGGGCTTCCTCCAGTTTCAACTCATCAATTTTCTTTAAGAAGCGAGCCGGGTTCTGGTCCAGCTCTTCCACAAAAATTCCATATCGGTTGATTTTCGCCTTGAGGTTGCGGTCGGCGTTGCAGCTGACGCCAATTCCGACCGGCAAGGAGCCGCCATGCCTGGGCAGCCTGATTACCCTGGCTTCGACCGCCAGGGCCACCCCGCCAAACTGGGCTCCGAGTCCCGTTTCCCTGGCCAGATTAATGACTTTCTTTTCCCATTCCAGGTCGCGGTAGCCGTGGGGAAGTCCGGTTGGCCTGGTGACCAGGTTGTCCAGGAATCCGGCACTGGCCAGCTTGACTGTCTTTAGGTTCATTTCAGGCGACAGGCCACCGATAACCACGGCCAGCCGGTAAGGCGGACAGGCGGCCACTCCGATGGCTTTGATTTTTTCTCGCAAGAAATCCAGCAGGGTTTGCTCATCCCGAAGCAGCGATTTATTTTCCTGGTACAGAGCCGTCTTGTTGGATGAGCCTCCGCCCTTGGCCATGAAGTAGAAGCGGTATTCACTGCCGCTGCTGCTGAGAATTTCAATCTGAGCCGGAAGGTTGTTTCCCGTGTTCTTCTCTTCCAGGATTGACAGGGGGGCATTCTGCGAGGCCCTGAGGTTCAGGGTGGTATAAGCCTCGAAAACTCCGCGGCTGAGATAACGGGCATCGTCGACCCCGGTCAGGATCTTTTCCCCTTTATAGCCGATAATGTTGGCCGTGCCCGTATCCTGACAAAGGGGGAGCAGTCCTTCGGCCGAGATTATGGCATTCTTCAGGAGCGAGGCGGCCACGAATCGGTCGTTGTCTGAGGCTTCGGGGTCGTCCAGAATGGCCGCCAGGTTTTCCAGGTGGGAAGTCCTGAAATAAAAATTGACCAGGGAGAAAGCTTCCCTGGCCAGCAGGCGCAGGGCTTCGGGCTCGACCCGCAGGAACTTTTCTCCGCGGCAGCTGACCTCTGCCACGTAGTTTGAGGTCAGCTTCTGGTAACGGGTGCGGTCCTTTTCTAGGGGAAAAACCGGCCTGTACTCAAACTTCATGGCGGTTCCTTTCTTTAAGTCTTTAAGCGACTATCAGTCTTCTATGTCCATGTACTCGATTATATCTTCAAAGCCGGCAATGGCCTTCTGGCCGACCATGCCGATCAACATGAACTCGTTGGTCAGCGGGTTGAGGCGGAATTCCTTGAGCAGCCGGAAATTTTCTATCTGTCCAGAGCGGTCGACATGGGTCCTGGGGCCTGTACAGTATATCCTGATGTCGCCCACCTGGATGGCATCTTCTCCAGCCGGGCTGATGGGCACATCGGCCTTGATGACTTCCAGCACCTTGTTTTCCAGCTCTTCCAGGTCGATATTCGGGCGTTCCGGGAAGTTAATGACAAAGCCGTGCCTGATGTCGGAGTGAATCAAAGGAGTCCTGGCCTTGTAGTTATAATCTCTCTCCAGGATGGCGGTGGTGATGTCTTCGGCTGAGTGGGCCATCAAGCGGTACTTGATGGTCCGGTCGACAATGGTCTTGATGTTCTGGGGGAAGGGCCCGAAAACGGTCGGCCTGGCCACGATTATTTCCTCGCCTATGCCGATGAGCACCTGGGCGTTGCAGCCGAGAATATCGTAAATCAGGTCAAAATGCTCGACCACCACCCGGCGCTTGTGTTCTATGGCTCGCCTGATGGCCTCTTTTATCTTGTATTTCTGCACAAAGGCCAGTTCGTGCCGAACGTCTATGTGGAAGGTGTGGCCGGAGAAATAGTCTTCTGGTGAAAAAGAATAAATCGGGGCCCGTCGCAGGTTGACGCCCTCGTCCTCATTGGTCAGTTCCAGCCCGGGGAAAAGGCCCTTGATCAGGGTCGACTTGCCCGAGCCCTCGTCCCCGATGATACCGATCAGATAGTCGGTCGGCATCAGGTAACGGCGGGCAATTTCGCTGGCCACCATGTAAAGACGGTAACGACCCCGCGGGGCGTAGTACACGGCGTAGATTAAGGTGTCAACCCGCGATAGCTGCCTGGGGTCCATCCTTTACCCTCAGCCCTTAAAATTCCAGATTGAACAGCGGAACATGCTGCTGGGCTCCGTAGATGTCGGTATCACCCGGGGCGCCGGAAGGTATTTTCCTCTTTATGGTGACCTTGATGGCCTGGCTCGGTTCAAAGTAGACGATCTTGAGAACATCCGATTCCGGAATCCGGTACAACCTGGCGATTTTTCGGGCGGTTATAATTTTCTTCTCCTTGAAAAGGTTAAAATAACGCTTCTCCCGAAACATGATATCAAGAGTCAGCTCAAAAGGTCCAGAGTTCTTGGAACGGATGACCCTGGCCACCTGAAGTATGCTTCTCTTCTTTTCACCTGTCTTCCTGGCTTTAGCTCTCATGTTTCCCCCTTATAACTCCTCTATCTCGGTCCTGAAGAAAACCGGGTCGTCGACCTGCATCAGGTGGTAGATGGAGAACTCGAAGACTTTGCCCATGGCCACATCCGAAGGCGAGAAGGGAAAGGCCAGGTTCCCGGCCGTGGCCATCCGGCCTTCATATCCATAGTGCAACAGGGCGGAACGAGTTACGGCCAGCAGGGCATCGGCTTCTTCCTGGCTCCGGCCTATGGCCTCGATAACGATGCCCAGCTCGTGGCTGGTTGTTTTTTTAACCGGCTCCAGCTCGCCCATCACCCCGTTCTTGCCATAAACGTGGAAAAATATCCGCCCATCTTCGGGCTTAATCTTCATGATGTCACGAGCCCTATCTTCCACCGCTTTGAGGATGGTATCTATTTTTGAAATCATGATAGGGTCGCGTACCCCGGCCACGCTGACCGAACGATAACCCGTCAGCCGTACCCCTTCCAGCTTGACCCAGTACTTCTCGGTGGGCACAAACCGGCTGCCCCGGACCCGGACCCGCCCCTGGCCGATATCCTCAAAAGAGCAGTGGTGCAGGTTGATCACTCCGCCCGGCCCGGGCAGTTCGTAGGGGTCTGATTTTTCGTAGAGGGTGTGGGCTGCGGCCGACTGCGGGGTGAACTTTCTTTCGGGCGAAAGCGCTTCCAGGATGAAAGAGTCCTCTTCCAGGATTCCCAGAGCACAGTCCGAACCCGAGCCCGGGGTGGCGGCAATGGCCGCGCATTCCAGGATCTTACCGAGGTGCAGGGCCAGCCCGGGGTCATAGCCCAGAGAAATGGGCAGCGCGGCGAAAACTGCCGGGTCGTAGGAACGGCCGGCCACCACCACCTGGCAGCCTTCTCCCAGCAATTTGATGAACGGTTCAATACCCATCTGGGCCACCACGTTTTCACTCTGGTCGATGACCTCAGGGGTGAGCTGGGGAACAAAAGCCAGGGGCCTTATCCTGTTTTCTTTCAAGGCCTGCCTGACTGTTTCTTTGTCGACGTCGCCGTAGGCAATGCCCAGCTTGAAATGCAGGTTTTCTTCGCGGGCTATTTCTCTCACAATATCCAGGCACCACTCAACGTGCGGCCTGGCTCCGGAGCCACCGGCCGTGCCAATGACCACCGGAATGTTGTTTTCCACTCCGGCCTTGATCATCAACCGCAGGTCTCGTTTGACGGCCGAGCGGTTGGTGAAGGACTTACCGGCACCAAGGTAATAAGGGCCGGGGTCGGTCGAGCCGGCATCAGCCGCAACCAGGTCTGGCTTTTTGCTCATTCCTTTTCGAAAAGAGCTCTCGGGAAAGCCGTATCCCAGGATGGCTGTGGTGGAAAGAATCTTAAAGGGCGGTAGTTTTCTGGAAACGGTACGCTGGCTCATTATCCTCTCTCCCCGTATTTCATCTTCAGCACCTGGATGATTCTTTCCATCTCATTATTCACAATCATGAAGCCCTCGTCAAAACCCATGCCGGGCTTGGCCAGCATCCGGTCGGGGCGAGTGGCCATGGCCACATGCACGCAGGCGATGGCCGAGATATCGGTCTCGTTGCAGGTCCCGCCCTGGTAGGCTTCGATTCCATGGTTCTTGCAGTAAAGGTTGCTCTCGGCCACGTTCTGTATGCCGCCCAGGTCCGGGGTTTTGATCTGTATCATGTGACAGGCCCGGGCGTCAGTGAACTCACGGATGTCTTCCAGGGTGTTGCAGTGCTCGTCAGCCACGATTTTGACCCTGGAGCCCAGAGCTTCCAGCCTGCGGGTTATTCGGGACAGCCCTTCCAGCTGGCGGTATTTTTCTTCCAGGTCAACCGGCCCCTCAATGTAGAGATTGAATCCGTCGGCTTCTTTTTCCAGTGAGGCGATGTAATCTGCCACCCGGTCCAGGTCGCCGTCAAAAATGAGGCCGATGGTTCCGTACACATCGATGTGCAGGTCGGGCCGGTAATCTTCCCTGGGCCTCAGCTTGATGACCCTATCGGCCAGCCAGCGAATGTATTCCCTGAGTTTCTCGCCATTACGCCCCAGCTTGTCCTCGACGTTGTTGATCAGGGCGTGGGGCAGGGCGTCCACCTGTTTCAGAATCATCTTATCGGCATTGGTGTAGCGGTCGTCCCCCGACTGTCCGAAGACTTTTACCCGCTCCGGCACGACCGGCAGGTTGTATTCTTCGCAGACGATTTCGCATTTGAGTTTTTTCTCGGCCCGGGCCCGGGCATCCAGCAGGGCCTGGGACAGGCCGTACCTGATGGCGGTGTGGAGCCTTTTGCCTTCAAACTTTAGCTGCTCGAAGCGGTCGGCCATCTTCCGAAAGGGCTCGATTTCCATCCCCTCCAGGAGTGGCCGCAGGTTCTTTTCCATGAACGGCAGGTAATGCCCGGCCAGGAAAAGCGGGTCCCGGCCGCCGACACCCGAATACTGAACCGCCGCGCAGTCGCCAATGGCCAGCTGTCCGTCTTCCAGTTCCAGGATGATGGACAGGCTTTCACCGGCCATCCGGATGCTCTGGAACCCTCTGGTCACCGGCTTTCCTTCGTAGACGAAACCGTTAGCCCTGGCTCCTTTCTTGATGGCCTTCTGGTCGTCAAAAAAGAAAGCCGACTTGCCCGGAACGAACAGGACTCTTTTTATCTTCATTTCGGCCTCCCGACTAATTTGCCTTTGCTGATAGCGTAGATATCGTCCGTAACCATTTCGAAGGAAATAGCTCGGCCCTCGGCCCGGGCTCTTTCCTGCAGCCGCTGGCGGTGGTAGGCCATGATTTCCTCGGGCAGCGGCAGGTTGCCCTTGTTGAAGATCCTAATGAAACCTTCATTGTCCCTCATGGGGATGATCTTTCCGTGGTTGTAAATGGATGGGGCGAAGGGCACGTCCAGCAGCCCGGCTTCGAAGGCGGCCACGGTGCCCGCAGCCACATCGCCCTGTCCAATCTCATAGACCTTGTCAAGCAAGCTGCGAACCTCGGCCTTGATCAGCTCAATTTCCGACTTGAGGTCCTCGGGCTTGAAGATAACCTGGTCTTCTACCATATTTATGGCCTGGCGGGTCGCTCTCAGGCCCTGGGCATTGGCTTCCTTGGTGGGAATGCCCATGGCCTCATGCGGCGATTTGACGATGACTTTCTCTGCGCCCGAGAACCTGGCCACGATGGCTCCCAGGGCGATTACCGAAAAAGCCTTGGCCTCGTCTTCGGGAAAGCCGCCCATCCACTGGTGGAAGACCGTGGTCAACTCAAAATCATCAAAACCTTCCTGGCGAAAATATTCTTCAGCCAGCTCTCTGAGGGCAGTGATGGCGGCCACATCCTGGATGATGTTGCCGCCCTGCCCGTAGCCTAAAGTTATCGACCTGACACCCTGTTTGATGGCTAATAATCCTTCTATGATTCCGATGGCAATGGCAATGCATGGTGGTACTAGGGTGCCGGTCAGAGGTCCGAATGGCTCGCGATTTATTCTGATGCCATTTTCTTCATAAAGTCCAACCAGGCGGTCGACGTATTGCCAGTCCCGGAGAGATTTTTCCACCGGGACCCGTTTGGCATAGGGAATGTTGTAGGAGATGCCGCCGCCCTCAAAGCTGGTAAAGCCGGCGGCCAGGGTTATCTCGGCCAGCAGCCGGGCGTCCGGGGTTCCGTGGCGGACTTGCAGCGGCCGGCTGACGCTTTCCACCACCCGGCGGCAGCCCTCAACGCCATGGTTAACCGCGGGGAAGCCGTTTAGCAATGAAGTCCCGGCCTGTTTTGATTTTTCAATGCCCTTTTCGGCCTCTTCATAGCGGTTTTGCCGGGTGTAGGCATCGATGGTGGTCGGCAACAGGTCGGCCTGTCCCTCCGTTTCCAGGTAGCGCAACAACTTGATATGGTCTTCGATGAGGGCCACCCCGGCCCGGGGCTGGAGCAGGGTCTGGCCTTTTTCCCTGGCCTTCTTCATCACCCAGGCAAATCTTCTTTCTTCCGGGATGGTCCGGTGCAGCCTGATGCCCTCTTCGATGGAAACGTTCTGGCCAGTGGGCCAGGTCTGCAGGACTTCCTTTCTAATTTCGTAGAATTCTTTGAGTTCCAGTTTTTCGTTCTTAATCATGACTTCATTCCTCACCGCTGATTTTTTCGAGCGAGTTTACAGCCAGGGCCGCGGCCTCAGCCGGGTATTTTTCAACCAGGTTTCCCAGTAGAGAGAAAAGATATAGCCGGTCGGCATAAAATTCTGGCTTTTCTGGCAGGAGTTTTCTTTCCTGGCCGTAGGTTCTTAGTTTTTTTAGCGGAAACCGCATTATTTCGTCAGCGCTGGCGGCAGACAGGAAACCTCCGCTGCCGATAACTGCCCTGACTCGCCTGAGGTCCTTCCCGGTTTGAACGTATACCTTGCCCTGGGGAGTATAGGTTTCTTTCCAGCCGCCGATGTGGCGAAGGGCGGAATAGTAAACGCAGGTTTCAGCTAGCAGGCGGTCAAAAAGACGCTCCTCTTCTGAGCCGGGGAGATAGTCCAGGTCGCTGGAGATTTTGTCCACGTAGTTTTTCAGACCTTCGGCCTCAAGGCCAAGTTCCCTCAGGCGCTCTTCGAGGTAGGGCCAGCCGCTATCCAGCAGGGACTGGGCCGAGACCCTCATTCCCAGGTCGCCTTCCACGGTTCTCTTGACTCTCGGCTCGCGGATGCCCTTGAGAACAACCGTGTCCGTTTCCAGGTAAGATTCAGTGTTGGAATAAAAATCGGTGGTGGCTCCGCCGATATCGATGGCCGCCAGGTCCGTCCAGTCGGTTCTATATTGGGGAATGGCGGAAATCAATTCGAACACGGCCAGGGGAGTGGGTCGGGGCTGACTTCCAGACAGCTCCACTATCTCTGACAGGCCGCGACCGCTGACTATTCTCTTAAGGAAGATTTCCCTGATTTTTTCCCGGACCGGTTCTATGTTAACCTGGCCCACCTCGGGCATCAGGTTTTCAGTCACGATTACTTCCTTCTTATTCATCAGGTCCATGACCTGTTCGGCCACCGCCCGGTTTCCGGCATAAACCACGGGGCAGGACAGGGTAGAGCTGGCCAGCTTTCGAGCATTGTCCAGGATATACTGGCTGTTGCCGCCGTCGGTCCCGCCGCTAAACAGAAGGATGTCGGGCTGAAGTTTTTCCAGGGTACTGAGGTCGCTGCGGGTCAGGGAAAAAGCAAAGCTGGCGATGACCTTCCCGCCGGCTGACATGGCCGCCAACCTGGCCAGCTGCAGGGTCAGGTCTGGCACCAGCCCGATGGCCGCAATCCGCAAGCCCCCCTTGGCCGAAGAGGAAAAGTAGATTTCAGCGGCGCCGACCAGCTCTTTTAAGGGGGTGGACTCATCTTTGTCAAGCAGCCGGGATAGGACCTGGCTGAATCCCAGGACCAGGTTATTCTGGGTGGTGGGCACTGCCTGTCTTTTTTCCAGTTTGAGGGTTTTATCGGCCAGGATAAAGAGTCCACCCTTGGTCCAGGTGGAGCCGATGTCGATGCTGATTATCCTTTTCATGATAGTAGTTTCATCCGACCCGGGGAGCTTTGGTTTCAGGTTTCCGGGTCTCTTCTTCCGATTCCTGGTTATCGGGTTGCCTGGCCTGGCCTTTATCCTGGGGGGTGTGAGTGTCGGAACCAAACCTTTCCTTTATGTCCTGCTTCAAGAGTTCGGCAGCTTTCTTCAGGTCAACGTCTGGTGGAAAAACCCGGTCAAAACCCATCTTCTTGAATTTTTCTTCGACTATTTCGAAAGGAGTCTTGCCAACGACCAGGTTACCGCCGACGTAGAGAAGAATCCGGTCTAACCCCTTTTCCAGGCACAGGTCCCTGAAGCCCTGGCAGTCGATTTCACCGTGCCCATAGAGTGAAGAAACCAGGATGGCCCTGGCATTGGTTTCTATGGCGGCGTTGATGAACTCTTGCTGGGAGACCATGACCCCCAGGTTGACCACCTTGAAGCCCTCGTTGGTGAAAAAAAGCTCCAGAATCTTGTTGCCCACCGAGTGGCAATCGGCTCCGATTACTCCAAGGATAATGGTGTCCTTTTCCATGTTCTTGAACTCCGGTTTCGGGTTGCTTGGGTTCTCAGGCTGCATGTGTTTGTTCCTCTCGCTTCCAGTCAAAATGTCAAGGATGGTCAGGGATTGAGAAGCTGGCTGATTCGTTCTTCGACATAAAGCAGCGAGCCGCGCTCGATCTGATAGTCAAAAGTGATGACTTTCCCGCCGCGCCCGGTAAACTCCTGGACGGCGGCCATGTTTTCCTTCTGGCGCTGGAGCTGGTAGCCGGGGGGAATGAAAACCACGTCTATGGTTGACAGAAACTCGGGCAATTTGTGCTCCTCTTTCAGGAAGAGGCAGGGGACGGTGCCGGTGGCCAGGCCCAGGCTCTTTAACCTGGCCACGACCCTGTCCAGGAAATTCCGGCTTTCGCAGACCACGCCAATCTTCTGTACCGGGCTCAAGCTGGCCATTTCGATGATGGTTTCCTGGCTGGGGGAAACGGCCACCTGGATCAGCCTGTCTTTCAGGGCTGGAAGTTTGCCCAGGAGTTCGCTGTAATGGGTGGAGGTGGTGAGGATCAGGTCAAAGGGCTTCAGTCTTTTTTCGGCCTCGGGGTCGGCCACGATGTCGTCCAGGAGAAAGCGGGCTACCCGGACGTGCCGGAGGACGGTCAACTGCCTTTCAAAGATGGACAGGCTCTCCGGGTTGCAGTCGATCATGGCCACGTTGAAGTCTTCCAGCCTTTCCTCGCGCTGGATTATGGCCAGCTCGATAAAGGTCTTGATTTCCTGGTAGGAAAAGTTCAGCTTGCGCAGTTCTTCCAGGAGGTTTTCAATCAATTTGAGCGCTCTTTCTTTCCGGCCGGTAGGGATGACGTCCTGCCTGGAAGAGATGAAGGTGCCCCGCCCCTGGGTGGTTTCAATAATACCTTCTGCGGCCATAAGCTCGTAAGCCTTTTTAACAGTGCCCCGAGCGATACCAAGCTGGGTGGCCAGGTCTCTTTCGGTCGGCAACTTATCGCCGGGCTTGAGCTGGTTATCATGGATCATGGTGGTTATCTGCTTGATTATCTGACGATAAGTTGGGACCGGACTGTTTTTGTCAATTACGATGGTTAATTTCATATCGGGCCTCTTTATACCAATTTAATATTGCCTGAACCATAATATACCAAAATATACCAATTGTAAAGGGGGGACACAGTATTGTGTCCCGATTCTATGGATTTTATTCTATAATTGAGATACAAGGGCGCACAGCGGAGTTCGGGGGGCTTTTTTCCATATAAATTGGAAGCCTGACGGGCAAAATCAAAGCCTCATTAGTATCCCCGGATTTTCACCTTCCAGATAGCCGTCTCCGTTGGGGAGCAATATGTAACACACGGGGTTATCTTCTTTTCTTTTTATTATCCATGAATCGTTTACAAAGGCTGTTTGAGTATTCGGGGATTGTTTCTGGGTGGCTTCTTGATTTTCTTGCTAGCTCCTGACTATTTTGCTATTCTGCCTGAATATTATTGAGAGAACAGGACTTGAGCCTTATTACCGCGGGTTGTGGATGGTTACTGGTAGCAATTGAGTTATCCTGAAAAATATATGAAAGGACATTCATATGATATTTAAGAAGAGAAAGAATTATTTCCTGTGCTATCTGGGTCTGGCGACCATGTTTCTGGCCACGTTTGTTTCCCCCGGGTTCCCGGAAGCACAGACCAGCCAGAGCTGGAAAGCGGTGGCCCTGCAGGCCCTGGCCCGGCTGCAGGTTGAGAATAAAGATGGAAGCAAGCTGACCGGCATGGTTTTTCTTGCTGTTAAGGATGGCCTGGGCCTAACCAGCCTTGATTTGGTGAAAAATGCCGGCAAGGCGCTGGCTGTCTTTCCAAGTGGAGAAGAATACGGAACCACCGGACTGGTCGACCTTGACCCAAAGACCGGAGTGGCCCTGATAAAACTCCGCCTTTTCGGTCAGCCGCTGCTATCGCTTAGGGGTGCGGGACCGACCGACGGTGAACCAGTGTATTTCGGAGTCAACAGGGAAGGGGATTTCGGACTGGTGGAAGGCAAGGTGGGAGCAAAAGAGACAGGTGTGAGTTCAAGGTTTTATTCAATAGTGGCCGACCTGCCGGCTGGAAACAGCGGGGCGCCGGTTTTTGATAAAGACGGCCTGGTTGTCGGGATGTTAAGCTGGCAGGGCAATGAGGGGTCTGGGCGGTATGTCTTGGTGCCGTCTGGCCACATGCTGGCCCTCGATGCCTCTCTCCCGACCCAGCCCTGGGCAGCTGATGCCGTTAGAGAGGGAACGGAGACGGCGGCGCCAGAAGCCGTCTCCCTGGAAACCATGGACGCCATGCTGGCCGAAGCCTGCCTGGTGCTGGACAATCTTCAGGTCTGGCATGGTTGGGAAGATATCAGGACGGGCGGCCAGGGATTCCTGAGCGGGGTGGACAAAGAACTCTATTCCGCCCAGCAACAAACGGAGCAGATCTTAAAAAAAGTGGCCGGGCAAAAGGTAACCGATCAGCTCCGTAAAGAGGCCATAATGGCCGTGCTGGAAATCGGAAGCAAGCAATACAACGGTGTGGAAGAGTTCATCAAGTCGGTGGTTATCGGTCAGCAGTTTAAGGACTGGAATGCCCAGGCCCAGGACATGTACCGGCGTTCCCAGGCTACACTGGAAACGGTTGAGTCGTTAAAGCAGGCCAAGAAGAGCTTGCTCCGGGAGCTCTATGAAAAGTCTTCCGTCTTCCAGGAGAAGCTACCGAAGGCGGTGGCCTATAACTTTGGACTGCTGGACAGGCCATCCAATTTCAAGCTGGGGTTAGTTTCCTTTGCTCAGGATGAGTTTTATGTTATGGCCACCAAGAAGGGTTCGCTGGCCGGAAAGCTGGGCTTGTGGGGTGGAGACAGGATTATTTCTGCTGCCGGCAGGAGCTTCGGCCCGGAGGATACAATAGAAGACTTTAAGCTCGTCTTGATGAGCAACCTCGGGAAGCAGATTGAGGTGGTGGTTGAGCGTAACGGCAAACCCAAAGTCCTGAAAATGAAGGTTCCGGCAGAAATTCCCTCCGAATACCTTTACCGATAAAAATGGGGACACAGTACTGTGTCCCTTTAGATTTACAGCCCCTATTCGATAGGGGCAGAGAATCCACCGATTATGGGCCCGGCAGCCATGATTTAATAGGCTCGCCGGGATAAGGCTTGCTTACCTAAAAAACAGTGTTCGCAAGAACCACGATATCTATTATAATGTATAATTAAGGGCGCGGGCTCATATCTTGAATCCTGGCCCGGCCTGACGGGGATGATTCCTGGAGGAGTAATTTATGCCTCTGAATGAAACCGCACCGAGATTTCCCAGCAAAAGGACATGGATAATCATATTCGCCTTTCTTGTTCTTCTCTTCCTTAGCCTGGGGCTCTGGTACTTTAATCTGGAAATCCGTCATATCCGCCGGGCGGAAATTGATAAGCTGGTTTCCATCGCTGACCTGAAAATCAATACCATCAATCAATGGCGGCGGGAGCGAATGAGCGATGCCCTCAATCTTTCAGAAAGTCCGCTCTTCTCCTCAGCCCTGAAAAAATGGATGACTGAACCAGGCAATCTCACCTTAAAGCAGGACCTCCTGGATAGCCTCTTGCTGGCCCGCAAGGCTTATGGCTATTTCGACATTCTAGTCTTGGACCCTGAAGGCCGGCTCCTTATTTCCCTGAGGCCAGAAGTTGAACCACTGCCGGCTCAACTAAAAGAAAGCCTGCCAACATCCCTCTTGAAAAATGAAGCAGTCCTGACAGACCTTTACCAGAGCGATTCGGGAGAAATTTTCATCGATTGTATTGCTCCAATCATAGCCAGAGACGGCTCCATCCCTGGTCTGGTGGTTCTCAGAAGTAATGCCAGAGATTTCTTATTCCCGCTAATTCAATCCTGGCCCACGCCCAGCAAGACAGCAGAGACCCTCCTGGTCAAGCGCGAAGGGGATGAAGTGGTCTACCTGAACGAACTGCGCCATCGCAAACATACCGCCCTCGCCCTTCGCCTGCCGTTGAGCGAAACTTCGGTCCCGGCTGTTCAGGCCGTTCTGGGTAGGGAAGGGATATGGGAGGGCCGGGATTACCGTGGTCAGAGAGTCCTGGCTGACCTTCGGCCAGTCCCCGATTCTTCCTGGTTCGTGGTGGCCAAGGTTGATAGGGATGAAATTCTGAGCGAAGCTCGCCACCACGGAGGCGCTGTCATCGTTATCATTGGGCTGCTTATCATCCTGGGGGCGGTACTGGTCTACTCTGGTTATTATCAGCAAAAGATGCGCTATTTCCGTTCACTTTTTGAAGCTGAAAAGAAAAAGCGGGAAGCCCAGGAGGAACTTCGAACCACCCTCTACAGTATTGGCGATGCGGTGATCACCTCAGGCACCGATGGACTGGTCAAAATGATGAACCCGGTGGCTGAGCGTCTCACCGGCTGGTCCGAGGAAGAAGCCGTTGGGAGGCCTCTTAAGGACGTATTTAATATCATCAATGAAGAAACCAGAACCCCGGTCCAGGACCCGGTGGAGCGGGTTATAAAAGAAGGAGTTGTGGTCGGCCTGGCCAACCATACTCTCCTCATTTCTCGCTACGGGCAGGAAATTCCGATCGCCGATGCCGGGGCCCCCATCCGTGGCCTCGGAGGAGAAATCTCCGGTGTGGTTCTGGTATTCCGGGACCAGACTCAGGAAAGGCTGGCCCAACGGGCTCTGGAGGAAAGTGAGGAGAAATACCGGATCCTGGTGGAAAATTCCCATGCCGGCGTTCTGATCGTTGGCCAGGATTACAAATTTGTTTATGCAAACCAGAAACTGTGCGAAATGCTGGGCCGTCCCCCGGAAGAAATTATCGGGCATGATTTCCGGGAATTCCTGGACGAGGAGTCGCTGGCCGTGGTGACCGACCGCTATCAGCGGCGTCAAAGGGGGGAGGACGTTCCCAGTCGTTACGAATTCAACATCGTCCGCAAGGATGGCCAGAAGAGACGGGTTGAAATAATCTCGGCCATAGTCAGGGATTCGAAGGGAAAAACTGTTACCGTGGCTCAGCTCCTCGATATCACCGAGCAGAAACGGGCTGAAGAAGCCCTGCGGGCCAGCGAGGAAAAATACCGCATCCTGCACGAATTCGCCGGCGAGGCCATCTTCACCTATACCCTGGACCTGAAACTGCTGGAGATAAACCGGGCGGCCTGCGATTTTGTCGGCCAGAGTCGGGAGGAGTTGCTCGGCCAGGATATCCTGGAACTGAATGTTCTGCACCCGGACGACAGGGAAAAAGCCATCGAGAACTTAAAGGCGCTAATCAAAAGTGGCCGGGGAATTTTCGTTGATAAACTCCGCTTCAGGGGGCGGAATGGTCTCTACAGCACCTTTCTGGTGACCTCAACCCCGGTAGTGCGTAATGGGGAAATCGTGGCCATCACCAACGTCTGTCGAGACATAACCCTTGAAGAAAAGCTCCATGCCGAGCTGGAAGCTTCAGAAAGAAAATACCGCTTCCTGTTCAACGCCGGCAACGATGCCATCTTTGTTCACAGGCTGACCCCCGACCTCCATCCCGGAAAGTTCATCGAGGCCAACGAGCTGGCTTCCAAGCTTACCGGTTACTCCAAGCCTGAACTGATGGAGCTGACCCCGATGGACCTGGTGGTGCCAGAGGAGAGAAAACTGGTTCTGGAATCAAACCAGGAAATCATCGAAAGGAAGCAGCGCATTTTTGAACGAACTCTGCTGGCCAAGGATGGCCAGAGAATACCCTGCGAGATTTCCTCCCATTTCTTTACCCTCAATGGTGAGCCGACCATCATGTCCATAGCCAGGGATATAACCGAAAGAAAAAGGGTCGAGGCCGAGCTCAGGGCGGCCCTGAAGGAAAAGGATGTCATGCTGCGGGAAATCCATCACCGGGTAAAAAATAATATGCAGATCATGTCCAGCCTGTTGCGCCTGCAAATGGCCCAGTTGGCTGATAGCCAAGCCCGGGAAGCCTTCAGGAAGAGCCAGGCCAGGATTCAATCTATGGCCATGATTCACGAGAGGCTTTATCAGTCCGGTAACCTGGCCGGCATCGATTTTGCTGATTACGTGGAGAAGCTGGTTACCCATCTTTATGTGGTTTATGAAGTAGACCATGAGCGAGTCCGATTCAAGAATGAGACCGAAGCGGTCGGCCTGGATATCAACCAGGCCATTCCCTGCGGTCTGATAGTCAGCGAGCTGGTTTCCAATGCTCTAAAGCACGCTTTCCCGGGAAAGAGAAAGGGCGAACTGATAGTCAGGATGTGGCGGGACAACGAAGGCAAGATACATCTTGTAGTTAAGGATACTGGAAAAGCCCTTCCGGCCAGTATTGACATATATAAATCGGAAACTCTGGGCTTTCAAATTGTCAATGACCTTACCAGGCAGTTAGACGGAATGTTGCAATACCGCCGCGACGGCGGCAACGAGTTTGAGCTAATCTTTTAATTTGGGGACACCGCACAGTGTCCCTTTTTTAGCCTTGATTCGGTTCTGTTATATGGGGAAAAGTCTGGCCAACAACGGGGGAAAGTGTAGGCTGTTTCCCTTTGTATTATTTCTTGACGGTAGCGTCTTCTCTTAATCCCGTCTTTTTGTAAAGTTCGCGGCGGCCGGCCTTGTCAGCTTCCATGATCTTTCTGGCATACCTGGCCACTTCTTCGGCCTTAGCCCTGGGTACCACGACGACACCGTCCCCGTCTGCCACGACTACGTCGCCGGGAATGACCAGGACTCCGCCACAGACCACCGGCCGGTTGACCGATTCCAGTTCGTTACGGCCGGGACGGATTCCGCGGCCGGGTTGGCGGTAGTAGAGCGGCACGCCTTCAACCGTGATTTCATCCGTGTCCCTGGCTGAGCCGCTGGTCACCACGCCCACGCAACCGAGACTCTTCCATTCCAGGATGTTGTAGGAGCCGATGGAGCCGGTGTCGGTTTCAGGAGAATCCTCTATTACCAGGGCCGTCCCTTTGCGGATGAGCCGGCTGAAAAGTTCTGCCGACAGCTTCTCGTACCAGTCCCCGGCCCAGCGGTCATAGTCTTCGGTGCTCAGCCCGGTAGGGAAGGGTCGCTGCGTAGGAACATATCTGGCAGTAACGGCAATGCCCACGAACCTGTGAGTGAACTTCTGGACATCGCGCCACAGCGGATGGATTTCAGGGTCCATCAGTCCTGTGTTCTTTAATCCGACTGCGTCCATTCCGTCGGAGACGTCGGCCACCCGCAGTCCCTTGAACAATTCCAATAACCGCTGGTCCTCGGCTTCGGAATAAACCGGCGTGGGGATGAAGTTCATCCCGCGCCGCAAGGCTTCTTCCGTCGAGGTCTTTTCATCCAGAACCTGAGCTGAAGCCGGCGGGGTCTTTAAAGAAGTGATTAAGACCAGGGCCAGTGAGATGCCAAGAATTCTTGTTGCGGTCAGCTTCATGGTCATAAACTCCGTTGCCTGATTTTTTATCTTTTAACCGCTTTATATAATGCCCCTGCCTGCCTCGTCAAGCCTCCGAAACAAAAGGTGAGTTCGCATT
This sequence comes from Candidatus Saccharicenans sp., assembly GCA_026414545.1. Taxonomy (GTDB): domain Bacteria; phylum Acidobacteriota; class Aminicenantia; order Aminicenantales; family Saccharicenantaceae; genus Saccharicenans. Next base: position 29,695 of record JAOAIU010000043.1, read on the forward strand.
TCTCGTCATCCCAGTATGAACCAGGAAAGCCTTCGCCCCAAGAATGGCCAGAAGAAATTGGGCGATACATGTATTTATTGAAGAAAATAGCCTAAAAATGCTGATATTAACAGCAAATCTCTATGCATTTTTCTTATTGGATAACTGCCCCCCATAGTTAGCTATAAGAAAGTCTTATAAGGTGCCTCAACTGTCTTAAATAAAGAAATGAATAAAGAAATGAGTAAAAAAATAAGAGACAGCAATGGTAATTTGCTTCTATTGACACCAAAACAACATCGGATTAGTCTGGTCTTCAGCGGGGAAATAGCCCGGCCAGGTCGGGCAGAAAGGGAGCAACAATGAATCCAGAGGTAATCATGGTCAACAGGGCGCCGGTTTTGACTCTCTGGGCCGCCGTTGTAGCCGAGCGACTCGGTTTCGACCGGGACGAGGCCTTATCCCTGGGGAAAGCCCTGGCCGGCCTCAATGCCCAGTCAAAAGGCCGAAGCCTCGGGATTTTCAAACCGGTAGAGCACCGGAAAGAGCTGGCCGAGAAAAAAGCCAGGCCCGGGGAAGAATTCTGGATAGAACTCCTGGGCCGTCCCATCCCGGCCCGAATCACAGACCATGGCCTCCGCGCCGTAATCAAGGGCAGGCCAATCGAACCGGATGGAGTCAGCCGCTATCTTCAGGAAAAATTCGGGCCGAGGCTCGAGTCCGTCAAAGAAGCCATGCTGGCCCTGGCCCGGGCTTTTAAGGCGGAGGAGCTGGCGTCCAAAGCTTATTCACTCTACGAGCAATTCCGCCCGGAAATTCCTCCCGGCCTGAAAGGATGGGGAGCGAAGGGTGAACTGAAGCTTGACCTCATCCGCAGGCTATCTCGCCAATCTCAATCTTAGTTATCCGCGGGCGGGCAGAGAAACTTCGGTCATTCGACGGCCAAAACGACATGCTTGAGTCGCTGGCGCTTCCAGGTGTAGCTAATATGGACCAGGCCGTCGCCCGCCTGGATGACAGCTGGATATGAAAATTCCGCGCCCGTTTCATTTTCGAGTTCAAGCTTTTTTTCCCAGGTTTTACCATCGCGACTTTCAGCCACGGCCAGGATGTGACGCCCCTGTTTTATCGGATTGTAAACAAGAAGATGCCTGCCATCCCTCAGGGTCAGGGCGTCGATTCCGCTGTCGGGGTTGGGTATTTCTGTCGGTTTAAGCTGGGTCCAGCGAGTCGGGTCTGAGGGTTCAGACCAGGCTTCCATCAGCCGGCCCTGTTTCGACCGGCAGAGAATCTGGAAGCGCCCGTCCGGATGCTTCAGGATGGCTGGCTGAATGGCCTGGATATCAGGAGGAGTATTGAGGGCGGGGGAGCGGTGCCACCCTTCAAGCGGATTTTCTGTCCATTCCATATGCACCTGCCAGCCCTTATCCTCTGTGCTCGAGCCGCAGAGAAGGGGTCCATCTTCAAGTTCCACCGGTTTGTTCTTTATCGGGCCGAGAATGCCTTCGGGCAAACGGTAAGCCTTACTCCAGGTTCTACCGTCATCCCTGGAAATCTTCAGCATCCCCCACCAGGAAGCCGGGCTTGGCCCAACCTTGTAAAAGAGCAACATTTCTCCGCTCTGTTTCTTGAAGAGTACCGGATTCCAGCAGGGGTAGCGCCGGGCAGAGGGCGAAACCGCAGATTCTTTTTCCCGCGTCATTATCTTTCTGCCATTATGGCCCGGAGCTTGTGGCGGCTCGGGCTTTTCGGATGCTGGTTCTTCCACGATTCCGGTGGCCACTTCCTGTGGCGCCGACCATTTTTTCCCGTCGAAGCGGGCCATCCATATTCCCACATCTTTTGCTCCTTCGGCCGACCCGCCAAACCAGGCAGCCAGCAGCCCGTCATCGCTCTCAACTATGGTTGAAGCATGGCAGGAGGCAAAGGGCGCCTGTTCAAAGATGAATTCACTGCGAAGGATCTTGAAGCCCGAAGAAGCGCCGATGTCAGCCTTTCTCTTATAGACCCGGACATAGTCATAGACCACCGCGTCGGGAAAAACACCCAGAGCCGGGTCACCGCCCCAGCCGGTTAGCTCGGTTGATAGAATCAGGTACTGAGGCCGACGGGAAACGGCAGTTCTCGTCCTCCAGGTTTCCTTTCCGTCTATGTAGAAAATATATTCGTCTGGTGTCCACTCCAGGCCGAAAGTATGGAAACCGCTCTCGATGCCAGCCACTGAAATTTCGGCCCCTTCCTGCCGGTGGTCTTGGCCGTAACCACCCCAGTGCACCGTGTGATAGATGATTCCCGGGGTGCGGCGATGGTACTCGAAGATGTCTATTTCGGCGCCGTTTGCGGCCGGGTCGCCGCCCTTGTTCATGTCGGGCGACTGCAACCAGAAAGCCACGTGCGGACCGACCTGGCTGTTCATCCTGGCCCGGCATTCAAAATACCCATAGGTGGTTTCAAATAGTCCCTCGGTCCCGAGCTGGCCGACATGGTATTTTCCGTCAGCGTCCTTTACAACGCTTATTGACAGGTGTCCCCGGCCATCGAGCGAGATGGTGCGTCGGGAAACCGTGGCCAGGGCCCTGACCGTGCCCTCGGCCCGGAAATTCCATTTGCCCCGGTCGATTTCTGAGCCGTCAAACTCGTCCTGCCAGACCAGCTCATAGCCGGACAGGATATGGGCCGGTGTCTGCGGTGAGGTGTTAAACTGTTTATAGATTTCTCTATTTGTCGGACCGGTGCCGCAGGAAACTAGAGCAAAGCCTAAGACTAAAGCAAGAGCAGAAGGCAGACCGGGAAGTGGCCATTTTATTCTGTGGCTATGGGAAGTCTTTTGTTGGTCGGAATTTCCCGGCCCCGTAAGGAGAATTAAGAGTTTCTTACTGATGAATCGAGAAATATTGTTTGTGTCACTCATGCTTCTTGTGCAGTCAAAACCATATTATAGCTACAATTAACATCCAGAATGAAAGTATTCCTTATGGTGTGAACATTGAGTCGTTTTATTAAGCCTTCATTGAGAAAAAAGGGTCAGGAGAGCGTATCCACTTTTTATGGTTATGTCTTTAACTAATCCTATGAAAAAAGAGGGTCGGATCATTGATGACATCTTGGTCGGCTTGAGATTATCAGCGGACTTCTTTTGACCGCAGAATTCCAGTCTGAGCTGGCAGGCTTTGACTGCAGCTGGATTAACCAACAACGGGCAGGTAAATCTGTACCCCGCCTTTTAAGGTCAATTCAACTGCCATGGATTAAGGTCTGGCCTGGCCGGACCTGACTATAGTTCTGGCGTCTTACTTTATTTCAGAGAGCGCTTTGGCTGCCTCAGGATAATTCGGGCGCAGTTTTAGTGCCTTTTCATAGGCCACTTTGGCCTTATCGTTTAATCCCTTTTTCTTGTAGGCTTCACCCAGGTAGTAGTAGGCTTCGGCCGATGGCTTTTTCTTGCAGGCCGCCTCAAAGTCTTCGATAGCTCCGTCTATACTACCACCAAACTGCGGTGGTGTCATCATCCTGCCCATCCCCCGTCCGAAATGAGCATCAGCATTTTCGGGGTCAAGGGCCAGGGCTTTTTCGTATTCTTGCATGGCGGCCATTCCATATTTCATCATATTAAGTGGGTTGCCCTGGGCCATCCGGCCGAGGATATTCCCTTTCCAGGCGTGAAGGTCGGCGTTATCAGGAGCCTTGCTGAGAAGGAAATCGGCCATGTCGTTGGCCTCACTGTATCGTCCTTCCTGGAATAGTTTCTTCATTTCATCGGGAGAAGCATTCTGGAATGAGGCCGGGGGCCTGGGTTCGCCTTTTTCCCCACCTGGTGGAGCTGGGGCCATCTTTGCACTCGTTGATTTCCCGCCTATTAGTTCTGGCAACATCTTTAGAATGACTGGCAACATTTCTTGAAGAAACGAAGGCTTCTTTTCTTCTTCAGGGAAGAGCTCGACTCTTACGTTTTCGTTTTCAATAATCAGAATGCCAAGGGGGATGGTTTTCCCACCCATTCCACCCCCATAACCCATTGTGGCTCCTCCGCCACCCAGGCCGAAAGATATCTTGCCAAAGGGAATAATGATTGTTTCGCCAACCTGGATAGGGTTACCGAGAACGGAGCCGGACTTAAGTATGGAGCTGAGTCTGTCAAAAGTGGTCAAAGGTTGTTCGAGCGGCGTCGTGGTTTGAGCCAGAGCCAAGCTGCCCAGAACCAAAGCCAGAGTTAAGCCCAGAATTATAAACCGTTGTGTTTTCATGGTTGACTCCTTACTTGCGGGGTATTTTGCCCACGCTGATAAACTGCGTCCCCGCCTTGCTGATGATGACAAACCCGACAGGCCTGACTTCTCCACTCATAAAGAAGCCCTTGCCGCCAAGGTCCAGGTTCTGAGGGGCACCGCCCCCACCCCCGCCAAACCCGAGGTCAATCATCATGATGGGGATGATGGTTACCTTGCCGACCTTGATCGGCTCGCCGACGATATGCTTGACGTTCAGGTTATTAGTCAACCGCTGAGATAGCGATTCGGCGAGCTGATCCATCGGCAGAGGTGCTTTGGGCTGGGGTTTCTTTTCGGCTTGGGAATTGGCCACAGGTGCCGAGAAGATAGCCAATCCGGTCAATAAGACTATAGCGATTAGTCTTTTCACGGGAAACCTCCTTTAATGCAGGATTACAGAATACTTTGTTTCTTTAACCTAGGATATTTTGCTGTTGGCTTCGTGGTGGTCTCTTTTCTAGATTACAATCAGAGTATATACCCTTTTTGACACAAATGATATTATCTTTATTTATTTTTACGGCGATAAGACAGAAGGGGGTAAAAATGGGGACACGAGAGTGTGTCCCCCATTTTTTTTAATCTTTTTTAAGGCCGAGGAGGCGGGCCAGGTTGGCCTTTGGGTCCAGCTTGATTTTGATGCGGCCGGGCATGGCGCTCAATATCGGATTAACTCCAGGACCA
>JAOAIU010000065.1 GCA_026414545.1 Candidatus Saccharicenans sp.
GCTTCGGGCATCATGTTCAAGCAGCTGGCCTATGTGGTGGCCTTTTCCCTGGCCTGCTCTCTGGTTGTGGCTCTGACGCTGGTGCCCATGCTGTCCAGCAAGATTCTCAAAGAGGAAGAAATGGGACACCACCATAAGTCAAGACTGGCCCTAAAAGCTAAAGAGATTTTTACCCGCATGGAAAATTCATATAAGAGCCTTCTAGATTACAGCCTGCACCACCGACCAAGAGTGCTGATCATAACCGGAGTCCTGCTTCTGGTCAGCATCTTTCTGTTCAGGTTTGTTGGGCGTGAGTACATGCCACAGACTGATGAGGGAGAGGTCTCGATTACCGTGGAAATGGAAGTCGGCACTCGTCTTTCACTCATGGACCAGAAGCTCCGGGAAGTGGTCAACCTGGCTAAGATGTACGTCCCGGAAATTGAATCGATTGAAGAAAGGGCCGGAAGCGGTGGCTGGCGCGGTGGAGCCAACCAGGGAAATATCACCCTGAAGCTCGTCCCCAAGTCCCAAAGGACAAGGTCCAGCATGGAGATAGCAGCCGACCTAGGCCGGAAACTATCCGGCGTTCCCGGAGCCCTCATCAGGGCCCGGGCCTCGGGTGGACAGATGATGTTCGGCATGAGGGGAGGCGGCGGGGCCGAAAGATTGCAGATCGAGGTCCGAGGCTACGATATGAAGGTAGCTCAGAGCCTGGCGGCGCAGGTCCGAGATGTGGTCAAAAATATCAGGGGAGTAACAGATGTCCGGATCAGCCGGCTGGAGGGAACGCCGGAACGCCACTTGGTCGTCGACCGTCAGAAAGCTTCTGACATGAGGCTCTCAGTCAACCAGATTGGAAGTTTTATAACCACCATCCTCTCCGGCTCTCAGGCCAGTTATTTCCGGGAGGGTGGACGAGAATACCGGATCCTGGTCAGGGTCAAAGACTCTGAGAAACTGGATCTTAATGAAATTCTGGACCTGACCATCACCAATGCCATTGGAGAGCAGGTCAGCCTGAGAAACGTAATCGAAGTCAGAGAAGAGAGAGGGCCACAGCAGATTGAGCGGCGGGATCGGGAGAGAGTGATCACCGTTTCTGGGGAAATAGCCGATCGTGACCTGGGCTCGGTTATTCGCGATGCCCGGCGAGCCTTGAGAACCATTCCAGTCCCGCGGGATTTCGTCCTAAGTTTTACCGGCGACTATGAAGAGCAGCAGAAAGCCAACCGGGAGTTGATGGTGGCCATCATCCTGGCCCTGTTTTTGGTTTACATGGTGATGGCCATGCTCTACGAGTCGCTGCGGGACCCGCTGATCGTTATGTTCTCGGTGCCCCTGGCCATTATCGGAGTGGTGCTGGTGCTCATCCTGACCAATACTACTCTTAATGTTCAAACTTACATCGGGTTAATCATGCTGGGAGGCATCGTGGTGAATAATGCCATTCTGCTGGTTGACTATACCAACCTGCTCCGGGACCGGGATGGGATGGAAATGATGGAAGCCATCAAAGAGGCGGGCAGGAGAAGGCTGCGGCCGATTCTGATGACCGCCTTAACTACCATCATTGCCATGGTTCCCATGGCCATAGGGCTCGGTGAAGGCAGTGAAGTTCAGGCGCCGCTGGCCAGAACGGTCATCGGTGGTCTGACCAGCTCCACCTTTATTACTCTGGTGGTCATACCGGTTGTTTATTCTCTGTTTGAAAAGAAAAGAAAAAGGCAAGCCTGAGCCAGCTTCCCGCCCGGCGAAAATTCGGGTATTATCTAATTGATGGTCAGGCGGCCAGCTTTCTGTATACTTTTCCTGTTTTTCCTGGCCTGGACTTACTATTCCAGTATCGGTTCAGCAGAATCGGCCTGTCTCTATCCGTCATCAACCGAGGATAACCGATTAGCTTCCAGCCCGACAGATGTCAGAGAAGTAAACATTCAGCTGGCGGCTGACGAAGAACTTGAGAAAAGGTTTGTGTCCCGGGAGAGGGTGGAGGGCCTTCTCAGGGAGGTGAGCCGGGAGTTTGAGAAACTTTTCGGCCTCCGCTTTCGCTGGCAGGGCTGGGACCGGTGGAAATCTCCGGATGAGGCCAGGAGCCTGGAGGAACTGGCCGAGGGACTGGACCGGATTGAGATAAAGCGGGGAGCCGACATTCTGGTGGCCATTACCGGCCAGCCCGACCTGGAGCTGGAGTATACCGGCTTTTCCCTTTTCCGGGTAGCAACGGTGGTCATCATCTATACCCCCGACCGCTATAAATTAAAAAAGTTGCTGCTCCATGAGCTAGGGCATGTATTCGGGGCGGTTCATGTTCCTTCCTCCAGTTCCATCATGAGCTGCGGCGGCGAGGGGCAGACTTTCGATCGGGAAAACCAGGAGATAATTCGGCTCGGTCGTCAGCGTCACTTTCGGCCTTTCGGGTTTCCCTTCCCGGAAAGTACCTGGGAAGAGCTGGAAAAAATATTTCTGGGGATTCGGCAGAAAATTCTCAACGACAGAGAAATAAAAAAACTTTTTGAGAAACAGGCTGCGGCGGGCAGGCTTTCACTGCCGGACCGGAAAAGGTATATCTGCCTGGCCGATTGTTCTCTGATGCTGGCCCAGTTTCAGCTGGAAAAGGGAGAATACCGGAGGGCGGCTGAATATTGCGATGAAGCTCTGGTGATGAGCCCCGGAAGTTATGAAGCCCTTAACCTGAAGGCCATTGCTCTCAGGCGGGCCGGGCGGGTCGATGAAGCCATTGAACTCTATCAGAAAATCCTGGCTGACCGGCCCGGACAGGTCAGGGTGCTTTACAACCTGGGAATCGCTTTCGGACGCCTGAACCGCCTGGCCGAAGCTGAAAGAATTTATCTTGAAGTAATCAGAGCCAGGCCAGATTTTATCGAGGCTCATAATAACCTGGGGGAAATATACCTGCGGCAGGACCGGCTTCCGGAAGCGGAAAGGGAGTTTCAGAAAGCGATCGAGCTTCATAACGAGTTTGCCCTGGCCTATGCCAACCTGGCTGAGGTCTACCTGAGACAGAAGGACCTGTCACGGGCCGAAGACTGTGTGGAAAGAGCCCTGGCTCTTGACCCGGAGATGACCGCGGCTCACAACATGAAGGGCAACATCCTGCGGCAGAGGGGGCAGCTGGAAGAGGCCATCAAGCATTATAAAAAGGCGCTGGCCAGGAACCCGAAGAATGAAAAAGCCCTTTACAACCTGGGTCTGGTTGCTTCCGACCTGAAGCGCCAGGATGAAGCCCGAGAATATTTTTCCAGAGCTATCGAGGTTGACCCCCTGTTTGCCGAAGCTTATGCCGGCTTGGGCCTGAGCTACCTCCAGGAAAAAAAATGGGAAGAAGCCATCAGGAATTTCGAACGGGCCATGGAACTCGGCTACCGTAGTTCCGTCCTTTACGTTAATCTGAGTTTTGCCCATCTAGCCAGAAAAGACTGGCTGGCCGCGGAGAAGGCCGCCGGCGAGGCCATCAAGCTTCAGCCGGGTCTGGCTATGGCTCATAATAATCTGGGTATAGCTCTGGCCCAACAGAACAGACTGGAAGAGGCCAGGGAAGCGCTATCCCGCTCTCTGGAAT
>JAOAIU010000055.1 GCA_026414545.1 Candidatus Saccharicenans sp.
TAAAAAAGACTGAACATCTGCCAGGAGAGGTTAGATGGGTGAAGCTTCAAGAAGAAATTATTACATGGTTTTTTTAATCTTCCTGACTTTCTTCGTCATTTCTTTCCTGACCAACATCATGGGCCCCCTCATACCCGACATCATCCAGAGCTTCGGCCTGAGCCTGGCCCTGGCCGGCCTGCTCCCGTTTTCCTTTTTCATCGCCTACGGGGTAATGTCCATCCCGGCCGGCTTCCTGGTGGAAAAGTACCGGGAAAAGGCAGCCATGCTCCTGGCCTTCTCTGTAGCCTTTTGCGGGGCGCTGCTCTTCGCCATTTTTCCCGGATACCTGGTGGCCACAATTTCGCTTTTCTTAATCGGGCTGGGAATGGCCATCCTGCAGGTAGCCATAAACCCACTGCTTCGGGTCTCAGGCGGCGAAGAGCACTTCGCTTTCAACTCGGTTCTGGCTCAGCTCATCTTCGGTGGCGCTTCCTTCCTGAGCCCCAGGCTTTATTCCTACCTGGTGACCAGCCTTCCGGTCGGGGAAAAGCACAACGCACTGCTCGACAGCCTGCGCCGTCTCGTTCCAGAAAGGCTGCCCTGGGTTTCACTCTACTGGGTCTTTGCCGTAACCACTGTCCTGATGCTCATCATCCTGGTAATTTCCCGGTTTCCCAGGGTGCAGCTCAAGGAAGAAGAGAAGGTGGGGACCTGGGGTATTTATAAAATTCTTTTCAGGAAAAAAATTGTCCTGCTCTATTTCCTGGGCATCATGGCTTACGTCGGGACGGAACAGGGCGTGGCCAACTGGATTTCCCAGTTCTTGAAAACCTACCACGGGCTTGACCCCCAGACGGCGGGAGCCCGGGCTGTTTCCTACTTCTGGGGTCTGATGACCCTCGGCGGCCTGCTGGGACTGGTTCTGCTCAAGCTGTTTGATAGCAGAAAGGTCCTCCTGGCAGCCTCGCTGCTGGCCATCATTACCCTGACCCTGGGGCTGTTTGGCCCGGCCACCCTGTTCACCCTGAACCTCAGGATTCCCGGCCTTTTTTCCGGGCAGGTCGAGCTGTTCACTTTCTCTTTGCTGGGATTCCTGGCCTCGGTCATGTGGCCGATCATTTTTTCCCTGGCCCTGAACTCGGTGGAGCAATACCACGGGGCCTTCTCCGGCATCCTGTGCACCGGAATCATCGGCGGGGCTCTGGTCCCGCTTCTGGTGGGCTGGCTGGGAGACCACCTGGGACTGCGCCAGGGGATGTTTGTCCTCTACCTGACCCTCGGTTTCATCCTGAGCATAGGCATCTGGGCCCGACCCATAATCAGCAACGAAACCATATGGCTGCGGAAACGGAAAAAGCTGGAAGCGGCGGCCGCAGCCGGCCCGGGCTGAGGTAACGGGAGGTCCATCCCGGGGCAATTCAGGTAGCCAGGGCCAGAACCATAAAATGGAAAGCGGCTGTGGCCCGGCAATTATTGCCAACTTTCAATATTCCCGATTTAGCCGTAAAAATTCATTCAGGGGCGTTCAACCCTGCTGAATATGGAAGAATGCGAGGTTTTGGCTGCCCCGGCCAGACCTGCCGCCAACCAGAAAAAACAGGACTTCAAATATGATGCCCGCAACCTTCTTCAGGGCTGAACTCTTTTATCGACTGCCCACAGAGCCTACCCACCTCAAAAAATCGCTCGCAATCTATTTTTTCGCTGGTTAAGTCTATGACCTGAAAGGGGCCAGGGGTCGGGTCACCCTGGACCTTTGTCCGTCCACAACGCCAGCCGTGATATATAATCATCAACCCCGGCTGGCTTAACATATGAATGGTTATTCATATATTAAGGCCAGGACAGGTTATCGGGGACCCCATAAAGCTTAACCGGAAACTATCCCCGGCTTGCAGCCGCCGGCGGTTTTATGTTAAAGATGAAGCCACAGGGAGGAAAAATGGCCATAGTCGGAGTGGACCTCGGCGGCAGTAACGTCCGGGCCGGGCTGGTCGACGGCGAGCGGCTCATCAAGATAGCCGTCCGGGAAGTGCGCAGCCAGGGACAGGCCGAGGAAGTCCTGGCCGACCTCAGGGCAGTCCTGGAATCGGTCCTGTCGCCTGAGGTCAAGGGCATCGGCATCGGTGTTCCCAGCGTGGTTGACCTGGAAACCGGAACCATTTACGACGTGCAGAATATCCCGGCCTGGAAGGAAGTGCCGCTTAAAACCATCCTGGAATCCGAGTATAAAATTCCGGTCTATGTCAATAACGACGCCAACTGTTTCGCGGCCGGGGAAAAGTACTTCGGCCAGGGCCGGCCTTACCGGAACCTGGTTGGCCTGATCATAGGAACTGGACTGGGCGCCGGCATCATCGCCGACGGGCATCTTTATTCAGGCACCAGTTGCGGGGCGGGCGAATTCGGCATGCTGCCCTACCTCGACGCCAACTTCGAACGCTATGCTTCGGGGCAATTTTTCCTGAAATCGCATGGCCAGCCGGGCCGGGAACTGTTTCAGAGGGCTGTGGCCGGTGACGACCAGGCCCGGCAAGTTTTTGCCGAATTCGGCCGCCACCTGGGCGAGGCCATCAAAGCCATCATGTACGCCGTGGACCCGGAAGCCATCATCCTGGGAGGCTCGGTCAGCCGGGCTTATGAATTTTTCAAAGAATCCATGCTGGAAACAGTCTCCACCTTCGCCTACTCCATCGCCCGGAACCGGATAAGAATCATGACCTCGGCCACCGAAAACATCGCCATCCTGGGAGCTGCTGCCCTGTACCTGGACAGCCAGCGTTGACAGACTGGATCAATCAACCTGAACAGGCAGAGCCTGAAATATTGGACCGGGTTTTAGAAACTTAGCCGGAAAAGGCTGCTAGCGGAGGCTAAATCGAAAAATTTATCCGGCCAAATCACAAACCAGACCGGACTTGAGCCCCGGCCCGCCCGCACAAAAGGAAACGACTATTAAGACCATCCTGGTCTAAGACCCCAGAGCAACTGCCGATAACTCATCCTGAACAGGTCCCGCAGATTCAAAAAATTCTCCCGGTTTTATTTCCCCGGTCCATTAACATTCTTCCGGGCGGTCATCCCCTGCCCTGGACCGGAAACTCTGCTGACCAATTCACTCCTCTCAGGCCCGATTCAAGCTAAGTTAGTTAGCCGGGGCGGAATTCTTGCTCCTGCTACCAGGAGCCCGGCTCCAGCCTGAAAATTCAGTTCGCAATCAGTCTGGTCTCAAGAGCGGCCGCCACCCGGGCAAGCAATTTCTCCGAGTTCTTTCCCGTAGCCACTACCACGAACAGGTCTGTTCCGTTTAAGATGGCCAGGGCAGATTTATCCGTCGAAACCAGAGCCGGTCGCTGTTTTCCCCAAACTCTGATACGGCTAACCTTGCCTCCATTAACTTCCTTCCTGAGCCTTTCCAGCAGATACCTTTCCATATCCTCAGCAGGCAGCCAGCCTTCCTGAAATAGCCTGACCGTCTGGTCGTCCGGGCCTTTCAGGGCCAGAAGGGTTTTATCGGGCCAGACCCTGTCCAGCTCGTTGAAAGTAAAACCAGCCGGAGCCCTAAGCCCGAGCTGCAGCCCAGTGTTAAAATAACGTCCATCCTTGATTTCATAGAGAGGTTGATTGGGCATGATTCTTATCGGGCGCTCCTTCAGGCTAAATTCCACCACTTCAATCGTCACGTAACCGAAAAACCTCTGGGCGGCTAAAAGGCTTTCACCCGGGCCTTCCTCCAGGCTACTCCGGGCGATGACTATCCGGGCCGGGTCGGCTGCGCCGGGCGACGGCAAGGCCGCATCCAGCGGAACCCATCTCCCCCCGAGCCAGACTTCCACCCAGGCATGTCCACCCCAGATTCCGTTGGCATAGACCATCCCCATGAGGTAACGGGTCGGCAAGCCGGCGGCCCGTAAAAGCGCCGCCAGCAGGGCGGCATAACCGGCGCAGGTGGCCTTCTTAGTCCTCATGACCTCGGAGGCGGGGGCAAAGACAAACCCCGGGTCGAAAGCCAGGTTCCTGGAAACCCAGTCCCTCAGCTTAAGAGCTTTCTTAAAAACATCCTTCTCCCCACCAGCCACTTTCTCGGCAACTGATTTTATCTCCGGGTCATTGACATCGATGTAAGCATTGGGTTTAAGATATTGTTCTCTCTCGCCAGCAGAAATTTGTCCTTCGGGGGCATTCCGGAGCGGCACCCTGTTTATTTCCACTACCCGAACCCCAGCCCCGCTCTCCAGGATTTTCTGATATTCAGTTTCTATTTCAGGCCAGCCCAGCTCCGGTCGGTTGTGTTTCAAACGAACTACCACCCGGTCGAGTGCCCTGGCCTGGGGCAACCGCACGTTAGCCCTGACCAGCGATGACTGAAAGAACTGCTCCTGTCCGCGAGAAGCAGCCATGGCCTCCTCGACCTCCCGTTCGCTGCTCAAACAGGTGACGATATCACCGAAGGGCGAGGGTTCTACCGCCTTTATCTCTTCTCCCTCATCATCCAGCCAGACCTCCCTGGTGGTTTCAATCCTGGATATCTGGTCGGTAATTTTCCTGGCCAAAATCTTATTCCGGCCACATTCCACCGTTTCTTCCCCGACCAGGGTTCTTTCTCCGGAAATCACCTGGGCCAGTTCAGCCAGAACTGTCTGATACTCAAACCTATCTCCAGGTTTTTTCAACTTCTCGGCAGTCAGTCTCCCGATTCCTACCGGGCCCAGCAGCCGGCCGGTGTATGGAATTTCCCGGCTGAAAGACTGGTTCCCGGATATGTTTTTTATTTTAATCTTATCCAGCCCGACTTCGATTTCAGTCCTGACCCGGGAGCCGGCTAGAATCTGGTCGGCTGAGATTTTCTCCAGGAGGCCGTCCTCTGTTTCCAGGTGTTCATAAAGAACGAACATTTCTACCTTCTGGCCCAGGCGCTTGAGGACAATCTTCGATTCGGTAAGGGACTGCCAGTGCCAGCGTCCTGCCTGCTGAACCCTGGCTCCCGTTTCCTTTACATAGCCCACCGTTTCCTCTCCCAGCCGAACGCTGTACCAGCGCGTTTCCCTTTCGCCGGCAGTGGACTGAGCTGAATGGGCCAGGCCTGCCGAACTCCAGGCCAGGAAGACCAGCCACGTCATCACTGCCAACCCCAACAGAATCCGGCCTGCCTTCATGCCTTGCTCCTTATTAAGCGAGCGTATCTTAATCTTGCTCATGCCTTGCCTGCCTTTCGATCTTGGCCATCGCTTATCTCCTGTTTTAGTCGCATCTGGGTGAACACATTTTAGCTAAATCACCAAAAAAATTAAAAAAAGCCCCTGGAATCTATTGCCCACCGTCCTCCTCTGTGCTATAAGCAAGAAAAATGAGTCGGACTGAGTGGTGAGGTGAAAGGTTTTCTGATCGTTTTTTACGTCATCATACAGATCCTCATCGGCGTCTATCTCTCTCGAAAAATAAAAAACGAGGCTGACTATTTCGTCGGTGGGCGCCGGGTCTCGTTCTTCCTGGTTTCCTTCTCTCTTTTCGCCACCTGGTTCGGGGCAGAAACCTGCCTCGGTTCCTCGGGCGCCGTTTACGAAACCGGCCTTTCCGGCAGCCGGGCCGACCCCTTCGGTTTCAGCCTTTGCCTTTTTCTGATGGGCTTTTTCCTGGCCGGCAGGCTAAGGAAAAAAAATTACCTGACCCTGGCCGACTTCATCAAGGACCGTTATGGTTCCCTGGCCGAGAAGCTGGTGGTCTGGGTGATGATCCCCTCCTCCATCATCTGGGGCGCAGCCCAGCTCCGGGCTTTCGGTCAGATTCTTTCAGTTTCAACAGCCCTGCCCCTGAACTTGATGATCTGTTTCTCGGCAATCCTGGTGATTACCTATACCGTCCTGGGAGGACTGCTGGGAGACATCTACACCGACCTGATCCAGGGAGTGATCATCGTCGGGGGCCTGGTAACTCTGGCCATAATCGTCCTGAACCGGATTCCCGACCTGCCGGCAATCTTTCGGCAGATGCCGACTGAACGCTGGCAGATACTGGGCGTGGGAGAATCCATCTGGGAACGACTTGACCGCTGGGCCGTTCCGGTCCTGGGCTCCCTGGTGGTTCAGGAAGCCATCTCAAGGTTTCTGGCCGCCAGGAATCCCCAGGAAGCGGTCCGGGCCTGCCACACGGCTGGAGGCATATACTTCTTTACCGGGCTTATTCCCCTCTTCCTGGGCTTCATCGGGCCCTGGCTGCTGCCCGGGCTCGTCGACCGGGAACAATTCCTGGTGATGCTTTCCCACCAGTACCTGCCAGGGATGTTATCCGTCATCTTTCTGGGAGCTATGATTTCGGCCATCCTGTCCACTGTCGACAGCATCCTGCTGGCCTGCGCCGCCCTTTTTTCCCACAACTTCATTCTACCGATTCTGGGAATAAAAAAAGAAAAAACAAAAGTGGTGGTCGGTCGTAGCGCGGTAGTGGCCACCGGCCTGATTGCCCTGGCCATTGCTCTCGGCGGAAACCGGATCTATGACCTGGTGCTTCTGGCCGCGGCCTTCGGCACAGCCGGAGTGCTGGTCATAACCATGTTCGGTCTCTATACCAGCTTCGATAGTCAGCAAGCCGCCCTGGTCACCCTGGTCGGCGGCCTGGTGCTGACCCCCATCTTCCAGCTGGTGTTAAAATTCAAGGCGCCTTTCCTGCTCTCTGTTTTGAGCTGCGTGGCCATTTTTGTTGTGGCCGCCCTGCTTGCCCAGGAAAAATCGGACAGGACGGCGCTTGACTCGGTCAAGGGATAAGCCGCAGGAAATCAAAAAACCAGAAGCGAGATGCGGTAAAGGGCCGCGGCTATCAGGGCTGACATGGGAATGGTGAAAATCCAGGCCCAGACAATCCGCAAAGTTACCTGCCACTTAACAGAAGAAACGCTCCGGGCCGCTCCCACCCCGGTCACCGCCCCGGTGATGACATGGGTGGTTGAGACCGGGATGCCCAGATGAGTGGCCATGAAGATGCTCATAGCGCTGGCCGTCTCGGCACAGAAGCCGTCAATGGGTCTCAGGCGAACGATTTTCTGGCCCATGGTTTTAATTATTCTCCAGCCTCCGCTCAGGGTCCCCAGGGCAATGGCCGTGTGGGCTGAGAGCACAATCCAGAGGGGTATATGGAAGGTCTTCATGTGGCCCGAGGTAAAAACCAGGCTGGCTATGATGCCCATGGTCTTTTGAGCGTCATTGCCGCCGTGGCCCAGGCTGTAAAGGGCCGCCGACAGCAACTGCAACCTCCGGGACCAGAGGTTTATCGCCCTCAGCGGCTGCTTTCTCATCAGCCAGGTGGTCAGGATCATCAACAGGTTGCCCAGGACCAGGCCGATCAGAGGTGCTATGAAGATAAAAGAGCCAACTTTTATCCAGCCCTTGACGATGATTATCCCGAAGCCAGCCTTGGCCACGGCCGCCCCCATGTAGCCTCCGATCAGGGCGTGGGAAGAGCTGGAAGGCAGGCCCCAGTACCAGGTTATCAGGTTCCAGGAAATCGCCCCCAGCAAGCCGCAGAAGATGACCATGGGGTCAACCACTTTGATATCTATCAGGCCAACTCCTATGGTTTTGGCCACGTGCGTTCCGAAGATTAAAAAGGCTATGAAATTGAAAAAGGCAGCCCAGACTACAGCCTGGCGTGGGCTCAGAACCCGGGTGGAGACCACAGTGGCTACCGAATTGGCAGCGTCGTGCAACCCGTTGGTATAATCAAAAGTGAGAGCGATGGCGATGATCAGAACGATAAAGGAAAAACTCCAGCTGGCTGGTTCCATCTTCAGCTGCTTTTAACCACTATACCTTCAACCGTGTTGGATACCCGCTGGTAGACATCCATGATGGTTTCCAGGATGAATAAAATATCCTTCCACTTGATGATGTTTACCGGGTCCTTTTCCTCGGCAAACAGCTCCTGCAGAGATTTGGCATAGACCAGGTCTCCCTTGTCTTCCAGCTCATGAATGCTGCGGATCAGCTCGCCGATGTATGGGGTGTACTTCTGCGACTTGAAAACTTCGGCCACCAGCAGGTTGAGCTTCTCGGTGGCTTCCCGGGCAAAGCGGGCAAAATCGTCCACAAAATATTTCTTATCCTTGAGGTTGTACAGGTATATGTTATGGATGGCGTTTTCCACCAGGTCGATGATATCGTCGATTTCGTGGACCAGCTGGTAGATGTCTTCCCGGTCAAAGGGAGTGATGAAACACTGATTCAAGAGCTTGATGACCCCGTGGGCTATCTGGTCAGCTTTGTGCTCGATCTGCTTGGCTTTTTCCCAGTACTGAGCCGAAGAATTAAAGTTCCCCGAAAAATCATAGAAAACCTGGGTGATTTCCGTGAGGCACACCGAAAGATCGCTGAAATGCTGGGCGAAGGCCGGTTCCTTAGGCAGGAAGAATTTCATGATTATGACCCGAATATAAAATTAGGCATTAATCTATCTTAAATTAAGGGAAATTTCAACCATGCCTGAAAGATTTCAGCACAGGTGATTGACCAGCCTGGCCCGGTGTGTTATAAGGAGTTCTTATTTTTTTCTGGAGGAATTTAATGTCCGGGTCGTTATTCCGCACCAAGCCCATTCAGGAACTGCTGGCTGAAACAACGGAAGCCGGTCATACCCTGAAAAAGGCTCTCCGCTCCTGGGACCTGATAGCCATCGGCATCGGCTGCATCATCGGAGTGGGCATCTTTGTCCTGCCCGGCGTTCAGGCTGCCAACCATTCTGGTCCGGGAATTATCCTATCCTTTGGCATCGCGGCCCTGGCCTGCGCCTGCTCGGCTCTGTGCTACGCCGAGCTGGCGGCCATGATCCCGGTTTCCGGCTCAGCTTACACTTACGGCTATGCCACCCTGGGCGAGCTGCCGGGCTGGATAATCGGCTGGGACCTCATCCTGGAATACATGGTGGCCGCGGTGCTGGTCAGCACCGGCTGGTCAGCTTATTTTGTCAACCTGCTTAATAACCTCGGACTTAAGCTCCCCCAGCAATGGGTGGCCTCTCCCTGGGACAAGAACCCCGGCCTCTTCAACATCCCGGCCATGCTGATCGTGGTGCTGCTGACTCTTTTGCTGATCAGGGGAGTTAAGGAAAGCTCCCGAACGAATATGATAATCGTCATCGTCAAGATTGCGGTCATCCTGTTTTTTATTGTCATGGCCGCACCCCATGTCAACCCTCAAAACTGGAAACCTTTCATGCCCTTCGGCTTTAGCGGAGTTATGACCTCGGCCGCCATTGTTTTTCTGGCTTTTGTTGGTTTCGATGCCGTTTCCACCGTGGCCGAGGAGACGGTCAACCCCCAGAAAGACATGCCCATTGGAATCATGGGTTCTCTGCTGGTAGCCACCGTCCTCTACATGGCGGTTTCGGCCATCATGACCGGGGTCGTCTATTATACCAGGCTGGGCGTGGCCGACCCGGTAGCCCTGGTCCTGAACGAATTGAACAAGCCCTGGGCTTCCATGATAATCAGCATTGGGGCCCTGGCCGGGATTACCTCGGTCCTGCTGGTCCTTCTGATGGGACAACCCAGAATCTTCTTCGCCATGTCCCGCGACGGCCTGTTGCCTGGGGCTTTCTCCCGCGTCCATCACAAGTATAAGACTCCGGTGGCCACCACTCTGGTCACGGGCGGCATCGTGGCCGTGGCCGCGGGATTGACCCCGATTAATGTCTCCTCCGAACTGGTATCAATCGGAACTCTCTTTGCCTTCATCATTGTCTGCTCCGGAGTCATACTGCTGCGCTACAAGCGCCCCGATTACCGCCGGCCGTTCAAGGTGCCCATGTTCCCCTACCTGCCTGGCCTGGGGGCCCTGCTCTGTGCCTACCTGATGATCAGCCTTCCCCGGACTGCCTGGGAACGGTTCATCATCTGGCTGGTCATCGGGCTGACCATATTTTTCCTCTACGGCCGCCGCCATAGCCGTCTGGAAAAGGAAGCCCAGGCCCAGCGGCAGTAAGCCTGGCTCTGGATTTTTTCCGGGCCTGTGGTAAAATAAGCCGGCGAGTAGCGATAAAATACCTTATTGCTCACCATTAATGGCTTAATAATCCATTTTTATGAATTAGGGTGCTTTTTTCTATGAACGGAACGTTACAGAGAATGCGAAACATCGGGATCAGTGCCCACATTGATTCCGGAAAGACCACGCTCACTGAGCGCATACTCTACTACTGCAAAAAAATCCACCGCATCCATGAAGTCAAGGGCAAGGAAGGCGGGGGCGCCACCATGGACTACATGGAGCTGGAGCGGGAGCGCGGAATCACCATAACCTCGGCCACCACCAATGTTACCTGGAACGAGCATTCCATCAACATCATCGATACCCCGGGGCATGTGGATTTCACCATCGAGGTGGAAAGGTCGCTCCGGGTGCTGGACGGGGCCATCCTGGTCCTGTGCTCGGTCGGAGGGGTCCAGTCCCAGACCCTGACCGTGGACAAGCAGCTTAAAAGATACAACGTCCCGGCCATAGCTTTCATCAACAAGCTCGACCGCATCGGGGCCAATCCCTTCAAGGTCAAGGACCAGATAAACGATAAGCTGGGCCGGCGGGCTGCCCTGCTGCAGGTTCCGGTCGGACTGGAAGATAAATTCCAGGGCCTGGTTGACCTGATCAGGATGAAAGCCTTTTATTTCGATGGGCCCAACGGCGAAATCGTCCGGGAAGAAGAAATCCCGCCCGAGCTGGAGGACCTGGCCTGGCAGTACCGGGAAGAACTTCTGGATACCGTATCCCTCCTCTCGGATGAAGTTACGGAAGCCATACTGGAAGACCGGGTGACCGAGGAAATGCTGTGGAAGGCAATCAGGAAAGGCACTATCAACCGGGAATTCACCCCGGTCCTGATGGGCTCAGCCTACCGCAACAAAGGGGTCCAGCTCCTGCTGGACGCCGTGGTCAATTACCTGCCCAACCCCTCGGAAGTTGAAAATATCGCCCTGGACCTCGACCAGGAAGAGAAAGCGGTCATCCTGAAGGCTGACCCTTCCCTGCCCTGTGTGGCTTATGCCTTCAAGCTCGAAGAAGGTCCCTACGGCCAGCTGACCTACATCAGGATTTATCAGGGCAGCCTGAGAAAGGGCGACGAGCTTTACAACACCAGGTCGCGGCAGAAATTCAAGGTGGGCCGGGTGGTTCGGATGCATGCCGACCACATGGAAGATATCGAGGGAACCGGGGCTGGAGACATCGCCGCCCTGTTCGGGGTGGACTGCGCCTCGGGCGACACCATCTGCTCACCGGGCCTGAATTACGCCATGACTTCAATCTACGTTCCCGAGCCTGTCATCTCGCTGGCCATTGAACCCAGCGACAAACTCTCGGCTGACCGTCTGGCCCGGGCCCTGAACCGTTTCGCCAAGGAAGACCCTACCTTCCGTGTTTACATCGACCCCGAGTCCAAGCAGACCATCATCCAGGGCATGGGTGAGCTTCACCTCGATGTTTATGTGGAAAGGATGAAGCGGGAATACCGGGTCGAAGTGGTGACCGGACGGCCGCAGGTAGCCTACCGGGAAGCCATAACCGCCAGAGCTGACTTCGATTACACCCACAAGAAGCAGACCGGAGGAGCCGGGCAATTCGGCCGGGTCATCGGGTATATAGAACCCTTTGACGGCCAGTATGAATTCGTTAACGAAATCAAGGGTGGGCACATTCCCCGGGAATTCATCCCGTCCTGCGACAAGGGCTTCCAGGCCATGCTGAAAAAGGGGCAGCTCATCGGCAGCCCGATCATCGGCCTGCGAGTGGTGCTGACTGACGGTCAGTACCATCCGGTAGACTCGTCCGACATTGCCTTCCAGATGGCCGCCCAGGGCGCTTTCAAGCAGGCCTACAAGAAAGCCCGACCCCAGATCCTGGAACCGATCATGAAAGTGGTGGTGGAGACGCCCTCAGAGTTTTCCGGAAATGTCTTCGGCAGCCTGAACCAGCGTCGGGGGATAATCGTCAGTTCGGTCGAGGATGGCACCTATTCCAGGATCGAAGCCGAGGTGCCGCTAAGCGAGATGTTTGGCTATTCCACTGTCCTGAGGTCGATGACCCAGGGCCAGGCCGAATTCACCATGGAATTTTTAAGGTACGCCCGGCTGCCAGCTTCCCTGGCCGAGCAATTGATGGAAGAACAACGGGCGAAGCTGGAAGCCGAAGAAAAGAAATAGAAGGCGCAGGAGAAAAAATGGTCAAGAAGATTCTGTCTGCCAGAAGCCCGATCAAGACCCTGGAAAAAAACCTTAAGGGCGGATACGGGCCCGGCCATCTGGGGGTTTTTGCCTCCAGAAAAGGCGTGGGCAAGACGGCCTGCCTGGTGCAGATCGCCCTCGACCGGTTGTTTGAAGAAAAACCGGTCATCCATGTCTCCTATGCCAGCCGGGTCGACTACATCATCAGCTGGTACGAAGAATTGTTCAAAAAACTGGCCGGCCTGGAAAACCTTAGGTCGGAGATGGAAATCCACGACCGGATCGTCCGCAACCGGGTCATCCTTAATTTCCGGCAGGAAGGCATGAAGACCGAGCAAGTCTTGAAGAGCATTGAAGCCCTGCTGGGCCCCGGTCATTTCTCGGCCCGGACCATCATCGTTGACGGTTTTAATTTTTACCTGCCCTGTGCCGGGGACCTGGCCCTGTTCAAGAAATTTGCCGCCGACCGGCAGCTCGAGTTCTGGTTCAGCTGCTCGCTCCGGGGCGACGACCCGCTCTTCGATGACCAGGGCCTACCCTTTGTCCTGAAAGATTACCTCTCTTCCCTGGACATCATCATTACCCTGGAACATGATGACGGCCGGGTTCGGTTGAATCTGGTCAAAGACCACGACCAGATCTCAAACAAAAAGCTCAGGCTGGAACTCGACCCGCAGACCCTGCTCCTGACAAGAATCTGATCAGCCGACCTGGTCGATCGCCTGTCCTGCCCCACCCTGTCCAGCCGCTAAGCTCGGGTCAATGACCGCGGTCAGGGGTTAACCAGGGTAATCTCCTTCATTTAATTTCGGAACCTCTTCCTGTATTGAGATTTTCGGGAAACAAGAAGTCAGGGGACTCTGATATAAAACAAGATGTAGGCGGTACCGGCTCTCGACCTGCCTCGCTTAATTTTCTTGACCTTTCTGGCGTCCCTGAATATCATAGCTTCTGTTGTTATTTTTCAGTTGACATTTATGAAACGGCTGACGGTCAGCATATATTTTCATCCGGAGGTGGTTACATGCCAAAAAAACTCTGCCTGTTTGTTCTCGGGATCCTGGTCATGAGCGCCGTCCTGCAGGCTTCCTTCACCAAGAAGGACATCAGCGTCCACCAGCTGGAAAACGGCCTCAAGATTATCTTTTTTGAAGACCACAAGATTCCCAGTATTTCTTACTATACATTTTTCAGGGTCGGTTCGCGCAATGAGCGCCCGGGCCTGACCGGCGTCTCCCACTTCATCGAACACATGATGTTCAACGGCACCAAGAAGTTCGGACCGGGGGAGTTCGACCGGGTCATGGAATTCTACGGAGGCGCTAACAATGCCTACACCAGCGACGATATGACCGCCTACACCGACTGGTTCCCGCCCCACGCCCTGGAAAAAATGGTGGAGATGGAAGCCGACCGGATGCAGGGCCTGATCTTCGACCCCGAGGTCTTCGAATCGGAGCGAGGGGTGATAGCTTCCGAAAGGCGCATGGGCGTGGAAAATAACAACGAAGCCATCCTCCAGGAAAACGTCAGGGCCACGGCCATCATGGCCCATCCCTACCACTGGGATGTTATCGGCTGGATGAGCGACATCCTGAGCTGGCGCCGTGACGAAGTCATGCAGTACTACCGCACCTACTACGCCCCCAACAACGCCGTGCTGGTGGTGGTTGGAGATTTTGACAGCCAGAAGACCCTGGAGCTGATAAAAAAATATTACTCGGGCATCCCGGCCCAGACCCCGCCGCCCCCGGTAACCACCGAAGAACCTCCCCAGATGGGCAGAAAAGAAGTGGTCATAAAAAAGGAAGCCCAGACCCCTTCCTTCCTGGTGGTTTACCACGCCCCCAGGTGCCAGGACCCGGATTTCTTCGTGCTGTCCATTATGGAGAAACCGCTGCTGAGTGGCGAAAGCAGCCGCCTCTACCGGCGCCTGGTGCGGGATGAGCAGCTGGCCATCTCGGTTTATGGCGGAGTCGAAGAGAAAATCGACCCCTATCTTTTCAGCATCTCGGTCAAGCCCCGGCCGGGAGTGGACCTGGACAAGATCGAGAAAATAATCGACGAAGAGTTAAACAAAATAAAAGAGCAGGGCATAACCGAGCAGGAATACCAGAAAGCCCTGAACATCGTCCGCAGCGACTTCTACTACAGCCTGCAGACCAACTCCGGCAAAGCCAACCTGCTGGGGGCCAGTGAGCTGCTGTTCGGAAGTTATGAACACCTGTTCACCATGGTTGACCGCTTCGCCCGGGTAAAGCGCGAAGATATTCCCGGAGTGGCTAAGAAATATTTCCATGAACTCAACAAAACCGTGGGCAAGCTTATCCCGCAAGGAGGAAACTGATGGCCAGAAGAATAACAACCCTGTTTTTCTTAGCAATAATCCTATTACCGGTGGTGACCATGGCCTCTGAAAGATTACCGAAGCCAGAAAAATTGGTCCTGAAAAACGGCCTGACCGTCTACTACCTGAAGAATTCGGAGCTGCCGCTGGTCAGCTTCCGGATATTGATACCCGGAGCCGGCAGCGCCTTCGAACCGGAAGGCTACGACGGACTGGCCAACCTGACGGCCAGTCTGTTGATGAAGGGGACTAAGTCTATGACGGCCGAACAGATAGCCGAAGCCCTGGACTTCATGGGCGCCAGGCTCAGAGTCTCTGATGCTGAAGAATATGCCGTGGCCTACGGAGAATCCCTGGCCGAACATCTGCCCCGTCTCCTGCAGATCGCGGCTGACTGCCTGACCTCCCCGGCTTTCAAGGAAGATGAGTACCGGAAGGAACTGTCCAGAAAAACGGATGCCCTCAAGTCGTTGAAGGACAACCCCGGTTCCGCCCTTCGCCTCTACTTCAGGAAAGCTTACTTCGGCCACCATCCTTTCGGTCACCTGTCTTCAGGCACCGAGTCGTCGCTCCAAAAGATGTCGCTCGAAGAAATAAAGAAATTCTTCGCTGCCCGCTATCGTCCAGATACGGCCATCATGGCCGTGGTCGGAGACATCGACCGCCAGCCCTTGCTCGACCTCCTGAATAAGACTATCGGCCAGTGGTCAAAGCCCGCCAGGCCTCCACTCCCCCTGACCATTCCGCCCGTTCCGGCTCCGCAGGGCAATAAGTTGATTTTTATCGATAAGCCCGACGCCACCCAGAGCTATTTCTCCCTGGGCGCCATCGGCTTCCCGGTTAAGGATGCCATCGCCGCCCGGGCCAGCCTGATGAATACCCTGTGGGGCGGGAGGTTTACTTCCTGGCTGAACACGGAACTGCGCATCAAGCGGGGCCTGACCTACGGGGCCAGCAGCGGTTTTCAGTCCTGGAAGGAAGGTGGAATCTTCACTGCTTCCTCCTATACCAAGAATGATAAGATTGGTGAGATGCTGGACATCACCTTCGACCTTCTGAAAAAAGCCCGGGAACAGGGTTTCAGCGAGGAAGAAGCCGAAAGCGCCCGGAATTACCTCCTGGGACAGTTCCCGCAGACCCTGGAAACCAACAGCAGCAAAGCCAACGCTTACCTGCGGGTCGTCTATTACGGACTGGGTTTTGACTATTATGATAAGTACCTGAACGAAATAAATTCGATTAAAGCCCCGGACCTGAAGCAGGCTGCGGTCAAGTTGCTCCCGGAGAAGGACTTCGTGCTGGTGGTCGTGGGCAAGGGTGAGGAAGTCCGAAAGATCCTCAGCAAGTACGGCCAGTTCCAGGAGAAGAAAATTACCGACCCGGATTTTTAAAGTCACAAACTAACCTGCTTCGGGCTCCTGACCCAGAGCCCCGGTTCTCTGTCATGAGAAGCCAGAAACCTGGATTCTAAGACCCGACATCAGCGGTTTTTCCGAAAGGGATTATTAATTCTGGGCCCCATGGTTCGCCCCTGTAACCCCGGGATTATAAAAAAACGACGGAGCAAATAGTCTGGATTTGTCAAACTTAATTTCTGATTGAGCGATTACCTGGACGGCCTACGATAAAACACAAAGGCCAAAGCTCAGGAGGCCAGGACTATTTGAAGATATTCAGGAAAATGGTGATGATCAGGGCATTGGTGAAATCTATGAAAAAGGCTCCGACCATCGGCACCACCAGGAAAGCCCGCGGGGCCCGGCCGTAGCGCTCGACTATGGCCTTCATGTTGGCCATGGCGTTGGCCGTAGTGCCCAGAGCAAAACCGCAGTAGCCAGCACTCATGACCGCAGCTTCATAATCTTTGCCCATCAGCCGGAAGACCACCACCGCCGCCAGAGCCACCAGCACCACCTGGGCTAAAAGGATCACCAGCATCGGCAGGAACAACCCGGCCAGTTCCCAGAGCCTCAGGGTCATCAGAGCGATAACGAGAAAAAGGTTCAGGGCCACATGACCCAGGTCATCGATTACTTTCTGGTCAAGGTCCAGCCAGCCAGTCAGGTCATCAAAGTTCCTGATGATGGCGGCCACGAACATGGCCCCGATATAAGCTGGAAGCGTGATACCAAGGCTGGCAAACCACCTGCTGACCCAGGAGCCCGCCCACATGGCTACCAGGATGATAACGACACTCTTTAGGAGAACAAAAGAGCTTCTCTCTTCATCGGTGGCTGCCGGAGCCGGCTTTTTGCTGAGCAGTCCCTCGACCACCTCTTCCGCTTCAATCTCCGGGACTTCAAGTCCTTTGGCCCGCAGCTTTTTGAGCTTATTCTTCTCGATCAAAAAAGTCCCGACCGGCCCTCCCAGTAATCCGCCGGAGATTATCCCGAAAATAGCCGCGGCCACGGCGGCCGTGGTGGCGGCTGAAACCCCGGCCTGCTCAAATACCGGCCCGAAAGCCAGGGCCGTGGCCGGACCGCCGGTCTGGGTAACCGAACCGCAGATTACTCCCAGCAGGGGATTAAGCCCGAAAGGCAAAGCCAGGATAATACCCAGGATATTCTGGAAAACGACCATTACCGTGGACAAAAGGAAGAAAATCAAAACCTGAGGTCCCCCCACTTTCAAGAGCGACAGGCTGGCGGCCAGGCCAATGGTGGTAAAGAAGGCAATCATCAGCGGGTCGCGCAGAGTGGTGTCAAACTGAATGGGCGTCATCTGGTAATTATGAAAGACCAGCATTACCAGGGAGACCAGCAGACCGCCGACGACCGGAGCCGGGATGTTAAAGCGCTCCAGTGGCTTTATCCAGCGGCGCAGTCCATAACCGGCAAATAGAACCACGCCGGCAAAGGCCACGGTCTGCACCAGGTCCAGCTTAAGCAACGGCTCTCCTTTCTAAGTGTTTAGATTTACCATTTTTTATCTGCACACTCAACCACTTTTTGCCGATCTAACAGAACATACCACCTACTGCACTATGAATTAGTTGCCCGGTAGCCGGGCCGAGCGAGCCGGACCAAACCGGAGATAAATCAGTCCATGACCAATCCTGACTAAGAGGATTAAAAGAGAAATTTTGAGGGAAATAATACCAACTGGATATCAGGTCTATTCTCCCTGAGCAGGAAGTTAATAGAAGCGGAGCAGGAAAAAAATATCCCGTCCATTGAGAAAAGAGGTCCCGTCCTCAGGCCGGGACAAAATCAGTTTTCTTTTTTATTTTTGAACAGTCTTTCTGGGGCTTATCGCCCCGAGGCCAGGCTAACTTAAGAGTCAATGAACTCCAATCTTCAAGTCTTTTTCCTGGAAGCCACCTTCTCCAGCAGGCGCTGACGGGTATAGGGAATCAGACCGCCGGCATCGATGATGGCCTGCCTGGCCCTGGGCAGCGGTTCCACCTTAAATTCTTTGCCGGAAGTCTTATTAATTATCTTATCAGGCAATATTTCCAGCTCATCACCTTCTTCCGCTTCAATTTCCGGGCAGACCACCAGCTTCAGGCCCAGATTAATGGCATTCTGCAAGAAAATCCGGGCAAAATTCCTGGCCACAACCACCAGCTCGTGTCCCTTCAGCGTAGAGGCAGCCTGTTCCCGGGATGAGCCGCAGCCGAAATTCTTTCCAGCCACCACCACGCTGCCGGGCGGTACCTGACCGCTTTTCAGCCTGGCATTGAATTCAGGATAGTCGGCAAAGGCATACTGAGGAGTTTCGGTCGGCAGCACCGTGGCCATAAAGCGTCCCGGATAGATTATGTCGGTGGAAATATCGTCACCAAGTTTCAAGACCACTCTGGCCATGTTACTTGCCTCCTTTCCTGGGGTCGGTGATGTATCCTGTCAGGGCTGAAGCCGCCGCCACCGCTGGCGAGCAGAGGTAAACTTCAGCTTTGGGATTACCCATCCGCCCCTTGAAATTGCGGTTGGTGGTGGACAGGGCCACCTCGCCATCACCCAAGGCTCCCTGGTGTACTCCCAGGCAGCAGCCGCAGCCCGGGTTCATGACCACCGCCCCGGCTTTTACCAGGTCGGCAATGTAGCCCAGCTTAAGAGCCTGCTGGTAGATACGGAAGGAAGCCGGAAAGACCAGCATCCTGACACCCTTCGCTATCTTCTTGCCTTTGAGAATTTTCGCCGCTACCGCCAGGTCATCAAGCCGGCCATTGGTGCAGGAACCGATGACAATCTGGTCCACTTTGACCTTCCCCACCTTGCCGACCGGCTTGACATTGTCCACAGTGTGAGGACAGGCCACCATCGGCTCCAGCCTGGAAACATCAATTTCCACCACCCGTTCATATTCGGCATCGGGGTCGGGCCCGAAGATGTCGATCTTGCCTTTGACCCTGGCTTCTTCCCTGAGATAACGCAACGTTTCCCTATCTGGCGGAACGAGGCCCGAAGTGGCGCCAGCCTCGACCGACATGTTGCAGACAGTCAACCGCCCGGAAGTGCTCATGTTCTCGATAGCCGGTCCGTGGTATTCCAGAACCTTAAAATTGGCCCCTTCGGCCGAAATCAGACCGATCAGGTGCAGGATAAAATCCTTGGGCAGGACGTGGCGCGGGAATTTCCCTTTAGCCACCACCTGGATGGTTCCGGGGACTTCCACGTTGAGCACCTGGCCCAGGGCCCAGACCGAAGCCATTTCCGTGGCCCCGATACCGAAGCTGAAGGCGCCCAGAGCCCCGTGAGATGTGGTGTGGCTGTCGGTGCCGACCACCACCGTGCCCGGCAGAACATAACCGCTCTCCGGTAAAATCTGATGGCAGATTCCGCCCTCATCACCCCTGATGTCATGGAACTTTTTAATTTTTTGAGCCGCCACGAATTCACGGATTTTCTTCTGGTTGGTGGCCGTTTTAGCACTCTCGGCCGGGACGCGGTGGTCCAGGATGATGGCGATTTTATCCGGGTCCCAGACTTTTGGCTTTAATCCTGTATCCTTATAGACTTCCAGGAATTGATTGATGACCAGAGCCGCATTCTCGTGCGACATGGCCAGGCTTACTCTTGGCTCAACCACCTGGCCAGCCCGAACCTGTTTCTGGCCGGTAGCCCTGGCCAGAATTTTTTCCACCATGGTCAGGCCCATCTTCTAACCTCCTTCCCGGTTTCTGACCGGGTTGATTATTTTCTCAGGGTATCCATGGCTGGATACCGGTTGCTGTCACTTTTTCCAAGCAACCATCTCTTTCTTTCTCAATTTATCAGCCAGTCTGCCTTCATCCTATTTATACTTACACTCCAGCTTTTCCTTGGGCAGGTATTCTTCTTCCAGTTTCCGGTACTCTTTGAGCCCGACAAAGGTGGTGAACTCTTCAAAGCTGGAGAGCCACTGGGTCTGACCGGCCAGGATTCCGGTTGGCGAATTTTTAAGGGCAGTGAAGAAATCCATCAGCGCCCTGTGCATGACCATTATGGAAGCTACCGGAATGGAAACCCGGCCCACACCCAGCCTGGCCAGCTCGGGGATAGGAATGAGCTCGGTTTTTACGCCGCTGACGGCGTCCATCAGGTTAACCGACAACGGGCCCTTTATTTCTTTGACTGCTCTCTCGATATCTGCCCGGCTCTTAATTCCGTCTATGAAGGCCAGGTCAGCCCCGGCTTCCAGGTACAGGTTGCAGCGACGAATGGCCTCATCCAGGCCGGCCAGGGCAAAGACATCCGTCCTGGCATTGATGATGAAATCGGGGTCCAGCCGGTCGCGAACCTTAGCGCAGGCTTTTATTTTGCCGACCATTTCTTCTGCCGGGATGACTTCCTTGCCGGCCAAGTGGCCGCAACGCTTGGGGAAAACCTGGTCCTCTATGTTCATTCCAGCCGCCCCCATGGTGATGACCCGCTCGGTTATCCAGGCAGCGTTGATGGCGTTGCCGCCACCGGTATCCACGTCGGCCATGACCGGGATGTTGACTGCCTGGACGATATTCCAGGTGAGGTCAAGCACGTCTTTCATCTGGACCAGGCCGACATCTGGTTTGGCCAGGAGGGAACCGGCCAGGCCGAAGCCCGAAACCTGGATGGCTTCAAAGCCGCATTTTTCGATAATTCTGGCACTCAAAGCGTCGTGGCAACCGGGAACCACCACCGCCCGGCGCTCCATGATGGCTTTTCTCAGAACCGTGGTCTTTTTCATCAATTTCTCCTTGGGTTGTATTAAATTGAAGAATTATTATAATAGGAAAAACTTAAATTTACCACCGGGAGGCAAGGTCATGTCAGAAACCAAAAAAGCAGGCTGGGCGGAAAAGTTTTATAGCCCCGAAGAGCTGGCCGAGTTTGCCGAGATGGGCCGCAGGTTTACCCCGGAAGAACTGACAGCTTATCAGAACAAATGGGCAGACCTGATTTCAGAAATAAGAAATAACTTGCATACTTCTCCAGATAGCCCGGAAGCCAGGGATTTACTCCGGCGCTGGCAAGAATTGCTGGCCGAAGGCTTTGCCGGACACGAAAGATTGCTGGCCAGGGTCGGCCAGGCCTACCAGCAGGGAGCAATCCCCCAGGAATACTCCATGATAGGACCCGAAATCTGGGCCTTCATCAAGAAAGTCCAGGAGTCCTTGCCCCAGAAATAAACACGAGGAGAAAATGTTGCCTGCCTCAGGTCGGCTGGCTGAGTATCTTTTCGGCTGGTTCCGGAAAACACCGGCCCCGGCCCGACGGGCGCTGCTGGCCTCCTGTTTTGGCTGGATGCTCGATTCCTTCGACGTCATGCTCTATGCCCTGGTCCTGGCCCATCTGATGAGCGACCTGTCGATGTCCAAGCCCACGGCCGGCCTTCTGGGTTCGCTAACTCTCCTGGCTTCGGCTTTCGGCGGCATGATCTTTGGCCTGGTGGCTGACCGGCTAGGGCGGACGGTCGCCCTGCGGGCCAGCATCCTCATTTACTCCATTTTCACCTTCATGTGCGGGCTGAGCCAGAATGTTTTTCAACTCGGACTTTACCGAGTTTTTCTGGGCCTGGGAATGGGTGGGGAATGGGCTTCGGGCGCCGCCCTGGTTTCTGAGTACTTCCCATCGGAACACCGGGGTAAAGCCCTCGGCTTCATGCAGAGCTTCTGGGCCGTGGGCTATGCCCTGGCCGCGGTCGTAACCGCTGTCATCTTACCCCGCCTGGGCTGGAGGGCTGTCTTTTTCGTGGGCATCCTGCCTGCACTCCTGGTTTTCTGGATTCAGTCCAGGGTGGAAGAGCCAGAGCTCTGGAAAAGAACCCGCCGGCCCGAACTTTTCCGGCCATCTTCCGATTTTGATAAATCTCAAAATTTAATCCCGGGTGGCCAATCCATTTCTGAGAATGAAACCAGGCCTGCGAAAAAAATTGAGCCCGGAAAATCTGCTTCTTCAATTTCCAGGGAGTTGTTAAGAATTACTCTGGCCGTGACCCTGATGAACGCTCTAACCATGTTTGCCTGGTGGGGCTTCAACCTCTGGATTCCAGGCTATCTGTCTCTGGACCAGTCTCAGGGCGGTGTGGGTCTGACCACCAGGCACATGTCTTCCCTGGTCATCTTTATGCAATTTGGGATGTGGCTGGGTTATCTGACCTTTGGCTACGTCAGCGATTCTCTCGGGCGGAAAAAAAGTTATGTCATCTACCTGGTCTCGGCCAGCCTGCTGGTTTTTCTCTATTCCATTGCCCGGAGCCCCCTGCTGCTTTTCTTCCTGGGGCCGGTGGTAGCCTTCTTCGGAACGGGTTATTTTTCCGGATTCGGGGCGCTGACGGCCGAGCTCTTTCCCACCCGCATCCGAGCTACCCTGCAGGGCATTACCTACAACAGCGGACGAATCGTTTCGGCCATAGCCCCGCTGGCCATAGGTTCCATGGCCCAGCAAAGAGGTTTCCAGGTAGCCTTCTGGCTGGTTTCAGCCGCCTTTGTCCTGGCTGCTCTCTCCTGGAGCCTGATTCCGGAGACCAGGGGCCGGGAGCTGCAGTAGAGGGAATTAGGGCCGAACCCGGTAAGGGTACAAGTCAACTAGAGACAGTTAGCGGTTGGCCACAAGACAGGGCGGCCGTGTCGGATGGTCTTCTGAACCCCATCTATTTCCTACTAATTTAGTAGGATTTATTGAGCCTCTGCTCGTCTGGTGAAAATTGGGGTCAATTTCGACCATAAGAACTGATCCGTCCACACAGGATACCCGCCGTTCGGCATGGAAGAATGCCTTAGCGTCCAGAACATTGCGGTCCCCGTGGAGCGACGGAGGTTGGCCCGGGTCATAGCCGGTCTCTTAAAAAGCAGCCGGCTCAGTCAATCTCCAATTCTTTAAGAAGTCTATCCGGCACCAGCCCCTCTGCTGTCCATTTCTGATGCTGATAATAAGCATCGAGAATGGCGCTGTAATAAGCCGGGTCGATGGCCTTCCCGGCCTGGGGGCCAGCAGTCAGGGGCTCGGTGAACTTGGGCGGGATGAAGGCATCGTATTCGCGCCGGCGCCCCTGCTGGTTATTAACGTACCTTTCCAGGGTGTAAATCCTCCGCCCGCAGGCCTTCAAGGTTTCAGCCGTGTATTCGATTCCGGTCAGGGCCCGGTACATTTCCAAAAAATCGGGCGAGGTGAAATCCTCGGTGAAGAAGTCGCACAGGCCGAGCGAGTCGGTCAGGGCCTTGCCCAGCTGGCTTCCGGCTACGTAGGCAGCCAGGTTCTCCGCCCCCTCCAGTCCACCCTCCTCGGCCTGGATGGTCCAGGCATAAGTGTGATCGCCGCGGCCGCGGTTGGAGGTACCGTAGGCAGTGAACATGCCCGGGAAAACTTTGGGCTCAATGCCGGCATAGCCCAGCCCGGCGTAAGATGTGGTCAGGCAGCGGACTATTTCCTCCGGGCTGGCGCTGGCCCTTGATTTCATCAGTTCATCAGCGACCAGGTCCGTCGGCCGTCTAAGAAGCAACCCGAGGTCGCTCCGACCGTAGACAATCTGTTCCAGGCAGCTGATCATGCTGGCGGTGTTCCCGAATTCAGGCGCTTCAGGAAACGGCAGCCAACCTTTTTCCCGAAGCTCCATAGCCCCGGCCACGACACTGCCAAAGGTCATGGTATCAATGCCGTATTCGTTACAAAGGTGATTCAGGTAGAAAATACCGTCCCGGTCTGTAAGGCAACAGTTTATCCACAGGGCAATGGTTTCAAATTCTGGTCGCACTCCTTCGTGGGCGTAATTCCCGTCTCTGACCGCCGCGCTGCGGGTGCACATGATATGGCGGCAGCGGTTGCAGACTTTATGCTTGCCGGCAATTTCCAGGAAAGCCGCGGTGGAAACCCGGCGGTAGAGCTCCGGGTCAAAATAGCCCTCATCAAAATTATGCCAGGGCAGGTATCCCCCTTTCTTGCCCAGATAGCTTCCATGGAAAGCGCGATCCAGCCACCAGGTGGTTCCCGTCTCAGGGCGGAAGGAGGCCGTCCAGTTGGGGTCGTGGACATGGCTGTTGACCGCCTCGTCTATTACCTTTGATTTTTCCAGGAATTTCTCTCGCTCGAAAAATTCAGGCAGCTGCTTTCCATAAGCGGTGATGGCCGTCAGATTTTTCGAACCGAAAACCGCTCCGGCCCCGCCGCGGCCGAAATTCCGGTGATAATCATTGGTCAGGCAGGCAAAGGCCACCTGGTTCCACCCGGCCGGCCCGGCGCAGACAGTGGAGGAACCCGGGTATTTCCGGCCCAGGTAATCAGTTGTTTCTGAGGCCCGGCGCAGCACTTTCTGGCCGTTAACCTCTTCGAAAAGCTCGGGCTCCGCTTCCAGCACCCGAACCTGCCCCTCCGAAACCAGAATCCGGACGGGCCGGTCAGCCCGGCCGTCTATGACCAGCTGGTCAAAGCCGGCTCTTTTCAACATGTTGGGGAAGAGCCCGCCACAGCTGGAATGGGTCAGCAGGCCAAAGATGGGGGCCCGGTTACCCAACCACTCCTTGCGGACCGGCGAATAGGTGAAAGGACTGATAAAGGAACAGGAACCGCGCCCGGCCGTGGGAATGGCCGTATCGTTCAGGGAAGAATTGCCGATGATGAGGCGGTTGGCCGGAGAGAGAGGGTCTCTCAGCCAGCCTTTTTCTTTCAGGTGCTGGTAAATCAGGTAAGCCTGGACACCCCGCCCGCCCAGGTAAAGGCGGTAGAGGTGGGCCGGGGCTTCCTTAATCTCCACCCGGCCTGAACTCAAATCGATAAAAGCCCATTTTCCGGTATAGCCGTAATATTCTTTTCGGTCAGCCATAGCCTCTCCTGAAAAAAGATTGAACAGGCTGATTATAAGAAAACTTATCTTCGGCAGCAAACCTTTTGTTCTGACCACCTGGCCACCAAGAATATCTCCTGGGCCCGAAGACAAGCCTGATTCAGTAGCCCGGTGGCTTCCTGATAATCTGGCAATAAAAGACCCCGAGCTGCGGGTGTCAGTTGACACCAGCCCGGGTTCGGCCGGTATAGATCACCGGCCGCGGGAGGAAGACAATCCTCATTTCTTTGATAGATTCCCCGGGCTTGAGCATTATCTTCAGCGGCAACTCGGTCTGAAGCCTGACCCCCCGGGGCACAGTTTCCTCATCAACCGACAACTCGTACTGGCCGGGCAGGATATTTTCAAAAGTGAACCGTCCCTTCCCATCGCTGTAGCAGGTCAGCTCTTCCGGTTGAAAATCTTTCAGAGTTTCCGGTCTGCTGATGTTGTCGATGGCCTTCATAACAACCAGGATGTCCTTGAGCGGTTGGTCCTCTTCATCCAGGAAACCGTTCTTATTGACATCCTGAAAAACAGTTCCGCTGACTGCGGCCCCCTCGACCAGGACATATTCCAGCCGGGAAGTCTTTCTCTTTTCCACGACCAGCACCCGGCGTTCCTGCCCTGACAGGTAATATTCGGCCGGGATCTGACTGATCTCCAGGTTGACAGAATGGAGACCCTCCGGCACCCGGCTGAAAACAAACCGGCCCTGACCGTCCGAACTGGCGCTGCTGCCGTCCTCGAGATAAAAAGTAACGCCCGGGAAAGCCCGGTCCTCCGCATCAAAAATTCCGTTTAGGTTCCGGTCGGAGAAAACCAGGCCCTCTATCCGCCCGAGTCCGGTCAACACCGGACTCGTGGTTCGACCCTGATAGGCAGCCACTTCGCCCCAATTAAAACGCCGGTCTATCTTTAGAGTCACCCAGTAATTGGCCGGCTGCGATGATTGAAGCGGCCAGCTGGCCCGAAAATCCAGCCTGAGTTTCAGGCCCAGGGGGAGCCACCTCCCGAGGCCCAGGTAGAGCTCAGCCCTTTTCGTGGACTGGGTGACAAAATACCAGGATCTGAGGTCAAGATAAGACAGCTCACCGTAAAAATCCGTGCCAAACAAAAAGGGAGAATAAGTAGCCAGCCGGAGCCGGGTCAGGTCGGAGAGTTTATTCTCCAGGTAATCATAGTAGCGGCTGTCCTCGGCTTCCAGCAGCAGGTAGGCACTTCTCAAATAGCTGTATCTCAGCCCCAGGTAAAAGGAAGGATAGTTGAAATCGTTCTGGTCGTTTACCCGGTCGTCGTAATGCTGGAACCTGGCCCGAAGATAGGGATAGAAGCGGCCCAAATTCTTGGAAACCTGGAGATAAATCCCGGGGCTGATGAAGTTCCGGTAATTTTCTCCAGAGTGCCGGGACTCGGCGGCACTTAGGTCCAGCCGGACAGTCAGGTCCGGCCAGGGCGGAGTTACCAGGGAAAACCCGGAGCTTACCCGCCAGAAATCGGCGGTGTTGAGACCAGGTCGCCGGTCGACGTTATCATGGTAGTAATCGGCCGAACCGAAAAGAAAAACCCGACGCCGCGTCTGGTAGCGCCAGGAAGTAAACAGCCCTTCCTGGTCCCGGTCGTAGGCCAACTCGCTGCTCAGGTTCCTGAAGTCGACATCTATCCGCCGGTAGTTAACTTCCAGCGACCAGCGTTTTCCCTCAAGAAGCGGACCGAAGCGGATGGAGGTCCCGGGAATTTTTACCTGGTCGTTCTCTCCGGCCGACAGGCTGGCCCTGGTGTCCATGACAAACCTGGCCCGCTCGCCGAAACGCAGCTCCGATTCTACAAACAGAATATCATTGGTTCTGGTCAGCAATTCGCCGCTCCAGCTTCTTTCATTTTCACTGTGCACAAAGCCAAATCCAAGAAAATACTTTTTATCGGGTTCCAGTCGCCCCATGAAACCGGTGGCCGTCTGTTCGGTCAGCGAATAGAAATTTCCCAGGAGGCCGGTCAGCCTGGCCACCTTTCCGCTGAAGACTTCCAGGCCATATTTCCTATGCTCGACGCCGGCACTAACCCCGCGCAGGTAATTGTAGGCCGGGTAATAATTGGTGAAGCGGTAGCCCAGGTTGGTTAGCTGCAGGCTATGGTCGCCCAGTCTTAAATTCAGAGACAGACGGCCAACCTGGAAACCCTGCCAGCTCAGGTACCAGTGAGCCGCCTCCAGGCCGGAAGACGACAGGCGGCCATCAAACCAGCCGTTGACTGTTCCATAATTTATAAATTTCTGCCAGAGGTCGAGGTGCATGATATTTTCGTATTCATTGGCGTAAAGGGGGCTGGTTTGAGAATAAAGCCGGCTCCGGTTCCAGTACGACAGATTTATATAACCTTGCTGGGAAAATAGGTCCGAAATTAAGAAGAGAACAGAGAGGAATAAGAATAAGAAGAGGCGGCCGGGCGAATTAGCCAGGAGGGAAAGGCCCTCTCTGCCTTCCGCTGCCCACACCTTCTGTCTATAACTCATTTCCCTTCCGCCACCTAAAGCAGAGAAGCGGTAAAGGTAATGACCTGGGAATAATTTCCGGCCACGTAATTCCAAGAGTTCTGGAAAGAAAAATTTAAATCTGAACTTCTATCTCCCCGGCTCTCGGCCAGGACCAGGCTCTGGCCGGCAGCCAGCACGCCATCTCTAAAGGGGGGATTACTGGTAGCCCTCCAGGAAATGGTATTTATGGGAATGACCTGGCCGGAGGAGCTGACCAGGTTGCCTTCGGCCCTGATCGTTAGCTGCCAAGGCCGGTTGGGCGGCCAGGTTGTAACCTGAATTTGGACCGGAGTGTTAGCCGCAATCACCGGCACCAGGTCCGGGTCAGCCGAAGGAAAGGTAATGGCCGTGGGGAAAATGCTTAGCGATATCGTCCAGTGTTGCGGAATGGCCCGGGAACTCAGGTCGATTCCAGAGAGAGCCAGGAAAAACAAAATCAGGCCGCAGACCGATAGGCACCTGGTTAACCTGTTGGCTTTCAACAAATATCCTGGCTTCATTTTGACTTATACACCCTCGACCAGAATGGTGACGGTCGTCCGGTAAGCTCCCGGGGCCAAGCTCGGATCCTCAGCAAAAAAGAAATAAAGGTAGCCAGTAAAACTCCCGGGTCCAGTAAACCTGGCCACCAGAACCGGGGAAGCTTTTCTGAGCTGTCCGCTGTAAAAACCGCTGCCCTGGGCCTGCCAGCTTATTCTCTCTATCGGGATGGTGTAGCCGGTGGAGCTGTCCAGCAGGTCGGAAGAAACCTGGAACCAGACATTGGTTCTGGAACTGTAATCGTTGTTAGTCTTGATGGTAAGGTCAAAACGACCCTCATTGGCCGGAATGGTCTGGGGAACACCCGTTGACGAACTGCGGGTGAAGGAAACCTGGCTGGTGCTGACTTCAATCCGGAAACGCCTGGCCACCAGAACCGTCACCCCCAGGCTGGCCGTGCTCTGGGCCAGAAGCTGTCCCAGGGCCAGGCCCACCCAGGCCAGCAGGAGGAAGCCGACTAATTTCCGGTCGGCCCTGTTTTCTTTTCGAAACGGTTGTTCAGTTCTGCGCATCTTCATCCTGCTCGATCACTTAATGATGATTTCCTTTTCTAGGCCCAGGAGCTCCTCCCGACCGATATCCAGCCTGACCTCGGCCCTGTAATTCCCGGGGTTCAGTTTCTCTTTCAAAGGAATTACCACCCAGCGTCGACTCTGCGGGAGGACCGGCTCGTCGGGCACCTCCAGTTCGAGCACCTTCCTGCCTTCTGTTGTGTTCAGCCGCACCTCGCCCTTCAACCGGAAATGAGTCCGGCCCGGATTGCTCAGCCTGAGCTTGACCGCCTGGGTATCGCCGGCACTTTCGAAAACCAGGTCTTCCAGCGAGCCTTCTATCTGCACTTTTCCGACCAGGACATAGACGGCGGCCACAATTTTCCCGGTAAAGGCTACCTGGCCCAGCCTGCTGCCTGATGGAGCCTCCGGCACCTGTTCAAAGGAGATGCCGGCATGATAACCTCCGGCTTCGGCCTCGGCGGGCACCGAAACGGTAAAGCGCACAGTTTTTATCTCCTCCGGCTGGAGCCTGAAATCAAACGGGTTGACCCTGATCCAGTCCCGGCAGGAAAAACTGGTCGGCTGACTTCCGATAAAATTCCTGCTGCCGTCTTCCCCCAACGTCCAGTTTTCGGTATAGACCTTAAGTCTGACGGGGCGGGGGGAGTTATTCCTGACGTAGATGACTTCAGTCCGCTGGGACCCGGGGCCAACTTTAAGTTCCAGCCTGATGGGGGTGATGCCGAAATAAATCTGGGCCCGAAGTGGGGAAAAACCTCCCGCCGTGATGACAACAACCAGCAGAAGCTTGAACGCTGTCTCGAACCGGCATCTCATCTTCCGGCCTCCTGCTTCCAATTCTCGTCTTCTGGTCTGAACCTGAATCAATTCTATGAAAAGCCCAATTTTCGGTCAATAAAATAAAAGGGAGAGGGTCCGGATCCCTCTCCCCTGACAGGCTGTCTGCGAACTGAACTCAAACTTTAGAAAGAGTATAGGTCGCGGTTATGGAATAAGTGCCCGGCTGTTGATTGACGTAATCCCTCAGGAATCTGAAATTGAGTTGTCCTTCGTGCCAGTGAAAGATGCTGCCCGTCCACTGTCCGACCGAAACCGCGCTGCCGGCCAGCAAGGAACCAGCCTGGTAACCCGAACCGGAAACCGTCCAGCTGACCGTGCTGGCGGGAACTGTAGAATGGAAATCACCAGCGGCGGTAACCGTTAGCCTCAAGGAAGAAGCCGGAGCCATGATGGCAAAAACCCTAACGGCTACCGGATTTTCGTTGGCGGCAATCTGAACAGTACCGGGAGCGGCCCCGACTGTGGGAGCAATATCGGTAAAGGTAACAGAATTGGTGCCGATATAAAGGTCATACCATTCAGCCAGCGTTACCTGGAAAGTAACGTCCTTTGACTGTTGAGCCAGAAGCGGGTTAAAAGCTGCCAGAAGCAGAAACATAACCCACGCACCCAGGAACCTTAGACAGTTCTTTTTCACTTCCAATTCCTCCTACATAAAAAAATATCAGCAAATTTATAGTGCAGGAGTTATGCCAGGTCAAGGGGAAAAAAGAAAAAATCTGTAACTGATTTATAATAAATGAATTGGAAATATATTCTTATTGTCCGCAAATTTGCCGGAATATGTTTCCGGCGCCAAATTATGTCACCAGTATCCTTTTTTTGTTATTAAACTCCTTATTTTTTTCTTAAACTTATCATATGGCACTCAAGGTAAACACAGCCTTATAGACCGAGTCAGAATTATCAGCCGGTTCTAGAAAAACCAGGCTCCCGGTCTTAAGCCCGGCCCCCTGCCAAACCGCAAAAGTGTTCTCCTGGCCGGTAAGCGCCAGACCCTGTCCCTGAATATCTCCCTGGCCACGCCAGATTAAAGCCCGTTGGCTGCTTGTCTGTTCTTCTTCTGGGTATATTATTCCTTTAAGGGCAACGGACTTGCTGTCGACAACCGATAACAACACCCGGACCTGAAGTGGTTGACCCGATATGATTTGCGTTTGACCCTGGGCCTGGAAATTTCCCGTGTCCGAAAAACCACTGGCTGCGGACTTAATTTCCAGCACCAGCCACTCTTTTAGCTCTATGGAAAATGTGGCACTGGCTGAGGTGTCGGCCCGCAGCCAGGCAAGATTCCCGATGGCCAGACCAAAAGCTATGATCAGGAAGAATTTCAGCCACCTATCTTTTCCACCATCTTTTCTCATGATCTCTTACGCCTTAAATCTCGTCGCTAAATCTTGACCTTATATAAAGCAATATCTGTGCCAGCTTTGGTTTTGTTATCTAATTGATAATCAACAACTTAACAAATGGCCCCTTCCGCTTTTCTGTCCGTTTTCGTTACACTATTCAGGCCGGTCTATCTGGTTATCTTATTAATTTTCAAATAAATAGATGAAGATGCGACCTGTGTTCTTTTTCGTTACACAAAATAGAACAGCAGTTTCGGCCCGGGTAGAAGCACCACGGTCTATACATTACGTCCTGCTTATTATTGCGGGGGAAAAACCTGCAATCGATAGAAACTTTTATCTTGCGCATAAAACATAGGTCAGGATTATGTCTAGATTAATTAACCAAGCGCGGAAAGCGACGTTAAGCCAGCAATACACCTGGGGTCATCGATTTTACCGAACCTACCCTGCCTGTTCAGACATTCAATTTGTGCTTTTTCAGTTTCCGGTAAAGGGCTGGCCGGGTCAGGCCCAGTGCCCTGGCCGCCTGCTGCTTGTTAAACCCATGGGCCCGCAGCACCTCCAGCAGGTGCTTCTTTTCAATCTCCTCAAGGGAGAGATTGACGTAGGGGTAGGCTTTATCCTCCACCAGCTCCGTTTCCACCAGGCTGATCATCCTTTCGGGCAAGTGCTGAATATCGATAAAATTATCGGCGGTAAGGGTCACTCCCCTCTCTATCACCTTCTCCAGTTCCCTTACATTTCCAGGCCAATCATACTCGAACAGGATCTTCTTAACCCGGTTGGATAGTCCCCGGACCGATTTTCCAAAACGCTGGTTGTAACGGTCTATAAAATGAAGGCAGAGGAGGGGAATGTCCTCTTTGCGCTTTCTCAGGGGCGGCAGGTTCACCTCGGCTACGTTAATCCTGTGATAAAGGTCTTCACGGAAATTGCCCTTTTTCACCTCTTCTCTAAGGTTCCTGTTGGTAGCACAGAGGACCCTGACATCCACCCTGACCGGGCGGTTACTGCCCAGCGGCTTAAAGGTTCTTTCTGAAAGAAACCGCAGCAGTTTGGCCTGGCTGCTCAGAGGGATTTCGCTGATTTCATCGAAAAAGATGGTTCCGCCGTCAGCTTCTTTCAACAACCCGCTCTTGGCCCGGTCGGCTCCGGTAAAGGCCCCACGTTCATATCCGAACACTTCGGATTCAAACAGTGATTCAGGGAGGGTAGTGCAGTCAACAACTACCAGGGGTCTGTCTTTCCGGGGGCTGAGGCTATGGAGGGCCCGGGCCACCAGCTCTTTACCCGTCCCCGTCTCTCCCGTTATCAGCACAGTTATTTGATGCCGGGCCAGCCTTTCCACCAGGGCAAAGACCTCCAGCATGGCCGGATGCCGTCCGACCATTCCTTCAAAGATGTACTTGCTGGCCAGCTCTCTTTCCAGCTGGTAGGTTTCCCGCCGGACTGATATTTTTTCTTCCAGTTTCTTCAAGCTGTCGGCCAGGGCTGCGGCCCCGACGGGCAGATTAAGATAATCAAGGGCTCCG
This sequence comes from Candidatus Saccharicenans sp., assembly GCA_026414545.1. Lineage (GTDB taxonomy): Bacteria > Acidobacteriota > Aminicenantia > Aminicenantales > Saccharicenantaceae > Saccharicenans. Next base: position 32,062 of record JAOAIU010000055.1, read on the forward strand.
GCCTTGATCACTTCGGCCACTTTTGTTTCGCTTTCCGCCTGGCCCAGGACTATGACTTCCATCAGAGGGTCAAAGCTCTTTATCATCCGGAGCCTGGAAAAAGTATCAGACAGCCGGCCTTCGCTGACCAGCAGGATAACCCGCGGTTTTTCCTGCGAGATGCGGTCGATAAGGTCTTCGTCAACCCTGGCCAGGGTAAGCTGGCAGGTACCCGACGGCAGTGCCCGGGCTATTTCCCCGGCCATCCCATCATCAGAAGAAACGAGCAATATTTTTATCACGATTCACCCAAGGCCAAGAACTACTGGCTTTCATTATACCCGCAAATTTTTCGGTGATAAAGCATCTTTTCTTTGAGGACAGGTTAGGCTATACTTTGCTATCAAACCAAAATAAAAAATTTTCATCGGAGGACGGCATGTCTGAAAATCGTTCTGAGCTGATTCTCAACCTGTTCAAGGAAAGCCAGGCCCTGCTCAAAGGCCACTTCAAGCTGACCTCTGGCAAGCATTCCGATGTTTACTTTGAAAAAATCAAGCTGATCGAGCGGCCGTCGGTCCTGGAAAAAATCATCGACCTGCTGGTGGAGGAAATCAGGCAAGATAGTCCGGATTTCGAATACGTGGTCTCCCCGGCCTACGGCGGGATCGCCATCGGTTTCCTGACTGCCCTGAAACTGGGGAAGCTTTTCGCCTTCTCCCAGAGGGTTGAGGAGAAAATGACTGTTCGTTCGGGTTTCGCCGGGCTGCCGGGCTCAAAGGCCATAATAGTTGAAGATATCCTGACTACCGGAGGTTCGGTTCAGGAAGTCCTGGAATGCCTGAAAACAATGCAGGTTAAAGTGAATGGAATATACTGCCTGGTAGACCGAAGCGCCGGACAGGTGTTGATAGAAGGGAAACCCGTCAGAAGCCTGCTGGCCCTCAAGGTTTCAGCTTACGAGCCTGAAGCCTGCCCCCTCTGCCAGCAGGGGTTGCCCCTGGTCAAGCCTGGAGCCTCTGACAAGAAATGAAGGTTATCCTGGCCTCGGAATCGCCCCGGAGAATCAAATTACTTAAGAGGATAGTCAAATCCTTTTCTGTCATTCCCAGCGGTTTGGATGAAACTCAGATTGTGGGGAAGAACCCGGCAGATTTCGCCTTGAAGGCAGCCGAGGCCAAGGCCAGAATTGTGGCCGAGAAAAATCCCGAGGCCCTGGTAATCGGGGCTGACACCGTGGTCACGATAGACGGACGGGTGCTGGGGAAACCGGCCGACCGGAGCCAGGCTGAGCGAATGCTGGAAATGCTTTCCGGCAGGACCCACGAGGTGATCACCGCGGTCGTCCTGTACAGCAAGCAGGCCGACCGGCTGCTGAGCGGACAAGAAACCAGCCGGGTTACTTTCAGACCGCTGACCCCGGAAGATATAAAGGAATATCTCGACCGCAACACTTATCAGGACAAGGCCGGAGCCTATGCCATTCAGGAAATAAGGAACCTTTTCCTGGAGAAATTAGAAGGCGATTATAATAACGTGGTCGGTCTGCCAGTCCGGCTGCTGCGCCGGTTATTTAACAAATTCCAGGAGACAAAGGCCCGGGTAGAAATTTCCGGCTTCTTACTCCCGGAAGCGGCTGGACTGGCCATCACCCGGGAACAAACTTTCCTGGTCCCGGGGACATATCCTGGCGACCTGGTAGAAATTGCTTACCTTCCCCGGGACAAACAGACCATCAAGGCCAGGGTCCAGGAAATAATTAAACCCGGTGAGACCCGCCAGCAGGCCGCCTGCCCGCATTTTGGCCGCTGTGGAGGTTGTAGCTTTCAGGATTTGAATTACCGCGAGCAACTGCGCCTGAAGGAAAACTACCTGCTGGAAGTCTTCCGCCAACATTTCCCTTCAGGCTACCGCTACCTGGAAATTGAAAGAATTCTGCCTTCCCCCGCCCAGTACTTTTACCGGAATAAAATGGAATTTTCTTTTGGCCAGTCTGGCGGGGAAATCTTCCTGGGGCTGCGAGAAAGAACCCAGCCCAACCAGGTTCACCGCAATAAGAGGGTTGTCCCCCTTGAAATTTGTCACCTGAGCACGCCCTTAACCGAAAAAATATTTCGGGTGGTCAGGCGCCAGGCGGCCAAGACCGGGCTCCCGGTTTTCGACCTGGAAACCAAGAAAGGCTTTTTCCGCCACCTGGTCATCAGGGAGGGAAAAAGGACTGGCGAGCTGATGCTGCTGCTGGTTACCACCAGCCAGGCCGAACTGCCGGCGGAAGAATTTGCGGCCGCCATCCTGGAGGTCATGCCAGAACTGACCAGCTTCTGGTGGGTGGAAAACGACCGGATTGCCGACGTGGTATCTCTTGAGAAAACTCACCTGGTTTACGGCCGGGAAGCCATCGAGGAGAGACTCCAGAATTTTCGTTTCAAGATTTATCCCGGTTCCTTCTTCCAGACCAACCCCCTGGCGGCTGAACTGGTCTACGCCCTGATTCAGGATGAAGCCCGGCGCCTGAGAACCCAGTCGGCCCTGGGCCTGTACTGCGGCTCGGGCGCCATAGAAATCTGCCTGTCAAAAGCTGCGGCCGAGGTGGTCGGCGTGGACTGGGAGCGGGCCAACATCAGGACGGCCAACGAGAACCTGGCCCTCAACCAGATTAAAAATGTCCGTTTCCAGGAGCGCTCTGTGGAGGAAGCCCTGCCGGAGATTGGTCGCGGCAGCTTTGACCTGCTGGTGATTGACCCGCCGCGGGCCGGTCTCAGCCCGAGAAGTATCAAGCAGGTTATAAGTTTAAGAATTCCGACTCTGGTTTATGTCTCGTGTAACCCCGTTACCCTGGCCCGGGACCTAAAGACCCTGGCCGACAGCGGCTATAAGATCAACCGCCTGACTCCGGTCGATTTCTTCCCCCATACCGGACACCTGGAAGTCGTGGCCTACCTAAGCCTCTGAAACAGGCAGGAGCGCTGCCCGAACGGGTTTCTTATTCTTTGGTCTGGGTCGTCAGGAAGATGGGCAGGGTCATCTGCTTGACCTGGTCCATCAGCTCTTCAATCTCGTCGATGTGCTTGTCTTCGTCCTGAAGGATTTTTTCCAGGAGTTCCCTGGTGGCAAAATCCCCGACCTCCCCGGCCAGTTTGATGGCCGCATTGTAAGCCTTGATAGCCTCAAACTCGGCCTTGCGGTCAAACTCCAGCATCCGGGGCACTTCTTCTCCGATGGCAATCTTCTTTAACTCGGAAACGATCGGAATCCCTTCCAGGAACAGGATTCGACCGATCAGGCTCTCAGCATGTTTCATTTCCTGGATGGCCCTTTTCTCGATGGCCTTGTGGAGCTTGGCGTAGCCCCAGTTGTCGCACATTTCAGAGTGGACCATGTATTGATTGATGGCCGTCAGTTCGTCAGCCAGCAAAGAATTCAGGGTCTTGATAAGTTTGGGATCACCTTTCATCATAGCCTCCTTTCTTTTAGTTTCTATATTATACCTTATTGTCCGAAGCAAGCAAACAAATAGATTTTGCCGACCATTTCATTTAAAATTAACAGGGCTTATGATCAAGGCAATACCCGAAGATTTCATAGTCGAAGAAATCGCCAGCCTTCCCCTGGTCGAAAGCGGTGAATTCCGGGTCTACCGGCTGACCAAGAAAAACTGGACCACCCCCGACCTGATGCGTTTCCTGGCCAAAACCCTGTCCATCTCGCCCAAGGCCCTGGCCTACGGCGGGAAGAAGGACAAGCACGGCGTTACCACCCAGCACATCACCATCCGCAGCCAGAGGGATTTCAGCCGGGAAGACCAGAACTTTTCACTCCAGGCCATCGGGTTCATGCGCAAGCCGATGAGCCCCTCGCTCATCCAGGGAAACAAGTTCAGAATCACCATTCGCAACCTGACGGCGGTTGAACCCGCTCTGCGGAATCTGGAAGAGGTCAGGCAGTCCGGTTTTCCCAACTTTTTCGACGACCAGCGTTTCCGCGGAACCAACCCCCAGCTCGGCTTCTTCGCCGACCGGGTGCTAAGGGGTCATTACAACGGCGCCCTGCAGATTTTCCTGCAGTCCCAGAATATGGCCACAGCCAACCGGGAAAACCGGGAAAGAGTGGCCCGGATCATAGAAAACTGGCGCGACTGGGAAAAATGCCTGGAACTGGCCAGAGGGTTGACCGAGAAAAGAATTTTCCGAACCCTGCTCCTGCGACCCGATGATTTCCTGGCCGCCCTGGAGAAGATACCCCGGGAAGAAATCGCCATGGCCTATGCCGCTTTTGGTTCGCACCTGTGGAACGAGTTGCTGCGCCGGCTGCTCAAGGAGCTCATCCCGGACCTGCGGGAAGTCCAGGCCGAATCGGGTCGATTCTATTTCTGGAAAACTCTGGAACCTGGGGTTTTTGACTACCTTAAAGAACTCAAGCTGCCCACCCCGTCGGCCAAGATGCAATTCCCGGACGAGCGCAGCCGGAACCTTTACCTTAAAATCCTGGAAGAAAACAACCTGAGGTTCGCCTCTTTCCGCACCCGGGCCCTCAGCCGGGTTTTCTTCCGCTCCTTCCAGAGAAAAGTTCTGCTGTTCCCAGAGGGGCTGGAAATTGTCGACCGGCGAGAGGACGAGCTTCACCCGGGCAAAAGAGTCCTGGTGCTGTCGTTCAGCCTGCCCCGTGGGGCTTTCGCCACCATGCTGGTCAAGAGAATTCTGCTTGAAGACTGAGCCGGCAAGTATGATAAATTAAGCAAAGGATCACCTGACCATGAAAATAACTGCCATCATCCTCGGAGGGGGCCGGGGCACCAGGCTGGGATTCACTGTTCCCAAGCAGTTTGCCCGCCTCGGAGGCCGTCCGCTCTTTGATTATTCGGTAGAAAAATTAGCGGCTCTCAAGGTGGACACCATAACGGCTGTCCTGGTGGACGACTATGCAAACTATTACCAGCCTCATCCGGCCATTTCTCTCATCGCCCCGGCCGGAGAGAGTCGGCAGCAATCGGTGCTGAATGGCCTCCAGGCCTGCCCCGCTGACACTGACCTGGTCATCATCCACGACTCGGCCAGGCCCTTTTTTCCCCTTCACAGCCTGGAACAGGGTTTAACATTACTCAAAGAAAACAGGTATGACGGCCTGGCCCTGGCCATCCCATCCATAGATACGCTGGCCGCCGTTGAAGACCAACGGGTGGTTTCATTTCCCGACCGCCGAAAAATCTACCGCACCCAGACTCCCCAGATGTTCCGATTCCGGGAGATTAAGCTGGCCTATGAACGGCAGCGGGAACAGTCCTACACCGACGATTTATCTGTGGCCTGGGCCTGCGGGCTGAGATGCGGCCTGGTTGAGGGCAGCCAGATGAATTTCAAGATTACCACTGAGATTGACTGGTTGCTGGCCGAAAGTCTTCTGAACTCAGGCGGGCTGGAGCTTATCTAAGGCTTTCTTTTTCAGCTGCCGCCTTGACCAGCTGCCAAAATAAGCAGCTTCCAGGAAAGCAAAAAAAGAAACCATGAGGGCCAGCACCCTGGCTCCTCCCAGGGCAATCAGGACAAAGGCCAGGGTGGTGAAAAAATCCCTCCGGTAGATAAAGGCAATCCTGGCGGCCAGGCGGTCCGCCCAGGTCTGAAAATCAGGGTCATGGATACTGCCTTCTATTTCCCGGGCGATGGGTACAATGTTAAACCCGATCCCGGACCTCCGGGCATAATAGATCATCTGCAGATAAAAGCTGATCATCGACAGCCAGCCAAAAGCGCCGACATACAACCAGGTCTCGCTGGTGGTCGCCCGATAAAGCCCCAGGGGCAGAGCAGTGAAGAAGGTAACATACAAAAAAGCATCAGCCGAAATGTCAAAAATGGTGCCGAACCGGGAAATCCGACAGGTTAATCTGGCATTCTCGCCGTCGCAGCAATCTATGACCGAGGCCAGCAAGAACAGGAAGGAGCCCAAAGCCATGGGGGTATAACGACCCTGGAAAATCAGATAGACGCTGAGCAGCTCAACGGCCAGGACGATCAGGCTGATCTGGTTGGGAGTCAGCCCCCAGCTGATCAGGTGCCTGGTCAACCTCAGGGAAAGAGGGCGGAAAAATACCCGGGTGATATAACCATCCACGGGCTTTCTGCCGGTTTCCAGGAGCAGGTCTTCGGCCCGACGGGCTGCTGCTGGGCTGTCAACTCTTACGGCAAAAGGACAGTTGATTGTGAGCTGACCAGCAGAAACAGAATACTTGATCTTTTCCAGCCAGCCCGGCCCTGAATTTTTCAAGCGAACCAGGGCAGGAAGAATAGCGCCAATGCGTTCCAAATCTATTAAAAAGGCAGCGGGGAAGACCGACTGCTCGCTGGAAGAACCATTCAGGTTAAGAAGGATCAGGTCCTCGACCGGAACCCTGCCCTCGACCAGGGTGAAGGCAAAAAAATCAGGGTGCACGGCCAGGTTATCCTCCAGCACCAGGATATGGGAGCGACCGTTCTTTTCGGCATCAAGCTGCTGAATGCCCTCTGCGGGGCAGAGAGCCAGGTCCACTTTTTCCGGGCTGAACCTCCGGTCAGAACGGAGTTCTTCCAGGACCTGCCGGGCCTGAGCTGGGTCTTCTGAATACAACCAGAATTTGCGCAGTCCGGCCTTCTGGCCGTAGAGAATCAGCCTTTCCAGCAGGCTCAGTCCCAGGATTCTGGTCTGGCCTGCCTGGCTTAAGAGGATGAGAGTTTCTTCCATGGTCATACGATTTATGATCCCAGCCGGCTCAAAATAAGCGTTTCTTTTATCACAACGCCGGCCAAAATTCAACCAGGTGGGAAAATTGATAACAGAATAACGGCGCCAAAGACCCCGGCCTCAATATAGCCCTGAGTAATGGCTGACCCCGTTTACCTGCCGGGAGCCAGGTAAGCCCTGACCCGCTCTAGGTCCTCGGGAAAATCCACCTCGTGGCAGAACAACCCCTCAGAGGGAACGGCCAGGAAACGCCCGCCGTCCCTGATAATGTAATTCTCTATGGCCTTTTCAAAATAGTCGTTGTCCGATACCAGTTCCAGATGTTTTCTCAAGGATTCGAGGTCAGCCCGGGCCACCAGGTTAATCCCCAGGGCTTCGCCCTCAGCCGCTTCCACCTGCTTCGAAATTTCGGTTATAAAGCCAGCCTCATCCGTCCTGTACTTTACCTCTTCCGGTCCGCATCTCTTGTCATCAACCAGGACGCAAGAACAGCCGGCCGAAAGCATCTTCGGGATTATCTCCCGGTCAAAGACCACGTCCCCGTTCAACCAGAGCACATCTTCATCCATCCGGCTCAGTCCCTTGAGAAGACTTTTGCTGGTGTTAGTTACGGCAAACCTTTCATTAAAGGTATAGGTCAGCTCGGGATGTCTGGCCAGTATCAATTCTTTCCTGAACCCCACCACTACCAGGATATTTTCCGCTGGGATAAAAGGCTCGAGGTTTTCCACCTGGTAATCGATTATTGTTCTCCGGTCGTCGACCTGGACCATGGCCTTGGGCAGGTCCAGCCCCAGCCTGGTTCCCCGGCCGGCGGCCAGAATGACCGCTTTCACTGGACCTCTCCTCTTCTTTGCGGTTCAAGAGTCATCTTTCTCAGAGAATAGAAATAAAAATAGAGCGCTTCCAGCAAGGCCAGCACGGCCGCCAGGACCATGGCCGGTCTGGCCAGTCCGGCCGCAATCATGATAAAGGCAGCGGTTGAAAAAAAGTCGCGGCGGTAGATAAAAGCCAGGCTGGCTGCCAGTCGGTCAAAAGCCGTCTGGAACCGGGGCAGGTTCTTGCTGGCCTCAATCTCTTTTACCACGGCTACGATATTATAACCGAGTCCATTCTTCCTGGCATAATTAATCAGCTGCAGATAAAAAGCCAGCATCGACAGCAGAGTAAAGCCGCCAAGATACAGCCAGAATCTATCTCCATAAGTCCGGTAAAGGCCAAGCGGCAGGGCCACGAAAAACGAGACAAAGGTTACGGCATCAGCTGTGATGTCCAGGGCCCCTCCGGTCCTGGTTATCCTGTAGGTCAGCCGGGCGTTCTCTCCGTCGCAGCCGTCGATAACCGAAGCCAGCTCAAAGAGTATGCCCCCGGGCACCAGGAGCTGCCGGCCGTAGCCCACAAAAACCACGCTCAGCAGACCGACGGCAAAGGTAAAGATGGTCTGAACCACGGGGTGAACATTGAGATAGAGCAAATATCTGGTAAGAAAAAGGGAAATCCGGCGGTTTATCAACCTGGCCACCACCCCGTCCTGAGGTTTGCGGGCAGTCTGAAGGAGCAATTTTTGAGCCCGGATAAAGCTTGTTCTGTCCTCTACGGCCAAGGCAAAACCGCCCGGCAGGGTTATAAAAGATTTCCGGTCATCTTCTCCGGCCGCAACTCCGGAAAGAGTTCTGCCCGAAATCAGCTGGCTCAAGACAAGCTCCGCCTCGGCTCCGGAGCGAACCACCAGCAGGCCAGGGCAGGGTTGACCTGGTCCTTCTTTTCCGTGGAGTTCAATCCTGGCCAGGGGCCACTCCAGGCCTTCAAGTTTTTCTGCCAGCCTGGATAAGATTTCAGGGGCCAGGACCAGGTTGTCTTCCAGGAAGAGCAGATAATCGTTGCCGCCCGGGCCCGGCAACTTGCTCTCCCCGCTCTCCTGACTTAAAACCCTGAGCCGAATATCTCTTCTAAGAATTCTCCGGTCAGACGAGAGCTCAACTGCGGCTTGTTGGGCTACGGCCTTCTCTGGATGAAAAAGCCAGAATTCGTTCCATCCGGCTTCGCTGGCAGTTAAGACCAGCCGCTGCCGCAGAGTAAGCCCCAGCATCTTTTTCTGGCCGGGTTGGCTTAGAATTATCACTGCTCTTCTGGCTGTCATTTTTCCTCCGCTGGTTCGTTTTCAGCTGGGCCCGGACCGACCGGGAGACGGCAGGACCGGGAATAAACTACCAGTTCAATTCTGCCCCCAGGTAATTTTTAGCCTTTTCCAGGGCCCTGGGATCATCGATGTCAATCCAGAATCTGTCGCCGATACTAACGGCTCTGACCTGGCCCCTGGCCCCCAGGAGCCTTACTCCCCCGGACAGGCTATAATCCCCCGCTTTTCGCTGGCTTTCTTCCAGGGCCTCAAAAAGCACCGGCTGGCAGAGGAATATTCCGGTATCAAAGGCGTTGTAACTGACCAGGCCTTTGCCAATATCGCAAACCTTTCCGTCTTCGACCTTTACCCTGGTCACATCGTCCAGGTCAACATAGGGATGATTCTGCACCCGGAAATCAACGGCCAAGACAATTTCATCCTTCTTAAGCTCCGTCTGCCGCAGAAGATTCAGAATGGCCGGGTCGAAAATGTGGTCGGACATCACCAGGAAAAAAGGCTCCGTCAGCAGCGGCCTGGCCCTGTAGACCGATAGCCCATTTTCTCGCTGCCACTGATCGTTGTAAAGCAAGGTCAGGCTTACTTCTTCCGGGGTATAACTGGTTTCAAGATGCTCTTCCAGTCCTTTCCGGTTATAACCGGTAACCACTATCACTTCCTTTATCCCGGCCTTTAGCAACCCTTCAATAACCCAGTTGATGAGGGGCTGTCCGCAGACCTGGAGAAGCGGCTTCGAGGCACAGAGGCCGGATAATCTCTGGCCCATGCCGGCAGCAATGATCAGAGCCTTCAAGATTTTTCTCCTTTGGTCTAACTCTGCGTCAATAGACTTGTTATACAGTCAGCTAATTTTAATTTAATAGAAAACCCTTGTCCAGCGATACAAGAAGTATCCTGTCCTTCAAGAATAATGGAGCCTTCAGTCGAGCGGGCGGTACTCGAGGTAATCCTCTTCTATTATCCTTCGAATGGACCTGAACAGAAACCGACCGAAGATCATTATTCTGACCTTTTTCATGACCAGCCTTTCCCGCCAGAGGTCCAGGTCCACTTCCAGAAGGAACTCACGGACGAAGGATGGAGCCTTGACCGGAGTTATCTCTACCCGGCGCAGGTCGTAAGAGTCCCGGCTGATGAAGAAAAGACCCTCGAACAGCAAATCCTTTCTTTCCCTGGCCCTGGCTTCCACCAGGTAAACTCCTTCGCCGTTTATTTCAGTCTCGCCCTTCAGCCGGAAATCATACCGGCTCCTGTTCTTATCGCTGAAAGGAATCAGGTCATCCAGGCTCAGGCTGAGTCCGGATTCTGGCCGGTGGCCCGAGGCTTCCGCTTTTTCTCTTTCTTCCCTCGCTTTTCTCAAACTTTCCAGTCTCTGCTGGCGGTACTTCTCGGTTACATCCCTGGTCCGACCCTTTTCAATTTCTATCGCCTCCAGGATTTCTTCATCCAGCAGGCCGCCATCAAACTTCATCCACTTGGTAACTCGCCTCAACTTCTCCGGCTGCCAGTGGCGGTCGGCATTAGCCTGGGAAGAAACTACCAGGGCCTGCCAGCGACCGAAATCCCGGTAGGAAATTAACCTCTGGTAGGCCCTTTCCACTATCTGTTCAACCGGCAATTCGGGCGGGACCTGAGCCGGCACAATAAGGACCAGGTTCAGTAACAGGAAAAGTCCCGGCCATTTTCTTCGCACATATTTAAGAAGTTGATTTCTGGCCATAAAGTTCCACTTCAAGACAGGTGCCGGCTGGCCGGCCTCCTTAAGACCGCATCAATATTATACCAGACCGAGCTCAAACCACTGAGCCAAAAGCCTGAGCCAGAAATTGTAATCGTCCGACCGACGATTATGAGGAGTAAAATAACCGGTTCCGGGCCGGAGGCCCGACTTTATCCCCTGGCTACCAAACTTTTAAGGCCGGAAATGTCTTTTAAGGGAGAAGGTAGAGGGTAAGCGAATTAAGGCTGGCCTGGTTCTTCTCTCTCCGTTTCTCTTGCATTTAAGGTCAAATTAAAGTATCTAATAGGCAGGTCAGACAACTCAAGTCGATGAAAAAAGGAGGGCAAAGTCTATGAACAGATACCGACCCTGGGTGTTTTTCATAATTTCCGTTATCCTCTTTGGCAGCCTGACGGTTACCCCGGCCCGGGCCCAGTTCCATTTCGGAGTCAAGGGCGGGTTGACCCTGGGCCGCCTGAAATCACTGCCCGAAACTTTTCTTGAAGGTTTCCCCTGGAAGACCAAGAGGGGCTGGTCCGGGGGGGTCTTTGCCAGCTTCGAGTTCCTGCCTGGTGTCTCCATCCAACCGGAGGTGCTCTACATCCAGAAAGGGGCCCGTCTGGTCGACCCTGAATACGATTTTGAAGCTCATTTTAACTTTGATTCCTTTGAAGTTCCGGTGCTCTTAAAAATAAACCTGGCCCTGGAAGGAGCGGCGGCTGTCCCGGCTATTTTCTTCGGCCCGTTTTTTGGCTTCAACCAGAAGGCCAGCATTGTCATGATTGACGCCTACAGCCAGGAAACTGAAGACATCAAGGCCGACGTCCAGAAGTCAGAATATGGGATAACTTTCGGGCTCATCTTTACCCAGAAGTGGGGACCGGGCTATTTTTCTGTTGACGCCCGTTATGACCTGGGTCTATCCAACATCCTGAAACCCGGAGTGGAATGGATGGAAAGGATAAAGACCAGGACCTGGGTTTTTATGGTGGGATATTCGTACTGACAGGATGGCCTTTGCGACCAATCTTTTGGTTCCGCCTGTCTTCGTCAACACCCGGTTCCGAAAGCCCGGACATCAGAAAGAGGGCCTGCGGTCTTTTTCCCTGTTCCTGGTCTCTTTCTCCTTAAACTCTCCTGCCCGGCGCCTTGAAAAAAATCAGGTTAATCCCGGGAAATCTTCCTGCCTGAGTTCACTGTTTCTCTCCAACACTTACCGTCAATGAATTCTTTCCTCGCCCATTTCCCCGGCCCATTACACAAAGGTCGGCGAGAATTGACAGCTGCCCGAACTTTATAGTAGATAAAATATGTTCTGTCAGGGGTGCCTTCGGCATCTTCAGGACGAAGGCTGAGAGCAAACCCTCAGAACCTGAACTGGGTAATGCCAGCGTAGGGAGACAGAGTCTTCAGGGTCCAGAACTCAGCCTCACCGGACAGAATCAACCTGGCTCAGGAGGTAGGGGCCATGTTTTCAGCTCAGGACGTAATCAGGGACCTGGAAAACATCCGCCGCCGGGCCCCGCTCGTTCACAACATTACCAACTTCGTGGTCATGAACCTGACGGCCAATGCCCTCCTATCGATAGGCGCTTCGCCGGTCATGGCTCATGCCGTGGAAGAGGTGGAGGAAATGGTTGGCCTGGCTTCGGCCCTGGTCATAAATATTGGCACTCTCAGCCGGCACTGGGTTGAGGCCATGGCCCGAGCAGTCAGGGCGGCCGAAAAGAAAAAAATACCGGTGGTGCTGGACCCGGTAGGTGCCGGGGCCACTTCTTTCCGCACGACCACGGCTCGCCATCTGCTGGAGTCGGGCCCGGTATCCATCATCCGGGGCAACGGTTCTGAAATTCTGGCCCTGGTTGATGCAGGGACCAGGACCAAGGGTGTCGACAGTCTGGAAAAGCCGGAAGCGGCGGTTGAAGCCGGGAGGCAGCTGTCGCGCCAGTACGGCTGCGCCGTCAGCATCAGCGGGCCGACTGACATAGTGGTCCGCGAGGGCCAGACCATCCGGGTCGAAAATGGCCATCCTCTGATGCCCCGGGTGACCGGCCTGGGCTGCACCGCTTCCGCCCTGACCGGGGCCTTTGCGGCCGTGAACCCCGATACCCTGGAAGCGGCGGCGGGGGCCATGGCCATCATGGGAATTTGCGGAGAGCTGGCCGCTGAGCAAGCCCGTGGGCCAGCCAGCTTTGAGCTTCACTTCCTGGACTGGCTGCACCATATTGGACCCCAGGAAATAAATGACCGACTAAGAGTTAAGACCTGAAAAAATTCGGGTCTGGACATTATAATGAAGAAAGGCATCATCTACATCACTTCCTCCCGGATATCAGGAAATAGGCCGGCTGATAGCGGGCTCTTATCTTTTAATCCTCAAGGCCAAGCTCCCGGCAAGGAAAGACCTCAGAGACCCAGGCTGACGACCGAAGATAGAAATAATCAAAATAACCATCGGCCGTGAGATTCATTCAGGGCTGTGGTCAGGAGAGAAGGATGACATGGGGTTAACAAGGAAAGACAGGAAACAACTCAAACCCGCCAGGCCTGTTGACCTGAGCCTGTACCTGGTCACCGACCGCAGCCTGGCCGGGCGCCGGCCGTTGACGGAGGTGGTGCGACTGGCGGTGGCCGGCGGAGTAACCGTTGTTCAGCTCAGGGAAAAAGACTGCTCATCGCGAGAATTCCTGCAGCTGGCCCTGGCCTTAAAGAAAATTCTGCCGGCGGAAATTCCCCTGATAATCAACGACCGCCTGGACGTAGCCCTGGCCGCCGAGGCGGCTGGAGTGCATCTGGGGCAGAGCGATCTTCCGGTTAAAGTTGCCAGAAAATATCTTGGCCGCCGGGCCATCATTGGCCTTTCGGTAGAAAACCTGGAACAGTTAGAAGAAGCCAAGGACTTACCCGTTGACTATCTGGCCATAAGCCCCGTCTTTGCCACGCCCACCAAGACCGATGCTGGTCCAGCCTGGGGACTGGCCGGGCTGGCCCGGGCCCGGAGCTTGACCTCTCTGCCACTGGTGGCCATCGGCGGTCTCAACGAGAACAACGTGGCTGAGGTCATCAGGGCCGGGGCTGACGGGGTGGCCGTGGTCTCGGCCATCTGCGCCGCCCCGGACCCCGAGAAATCCGCCCGCCGCCTGCGTTGCTTGATAGATAAGGCCAGGCAGAGAAAGTAAAATATTGAAGTCCACCATAAACCGGCACCCTTAAGTTCAGGCCGGGAAATAAAGGTGAAAGCAAGGAAAGGCAGCCCGGCAGAAAGATGAAAAAGAGAGCAATAAAATGGAACCATTAAAAAATTATTCCAGGCCCGGGCCCATGATGACTCAACCCCGGGTCGGTGGCCAGTCCTTTGTGGGAGAATGACATGGAAAATAAAAAAAGGATGAGAATCGAAGATCTGGGAGAGTTCGGTTTTATCGCCCGATTCTCGGCCAATTTTCTGAAAAAACTGCCGGCCGGCGTGCTGGGGATCGGTGATGACTGCGCCGTCCTGCCCTGGAAAGGCTCTAAGAAACTTCTGGTGACCACCGACCTGCTGATTGACGGCGTTCATTTTCTGGGCGAAAAAATTTCTCCGCTTGACCTTGGCTATAAATCGCTGGCCGTCAACCTGAGCGATATCGCGGCCATGGGCGGACGTCCGCGCTGGGCATTTCTATCGATAGCCATTCCCCCGGAAACCGAAATCGCCTGGCTGGATGAGTTTTTCAGGGGATGGAGACAGCTAGCTGCAAGAACTGGAGTTCGTCTGCTGGGCGGCGATACCACTAAATCCCCTAAAGGCCTGGTCATCAACGTGGCCATCCTAGGAGAAGCTGAGGGGAGACACCTCAAGTACCGTTCGTCCGCCCGGCCGGGCGACATAGTGGCTGTCACCGGCAAACTGGGAGAGGCCGAGGGCGGCCTGCGCCTGATATTAAGAAATATATCGAACAAGAATTTAAGGCTGGAAGGAAGATATCTTATCCGGCGCCATTACCGGCCACGCCCGCACCTGGAAGAGGGCCAGTTTCTGGCCGGGCAGCCGGAAGTCCGGGCCATGATGGATGTCTCCGACGGCATTGACTCTGACCTCAGGAGGATAATGGAGCGTTCGGGCTGCGGGGTGAGAGTATTCCTGGAGCAGCTACCGGTTTCCAACCAGTTAAGAAAGTGTGGCCATGAATTTGGCTGGGACCTGGATGAAGTGGCCGCGGCCGGAGGGGAAGATTATTGCCTGCTGCTGACGGTCGAGGCCAGGAAATTCCCGGCCCTGGCCGAAAAATTTTACCGGCGATTCGGGCGGCCCCTGCCGGCTATCGGCCAGATAACGGGGGAAAAGAATCAGCTGCGCTATTTTCGGAACGGCCAACCCGTAGTCCTGAGCAAGTCTGGGTATGACCACTTCAAATTATAATGATAGACTCTGACCCCTCAGATAAGTGAGTCTCCGGAGCGCGGCTCAAGCCTGGCCAGGTAGACTTGTCAAAATTTTTTGTCTATAATTCACCGCTAACTATACCGGTCCCGCAGGACCCGGGCTGGATAAGGAAGCGCGAGGCACAGATGAGAGGTGAACAACTTTCAATGTGCGATATTATGGTAGAGAGTTCCCCCTATGGTCTCGTTCTTCTTGACGATTCAGGACGGTGGCTGTATGTCAACCCGGCCTTCACTCTGATCACTGGCTACAGGCTGGAAGATGTCCCGGACGGAAAGACCTGGTTCAGAAAGGCCTTCCCGGATGAGGAAAAACGCAAAGAGGTCATCAGCCTCTGGCTGGCTGACCGCCAGGCAGGTCAAGCCAGAGATCGGGTCCTGGAAATTGTTTGCCGGGACGGACAGAAAAAATGGCTGTCCATAAGTTCAAACTTCCGGCCAGACGGGAAAACTGTGGTCAGCCTTCATGACATAACCGAAAAAATACAGCTGACAAAGATAAAGGAAGAATCAGAAAACTATTACCGGGCTCTTCTTAAGGCCACTCCCGATATGGTGGTGACCACAGACCCCAATGGGTACATCACTTACGCTTCCGAAAGCACGGCCAGATTCCTGGGTTACAACTCAGCCGAAGAATTGCTCGGCAAGAATAACCAGGATTTTTTTGCTCCCGAAGATCTGGAAAAAATCCAGCAGATGGGACCGATGATAAATCAGCACGGGTTTCACGGGCCGCTCATAGCCAGGGTAGTAAAAAAGACAGGCGAACAGAGGGTGGTAGAAATCAATTCCTCGCAGGTCAGAATCTCGGGCCAGCTGATTTCCTACATTGGCATCATGAGAGACATAACGGACAGGCTGAACCTGGAAAATGAACTCCGCCAGATACTGATCGAGAAAGAGATTCTGATAAAAGAAGTCCATCACCGGGTTAAGAATAATCTGCAGCTCATACAAAGTCTGTTAAGGCTGCAGGCCCAATACTATGCCTCGCCCGAAGTCAGAAACGCCCTGAAAGACGCCCTGAGCCGGGTAAGGACCATCGCCCTGATATACGAAGGCCTGCTCAGGTCCAGCCGCCTGGACAGAATACACCTTGACCGCTACCTGGACAAAATCGTCTCCCAGGCCATCTCTCTCTATCAACAGGAGGGAAGGGAAATAAGGATTGAGAAAAAACTGGATGAAGTCCAGGTTGACCTGTCCATGGCTCATCCCTGCGGTCTCATAGTCTCAGAGCTTGTTTCCAATGCCCTGAAACACGCTTTTAACGGACGAAAAGAGGGCATTATCAGGGTAAGCCTGGAGAAAATAAACGGCCGGCAGGTTGCTCTGACGGTAAGTGATGATGGAACCGGCCTGCCCGAAAACTACGACCCCAATGGCTCCACCTCGTTTGGCTGGCAGATAATCCAGGACCTGGTGAAACAGCTCAATGGGACAATGTCCTGTAAATCTGCTAACGGAACCGAAGTCAGAGTTATTTTTACTCCCTGACCTGCGAGCGGCTGGTCTCCAGGTCCACAACCAGGTTTTTCCTGACACCGGCCGGAAGCGAAGGAACCCCTCTTATTTCTTTCCAGACAGAAGTATTCGGTTCTCCACAGCGAATTGTATACCTGCCGGCCCGGAAGACCGGGGGCCGGAACTCAGTGCCTTTGACCCTCAGGGTATAAACTATTTCGCCCGTCTTCTCTTCGACCACCTGGAGCACCGGATCAGACATTCCCTTAAACTGGAGATTCGGCAAATAAGCCACCGGTCGGCGTCCGTCGTTTTCCAGTTGGCCGAAAGCCACCGGCCAGCCCGGATAAGATTTATACCGCGCATCTGGAGAATTCTCAGGCCGCACCAGAGAATCCAGCATGACCCGCCTCTCACTTCGCTCAAAAATGACCAACCCATAACCGGAAGAGCCGCGCCCCGGCCGGGCTGTTTCTTCTTCAACCGGGTTAGTTATCACCTTTAAGCTGAATTTGTTCCCGAAAGCATCCTCGAAGTCGCCGGTAGCTTCTGGCGGTCTCTTGATAGGAGATCGAACAACGGGCTTCGGCATCCAGCGAACAGCCGGACCGGCCACAATCGCTGGCGGCACAAAAGCCCAGACCGCATCGCCGGGCTTTTCTAACCCGTACTGGAGCGCCGCCGGCGGTCCGCCCGATCCGGCCAGGTGGAGGGCAAAGGCCTGCCTGAGTATCCAGATGGCTTCATCCCGGGCCGGCTTCGGCCAGCCGCCGCTCATAAAATCGGCCACCGGGCGGTCATCAGGAGGAAAGTCGCCGGCCTTAAGGGGCGGAAGCTGCCGCAGCGCTTCATCCCCTGTCGTCCCCTCAGGCATCGTCACAAGCGACACCCATAGCGACTGGGTAAGCAGCGCTTTCATCCAGACGCCGCCGGACCAGTCTTCGGCCCAGCTCTTAAGGAGTTTCAGCTGGGCCTGTCCCAGGAGTCGAGCCGGCTTCAGGTTGGCCCCTTTCTTTAAGTCAAACTCGTTATTCCAGGCCCAGCCATTACGCACCTGGGCTTCGGGCAACACTGCTGCCGGTGCGGATTTAAACATCCGGTCGCAGACCACGGCCAGGCTCAAGCCGCCATACCTTATTTCCCAGAAATAAAAGTCTCTCTCTTTGTCTAAAGGTAACTGGCCATCAGCTTCCGGCAGGTGTGAAACCTGGGTGGCCAAAACCAGATCGACAAAATTCTTCGGCAGGAGGAAGCCGCCGCTGTCCTGAGCGGCCACCGGGTCAGAAAAATCTTCCGCTTTTATCAGCCGGCCGCCCTCGCCCCAGAGCTTGCTCTGGAAAAAATCCCGGGCATCGGGTATAACCACGGCCGGTCTGTCTTTGATCAACTCCAAAAAGGCCCAGCCAAAAAGAAGCCACTGTCGGAGGTACTCCCGCCGCGCTTCTTCCACCGTAAACTGTTCCCGCCAGAAAGAGGCCGGCCGACCGAAGACCTGGTTCCCGGCAAAGAACAGCAGGTCCGGGTTCTGCTTTTTCAGGGCAGATATGAGGCCGTTATGAGGGTAGCCTTCTTCCTGGTGGTTGCTCAACACCGCCAGCACCATCCGGTCCTGGTCCAAGGGTTCTTTCCTTATTATTCCGATGGGATTAAGGGCAGATTCGGTGCCGGTATGCTGAGTTTCCAGCTTTACCCGGAATTCATAGTCGCGAGCGGCATTCCACCCGGTCACCTTGAACCTGGCCAACCAGAAATCAAGGTCGACCGGGGCCGAGGCTATCTGAACCCATCGGCCATCTTCACTGACTTCGAGGACCGCCCGGGCTTCAGAAGTCAGGCAACCCGGAATCAGCTGGGCAGTTAACATTAGTTTACCCCGGCTCAGGGTATAAAGCGTAAAGGCTACGGGGCCAAGGGCCCTTTCCGGATGCGTTTGGAACAGGTTGCCGTTTAGGCACAGGTCCCGCCAGCAACTGACGGCTGCTCCAGCTGCGGGGCGAACCTCGGGCAGGCTGGAGACCAGGGCCAGTCCTCCGGCAACCGTATCGGCAGCCAGATGGGTTTCTTCCAGTTCATCGATGATTTCTCCGCTAGCCGGATCTATCGCCGACAGCCTGATGAGGGCCTGACTACCGGAGGTGACCACGTTCAGCCGCAATTCAAGACCTGCTCGAAGGACTTTCTTAAGGGCTTCGAGTTTTTCTTCCAGGCTGACACTTTCCAGTTCACCGATAAATAGCAGGCCGTCAGTGGTTAGGCCTGCTTCTAGCCCCTGGCCGCTGACCGCCCCTTCCCGGTAATCGCCACCCGTGCTCTTGATGCCCAGCCTGAGACCGACGAAGTTACGGGTCCTGGCCCTTGCCGGAAGTTCGGGGACAGATACCTTAACCGAGATTTCCAGATGGCCTAAGCCTCCGGCCACTTCACCGGTTAGCAAATAAACATATCGGTTGGCTGAGGCTTCCAGGCATTCGATTACTCCCTGGTTAAGCCTCCAGTCTTCCAGGCGCTGGGCGTAGAAATCCGGGCCAAGCCAGGGGCGACTTAAACTAAGCGACCAGTCAGGCCTGAACTGCCCGGCTACCATCGGGCTTACAGCCTGGACAATAAGAAAAAGGGCCAGAAAAATTGAATGAAGCCATAGCCTGGAATCAGGGCCAAACCAGGAGCGCAGCCAACGTGGCTTCGCGACCCGATAGCGGCAAAAAAACTTTTTCATGGTGATCTCTTTTTATCCTTATACTTTCTCAATTTCTAAGGTCGCAGCCTGTATAATTTCTTAACCAGGCACCCTGTTTTCGTCGGAAAACAGCCAAGGTTTTCCGGGCCCGGTTTTGGCCACGAAAATTTTACCGCTTACCGGGCTGGTTTCCAACCCGGCTACGACCGGAGACTCATCTCAGCCAGGTCGACCGGACCGCTCCAGGCTCGGTAGCGACCTCAGCATTATTTTCAATTCAGTCTCTAATCCTTATCCTTTCTTTCCAAGAAAAGCGCTATCCCGGCCAGAAAGGCAAACTGAGACCAAGAAATTTTTCCACTGCCGCTTCTTCCTGCCAGACGACCATTTCCCGGCTCGAGCTTCCTTAATTTCAGCAGGACATCTCCCGGAAGATGAAAACATCGATGAGCCCGGGTCAGGCTTCTCAATCCTGGTTCTCGGGTCCGGGTCTTAACACCAGAACCCGCTCTCGGATAGCCATCGATATTTTTGCCACGCGCTTATCGCCTGCCATCCGGACAGGCCAAAAGCTTTCAAGAACGTGGCCCTGTTCCGGGCCGCTGGCCACCCACCTCAGCTCACCCCGGCCAGGGCAATCAGGGCTCGCATCAACTTGAAGCCTTCCAGATAATCCTGGGAGGTAAAGGTCAGCGTCCTGGGAGCCGGCCGTCTGACCCCGGGAATCAGAACTCCCAGCTCGGCCTGCTGGCTGTTCTGCAGGTTGATTTCAAACTGGCAGGGTGGCTGCAGCTTGAAAACCTGGATATTCTTCAGAGAATTCAAGGCTTTCCTGGCTCCATCTCTTAGCTCCGCCAGGACCCTGTCCCGGCCATAATTCCTGGCGGCCAGGCGGTTGACCGCTTCCTTGACCGGAACCACCACCAGGGACTGGCCCAGAAGCTCCTGAGCCTGGCGGCAGGTCTCGGTATCGCCCGTCAGCATGACCACCGGAACGTTGAAGTAGCCGGCAATGGCCGCGTTAATTCCGAGTTCCGGCATTTCAACTCCGTTTATCTTGATGGAGTAGATGGCTGCCCCGGAGATGGTATGATCCAGGATGGCGGGGGCAGATCCGGCCTTAGCGTGGTAGCCGATAAAAATGCAGGCCGCGAAACTGGAATCGATGCCTTCCATCATGGACAGGGGCTTGGGCGAGCCCGAAATCAGCATGGCCCTGGGGTCCAGCTCGCTGGCGATGATGTTGCGCATGCTACCATGGGAATCATTGACCACCACCTCGGTAGCCCCGGCCTCGAACAGGCCCTGCACCACGGCGTTGGTGTCCTGCACCATCCACTTCCGGGCCAGCTGGTACTCAGGCGAATCGGACGAGCACTGATTGCTGTGGACCACTCCCCAGATGCCTTCCATGTCTACCGAGACGAAAACCTTGAGGGGCGGGCGGGACGTGGCGGCGGCCCTGCCCTGGGCCAGGGATTGGCTCCCGACAACCAAACTTAACAGCAAAAAGCACGGTACCAGGAAAAACCGGGCTGCTCTTGGTTTCATATCCTCCTCCTCTCTCTAAATGGCCCTAAAATTTAAGATCAATCCTTTTAAAACTATAAAACTATTCGGCCCACCCGGGCGCTTTAACTATTATCCCCTATTTCAGGCTGAAATAAAATTGCCGAAACCTCAGGTGCTTAATTATTCTCAAAGACTGGGTTTGCTCGATGCGGCTGACAGATAAGGGCCCAAAACATCACGTTCGAAATCCAGAAGATATGGCCAGCCCATCCATCTGAAGTTCAGCAGACAGCCGGAATCCCCCCGGGGCGCAGACGGCAAAAGTCTTTGACTACCTGAGGTTATCAGCCAGGAGTCAGCCGCGCATCAAAATAATTGCCCCGATTCTCTGAGCCTGACCCGGAATCATTGAATCTTTTGTTTTAGAACAGCAATCATATTCTGCTATAATCTTGGCGGGCAGAGGTCTTAGCGAATGAATGAACTGGCCCTAATCCTGGCCCTGGTGTTTTCCCCGGTAGCCGGGCTCTCTGCCTACTTGATAACCTACACCGAATACAAGAAGCATTTTCCGGATGACCTGAAAAGAGCCAGAAAGCTGTCGCTGAATTTTGCCCTCTCCACCATGGTCTTTTTTGTTGTCCTGATCGTCCTGGCCTTCCTGGTAATCGACCATCTTCTGCCAAAATAACGATGGCCAAGAACATTTACCTCACGGTTGTGGTGCCAGCCTATAACGAAGAACAGAGAATTGGTTTCAGCCTGTTCCGCCTTAAAGATTATCTGCAGAGCAGGCATCTTGACGCCGAAATCATCCTGGTGGATGACGGCAGCAACGACCGGACGGCCGAAGTGGCCGGAGAAATCATGAAGGATTACCCCGCCTTCAGGATAATCATGCTTCCGGCCAACAGGGGCAAGGGAGCGGCTGTCCGGGCTGGAGTGCTGCAGGCCAGCGGCGAGCTGGTTTTATTTACCGACGCTGACCTGTCCACCCCGATCGAAGAGCTCGAAAAATTCCTGCCGCTCATTAGAGAGGGTTATGACCTGGTCATCGGCTGCCGGGCCCTGCCAGAGTCGGTAATAAAGAAAAGACAGGGCTGGCTGAGGGAACGCCTGGGGAAGTGCTTCAACCTGCTGGTCCGACTGCTGGTCATAAAAGGATTCAGGGATACCCAGTGCGGCTTCAAACTCTTCCGGAAGGAAGCAGCCCGGGAAATATTCCTGCGGCTGGACACGGAAGGTTTTGCCTTTGACGTGGAGGTCTTGCTGCTGGCCCGGCAGCTCGGTTACAAGATTGCCCAGGTACCGGTGGTCTGGGTTAACCATCCCCAGTCCCGGGTCCGTCTGGTCCGCGGCTCCCTGGGCATGTTCTTGGAATTATTAAAGATCAGAAGGAAGAAAAATGGGGACACACTCTCCTGTCCCTGATTTTCCGATTTTCCTGTTTTTCTCTATTTTCTCCTATTTCTAATTATCTTGGCTGATGGACCTTTCCTCTGCCTCTTTCTGCCTTCTCTGAGAATTTGTTCCAGCAGGCGGCCGGCCTCTTCCACGTAGCCGCTGCAATATTTTTCAAAAAGATTGTTCTGGCTGGCCAGCTCCAGCCCCCGCGGCGTCTTCAGACTGCAGCCAAGAAGGTCAGTGCAGTTAATCGAACCAAACTTTTCCGTGAACTGCCGGCAAAATTTCTGGGCCAGTTCATAAGTCAGTTCCTTAGCTGCTCTGTCCTCCGCCCGGGTACGTCCAAAATGAAGCCCGATTACCAGCAACGCCCCGGTCACCGCCCCGCAGGTCAAACCCATATGGGACATTCCCCCGCCCAGTACCTGGGAGAGCTTGAGGGCTTCCTCCTTCTCCAGCCCGGCCTCGACCGCGTATGGGGTGAAGACCGCCTGGGAGCAGCTGAAGCCCTCTTCAAACAGCTTCCTGGCTCCGGCCACTTTCTCAGACATGTTATTCCTCCAACCTTCTGGCAGCACAAGAATCTATCATCCCCGTAACCACAGGGACAAACAGAATATTATGCCATCCTGGGCTGTATCGTCAAACAGGTCAAAGACAGATGGTTGCTACTACACTGCCAGAAAATATTATCTGTGCCCGCCATCCTTTCCCGGTACCATTCCAGTCTTGTTCTCGCGTCGGTTTCCATCCGGCCTGTGGCCAGGCACAGCAAAAATGCCCGACCCTGCCAACTGCGGCACAGTTAAGAAGCTATTTAAAACTGTGCGGTCTTCCTCTGGCCTCTGAGGGAACTCCCGCCTTCCAGAATAGATAATCAGATTGACAGCTTGCCGTCGGGGGTATATTTTAGAGCCAAAAATGAGAATCTGAGGTATCTATGGTTGAAAACACAAGCCAAACACGATTTTCAAAGAACGCGGGCAAGCTTCCCCTGGCTCTGGCCCTCACCCTGCTGCTTGCCTTTCTGGCGGCTGGCAACACCGATTGCCGGCAGGAAATGCCCCGTCCCGAGAACTGGGCCCAGCCCATCCAGGTTGAGGGGCTACCCAACCTGCATAAAGTCTCAGACCTGCTCTACCGCTGTGCTCAGCCGACAGTTTCCGGGTTCAAGGAACTGGAAAAAATGGGCATCAAGACCGTCGTCAACCTCCGCAGCGAACACTCGGACAAGAAAATGTTGGCCGGTACTAACCTCAGGTATTACGAAATCCCGTCCAAGGCCACCAAGATTAAGGAAGCCGACCTGATGAAATTCTTGCAGATTGTTACCAACCCGGAGGAAGGCCCTTACCTGGTTCACTGCCATCACGGGGCAGACCGAACCGGATTGTTTGTGGCCGTCTACCGGGTAGTGGTCCAGGGCTGGTCAAAAGAAGAAGCCATCAGGGAAATGCAGAAGGGTGGTTTCGGTTTCCATAACACCTACACCAACATTGTCAGGTATCTTCAGACCTTTGACCCGGAAAAATTCCGACGCGCCCTGAAGCCGGACCAGACCAGGTCAGATGAAAAAATATCTATCTCCTGTTACTCGCCTTTAACTAAACCGGCAGGCTTAGCTCTTTTTTACTGACACCACTTCATAATAAAAGAATCGTAGCCGCAATCCATCAGACTTCCCTGGCAAATCGGTCGAACTGGCCGGGTTAACGGAAATTCCGGCCACTTCCCTGAGGGCCCCGGTATTAACGCTACCGGCCTTGACCGGTTCAACCAATCCCACGGAAAATCCGCTCCGTCTCCCTTCTATTCCCAGTCCAGCAGTCTTTTCTCTCCCTGGAGTGCCTTGATGGAGGTCACATCCTGGCTAACTTCAAGGCAACCGCGGTAGCGGCCGTCATCATCGCGGACGGCAAAGTAGCGGATGTGGATAAAGCGGCCGCGCCTTTCAATCCAGAATTCAGCCACATCTCTTTCACCTTTCCTGAAGGCTTCCAGAATGCGGTTGACGATGTGAACACTCCCGGGCGGATGGCAGTTCTGGACCCGGCGGCCGATAACTCCCGGGCTCCTGGGAAAGATGCGGTCCGGCGTGTCGGAATAATAGATTACAGTATCGTTCTCATCAACGAAGCTGATATCCACGGGAAGATGGGTCAGCATCAGGTCGATCTGTTCGGCGCTCATCCGCCCGGTCCGCAGGTCCAGCAAGGTTTGAACCCGGCCTGGTCGCTGGCCCGAAACTTCGGCAGCCGCCGCGGCTGGCTCTGAACCGCCCTGGCCGGCTCCGGCCGGGTGGCCATAACCAGAGTGGCTGCCGCCCGGAAATTCCCCGGCGACTTCAACCGCGGGCTTCCAACCGGTACCCGGCTGCACCCAGGCATAGCCAATCTCCTCTTCTCCGCGCTTGACCCGGACCCAGTCTTCCTCCCGCAGCACTTCCAGGCTCATCGGGAAGAGAATCTTTTCTTCCTTGTAGACCATGTCCTCCATCATCTGCAACACCTGGCCGGTCCTGACCGCCAGCCGGCTGGCCATCTCCGCCCCTTGAATTTTCTGGCCGAGCTGCTGCCTGAGGTCCTTGAGCTCTTTCCTGATGTCGTCATGGATGGCCCACATGACCTTGGTCGGCCCGGTCACCCCCCGGGCTTCAAGCAGGGGGAACAGCTGATTCTCTTTTTTTATATAGTGCTTTTCTATGTCAGCCAGCCGGGCCAGCAATTGTTCCAGTTCTTCCAGGTTGCTTTCCACTTCGACCCCGGCCGTCTCGCGGGGAATTCTCTCCAGCAACAGTCTGATTTCAGCTATCAGTTTTTCCAGGGCCCGGTTCTCGGCCATCAGGGTATGAACTGGATGCCCGGGTGGCACTTCTGGCGTTTTCTGGACTTCCAGCGTTTCTTCGAAGATTTTAAGGTGCAGGTCGCACAACTTCTTGACCTCTTCTTCCGGAATCCCCTCGTCAATCACCTGTTGCTCCAGCCGGGCGATTTCATCCGCCCCAACGTCCTTTAGCAAATTGGCAAATTGCTTCTTGAGTTCTTCAACTGGCTCTCCCCGATGAAGCCTTCTGATTATCTCTTTCAGAACTTCGATTCTGGCCGGGCCGGAAGGCTGGAGGGCAGCCGCAGCTTCCGATTCGGCTCTCCCTCCCTGGCCTTTCTCCTTGATTTCCCCCTCTATCCTGGCTATCAGCTCATCCAGGGGAATTTTACCTTCCTCGGACACCTGCTTGAGGGTAGCCAGCCGGGCCACGGTCTTCCGCAGGATGGGATTTTTCAATTTCTCAAAGGCCGGCGATAGCCCCACCAGGAAATCAAGCAAGAAGGGATATTCTTTAAGAAGCGAATAAAGGCTGGTTTTTTCGTTCAGTTCCATGGTTTCCCTCCAGTCTCGAGGCCGACCGGGAATTTGCTTCCGGAGGCGGGCTCGATTTAATTCCTACTAATTTAGTAGGATTTATGATAACATAAAGCCTCGCCGGCCACAACGGTAACTTTTCATAACCTGCCCTGGCCTCTGGTTCGATTTCCCGCCGGCTCACTTTCTACTTTTCACAATTATCAGGTCTTTTTGCTCTGCTATCCCGTCAGGGTTTCTCCCCAACTGGCTTTACTCCCGTCTAAAATTATATTCAACTGGACCGGGTCAGGCCAGGTTAAAATCGGACGGGCGATGTTCACCCTGATCATTCAATCAATCCCCATCCCCCAAAAAAATAGGCTGGCCGGGCTAAACACTCCGAGCAGAGGCCGAGATACCGGCAACGGCTTGACCAGGAAGACGGGCAGAAATGGATAGCTCTTTCCGGACTGCGGTTGACTTAGGCCCTGGTTTTCGGGTAAAGAAAGAGCCGGGTAAGAAAGGAGTTCGCCATGAAATCAAGCCGTCTGGTTGTCATCCTGGTCCTGGTTGTGGCCGCCTTTTTCCTGCTTTCGGCCGGCTGGTTGAAATCAACGATAAAAAACCTGGAAGCGGTCTCCGGCCAGCAGAAACCTCGGGTAGAATACCTGAGCTCGCCCGAGCGCAGCAACGCTCCGTTTTCCGAGGCGGTTCGGGTGGGTAACCTGCTGTTTCTTTCTGGGCAGCTAGGCCGCGACCCGCAGACCGGGAAACTGGCTGAGGGCGGGATTGAGGCCGAAACCAGACAGTGTCTGGAAAACATCAAGAGTACGCTGGAAAAATATGGCTCTTCTCTGGACAGGGTAGTCAAGGTCACGGTCATGCTGGCCGATATCGGGGAATGGGCCAGGATGAACTCGGTTTACACCACCTATTTCACCCGGAACAAGCCGGCCCGCAGCGCCTTCGGGACAAGCGGCCTGGCTGGCGGGGCCAAGGTGGAGATAGAAGTGGTGGCCGTGATTGACTGACCTGGCTACCCTTTATAAAAACGGCCCGAAAATAAAAAGCCAGGCAACTTACTCTAGCCGGCTCCGGGTGCTTGACACCCGGTTCCGACTTCCAGTCCGCTGCCTGGCTTCTGGTTGCGCTAAGCTACTAACTTATCCTGAGGACTCGATTAATAGCGGCGTCCACCGGCCGGTCCGCGTCCACGTCCGCCGCCGAAACCGGTGCGGGGCTTGTCAGTCCGCGGCCTGGCTTCGTTGACAGTGGCGGTGCGGCCCTTCAGGCTCTTGCCGTTCAGGCTGTTGATGGCCGCCTGGGCTTCTTCCTGGTTGGGCATTTCCACGAAGCCGAAGCCCCGTGATTCACCGGTGTAGCGATCCTTGATGATTGAAGCGCTGTTGACCGTTCCGAAAGCTTCAAAAGTTTCCTTCAGTTCGCCCTCGGTGAGGTCTCTGGAAAGGTTTCCTACGTAGATGTTCATAACATCTCTCCTTTATTAAAATTTTCCGTTATAAAGGAGAGAGTTATGACCGATAAGGGCCCGTGCCCTCGTCCTTTATAATCGAGCAAGTTGATTATAGCACAGAAGTCAACAAAAATCCTGTTTTTCAGAAAAATAATTAAAAATATTTAAGAAACAGGATAACAGGGGGAACGGGCGGGAAACAGCCCGGCTCCTGGCCGAAACCAGAGCCGCTCTCATTATTGCTGACAGTGAAAGGGAGACTTGAATCCCGAGAATTGCTGTTCATTCCAGGCCGGATTGCCACTGTCTTCAGAAAAGTTTATGCTATTTTCTGGTTTATTATTCGGTCGATTCTGGACTATCTGTCAGTAAGGAGATAGAAGTAGAAGATAAAAGAGGAGGGAGAAGATGTCAGGTAAAAAGAGCAGAAAACACCTAATCCACGGGGCAGTGATGACGTTACTTGTCCTGGCCGCAATGATCCCGGCCAGCGGTCTGCTTTCTGGCTCACCGGACATACTCAAGGACCAGCCAAAAAATATCCGCCCGGTCCGGGATGATGTTGGTTTCTGCTGGAAGGCGGAGAGCATGCGAATCCTGGTCGATTACCTGGCGGCTCAGGAGAAGGAAACCTTTAAGTCTGACGGGCTGGTGGCAGCTATTTCCCCCCACGACGATTACCTTTATGCCGGGCGGCTTTACTATCCGCTATTCAATATCATTCGGGCTAAGGAGGCCGTCATCTTCGGAGTAACCCACGGCACCGTCCGCAACGAAATCAAGGGCCTGGACAGCCTGCTAATCCTGGACGATTACCAGCTCTGGCCCGGGGTACTGAAGCCGGTGGAAATTTCGCCGCTCCGGTCATATCTAAGAAAACACCTGAGAGCTGAGTACTTCACGGTTAACAACCGAGCCCACGAGCTGGAGCATTCCATCGAGGCTCTGATTCCCTTTCTGCAATACTTTAACCCGGACATTAAAATAACGCCCATCATGGTGGCCCCGATGCCGCTCGACAAGATGAAGGAAATTTCCGGGGAGCTGGCCAGGGTCATCACTGCCTATCTGAAAGAGAACGGGCTCCGTCCGGGCCGGGATATTTTTTTCCTGATCTCGGCCGACGGCAACCACTATGGTAAAGATTTCAATAATCTGGCCTTCGGCGAGGGACAGGAAGCCTGGGAAAAAGCCCTGGCCTTCGACCGGAACCTGATAGATAACTACCTGACGGGACGGATATCGGAGAAAAAAGTGGCTGGCCTGACCGGCGAGCTCTGGGGCAAAACCTACCTGGACTATAAGAGCTCTTACTGGTGCGGCAAGTATTCCATACCCTTCGGGTTGCTGACGGTGCGGCAGGTGATGAGAAGGATGGCCGGAAGCAATGTTCGCGGTGAGTTGATTCGCTTCTCCGATACTTACAGCGAAGGCGTCCTGCCTCTGAAAAAAATCGGGCTGGGCACCACCGCTCCCTTTTCCCTGCGCCACTGGGTCAGTTTCTGCTCCATCGCCTACTACCTTGATTAAAAATGGGGACACACTCTCGTGTCCCCATCTTGACTTCAGGCCTTGCCCAGAACCATGGCCAGCAGAGCCATTCTGACGTACAGCCCATACTCCATCTGGCGGAAATAGGCAGCCCGGGGGTCCCTGTCCACATCCATGGCAATTTCGTTCACCCTGGGTAGCGGGTGCATGACGATCATTTTTTCCTTGGCCTTTTCCATTGTCTTGGCGCTGATGACATAGGCATCCTTGACCTTTTCGTACTCTTCCAGGTTTTCGAATCTTTCTCTCTGCACCCTGGTCACGTACAGGACATCGGTGTCGGGCAGGACTTTATCCAGGACAGTATATTCTTTTTGGGGCAGACCTTTTTCCTCCACTTCCTCGATCACGTCCCTGGGCATGCGCAAGATGTCCGGCGACACGTAGTTCAACTTGATATTCTTAAACCGGGTCAGCAGCCTGGCCAGCGAATGGACGGTTCGGCCGTACTTCAGGTCGCCCAGCATGGTTACCGTCAGGTCGTCCAGCCGGCCCAGTTCTTCGTGGATGGTGAACACATCCAGCAGAGCCTGGGTCGGGTGTTCTCCCACCCCGTCCCCGGCGTTGATCACCGGTTTGCCGGCGTACTGAGCAGCCAGGGCGGCTGAGCCGACTTCCGGGTGCCTGATGACTATGACGTCGCAATAGGCAGCCAGGGTTCTAACCGTATCAGGCAGGCTTTCACCCTTGGCCACCGACGAGTACCGCACCTCGCTGATGGGTATGACCGCTCCCCCCAGCCGTTGCATGGCAGCCATGAAGGAGGCAAAAGTCCTGGTCGACGGTTCATAAAACAGGTTGGCCAGGATTTTTCCTTTGAGCAGGTCAAAAGTTCCGATTCTTTCGACCATCACCCTCATCTCGTGGGCCACGCTGAAGATGTATTCCAGGTCGGCCCTGGTGAACTGCTTGACCGACAGGATATCCTTTCCGTACCAGGGAGCGGTTTGCTGGTCGCCGAAAGGCAGGTAGGGACTTTTTGGTTTGGTGGGCATGCTGACTCCTTTATTTATTCTCCGGATTTCAGTTTTCCTTTAATATATTTATCCGCCCTCAGGCTGTCAACTTACCGCTGCTGGATATCCGTAACCATGATATGGTTAGCCAGGCAAAGGGCAAGGAGGACCTTAATTTTTTCCAAAACGGCCATTAGCCTGGCGGGCGGCGAGAATCTCCTTAAAGATATTTTTTCCAATGAGCCTGACAGAATTCCAGCTCCAGAACCATGCCCCGGTGGATGATTGCGGCTGAAGCCCGCTCTTTCTCGCGGGCCCGGCTGTATCTTATTACTAGCAGACAGGCCTTGTGCACTGCACCCTGACAGGGAATATTTGATTTTGCATTCATCGGCTCCTGCCTCTCCACACTCCTTATCCCTTCCTGAATCTGGCGAACCATCCGGGTCAGGGCCATTCCTTTTCTGTCCCCCTCCCCCTCCTGACCAGGTGGAATCAAAGACCCCTGGTCGGCCCGCCATTCGGAGAAATACTCACCGGCCACGGCAGCTCCGTCTTCCCGGTCTCGGTCACTTTTGGCTTCCCTGCCGGCCGAAAGAGGGCCTGCCTCCTTCAGCCTGACGCACGCCAGCGGCCCCTTAATCCCGGCAGTTGTTACCAGGATATCGGCCTCCCCGGCTATTCCCGCGATCTTCTCGTTCTCCCGTTCATTTCTACCAACCACTATCAGCCCGTCTGGTTCAAAAAACACCCGGCCAGTCTTTATTAATTCAATGTCTTCCGGCAGCAACCTCCCCCGCCATTTTATCAACTGCTTAGCCCGGGCCGCAAAACCCGGGTCGGTCAGCAAGCAACC
The DNA here is from genome assembly GCA_026414545.1 of Candidatus Saccharicenans sp. Classification (GTDB taxonomy): domain Bacteria; phylum Acidobacteriota; class Aminicenantia; order Aminicenantales; family Saccharicenantaceae; genus Saccharicenans. Next base: position 62,279 of record JAOAIU010000055.1, read on the forward strand.
GCCAGCCGGGGTGGGATAATCTTTTAGCCCGTACTTTTCCGCCAGTTCCAATTGCCTCTTCCTGGAACGACCGGAGATATCAAGAAGCCTTTCCCGGTCGACCAGTCCTTTTTCTTCCGGGATGGTTGCGGGCAACAACCTGGCGGAAAGGGGCCGGAGCACCAACCCTCTGATTCCCGAAAGTTTCTCCACCAGGCCCAGGGCCTGGCGATTCTGCGATTTAGGTCTTTCCCCCACTACTTCCCCGGTAGCCACAAAATCGGCCTGGTATCTTTCAAGCAGCCCTCCGGCTATCCGGACCATCTGGCCGTGGCAATCGAGGCAGGGATTCAGCTGCCGGCCGTAGCCGTACCTGGGATTTTCAACGATTTCGATCTGTTCGCGGCTGATATCAACTAACACCAGAGGCCAGCCAAGTTCTTCTATCGCCCGGATCGCTTCTCCCGCCCCAAAAAACTGGCTGCGAAAAGTCAGGGCCACAATTTCAATCTCCTGCTCTTCCAGCACCTTCCCAGCCAGGATGCTGTCCAGCCCGCCGGAAAATAGCAGCAGGGCCCTGGCTCTCTTCTTCTTTTCTCCTGGTTTTTTGACTTCGATTATTTTCATCCTGTTTCTTTATGACCATGACCAGGTGCTATCAATCTCCCGGATAACCCAGGCTTCGGCCATGCCCCTGCCCTCACCGCTCTAATCATAGCAGAAAGTCATGGGGCTAATAAGCCGAAGACGCGGATAATTCTCGAATGACAACTCATTTCGATTCTTCCAGAGAGCCACCCTTCTTATGGAAACGGGCTCAGCTCAGGCGGGAAACCGGTTTGGTCCCGACAGCCGGGCCTTCATTCTTCAGGCCGAGCTGCTGGAATCATCAGCTTTGGAGGCAGATTCAGTCGATTCATCTTCCCCTGGATGTGCCCCGGCCGCAGCTCCTGCCTGTTTATGTAAAAAAAGCTGAGGCCATCATCATTATTTCATCGCGGCCATCTTCCTGACCCAGCTGCGCCTGGACAGCCACTGCACAAGGCTGAAAGTCCACGGGCAACGCATCAGGAAAGAAATAATTCTGTTCCGGCATCCGGGGATGACGATTACCTTGTTGCGGCCAAGGGCCCGCAGGGAAATCCTGACCACCCGGTCGGCCCTCATCCATAGAAACCCTGGAATGGTCTCCTTGTTCATCCCGGCTACCTGGTGGAACTCGGTATGGGTCAATCCCGGACATAGAGCCTGGACTTTAATCCCCTTGCCGTGCAGTTCATTCTGGAGGTTGACCGAAAACATGGCCAGGAAAGCCTTGGTTGAACTGTACATGGCTCCAGAAAACGGGCTGAAGGCGGCTACCGAAGAAACGTTTATGACCGCACCCCGGCCCCTCCTGATCATGGCCGGCAGGGCAGCCCGGGTCAGTATAACCGGGGCCAGGACATGAACCCTGACCATCTGTTCGCTTTCCCCGTTTTCATCCTTATAAAATTTACTCTTGCCGCCAAAGCCGGCGTTGTTGATCAGCAGGTCCAGGTCTTCAGTCTGCCTGATTTTCTCGGCTAGGGCGCTTAGCTCATGGTCCCGGCTCAGGTCAGCAGGAAAAATCTCGACTGAAACTGGGTACTTCTGGCTCAGTCCCCGGGCCAGGTCCTCCAGCCGGTCCTTTCTTCTGGCTACCAGGATCAGGTCGACCCCGGCAGCTGCCAGCTGCCTGGCATATTCCTCGCCAAGTCCGGCCGAAGCCCCGGTTATCAAGGCTTTGCGATAGGCTGCTTTCATCTTTGGCCACTCCGTCTTTCACAGAATTCATAAAACATAATATCAAAACGCCGGCAAAATTCTTAGCCCGCTGTTTGACAACTGCTGTCTTATGTTCAGGATTTCCCGCGTTTGCCCCGGGCAGAAAGCAGGCGTCGGGCATTTTCTTGGGTATTAGCTCATTCAGCCTATGGCCCCTTTTCGCCAGCCGAATGGCCAGCACCCTGGCCCTGGACTTTCAACCAAAAAAATATTCATCGGCCCCAAATTGCAGGAACCTGTTATTCATACAGATAATCGCTATCATGGGCTGGCAGTCAAAATCCGGTTGGCACCAGCCTGACTTTTCTTCCTTAAACCTGGCTTCCCACAATGAAATAACGGAAGAAGTTGATACCTCTGGCGCACAGAGAATATCAGGCCCCGCCCTCCTGCGGAGCGGCCAACTCGCTTGCCGGCTGACGGCTCAGCCTCTCTTCTTCAGGGTCTCCAGAATTTCTGAGAGCAACTTTACTTCGGCCGAAGGCTCGGGAGCGGGGGCGGCGGCCGCTTCCTGGGCTTTCTTTTTGTCCCTGAGCTCCTGGATTTTTTTCATCGGCACCACAATGGCAAAATAGATGACCGCGGCTACTATGAGGAAGTTGACCACGGCATTGATGAACTTACCAAGGGCTATCGGTCCCAGGAAGATTCCCGAGAAGTCCGGTTTTCCAAAAATAGCCCCGATCAGGGGCGTTAACACATCCCCGACCATGGAGTTGACAATCTGGCTGAAAGCGGCCCCGATGATGACCGCCACAGCCAGGTCAACCACATTGCCGCGCATGATGAATTCTTTGAACCCTTTGAGCATGGAGACCTCCTTTCTGACAGCTTGATTATATCTCACATCAGGAACAGAAATTAAACGATTTTTTGGCCAGTCCACTTTTATTCTCTGATTACCACCGGGGCGGCCCCGCGCTTGTTGACTTCCACCCGGAGCAAAATGGCCGCTCAGAAACTTTCAGCCTATCCTCCCCCCTCCCCTTGATGGCGGTCATGCCTTGACATGGCCCCGGCAGAGTGTTAACTTGGAGCCGAAAATTATGAGGATAGGTAGCTGCAGGAAGCTCGTATCTTTGATATTTTCAAGCCTCCTCCTTTCAATTATCGGCCCAGGGGCCAAACCCGCTAACCTCCCGCTGACCCGGGCCATGCAGTCTCAGCAGAAGTACTTTATTAACCCGGCCAGGGAACTGGAGCTTTTGAAAAAAATCCTGGTCTTTGAGCGCAGCTGGAGGACAGCTGGCGGCAATTCCCTCATTTTAGGTATCCTTTACCAGAAATCGAACCCAATTTCGGCCTGGGTTTTGGAAGACTGGCTGAATCTTCAGGCTTCCTTACCCCAAGAAGAAGTTTCTCGATCTGAGGTTCGCCTGGTGTTTCACCCGGTCGACCTCGACTCCCCGGAACCACTGGAAGCTTCCCTGAAAGAACTCGGAGTAAAATTGGTCTATCTCGCCCCGCTGGAGCTATCAACAAATCCAGGCCTGCTTTCGACTATCTTCAAGGCCTGCGAAAAACTCAAAGTCGGAACGTTTACCGCCGTGCCAGAATACCTGGAGGCTGGAGCCGCTATCGGGTTTGTCTGGACCGGGGAAAAGCATCAGATCCAGATAAATCTGGAAGCGGCCAGGGCCCAGGGGCTGAATTTCTCCTCCAGATTCCTCAGGCTGGCAACAGTAAAAAAAGGCCATGATTGAACAAGAAAAGCAATCCCCGATAGCTTTTTTCAGCTCATTGAAAAATAGAATTGTTTTCAAGTTCATGCTGATTTCCATTCCCTTTCTAGTGCTGATCACAATCGTGTTAGTGACGGTGGCACCTTACTGGTACCGTCAACAATCAATCCGGGCCCTTCAGGACAAGGCTCGCTCCCTGGCCCTTATCGCCGCTTACAGCCTGGCTCCGGCCATAATTTTCGACGACCGGCAGGCCATGGATGAGGTCTATGCCAGCCTTAGCCAGAGCCCGGTTGTTGATTACCTCATCGTTCTTGATAAAGAAGGAAAAGAGATTGCCCGGTATCTTAGACATCCGGAGCCTGCTTTGAGCCAGGAAGCCATTCGCCGGAGCGGCCTGCTGCCCTCCGGTCAGCAGCTCAACCAGTATCAACCGATAACCATGGAGAACAAGCCCATCGGTTTCGTGGCCGTCGGACTATCTTTAGATGAATTGAACGATCAATTAGCCCATATCAAGAGGGCCATCTGGATAACTTCAGGCATAATTTTTTTAATTGGCCTGACCATCATCTATTTCATCAGCCGCCTGGTAAGCCGTCCGCTCCGCCACATGGCCAAAACGGCTAAAGAAATAGCCGGAGGCAATTATTCGCTCCGCGCCTCGGTTCAGACTTCGGACGAAGTCGGCGTCCTGGCCCGGAGCTTCAACACCATGCTGGACGAGCTGGAAAGCTCCCTGCATAAGCTCGAGGAAGCGAGGGAAACACTGGAAGCCAGAGTTGAGGAACGAACCCGGGAGCTCAAGGACCAAGTCGCTCAGAAAGAAGCCATTGCCCAGAAACTGAAAGAAAGCGAAGAACGTTTCCGCAGCATGGTGGAAACGCTGGGAGAGGGTGTGGTCATAGTCGACCAGAACGAAAACATCATCTTTGCCAACCAGGCTGCCCGCCGCATTTTCAACGACTACGAGAACAGGCTGGAAGGCAGGAATCTGCGGGAATTCACGAGCCCGCAAGATTACGAGCTGCTGACCCATCAAACCCAGAGGCGCAAACAGGGGCTGAAGGATGTCTACGACCTGGAACTGACGCTCGATGACGGCAGCAAGAAAACGGTCATTGTCAACGCTACCCCCGAATTCGACCGGGAAGGCAATTACCTGTCCACCCTGGCCGTGATGACCGAGATTACGGAGAGGAAAAAACAGGAGCTGGCCCTGGCCGAAGCCAAGAAAAATCTGGAGGAGGTTATCGCCGAGCTGGAAAAAAGAAACGAACAGAACCGGCTGTTAATAGAAATGGGAGATCACTTCCAGATAACCGGCTCAGAAGAAGAGGCTATCGAGGTTATCAGAAAGTATGCCCAGAAACTCTTTCCCGAGGAAGGCTTACTACTCTACCTGCGCAAAGACCAGGGAAGATTTCTGGAGCTGGCCTGTTCCCTGAAGACTCCAGCTCCCCCGGTTGAACTCCTCGAGATTAACGATTGCTGGGCCCTCAAGAAATTGTTGCCCAATTTTTTCCAGGATCAGGAGAAAGACCTGCTCTGCCCACACCTTAAAGGCTCTTTGCCCCCGGGTCAGTCCAGCGCCTGTCTTCCCCTGGCCACGGCCGGCGAATCCATAGGTCTGCTTGTTTTTTTCTGTTGTCTCAAAAAAGAGGAACAGGGCACTGGTCTGGGACACCAGCAAATATTCGGGCAGAAGCAACACCTGATGTTGAGCTTTGCCCAGAGAACAGCCATGTCTCTGGCCAACATCAAGCTTCAGCAATCACTCAAGGAACAAACGATTCGCGACCCCCTGACCGGGCTTTATAACCGTCGTTATCTGGAAGAAACGCTCGAAAGGGAATTGACCCGGGCCAGGCGGGCCGGGCAACCCGTATCGGTAATAATGGTCGATATTGACCACTTCAAGAAGGTCAACGATTTCTATGGACATGAAGCTGGAGATTATTTGCTTCAGACGATAGCCAGAACCCTGCAGAGAGCTGTTCGCTCGGATGACATCGTCTGCCGCTACGGAGGCGAAGAATTCACTATAATCATGCCCGGCCTGTCTCTGGAAAGAGCCCTTCATCGAGCAGAAATTATGCTTGATTCGGTCCGACACTTAGAACTGAACTATGGCGGGACGATTATTCAAAGGGTGACCATTTCAGCCGGGGTGGCCTCTTTTCCCGGCTGCGGCGACCGCTGGCCGGAAATCATCCAGGCGGCCGACCTGGCCCTGCTCCGGGCCAAGCAGGAAGGCCGTGACCGGGTCAAGGTGGCGGTAAGAGAATCTTGATAAGGAGAAGATTGCCTTTATGGTTTTTCTGGATTCTGGCAATCAGAAAGTTCGAGCCTTTTCCGCCCGTTAGAGTTTACCAGGTGAGGTCTGAATGAGAAGCTTGCGAGTCCTCTGGCCAAAATGGAAAAAAAGGCTGAAAAGCCCAATCTATCTGAGCTCAGTTATTCTAATTGTGATAATAATCCTGGTCGGGCTCTCTCTGCGCAATAAAGAAGAGGAGGCGGTAAAGAAGATAACCTACCAAGAGCTCTCCTCCATCGCCGAGTTGAAAGCCCGTCAGATCAGGCAGTGGCTGGATGAAAGAAAGGGTGATGCCCGGGTCATGACGGAAAGCCCATACTTCGCTGCCAGCCTGCTAGATTTGTTGAAGAAGCCTGACCCCGAAGGCCTGGAAAAGATAAGGGATCACCTGGCTCTGACCGTCCAGACCTATGGCTACATGCGGATCATAATACTGAACGAAAAAAAGGAACCGGTAATTACTTACGGAGCCGAACCGCCAGCCAGGCTGATAGAAATTCTTATTGATTACATAAACCGGGCCGAGAAATACGGAACGGTGGTCAACACCGACCTGCATGCCAGCCCGGATGAAAAGATTATTCACATCGATTTCATCAGCCCTGTCTTTCGCCCGGGAGACCCGGAAAAAAGGGCCGGGGCTATTGTAATCCTGACGGTCAATGCCGAAGATTTTCTATTCCCGCTGATCCAGACCTGGCCGGTAGCCTCGGAGACTGCCGAAACGGCCCTGGTCAAGCGGGAGGGCGAGGAAGTTGTTTTTCTCAACGAGCTCAGGCATCGCCAAGATACGGCCCTGAAGCTTCGCTTCCCTCTCAGCCGCAAGGAAATACCCGCCGTCAGAGCGGCCCTGGGTGAATACGGCAACTTCGAAGGCATTGATTACCGTGGCCAGGCGGTGATGGCCTACCTGACGCCCGTCCCGAACACCTGCTGGTCAATCGTTTCCAAGATCGACAAGAGCGAAGCCCTGTCTGCCTGGTATAAGCGCTCCTTGCTCATTATCCTATTCATGACTTCTCTCATCATAGTCCAGTTGACCCTGACCGAACTTTTCTGGCAGCGGCGGGAAAAGGTAAGTTTCCAGCAGTTGTATGAAGCCGAGGCCAGAGCCAGGGAAACCGAGCAGATGTTCCAGGTCTTGAGCGACTCTTCTATGGCCGGGGTTTACCTGGTCCAGGATGGGGTTTTTAAGTACGTCAACCGGGCCCTGGCCGAGATGTTCGGCTATACACCCGACGAGCTGATCGGAAAGCTTGGCAACCTGGACCTGACCCATCCCGAAGACCGGCCCATGGTCCAGGAAAATAATCGCCGCCGCTTGAGCGGAGAGGTAACTTCCCTGCGTTTTGAATTTCGCGGACTGCGCAAGGATGGCTCTTTCTTCTACTGTGAGGCTCACGGCAGCAGCATCGAGTATAGAGGCCGGAAAGCCATTATCGGCACGCTGATTGATATTACCGACCGGGTCGAATTAATCCAGGAATTGCTGGCCAGAGAAGCGGAAATCAGAGCCACGCTTTACAGCATCGGGGACGCTGTCATCTCCACCGATTCCAGTGGACATATCATGATGATGAATCCGGTGGCGGAAAAACTTACCGGCTGGAAAGAAGACGAGGCCAGGGGCCGGCCGGTCCAGGAAGTTTTCAACATCGTCAATGAATTCACCCGCGAACCGGCTCCAAACCCGGTGGAGCGGGTTCTAAGCGAAGGCATAATTGTTGGCCTGGCCAATCACACCCTACTGATTTCAAAAGATGGGCGAAAAATTCCGGTGGCCGACAGCGGCGCGCCCATCATTGATTCAGACGGAGAGAACCTCGGGGTCATCCTGGTTTTCAGAGACCAGACGGCCGAGAGAGAAGCCCAAAACCAGATCCTGCAAGCCCGCGAGGAACTCCGGGAGAAAAACCGCTTCCTGGAAAATCTGATTACTAGCCTGCCGGGCATGGTTTACCGGTGCCGGAACGACCGCAACTGGACGATGGAGTACATAGCCGGAACATGCAAGGAAATAACCGGTTACGAGCCTGAAGACCTGATCGAAAATAAAAAGATTTCTTACAATGATCTGATCGTCCCGGAGCACAGAGAATATCTCTGGAAAAAATGGCAGCGAATCCTTTCCCGGAGGGGTGTCTTTGAGGATGAATATCAGATCCGGACGGCCGAGGGAAGCCTTAGATGGGTCTGGGAGCGTGGTTCTGGAGTTTTCGACCGATGGGGCAACCTGGTCTGCCTGGAGGGTTTTATCTCGGACATTACCGAGAAGAAGAAAGCCGAGGAAGAGCTGATCAGAAGCGAACGGGAAAAATCTGCGATTTTTGCCACTATCTCAGAACATGTTATCTACCAGGCCACGGACCACACTATTGTCTGGGCCAACCGGGCAGCCGCCGAATCGCTGGGACTGAAACCGGAAGAGCTGAAAGGACGAAAATGCTATGAGCTCTGGCATGGTCGGAAGGAACCATGCCAGATTTGCCCCGTGGCCATAGCCAGAGAAACAGGAGAACCCAACAAGAAAGAAGTTCAGTCTCCGGATGGCCGCTGGTGGGAAATAAGCGGTTATCCCATGAAGGATGAAGCCGGAAAAATCATCGGCCTGATCGAGGTGACCGCCGAGATTACGGCCAGGAAAAGAGCGGAACAAGCTTTGAAGGAAAGTGAAGCCAGGTTCCGGCGGCTGGCCGAGAACGCCAGGGACCTGATTTACAGGTACCGGTTTGGAGTCGATCGAGGCTTTGAATATGTCAGCCCGGCGGCAACCTCGATTACGGGTTACACCCCGGAAGACCATTACGCCGACCCGGACCTGGGATTCAAGATTATCCTGGAAGAGGACAGGCCAATTCTCGAGCAGGTGGCCGCCGGTCAGGTCGGCCAGCCCGTGGTCCTGCGCTGGCGGAAAAAGGATGGCACAATAATCTGGACAGAGCAAATAAACGTGCCGATTTATGATGAATCAGGTCAACTGGTGGCCATCGAAGGCATAGCCCGGGATATCACGGAAAGAAAACTGGCTGAAGAGGCTCTGAAACAATCGTTGCGGGAAAAAGAGATTTTAATCCGGGAAATTCACCACCGGGTTAAAAATAATATGCAGGTCATCAGCAGCATCCTGAACCTGCAATCCGCCCTGCTCGACGACCCTAAAGCCAAAGCCGCCTTCAAGGAATGCCAGTACCGCATCAAGTCCATGGCCATGGTCCATGAACGTCTTTATCGGGCCAAGGACCTGACCAGCATAGACTTTTCCGACTACCTTAACAACATGGCCCGCAACATCTTCCTCGACCAGCAGGTCAACCCCGAACAGGTTCAACTTCATCTCGACATCCAGCCCATGAATCTGAATATCAACACGGCCGTGCCACTGGGCTTGATAATGAATGAACTGATTACCAACGCCTTCAAGCATGCTTTCCCGGGCGGACGACGGGGAAATCTCTGGGTCAGCCTGAAGAGAACGAAGAAAGACAGAGCCCGGTTGGTAGTCAAGGATGACGGAGTGGGATTTCCAAAAGGACTGGACTTCAAGAAGTCTGAATCATTGGGAATGGTAATAGTTAATACCCTGGTGGATCAGATTGACGGCCAGCTGGAACTGGTCCGGGGTGAGAGCGGGGGAAGTGAATTCCACCTGACCTTCCCCTGCTGAAGGAGACCGAGAATAAAAAAAAACGGCTCGGGATTGAGCCACAACGGCCCGGAGCCGCTCAGGGGGTTAACCTGCGGGTTTCAACTTTCTCTTCTGTCAACCAACCAGCCTATCATTTAAGAGTGTCGATTCGAGCTGAAGGAAATGGTCGACAAATGGAATTTACCAGACAGTTATACTCCATATATGAGCTAAATAGCGGGAACTCCGACAGATAAGAGAAATCCAGGCGTTAAACCGCGGGTCAAGATTGTCATTTGAATTTGTAAAGCTGAGACTCAGGTCTGCTGGACCCTGCCCGTCACGACCGGCACGAACGTCCTGCGGGTTGATATTGTGGGCTGGTCTCGAGCCTTCTGACCGAGCAACACTAAGATGCTCGGAACCTAAACTCATAATTCGAAAGAATGGACTCGTCCGGATGGGCTTTTAGTGGTGTATAATGGAAGAAATTATTCAACGGTGCGTCAAAAAGTTTGACATGTATTTCTTCGCATTCCTTCAGTTGTCCTGCTTGAGTGATAACCAAAAATCATCCTATATAAATCAATGGAGGTTTACATGAGAAAGCGCCTATTGCCGGTCATTATGGTAGTAGCGGTCTTGCTGGCCTTTTCCTTCTCCCTGGCTCAGATGCCGCCCCAGCAGCAGATGAAGCCCGAAGAGGTGAAAAGAGCCCTCAACCTGGTTTCCAAGACAGAGCCGGTTCCCGACAAGTACAGGGTGGGCTTCGAGTCCATAACTCCCCGTGATGCCCTGTCCATGTTGACTTACCTGGCCTCGGACTGGATGGAGGGAAGAGACACCGCCAGCCGCGGTTACTCCATGGCTGCGGAGTACGTAGTCTCGCTGTTCAAGATGTGGGGAGTGAAGCCGGGCGGCGACCTGCCCAGGGCTGATATTAACATTGCCCGGGCTATGGCCGGGCAGAGCTCCAGGTCGGCCATGTCCATGGAACGCAGTTACTTCCAGGAATTTACCCTGAAGGAGATCACCGACAGTCAGGCTTCCATCAAGGTAGAAGTCACCAGGAGTGGCTTCACCAAGGCTCGGACCTTTGAAAGCGGCGTTGATTTCATGAGCAACCTTTCTTCCGATGAAGACCTGAGCGGCCCGGTGGTTTTTGCCGGCTACGGAATAAAAGAGCCGGCCGCAGGCTGGGATGAACTCAAGGGGTTGAACCTGAAGGATAAGATCGTCCTGGTGCTGAGCGAGGCCCCGGGAAAGGATGACCCAAAATCCCCCTTCAATAAGACCAAGGAACTCAAAGAGAAGTATTTCCCCCAGGCTCAGGCCATGCAGATGATGTTCATGAGAAGGGGCGGGCGCGGTTTCAACAAGCTGGAAGAAATTTACAAGCAGTCCCCGGCCGCGGTCCTGGTTGTCCAGAATACGGGTAAGGATGCGGACATTTTTAACATGTTGACCGCCGCCCAGAACCGGCAGCCGAATGACGAGAGACCAATCATCAAGAGGCCCAGGGGCCGGATGGTCATTCCGGGAGCCCGCGATACAATGGCCGGCATGATGGGCGGGAGCAATGTGCCCACCCTCACCATCACCAGGGAAATGGCCAACCTGATCCTGGAAAACAGCGGCAAGACAATTGATGAGCTGAAGCAATTGATCGAAAGCACCTATAAGCCCGCATCCCGGGAGCTGCCCGGGGTCAGGGTCAGCCTAAATTCCACGGTTAAAGCCAACCTGGTCCGGGCCATGAACGTCATCGGGTATATCGAGGGTTCGGACCCGAAACTCAAGGATGAATATTTCGTGATCGGAGCCCATTTCGACCATCTGGGCAAGTGGGAAGATTACATATTCAACGGCTCCGACGACAACGCTTCAGGGTCAGTGGGAGTAATGGCCATCGCCCGGGCCCTGGCCCTCAATCCTGTTAAGCCCAAAAGGAGCGTAGTTTTCTGCCTGTGGACGGGGGAAGAGAAGGGGTTGCTCGGAAGCCGTTACTATGTGCAGAACCCGACTTTCCCGATGGAAAAGACGGTGGGCTACCTGAATTACGATATGATCAGCCGGCCGTTTGATGACCAGACCTTCGCCCGCTATGCCAACATGTTCAAGGTGCAGGGGGTGGAAGATTTGGTCAAGCAGATTCGGCCGGGTTATTTCGTGACGGTCAACGCCACCAAGGATTCAGGCTTCTACGAGATTCAGCAGGAAATGAATAAGTATGTGGGGCTGGATTTATTCATCAGGGAGCCGGAGCTGGGGCAGGGTGGCGGTGGTTCGGACCATTCATCTTTCGCGGCAGTTAAGAAACCTTATTTATATTACATGACCGCCATGCATCCCGATTATCATCAGACCGGGGATAGCCCGGACAAGGCTTCGGGCGAGCTGCTAAGCCGGGTGATCAAGCTGGGTTACCTCAGCGTCTTCGCCTTTGCCGACAAATAAAACAAAGGGGACACCGCACGGTGTCCCCTTTTTTCTCCTTTTTCTTATTGTTCTTAAATTTTCCTGCCTTAAACTAAACATCCCGAACGGGGACACTCTACAGCGTCCCCACTTCTGCTTATAGGTTGAAACGGTAGGAGAATTTTACCAGGAAGATGTTGTCGCCGGGGGCAGTGAACAGGTTGCCAAGGTCGCGCCACAGTGAGAGCTGTCCCGGGTAGCTGAAGTCCGCCCGGTTCTGGGTCCAGACCAGATACAAAAGCGACCCCGGCCTGTATTCCCACCTCAACACCACCGTCCCCCGCATCGACTTATAATTAAAATCCGGATTATCAATATAGAATGCCCCCGCCGGGCCATCCCCGTCAGGGTCTACCAGGTACTGACCATCTTCCTCGGCGATGGTCGAGCCATTTTCCCCAAACACCAGGTAATCATAGGCCCGGGGCCGGTTAAGCTGCTTGAACCGGTCGTACCTGCCAACAGCGATAAATGGTTGCAAGTAAGCCTGGAGGCTCAGGGTCGGGGTAAAAATCCAGTTTATCCTGATTTCGCTGGCCACAATTTTCTGGTCGATCCGACCGAAAATATAGCGCACCCCGAAGGTCTCCGTCATCTGGGAGTCAACCACCCTTTTCACCCACTGGGTTTCGTTTTTAGAAAAACTGACCATCGGCCCGAGCGACAGGCTCAAGTTGGTCCTCGGTTTCCAGCGCACGGAAAATTCGGCCATCCATTCACTGGAATCATTGTGGGCCCACTGGTAAGAAAAATTTCCTTCCAGAACCACCGGTTTCCTGGAGTCGCTATTCACAAAAAGCTGGTTCATCAGGCCGTACGGTGTCAGCGCCAGGGGCCCACCCCGGGTCAGGTGGTTACTCAAGGCCTCGGGCACATAGATAAGCGTATATTCAAAATTCCACCAGTTTTTAAGAGTGCCCTGAAAACTGGTAGCCAGGCAATTGAAGGTTCGATTGCCGCCAAAATCAAACTGCATCGAACCGCCGGCAATCGCTTGCCATTGCTGGAAGATTTTCCCCGGCTTGGTCCACTGGTATCCATATAGTCCCATTATATCGACTACGTCAGAGCCGGAACTCTGGAAGCCTACGTCGTTGGGGTCAAACCCGGGAGACAGAGCCCCGGTTGTCAGCAAGAACAGGTGATGGCCCTGCTGTTTGGCCAGCTTGAATTGCCCGGCCCAGCCGTTTAAGGTGGTAGCTTCCGGGTTAAGGCTCACGTGGCTGGCATCAGGTCTCTGGAAGTAATGCATGGACGACTGCTGCAGCCGGTAGATAGCCTCCTGGCTACCCTGGATGAAGGTCCCACCCAGCCAGCCTCCGACCACCCAGGTTCTTTTCTTGTCCAGAAAAGACCAGCCATCCATGGCCAGGCTGAAAGCTCGCTTATTCAAAATAGCTGACAGGACATCATTATCAAGGTCTCTGATGACTCCGGTAGCCATAAAACCTATGCCCTGTTGACCGCCCCTTATTTCTTTTTGACCACGCAACACACCATAATAAGTGAGCGGTTCAACCTCATCCTTATAGCGTTCTTCCAGGTCGTCGACCGTGGCAAATTCTCGTCCCGTGACGGCGCTGATAAAGCCGACATTCCAGCCCGAGCCAACCTTTCCTGTCAGTTTGAAAGCCCCCAAGATGGTGGTCCTGTCCGGAAAACTTAAGTAACCTTCATGAACGGGATACCCCTGCGGCGCCCGCCCTATCCTCCGGCTGTAGAAGAATCGCGGATTCGGCCAGTTAATATTGGCGTTTATGTAAACACCACCCCGGCCGAAATGATTGAACATGGATGCTCCCTCTATGAAGAACGGCCTTTTTTCCTGGTAATAAGTCTCATAAGCACTCAAGTTTATGACCGCCGGGTCGACCTCCACCTGGCC
>JAOAIU010000063.1 GCA_026414545.1 Candidatus Saccharicenans sp.
GGCCGGGAACTTTCAGATCGGTGAGAGCCTTGTTGATGACCTCATCGATTCCTTCCAGGGCTTTCCTGGCCTTGGCCACAGGGTTTTCTCCCTTGTTCAGGGTAAAGGGGAAATTCTGGCCAGACTGGCTGAAGGTGCCGGTCATTTTCTGCCCGCTTTCGTCCAGTTTCCCCTTGAAAACCGGATTACCGGGCACGCCGGCAATGGCAAAAGTGATTTCGCCAGCTTCGGCCTTGATATTCTCCAGCGGCAGGTCCTTGGCTTTCTGGACGGGTATAGAAATAACTCCTTCCAGCTTCTTTTCCGCGGTCAGCTTGAAATCGACCAGGACTTCGAGTTTCATCCCGGGAAGCTCAATGGCCCCTTCCCAGTGCCCGGCAACTTTATGGCTGATATCCTCTGTCTGGGCTTGTAATGAATGGTTCTGAGGCGCAACCAGGAGCAACAGAAAGATTAAAATTCCAAAGGTAAAGTATGATTTCCTCACTCTTTCCTCCTGTATTTTATTGATTATTCTTTTATAGCATATTGCTTTCTGTCCCTACTATCAATCCAATAATTCCTGAAAACCACCCGCTGCCCGGTACAAGGACCACTTAAGTGGCCAGTTTCGTTTTTTGAGGATAGCCCCGGAAGCCAGGAGGGTTTATAGCCATACCTATTTATTTTTACGAATATATTGACCTAAAAGTTCAGAATTTCATACACGGTCATATAAGATTCATTAATAATCTTATAGAGAAATCACTTCCTGGAGAACTTTTTGCTCCGCCATTTCGTCTTTTTAAGTGTAAAAGCAACAATTTTCTGTGATAATTAAACCTGTCAGGAGGCAAAATGGCAGCAAATATGATGACAAAGAGAAACCCTGGACTTTTGAGGGCCAGCCATTTTCTGGGACTCTCGATATTGTTACTGATGACCGTAGCTTTTAGCGCCGGATGCGAGGATGTAATCGAGGCCACCTATAAATATGAAGAACCGTACAGCCAGACCATAGCCATTAAGGAGCCCGGTTCTTTTTCCCTGTCCAACATCAACGGGTCGATTACCGTTGCCAGCTCGACGGCCATGGAGGTGGTTATCAAGGCCACCAAGCATGCCCGCTGGAGAAAGGAAGACCTGAATAAAATCAGAATTGACGTGGTCAGCGGGGAAAAGTCGGTCATCGTCGATACCATCTATGAAAAGCGCAACCTTCAGGTCAAGGTCGATTATGAAATCACCGTGCCAGAAAACATGGCCTTGGAACTGGTCAAGACTGTAAACGGCCGGGTTAGCCTGAACGGCAAGTTTGACCGGGCCCAGCTCCGGACCACCAACGGCAGCATCACGGCCCGCGGTGATGTCGGCTGGCTGGAAGCGGTCACCACCAACGGCAGCCTGGACATCACCCAGGTCAAGGGCAAGGCCAGCCTCAAGACCACCAACGGCAGCATCAAACTGGAGCTGGACGAGATAACGGCCGACCTCGAAGCCCGGACGACCAACGGCAGCATCACCGTCCGGCTGAAAAATCAACCCAATGGCTATTTCAGCGCCCGAACCACCAACGGCAGTATCAGAGTTGATTTCCCGGTTACGGTTGAGGGAAGCATTTCGAGAAGAAAGATTGAGGGCAGAATGGGCAGTGGCCAGGGCCCGAGGATTGAGCTTCATACCACCAATGGTTCCATCAGTATGAACAGGTTTTGAAAAATAGAACCCACGGCCCCGCCTCCTTCGGCCGAATTAAGAAGTTTGGTCCAGGACTGGGGCGAACCCAAGATTGTCCGGTTTTTCTCTTTAAGAAGGCGTTGAGCTGAGACGCCATTTAACCAATGAATGGCTGAAGCGGATAATGGCCCGTAGTTTTTTCAAGAAGTCCTTATGATTGGAAAGCTTGCTATTGATAAACCCGATCGCAGACCGAGAATATTCTATGGGCACCCTTTATAGATTTATAAGATGACAGCAATCAGAATGCCTGCGGTTCGCATGAGCGGGACGAGAGCTACTCTTCTGCCCCCAAGATCCTTCGTCTTGGTTGGTTTTTCGGTTTCCGGGGGAAACTTATTTCTTCAGCGTCCGCGATAATTCTTCTATGGTCTGGTGAAGCCGGATGACTATGACCGGGGTCTTGATATTCTCATAGAGGATCTTGGAGGGATTATGGCTGGCCCCGTAAAAACCGGCGTTGGCTTCCTGGTTCACCCGCAGGGTTCCGCCCTTTAAAGAAATCCCGGCGAACAGTCCCTTGCTTTTGGAATAGGAATATATCTCGGCTTCCATTTCCAGGTCGGTGCTGGCTTCGGCACTCCGGCCGACCGGACCGGCCGCAACACTCATGTCGGCTCCCAGCGTTATCTTGTTGGAGGCGATGTTTTCCACGCCCTCCCGGTTCTTGAAAACCAGCACTATGTCCGCTTTCTGGACTCCAATCTGCCAGCCGAAGCTGCCGCCGATGAGGTCGACAAACAGTGGGTTGCCCCACTGCCCGTCCTTTCTCCTGATCATGACTATGCCCCGGCCGTACTGCCCCCCGATACCCCAGGCCGCCTTGACCACGCCTGGAAAGATGGCCAGGCCTTCGGCCTTTTCCAGCAGTCGGGCCGGAATCCCCTCTTCCTTAATGCTGGCCAGGTCCTTGATGACTTCGATGGCCCGGGCTACCCGCTCCTCGCCGGGCCGCGGGTCGGGCTGTTTCTGCCCGGAGAAGCAGGGAGCTGCGCTCGTGCCGATCAACAGCCCGAGAATCAAGCTCGCCAGGAATATTCTTACCGGATTTTTTTTCATGGTTCTTACCCTCTCTGAATTTAATTTTATTACCTTTTAGCCCGGTCGGCAACAATCGTCCATTGACAGGCACGCTGACCGGGATTGAATACCGGGTCAAAAATAGTCATTGCCAGAAATTGCCCAATAGGGTAGTCTAAATAAATCAGGCAGAAGAAGTTGAATCAAAAGTCATGAATATCTTTGGCCGGGCCTTTGAAGTGGTGGCGGCCCAGCTGGGCATAGCCGTAGTCGGATTTTTTGTCTTCCGCAGTCATATCCAGGATAAAGAAAGCATCCTGAAATTTCTGTCCAGGCTGGGCATTGACCTGGCCCTACCTTTTTTTTCTTTCAGCATCATCATCAAAAATTTCGACCCGGGGAGTTTCCGCCACTGGTATGTTTATCCCCTATGGTGGCTGGGCCTGACCGCCGTCCTGGCCCTTCTTGCACTATTTTTCACCCTGGCCTCCCGCGGCAACCGGGAGTTCTTCCTTTCACTCTTTTTCCAGAACGGGATTTTTTTCCCGGTGGCCCTGCTGACCGGGCTGTTCGGGGCCAATTCAGCCGAGGTGGCCGTGCTTTTCATCTTCATGATGTTCTATCCGAGTTTTTTCTTCCTGGTCATTCCGGCCGTGCTGGGGATGAAACAGAAAGCCAGGTGGCAGAGAGTCTTTTCACCCGTCTTCCTGGCCACCGTCCTGGCCATTCTGCTCAAGCTGGGTGGCCTCGATGTCTACCTCCCGAACTTTCTTAAAAGCACTTTTCTGACTCTGGGCTCGCTTTCCACTCCGCTAATTTTTATCATCTTGGGTGGCAACATCTACCTGGACCTGGCCGGAACAAAGAAATTTTATGCTGGCCGGGTGGTCTGGTTCGTCTTGGTCAAGAACTTCATCTTTCCGGCCATCGGCCTGTTGGCTATAAAATTTCTGCGGATTCCCCAGCCAGTATCTTTAATTTTGCTCCTGCAATGCGCGGTTCCGCCGCTGACGGTTGTTCCGGTATTAGTCGGGCGGGCCGGGGGCAACCGGGCCTTCGTCAACCAGCTGTTCGTGGCCAGCGCCCTGGTCTCCATCGTCAGCCTGCCTCTTTTTCTTTACCTGTTCAACAGGTTAGGCTTATGATTCTTGCGGTTTAAAAATTTATATTTATTTCCGGTCAAGAAGGCTTTTTAGTTCTTTGATCTTTCCTTTTGATTGTGTTTATCCGGAAGATTGAGGTGATTAGAAGCATTGATTTTTCGTCTTTAGATTTTTTGGGGACGTATTTTTTTCCAGGCTTAACCTCGAGTGACTTTTCCTTCAATATCAGCTGGGATTGATCACTGCCGGTCCTCCGACTGACGAATTTTCTTGACCGCCGTCCAGTTTACATGTAAAAAGAAGGAGAATAATTCAGCCTGAGGAGGGCTTATGACTGACAGGAAAACCCTGAACAGAAGAAAGTTCCTGGGTACAGCTGCTGGCACAGTGGCCGGGGTTCTGACTCTGGGCCGACCTTCGATTTCTGAGGAAAAGCAGCGGCCCCAGGGAAAACCGGGTGAGCCGATAACCAGGACCCTGGGCCGGACCGGCTATAAGATTCCCATTGTTTCCATGGGCGTCATGAACGCGGACAACCCGGAACTCGTCCGCCGGGCCTATGAAGCCGGCATCAGGCATTTTGACACGGCTAATGTCTACCAGCGGGGACGGAACGAAGAGATGGTCGGGCGGGTACTGGTAGAAGAACTGAAGGTTAGAGATAAGGTGGTAATTGCCACCAAGATAAATATCTTTCCCCAGCAGCGCAACGCCCCGGCCGCGGAAATAAAAGACATGCACCGCAAGAGACTGGAGGAGAGCCTGCGGCGGCTCAAGACCGAATACGTGGACATTCTTTACTCCCACGATGTTTCCGACCTGGCCTGGCTAAAGAACCCGGCGGTGGTGGAGTCGCTGCTTGAATTCAAGGAGCAGAAAAAAGCCCGCTTTATAGGTTTCAGCACCCACCAGAACATGAACGAGGTCATCAAGGCCGCAATGGAGATGAAAATTCATGACGTGGTGCTGACCAGCCTGAATTACTCTCTCTATGACTACGCCGAATACCTGGAAACACTTAAAAAAGCCGCGGCCCAGGGCATTGGCCTGGTGGCCATGAAGACCCAGTGCCAGCAGGCCTGGTACCGCGAATCGGTGCCCGCCGAGATGAGGCGCTTTTATGAGGGACCGATAATCCACAGTGCCCTGTTAAAATGGGCGCTCCGCCATGAATTCATCACCACGGCTGTGCCAGGATTTACCACCTTTGAGCAGCTGAATGCCGATATGCCGGTGGCCTTCAACCTGGAATACACGGAAGAAGAGAAGAAATTCCTGGAAAACCGCCTGGTCAGGCAGCAGATGGCCGCGGTCTGCCGGGCCTGCGGTCAGTGCCAGCCCACCTGCCCCAGGGGCGTGGACCTGCCCAGCGTTCTCCGGGCACACATGTACGCAGCCAGCTATGGCAATTTCTACCAGGCGCGGGAAACCCTGGATGGACTGGCGGCCAGCCGGTCGATAACAGCCTGCGTAGATTGCACACGGTGCGTGGCCCGTTGTGTCCGCGGGGTTAACATTGCCCGGCGCCTGGAGGAACTTAGAATTCTGCTGGCCTGAACCCGGGAGAGCCTGGTCCCGAGAGACGATCGCAGCACCTTGATGGCCAGCTTAAAAGCGGAGAGGCCGGATGCTGTGTTCAGGGCCTTTTCTGGATGCTCAAATTTAATTATTGGGTTGTTCGAGCGACTTAATCATATGGGCAGCAGATTTGGTTCTGGGGACAGGAATGAGGCAAGCCCACGATGACAGAATAAGATGAGATATGAAAAAAATGAGATTAAAAAGGAGTGCGATGAGGCCGGCCATAATAAAAATAAAAGTTAATTCCGCAACTTCCCGTACTCTTTTTTTTGGACTGGTCTGGCTCCTGGTTTTGCTCTTCTGCAGCCAGATGAGCAGCCAGCAGCGGGGCAGGGAATTCCTCCAGAAAGAAAAAACAACTGTCCAGCAACCGAAGCTGGCCAAGGCGGTCATGGGTTATTACCCGGGCTGGAAAAAGTCGGAATTCAACCACAGCCTGATAGATTTTTCTGGCCTGACCCACCTGGTTCACGCTTTCACCAGGCCCGACAGCGAGGGCAATTTGGTTGTGGACCCTGGTTATCTTTATCCTGAAATGGTGGCTGCGGCCCATAAGAGCTCGGTGAAAGTAATCCTGAGCATAGGCGGTTGGGGCAATTGTGATGGCTTTCCGCCGACGGCTGCTTCACCCGAAAAACGTAGCCGATTTATAGGCCAGGTCGTTGATTTCTGCCAGTTGAACGGTTACGACGGGGTTGACCTGGACTGGGAATTTGTTTCCAACGAGCAGGAAAGACAAAACTTTTCCGATCTGGTCATGGAACTTTCAACTGCCCTGAAGTCCATGGAACCGCCGCGCCTGCTGACCATGGCCGCGCCCTCGGGACCTTACTACGGAAAATGGATAAACTTCGAGGAGCTTCATCCCTATTTCGATTATATTTCCTTGATGACCTATGATTATCATGGTGCCTGGTCCGACCATTCTGGCCATAATTCCCCGCTTTATACCTGCCAGAACGACCCCTGCGGTTCCTGGGATGATAGCTTCAGCTACGCGGTCATAAGAGAGATTCCTCTCGATAAGCTTCTCCTGGGAATTCCGTTCTTCGGCCGGTCTTTCAATACCGGAAAGCTGTATGCCCGGTCGACCCAGAGCCAGTATTATACTTACACAGATATCCAGAAACTGATAGCTTCTGGCTGGAAGTATAATTGGGATTTCTGCAGCCAGGTACCGTTCCTCCTCAGCCCTTCCAAGACTACCCTGCTGGCCTTTGATGACATCCGTTCAGTTTTTCGAAAGTGTCGCTACGTTCTGGATAAGGGTTTGGCCGGAGTAATTGTGTGGGAAATAACTGCCGACCGCAATAACGGCCGACCGGAGCTACTCCAGACCATCGCCCGGACTTTTCGCCTTCCTGCTCAGAGATGACTTTCCCGCTCTGGTTCTGGCCACGAGACCTTGGCCCCAATCCCTCCACTGCCGCCTTTTTTCTGAGGTCTGGACTGATAGACCAGTGAAGAATCCGGTCAGATGCTTCCACCCGGTTAAACTCTGTTAAATCAGGAGAAACTCGAGACTGACCTGGATTACCCTTAGTCCGCCTGAACAGTTCTCACCGAAGCTGGCTTAAAAAACCAGGGGCCAGGCGCCATGGCCGATTTTCCCAGGAGGCCTCGTCGGGCATGAACATGGAGTAAAATAAAAGGTGAAAAATTTCTGCGAATCGTGAATAATTTAAGGAAGATGAGAAAAGAAAGTGAGGGTTAAGATGAAGCGGAGAGAAGATATTTATTTAATTTTTATTTTTTTCCTTCTACTGGGCCTTTTGAGTCCCGGGATAACGGGCTCTTCCGCGACTCTAGCCGGGAGCCCGGGTGGGGATAAACACCATGGATTTTTCCCGGTTTCAGTCTGGTATACGGGGGGAACGGTCCGGGCTCCGATGATAGAACCGGTAAGCACAAAATCTCGGCAGGAATGGAAAAAAGACCTGGAACAGATCAAGAAGTTAGGATTTAACACCGTCCGCTGCTGGTTGGAATGGGCCTACAACGAAAAGGAAGAAGGGAAGTATGACTTTTCCAGCCTGCAACTTTTAACTGATTTGGCAGCCGAGGTCGGGTTGAAGGTCATCTGCCAGGTTTACATAGATTCGGCTCCGGAATGGGTGGGTAA
This sequence comes from Candidatus Saccharicenans sp., assembly GCA_026414545.1. Classification (GTDB taxonomy): domain Bacteria; phylum Acidobacteriota; class Aminicenantia; order Aminicenantales; family Saccharicenantaceae; genus Saccharicenans. Next base: position 7,543 of record JAOAIU010000063.1, read on the forward strand.
GAAATACCCGGAATCGTCTTTCGTGGCTTCCAACGACCTCAAGGTTCATTCCCAGTCCTCGCCCGGCTTCTGTTTTGACCACCCCGGGGTACAGGAGAAAATACTGGATTTCTTCAGCGCTGCTGCCCGGGCGGTCAAGGGCAAGCCAGCCTTTTATGGCTGGGACCTGTGGAGCGAACCCCATATCATCAACTGGTCAGAAGTCTATCACCTGGGCGACCTGAGGTACGTCCAGTTCTGCTATTGTCCTTCCAGTCAGGCTCGCTTCCGGGAATGGCTTAAGAAAAAGTACGGCACCATTGAAAATGTCAACCGGGCCTGGCACCGGACCTTTCGTAGCTTTGAGGAAGTCGAGCCGCCGCGTTTCGGAACCATCCTGACCTATACCGACTATGTTGACTGGCAGGAATATATTTCCGACAAGCTGGCCGAGGACCTGGCCCTTAAGGCCCGGGCCATAAAGAAGGTCCTCCCGGAATCGGTGGTTACCAGCCATTCAGCCATTCCCGGGCTGTTCAGCCGTCCTTCCTGGGACGGTACCCCGGACGACCGAAAGATGAACGACAGCGTTGATTATTACGGCGTTTCCATCTATCCCAAGCATGCCGGCGCCGTCCGGCCCTGGACACCTTTCTTCCGCTCAGCCGGCCTGGATTTCGTCCGGTCGATGAGCCTGAAGAATGAAGGATTTTATGTGGGCGAGCTGCAGGCTGGTTACGGCGTTTTTGGAATGAAGGTCAGTATCCCGGTCACGGCGGCCGACCTGCGCGACTGGATGTGGAGCATGGTGGCCTACGGGGCCAGGGCGATTAACATCTATGCCTATTATCCGATGAGCTCGGGCTACGAAGCCGGAGGCTACGGGCTGATAGAGCTTGACGGCCAAATCACCCCCCGGGCAGAAGAGGCAGGAAGAATTGCCCGAACCATCAGCCAGAATATGGACCTGTTTCTGGAGGCCCGTCCGCAGAATTCTCAAATAGCCATAGTTTATAATCCGCTCTCGCACCTGGTGGGCGGCCAGCAGACATTTACTTCGGAAGGCCAGCCGGTCGGCTACAACAATCTCAGCGAGTCACTCCAGGGAGTTCACCGGGCTTTCTTCGAACGGAAAATCAAGGTGGATTTTATCCACGTCCGCGACCTGAAGGATAGAGCGGCCAATTACCGGTTGCTGATTGCTCCTTACCCGGTGATGATTTCTCAGCCCTACGTCCAGGACCTGATAAAATACGTGGAACAGGGTGGAACTCTGCTGGCCGAGGCCCGGGCTGGCTGGATTGATGACAAGGGGTTTGCCTTTCCGGTCATCCCGGGTGGGGGGCTGGACCGGGTGCTCGGCTGCCGGGAAGCCCGGTTGTTGCCCATCCAGAAAACAGGACAGATGATAATAACCCAGAGTCATCCAGCATTGCCCTGGCTCAAGCCGGGAGACGGACTGGACACGGTATTTTTTGAAGAGACGTTTGAGGTCACCGATAAAAAGGCCAGGGTTCTGGCTACCAGCCCCGACGGGCAACCGATGCTGGTGCTATCTCCTCATGGTAAAGGTCAGGCCCTGATAGCCGGTTCCTTCCTGGGATCGGCCTATCATCATTTCCGCAATCCGAACAACGGGAAATTCCTGGCCGGCCTGGCCGAATGGCTGGGGATAAAGGCTGAGGTTTCGTTAGAATCCCGGCCGGAAAGTTCGGCAGTTGAGTGGCGCCTGCTGGAAGGAAAGGATTACCGTTTTCTTTTTGTCTTCAACCGGGGAGAAGAAAAAACTTTCGTTACCCTGGCTGCCATCCGACCCTGGTCCAGGGTTGAACTCAAAAACCTGGAGACGGGAGAAAAGATTCCTTTCAACCAGGATCAGGACCGAATAAACTTCAATCTGGAACTGGAACCTCAGGGAGTCAAGGTGATATTCATTAAGAAGATTTAAGATGGTTTATCGTAGAATCTTTGATGATTTTGGGAAGATAAGGCAGCGGGAGGAGTCGATTCCAGAAAAATAATCGAACTAACTGCTCAGTTAAGTTGCCTGGAGAATTCCCGGCAATTTAGGCTTCAGAGTGTAACAGAGAAGCAGTTCAGTGAAAGGCTGAAGATGAAGAAAAAACAAATTCAGTCGCCTGTCAGTTCTGAACTTCTGGCCGGGGCTATCGATATCGGCGGAACCAAGATCGCCTCGGCCCTGGTAAATCGGTCAGGTCGGATGCTGTTCATGGACAGGGTTCTGGTGAGGCCGGAAGGTGGCCGGGCTGTTCTGGACCAGGTGATTTCGCTTGCCTATCAACTGGAAGCCAAAGCTGGGAAGCAAGGCCGGAAGCTCGGGTCACTCGGCCTGTGCGTCCCCGGCCTGGTCAACCCGACGACCGGGCTGGTCTGGGCCCCCAACATCCCGGGCTGGAAAGATTTTCAGCTGGTAAAGCATCTCAGAAAAGCCATAAGCTGTCCGCTGGTGGCGGTAAGCGATCGCACGGCTTATGTCCTGGGTGAAGCCTGGAAAGGAGCAGCCAGAAATAAAAGGAATGTTATCTATCTGGCCGTAGGCACAGGAATTGGGGCCGGCATCATGGCTGAGGGCACTATCATCCATGGGGAAGCTGACCTGGCCGGTGCGGTCGGCTGGCTGGCCCTTAACGCGGAGTTCAAAGCCGGGTATGCGAATTCTGGTTGTTTTGAGTGGGAAGCATCGGGAGGAGCCCTGGCCAGAAAGGCCCTGGACCTGCTGGCTGCCAATCCAAGATTAGGGGGACCTCAGGCCGACGGCCGGCCAGACCCGGCTAAAGCCGTGGAAATCATCTGTCAGGCTGCTCGCCAGGGCCAGCCGGAGGCCCTGGAGCTCGTCCGGGAAGTACAGGAATACCTGGCCATGGGTGTGGCCAACCTGGTTTCCACTTTTAATCCCGAAGTGGTAGTCCTGGGAGGCGGGCTGTTCCAATCGCCTGACTTATTCTTTGAACCTATTCGGAAACAATTTAAACGCTGGGCTCAACCCCTGGCCGCGCGCAGTGTCGAGCTGGTTCTCTCGGCGCTGGGCCAGGAAGCAGCCCTGTACGGGTGTGCCCGTTCAGCCTGGCTGGAGATAGAACGGCCAGAGAATTTGAAGGGTCGCGTCCCCGGGACAGGTCGGGGAGGAAAATCTTAGCATGAATTACATTATTATCAGGGCCCGCAGCTCCGGGTAATTTTCATGGTTGCAAAGTAAACCAGTGTTTGGAAGATGAATATAAAAGGAGAAAAAAATGTCGGCTGAAAGATACCTGGAAAGAATTCAGAAAATTATTGGCAAAATTCACAAGACCCAGATTAAGAAAATCGAGAAAGCTGGAAAAATCATGGCCGAAGCCATAGCTTCAGGCCACCGTGTTTACCTGTTCGGCAGCGGACATTCAGTGATCCCGGTAATGGATGTCTTCCCCCGCTACGGCAGCTTTGTCGGTTTCTATCCGCTCTATGACCCGAGATTGATGTGGCACAATGTCATCGGCCCGGGCGGAGCCCGCGAGTTGCTCTGGATAGAGCGAAAAGAAGGGTACGCCAGGGTCTTCCTGCAGAGCTATTCTCTTCAGCCGGGAGATGTGGTAATCGTTTTTTCCCATGGCGGCCGAAATGCCGCCCCGATTGAAGTGGCTCAAGAAGCCATGGATCGTGGCCTGAAGGTCATCACGGTTTCCAGTCATCAGAACATGAAGGTTTCCAGACCAGCCCATTCCACCGGGAAGTTCCTGGCGGAGTTAGCGGATGTGGCCATCGACAACTGCACGCCGCCCGAGGATGCCCTGGTCGATGTCGGGAAGCCGGAAAAAATCGCCGCCGGGTCAACCGTGGCCGCCGTCTCGGTGGCCATGGCCCTGCTGGCCGAAGCTGGAGCCATTCTGGCGCGGCAGGGAAAACTTCCGCCGACCTTTGTTTCACCCAATGTTCCCGGAGTGGCTGCTGACCATAACGACCGGGTCTACCAGGCCTTTACTGAATTTTTCTACGGCCGACCGGTTGCGCAGAACAGAACTGAAAGCAGTCCATCTTCTGTTCATAAGAAGAATTCCAGGCAGCACCGGACAGCCAGTTAATTCGCGCCTTGACCGGTCGGGGATGAGCGATAAAGCAGGCTCAAGAGATTATGAAAAAATAAAGGAGTCAGGGATGGAAATTGAAAATAACTCCAGGCCGGACAGCCCGGGCGATTTGACCCTGGCCCGGAAGCTGACTGCGGCCAGTTCTTCCAGCATTTTTGTTTTTGGAATCGTCATGGCCATTCTCGGGGCCATCCTGCCCCAGCTTATAGACAACCTGAACCTGCAGCGCACCCAGGCCGGGAACCTCTTCTTTTTCATGAACCTCGGCATGCTGGCGGCAACCCTTTTCTTCGGACCGGTGGTCGACCGCTTCGGTTTCAAGCTCCTGCTGGCCCTGGGTTCCCTGCTGGTGGGGCTGTCCTTTACCGGGCTGGCCTTTTCCTCAAACTACGAGCTGGTCATGCTCTCGGTGATCTTCCTCGGACTGGCCGGTGGGGTGCTGAACGGAGGGAGTAATGCCCTGGTCAATGACCTCAACCCGGGCCGTCGTGCGGCTGCCCTAAATTTCCTGGGCGTGTTTTTTGGTTTCGGGGCGATGCTGGTGCCGCTCATCATCGGAGGTTTCCTGAAACAGCTCGGGCTGCGCCCGGTGGTCCTGATAGCCGCCGCCCTGAGCCTTTTACCGTTCATTCTTTTTTCTGCTTTCAGCTTTCCCCGGCCAAAACAGGCCCAGGGATTTCCGCTGAAGGACGTCAAGAAAGTAATAAGCTCAGGACTGCTCTGGCTGGCTGCCTTCATCCTGTTTTTCCAGTCGGGCAACGAGTTTTCGGTCGGGGGCTGGCTCAGCAGTTATTTTCGTGAAAAATTCCAGTTCGGGTTGAGCCAATCAGCTCTGGTTCTTTCTGGCTACTGGTTTTTTCTGATCGTCGGTCGTTTTCTTTACCCGCTACTCAACCGGTTGTGGAAAAGGGAAACGGTGGTGATGCTGAGCGTGAGCCTGGCCCTGGTCTCGGTGGCCGGACTGATTTTAAGCCCGACCGGCTGGCTGGCCGTGATCTTTGCCCTGCTCGTCGGGCTGGGCTTTGCGGCCATTTACCCCACCACTCTGGCCGTCATTGGAGAAAAATTCCCGGAATTCTCGGGCACGGCTTTCTCCCTGGCCATCAGCACCGGCCTGGTAGGCGGGATGCTTTCGCCCTGGCTCATAGGCCGGGTTAGCCATCGGCATTCATTGCAAGCCGGATTGTTGATACCACTCTTTAACCTGGCCATGATACTTGTCCTGCAAGTGGTCGTCCGCAGAAAAGTCAGGAACTGAGTGGGGAAAATTGGCCGGATTAATTGAATTTTGGGAAAGGAAAGTTACGCAGACCAGGGAAATTTTTAGGCCAGAAAAGAGATTGTTATTTAAGGCTTGTCTTGGACATAAAAAAAAGGTGAAAATAAAAAGAAGATAAACGGATGAAACCAGTTTTCAGGAACGGAAAAAATGCGAGCCAAATTTTAAGGCCCAGCCGCGGTTGAATCATTTAAGGGAGGATTAAGATGAAAAGCAGGTCAAATATCTGGCTGATTTTCCTGGCTGTCTTGATGATCATTGTTCTTGGGGTCCGGTCAGGGCAGCAGCCGGGACAGTCGGTGGAGCTTATCGTCCGTGGAGACGACATGGGAATGACCCATTCGGCCAACGAGGCCTTTGCCCTGGCCTTCAACCGGGGGATCCTGACTGCCGGAGGCCTCATCGTTCCTTCTCCCTGGTTTGAAGACGCGGCCAGGCGCTGCCGGGAAAATCCAGAGTGGTCAGTGGGAGTTCATCTTTGCGTCAACGCCGAATGGAAAGACTATCGGTGGCGGCCGGTGCTGCCGTACAATCTGGTGACCAGCCTGGTTGACAGAGATGGATATTTTTTCCCGACTGCCCAGGCCTTTCTGGATAATAATCCGGCGGTCGAGGAACTGGAAAAGGAACTCCGGGCCCAGATAGAAAGGGCGCTGGCCAGGGGAATCAAACCCGATTATCTCGATACCCACATGGACAGCCTGGAGACCAGAGAACAATACCGGGCCGTAGTCCGAAAGTTAGCCAGGGAATACCGGTTACCCATATCCGGTGAGTGCGGTGAGGACCGGGAATTTTTCGACATCTATGCCGTCAAACCCGAGCTTAAAGAAAAGGTGTTGATAGAAAAGCTTAAAACGGCCAAACCAGGTCTCTACCTGCTGGTGGTTCATCCCGGGCTGGACACTCCGGAGGAAAGGGCTATCGTCGACCTGAACCCTGACGGCCTGAAGGATGTTTATAAATACCGGTCGGCCGAGGTCAAAGCCATAACCAGTCCGAAGGTCAAGAAGGTCATTTCCAGGCGTAACATAAAACTGCGCAGCTACCGGGACTTGAGGGAGCAGGGCCGTTTTAAGATTGACTGAACCAAGACGGCCTGCCGGTAAACGAAAAAGCTGTTACCTGAAACTAACCTGGATATCTGAATGAAGCTATGGTGGTTGAAGGTCAGCATTATTTCCTGGTCTGAGTTGGCCTGGTGAGCTTTTAAGGACTGGTCTTTAATCTGGAAACCGTTGAGTTTCCACTTGTTCTCATCAAGAAAAATTAATGTCATGGCAATTTGCTACCGGTAAAATTAGGCCTAACCGAAGCCGCCATAAAAGTGGTAAAATTCGTTTGGTAGCGGGAGAGATTTGATACGGGAGAAAATAGTCGATGAAACAAAAGATTATCAAGGGGAATTTGATTCTTCCGGATAGGATTGTTGAAAATGGCTATCTGATTATTGAGAACGGGTTAATTAAGGATGTTAGAGAAGCCGGCCAGGCAAGCGACCTGCCCTCGGCTGATATCCACGATTATCGCGAGCACTGGGTTTCACCCGGCCTGATTGATGTTCACCTGCATGGAGCTCTGGGCCATGAAGTCATGGATAGCGAGGTCTCTGGCCTGAGGAAGATAGCCGAGCACCAGGCCGCCTGCGGGGTGACCGCTTTTTTCCCGACCACCCTGACCGCTCCTCTGGAACATGTGGTTGAAGCCATTGAAACGGTCAGGGTGGCTGCCGGCCAGGAACTTCCTTCAGAAGTTGCCGGCATTCACCTGGAAGGTCCCTACGTCAGCCTGAAGAGAAAAGGGGCCCAGGACCCCAAATACCTGAGAGAAATTCAGGAACCTGACCTGGAAAAATTGTCGGCGGCCCTGGGTCCGCTTAAGACTCTAATTACCATAGCCCCAGAAGCAGGTCGCAACCTGGATTTCATCCCCCGGATGGTTAACATGGGCTGGGTGGTTTCAATTGGCCACTCGGATGCTACCTACGATGAGGCCATCCGGGCCATAGAAGCCGGGGCTGATCACGCCACCCATCTTTTCAATGCCTGGCGGGAATTCCATCACCGGGAGCCGGGCGGGCTGGGAGCAGTCCTGGACAGCCACCGGGTCTATGCCGAGCTGATAACCGACGGCATCCATGTCCACCCTGCCTTTCTTCGCCTGGCCGTGTTCCGGAAAGGTCCCGAACGCATCTGTCTGATTACCGATTCGCTCAAAGCCGCCGGTCTGCCCGACGGCACCTATGACTGGGGGGAAATGCAAATTGTATTGAAGGGGGCTGAAGTCAGGCTGAAGGATTCGGGAGTTCTGGCTGGTTCGATCCTTCGCTTGAACCAGGCCATAAGAAACGTTATGAACTGGACAGGGCTGCCGCTGCCGGCAGTGGTTAGGATGGCTTCTTTGACCCCGGCTGAAAGCGTTGGCCTTGGCAAGACGATGGGCAGTCTGGAACGGGGCAAGCTGGCCAATCTGGCTGTCTTCGACTCTACCTTTGAAGTCGTGGCTACTTATTTAAGGGGTAAAAAAGTTTACCCCGGAAGCGAAGAAAGGTGAGGGAAAAATGAGAGACCAAAAAGTTCTTTGCCTTCCAACGGGAAGGCCTTTTCGCCTGCTGCTTGTCTCGTCGATCCTGTTCCTGCTCGGAACGGGTAGCCTGATTTTCGGGCAGGCGGCGGGGAAGAAAGAAAAGGCAATGCTTCCCGGTTTTGAATTTAGGTTTCAGCCAGCCCCGCCCAGTCTGGCCGGATTCCCGGACAGCGCCTTTACCAGGCCGTTTGGCTATAAGATGGAAAAATTCGGAAGGACCGCGGCCGAAGGCAACATCGACAACAATGCCGAGGGCAGCGCCTGCCCGGTGGGAGGCCTGGGGTCAGGTGGGTATGAATGGACCATCAGCGGCAATTTTCGCTACTGGTTCTTAAAATCGGGCTGGTATGTGGACGACTGGCTGCCGGCCGATGCCTTCCATGTTCTTATCAAGAAGGGAAATCAAAAAATCGTCCAGACGCTGTCTGCCGATAAACCTGAGAGAGTGCTGCAAAGCTGGAACTGGGGTCTGGTTCCCGGAAGCGGAGACTATTATGCCCTCTATCCTAAGAGTGGTTTTTCGTTCGAAAAGAAAAAGGACTGGCCTGTTCGCCTGGCTGTGGTCCAGTTTTCGCCGGTCATTCCCCATAATTACCGGGAAAGCAGTTATCCGGTGGCCATATATAAATGGATAATTCACAATCCATCGAAAGCTGAGGTTGAAGTCTCCCTGATGCTCACCTGGGAAAACATGGTTGGCTGGGAAGCGGTCTGGCCAGGAGGGGCCGTGCCTCAGACCCAGTTTGTCTGGGATAAGAAGAGCCAGGGCAACTTCAGTGAGTTCCAGAGCGAGGGACAGAAGAAAGGAATCATCTTTCGTCGTAGGGGACTCGACCTTAAGACGGGCAACGCCCTGGGCGGGACGATGGGAATATCCGTTCTGGAAATTCCGGGAGCTGAGGTCAGCCATCTCACGGATTTTGACCCGACCGGAGAAGGCTGGGAAGTTATGGGGCCCTTTGTGAGCAGCGGTCGGCTGCCCTCAACAAAAGCTGAAGGTGGCTCGAAGAGTGGTCGAACCGCTTCAGCCCTGGCTCTGTCCATCAGAGTCAAGCCAGGCCAGAAAATTGAGGTCCCCTTTGCCATCAGCTGGGATTTTCCCTACTACGAGTTTGAAAAGGGTGTCAAGTACCGCAAGAAATACACGGAGTTTTTCGGCGACGACGGCCAGCAGGCCATGAAGATAGCTTTTGAGGCTCTGGATAAGTATCTTGAATGGGAAAAGGCCATTGATAACTGGCAGGTTCAGATTCTGGCCCATAAAAAACTTCCAGCCTGGTTCAAGCAGCTTCTGTTCAATGAACTTTATATTCTGTCGGAAACCTCAATCTGGGATGCCTCTACCGACCTGTTTACCTACCTGGAAAGCGCCGATTACCTGATGTACGGAACGTTTGACGTTGATTCCTACTGCTGGCAACTCCTCGAACTCTGGCCAGAGCTGGAATGGCGCAATATCCGCTATTTTGCCCAGACCATCAAATTCCTGGACCCTGCCTATAAAGTCTACCAGTATAACGTGACTTTCCCGCACGAAGTTCCTGCCGATAAGAAAGGATATTACTGGAATATGAACAAGGAACAGGGCATGGTTCCTCACGACCTGGGGTCGCCCCGGGTCCGGCCCTGGGTGGTGCTGAATGCCTTTGACTGGCAAAACGGAAATGTTTGGAAGGACCTGAACCCCAAATTCCCGCTGCGGGCCCTGAGGGATTACCTGGCTTCAGGGCGTAACGACCCCGATTATCTGAGAGAGGTTTTTTCGGCCTCGGTCCAGGCTTTGGATACGCTGGAGAGAAAGTTCGGGCATCCGGTGTCTCATATACCGCAGAATGAAGCCATTCCCGACCAGACCTATGATACCTGGCGGATGAAGGGAACCAGCGCTTATGTCGGCCTGCTTTGGCTGGCGGCGCTTAAAGCCACCATCAGGTTGGGTGACTTGCTACTGGAGAAAGGAATAAGCCAGGTTGAAGCCTTGAACGTGGATAAAGTTCAGAAAAAATATGCCGATTGGCTCAAGGCTGGTCGGGAGGACGTCATGAAGCTCTGGAATGAGGACAGAGGATATTTTCACATAGATAGCCACAATGACGATATAATGACCGACCAGCTCTTTGGCGCCTGGTACGCCAGCATGCTCGGATTGGAAGATAGAGAGCCGGTGGTCAATCCAGAACAGGTAAAAAGAGCCCTGGTTACCATTTTCAGGAACAACGTGGCCGGGTTTGGCGACGGCCTGATGGGAGCGGTTAACGGCCGTTCGGCTTCTGGCCGGCAACTCCTGAGCCAGCAGGGAGATGAAGTCTGGGTGGGTACGACCTATGCTTTCTCAGCCAACTGCCTGAAGCACGGGTTGACAAAAGAAGCCTGGCAGACGGCCTATGGGATTTATCGCGTGGTCTGGAGTCCGGAGGGCCAGGGTTATTTCTTTAAGACACCCGAAGCCTATCTCAATCCAGAGGAACAGGTCTGGAACAACCCCGCTCAAAAGTACGGGCATAATCTATTTCGGGCGATGAAATACATGAGGCCGGGGGCGGTCTGGGCGGTTTACCGGGCCTGGCTTGAAACCGAGAAATGATGGGCAGGGCGGAATGATTTCAGTTGAAGAAAAGGCCAATCAGAACTCCGTCCGCAGGCTGGGCAGGTTTAAGGCGGGAATAGGCAAGGGCCGCCTCGGGGTGCTTTCTGGTTCAAACTGGCTCATGGTGAATTCGGGACAGCCCGGAATTATCCTCGAGCTTTTGCCCGGTCCGCGAGGGAAAGGCAGATCCAGGCCTATTTACTTAGTTTTCCATTTTAACCTGGCTCCTGGAATGAAATGTCCTTTTCCGGCAGTATATAATGTTTGTGAAGCTTGAAGACAACGGGTAAAGTATGAGCGGAAAGAAAAATATTCAGGCCGGCGGTTCTGAAAAGGCCACAGCCGGGGGGCGGGCTGGCTGGTTGATCTTCTTGTCCCTGGGCATCTTGATTGTTGCTGTCTGGCTGGCCTTCAGGTTCTGGAGCCAGGCACCCTCCTTAGCCCGTTTCTGGAAAAAACAGGGCGTGGAAAAACCCAATGTCCTGCTCATAACCCTGGATACCACCAGGGCCGACCACCTGCCTCTTTATGGATATGGTGGAGTTCAGACTCCCCATCTCAACGAACTCGGAGAGCGCGGAGTGGTCTTTGAACAGTGCGCCACGGCCTCGCCGCTGACCCTGCCGGCGCACTGCTCAATCCTGACTGGTTATTATCCGCCTTATCATGGAGTCAGGGTCAACGGCAATAATGCCCTGTCCGATAGCCAGACCACGGCTGCCGAAATTTTTGCTGCCAGTGGATACAAAACGGCCGCTTTCATCGCGGCTTTTGTCCTTGACGGCCGCTGGGGATTGAAGCAGGGTTTTGACCATTATGACGACCAGTTTGACCTGAAGAAATACAAGCAGCTGGATCTGGGTACTGTTCAGCGACCCGGAAATGAGGTGGTAGATTCAGCCCTGAAGTGGCTGGAAGAAAACGGCAAGCAACCTTTCTTCGCCTGGGTTCACCTCTATGACCCGCACCTTCCTTACGAGCCGCCAGAACCCTATTTTTCTCAATACAGGTATTATCCGCCGGTCAGCCTTTACGACGGCGAAATTGCCTTCATGGATGAGCAGATAGGGAGGCTTTATTCCTGGCTTAAGAGCAAGCGACTGGACCAGAAGACCGTCATCATCCTGGTGGGAGACCATGGCGAGGGGCTGGGCGATCACGGCGAGCTGGCCCACGGCTATTTCATCTATGATTATGCCATTCATGTGCCGCTCATCGTGGTCAGTCCACACCCTAAGCTCCAGAGGGTCAGAGTGCCCTCTCAGGTCAGTGTAGTCGACCTGTTGCCAACCATGGCCGAACTGGCCGGTCTTAAGGTGCCGGCGACCCAGGGCCGGTCTCTTCTCAGGTTGATGTTCGGCCATAAGGAAAAGGAAATCCCGGCCTACAGCGAATCTTTGAGTCCCAACCTTCATTATGGCTGGAGTCCGCTCCTGGGCCTGCGAACTTCAGGATTCAAGTTTATAGACGCCCCGCGCCCCGAGCTTTACGACCTTAAAAATGACCCGAAAGAACTGAGCGATGTCCAGAACAGATATCCTGAAGTCGGACTCCGGCTGAAGAGAGAGCTCGATTCACTGGTGGAGAAAATAAGTCTGGGGGCGCCTGAACCACAGGCCGCTAACCTGGATTCAGAAACGGTGGAACGTCTGGCTGCCCTGGGCTATATCGGGGCTTCGGTCAGGATGAAGACCAGGCCGTCCCGGGAGCTGGCCGACCCCAAGGACAAGCTTGAAGTCTACGAGCTCATCCAGCAGGCCGGCGACCTTATCAATCACGAACAGTACAGCCAGGCGGCCAGCAACCTGGAAAGAGCCCTGGCTCTTGAGCCCGGCATTCCCCAGGCCCGTCTTTTGCTCTCCACCTGCTATGTGGAGCTGGGGCGCAAAGAAGAGGCAAAGAAAATTCTGAATGAAATCCTGAAGGAAGACCCCAACTCAGTTCAGGCCCTGATTGGTCTGGCCAACATTCTACTGGAAGAGGGCCGGGCTGAGGACGTGGTGGCCCTCAGCGAAAAGGCGCTGTCCATTGATAACCGCAACACCCAGGCCTACACCCTGATAGGGGAAGTTTACATGGCTCGGATGGAGCATGAAAAAGCCCGCCCCTACCTGGAGAAGGCAGTTGAAATTCAGCCTAAGATGACCCGCAACGTGCTTAACCTGGCCGTCTGCCTGATAGGGCTCAAGGAATATGAGCGGGCCGAAAAATTGCTGCGTCAGGTGCTTCAGGATTACCCAAAATTTCCTTTAACTTATTTTCATCTTGGGTTATTGTATGAAGAGCAGGGAAGAATTGAGGAAGCCCGTGAAGCCTATTCCAGAGAAATTGAGTACTATCCGGAACACTTTCGGGCCCGGTTCAACCTGGGAAAACTTTTGCTCAAGCTCGGCGACCTGGCTGGGTACCTGGAGAGCATGGAAAAGGTGATGAAAGTGGCTCCGGCCGAGGCTGAGGGTTATCTGTTTCTGGCCAGGGGAAAACTTCTACGCAATGATAACCCGGCTGAAATCCTGGAGCTGGTTAACGCCGGCTTGAGGCGGGCCAGGACGGCCGAACTCAAGGCCCTGGGTTATTTTCTCCTGGCCGATGTTTACAACCGGCTGGGCCAGCCGGCCCGAGTCCAGGAAGCCTTGGCCCTGGCCAACCAATACAAAAATCAGGGAGAGGAGTCAAAAAGATGAAAAAGGGAAATTCTGCCGCTGTTCAATTTGGCCGTTTTTCCTTCCTGGCCATTTTATTTTTCCTGTTCTTATCTTCGGGCTTTGGCCAGTACCGGGAGTATCATCTTTTTGGGATAGTGGTTGATACAGAGAGCAATCCGCTGCCGGGTGTTGATATCTTCCTCCAGGATCTCAGCACCAGCCGCAATTACCGGGTAAAAACAGATAAGGGCGGCAAGTACGTGCTGTCGGGACTGCCGCACGGGCGGTATCAGGTGACGGTTAAAAAAGATGGCTATGAAACCAGGACTTTCGAGTGGGATTTTTCCCAGCCGCAGGAGAGAATGCAGAAAGTGGAGATGGAAACCATCATCCTGGCCTCGACCGAAAAGTTGAAAACCCTGACCACGCTGAAGGAATTAAAGCAGGCGGTGGCTGAGGTTATGGACCTGATAAACCGCAATGACCTGGAAACGGCCCTGTCCAGGCTGCAGGAGTTGGCTGCCAGGTATCCAGATGATTCCAACGTGCGGTACCTTCTGGGCGTTACCCTTGGCCGTTTGCATCGTTATGAGGAGGCCATTCCCGAATTGACCAGGGTAACCGAACTGGCCCCGCAATTTGCCCCGGCCTATCAGCAGCTCGGCTTCTGCTACCAGAACCTGAAGAACATGGATAAGGCCCTGGAAAACTACAAGAAATCGGCTGAGCTCGACCCGGCCAATGCTGCCAACCTTTACAATCTTGGTCTTATTCTTTTTGAAATGGATAAGGTAGATGAAGCCCTAGGCTACTTTGAACAAGCCCTGGCCGCCAAGTCCGGCGACCTGGACACCCTGGAGATGATTGCCCGATGTTACATCAACAAGGGCGACCTGCCCCGGGCGGTTGAATACCTGGAGAAGGCCCGGGCTCTGGCCCAGAACGAGGAAAAAATAAAGTTTCTGGATAGCTTTATAGCCACGCTCAAAGCCCAGATAAAAAAATGAAAATTTAAAAATTTGGAGCGCCGTATGAACCCGGCCGCCAGAAGTCAGGAAAAAATCTTACGGTTAGATGATAAAGCGAAAAAGTCTTGACAGGGCAGGTTGATTAAGGATTAAAATATATTTAATCCAAGTTCTAAAGGAAAGGAGGTGGGAATGAAAGCTGTCTTTAACAGAGAAATTGTCTGAGGGTTTCTTCCTGCCTGCGTCTGTTCAGGAGGAAGAGTCGGTCAAAGGAAAAAGGAGGGTCAAATGAAAAGTGTGTCTTTGAAGGAGAAGCTTCTTTCTCTGAGCCTGATCCTATTGCTCATGGCACCACTGGCTGTCTCGCAGACCATTGAATACGGCAAAATCACCGGAGTGGTTGTGGACGAAGAAGGTGCTCCTCTGCCCGGTGTGACCGTGGAGATTACCGGACCAGCTCTGATGGGCGGGAAGAGAGCCGCTACTACCTCTGCTCGAGGCAGCTATGTTTTCATGAACGTGCCGCCCGGCAGATACACGCTGACCGCTTCCCTGCCCGGTTTTAAGACCAGCAAACAGGAAAATATAGTGGTCGCTGCCGGTTCATCCCTGGTGGTCGACGTCAAGATGGAAATTGGCAAGCTGGAAGAGACGGTCACGGTAACCGCGGCCGGACCGGTGGTCGATGCCAAGACTTCCACGGTGGCCACCAACATCAACAGCGAGTTGCTGGCCAAGCTGCCGACCAGCCGTGATGCCTTCTATGATCTGGCTCTGAGCACCCCGGGCATGGTAGCCCAGGGTAAGGATGGGAGCTGGTTGCCCAGCCCCAACGCCTATGGCGGTTCATCTAACGAAAATGTTTTCTTAATCAACGGTGTTAATACTACCAACCCCAGGTCAGCGGCCTATGGCTCCCTGGTTAACGTCAATTACAATGCCGTGGAGGAAGTCAGGGTTATTGCCCTTGGCTCCAAGGCGGAATACGGCAGTTACTCCGGGGTGGCCATCGACGTCTTAACCAAGTCTGGAAGCAACGAGTTCCATGGCAATTTTATGGTCAACGGTGCCCCGAAAAAGTGGATTGCCAACAACCAACCGAAGCCAGCCAATCCCGGTGAGCCGGTGGACATGGGAGCTTTCGGGCCTTTTGGCGATAGGCTGTTCATCGGGCCCGGAGATGACATCCTCAACAAGACTACCAAGGAGTACGAGCTGAATTTCACAGTTGGCGGACCGATTAAGAAGGATAAGGTCTGGTTCTATGGCGGTGTCGATTACATCAGGTCGGAATCCAAGACTCCATTCTGGCCTGTTCCTAACAGGTACTGGGGCCGGTTTGGAGACATCAAACTGACTACCGAGCCCTGGACCAACCACCGGGCCTGGATTTCCTACCACTACGAGCGCAACAAGGGAGATGGCTGGACCTGGGATCCACACTGGGACGAAACCATGACCTACGGGCAGAATAGCAGTACCCACAGCGTTTCTGCCCAGTGGCAGTACATGGCCACCGGCAAGACCGTCTTCACCCTGAAGTACCTGGGGTTCTGGCGGGATGACCAGCCGTTCATTCCAGAAGATGCTCCGGACCATCCAGGCTACATCAACTGGTGGAAGTGGAATGTCTATGGAGTCAATGGTGCTTTCCCATACATTGAGTCCCAGAAATCAAGCCGGAATACCATCCAGGCCGATATGTCATATTATGCCGAGAACTTCCTGGGAGAGCACGATATCAAGTTTGGTGTCCAGTACACCAAGGGCCGCGGCAACTGGTTGGGCGGCTATTTCCAGAACTATGCCAACTTTGCTTATCCGGCGCCCTGGACCCAGAATATCAATTATTTGCGCGATTGGTACGGGGCCACAGGGCTGGTCTTCTACAACACCCAGACCTGGTTGAACCCGTTCCTGACTGTCAGGACTGCTGACCAGTTCGGTCTGTTCTTCGATGACCAGTGGACCCCGACCAAAAGGTTAACCATTAACCTCGGCCTGCGCTTCGACCGGATGACTACCAAGTACGGCAAGGGCAAAATCTACGAATATCTCACCAGCCCTAAGGATGTAAATGGCAATCTGAAGGTTATCAGAGACAGAGAGGGCACTGGTAACATTTTTGATTTCAAAATATTCTCTCCGCGTATCGGTCTGACCTATGCCCTGACCAGGGATATGAAGACCATCTTCAGGGTAAGCTACGGCCGTTACTACCTGCCGTTGAGTGTGGAATACCTGAGAAGGTTCGGTCCAGACATGCCCACAGCAAATATTCACTACATCTTCTACAATATTCCGTTTAACCTGGTGGACCTGAACGGAAATAACTATGTGGACCCGGACGAAGTCACCAACGCCGCCCGCTATCTCTACGGTGATACCTACGTTGACCCCGCCTCCCGTCCCAGCTGGTGGGATGAGTATCAGACCAGAGATTATTCCTGGCAGTTGAAGGTCAAAGACGGCACCAAGGACCAGCATACCGACCAGATCACCCTGAACCTGGAAAGGGAAATCGTCAAGGATCTATCCTTGAGTGCCACCTATATCTGGAAGAGAACCGGGAACATCTTTGTCAACTGGCCGCTGAATGAAGTTACCCAGGAGCCCTTTGAGTACGAACGCAAATCATATACGACAGCCTATGGCGAACAAGTTTCCCTGTACAGCGTGGTGCTCAAGGATTACAACGGGGATGGCTCCATCAACGGTGCTGACGTGGGCTGGATAGGTTCTCATCTGGATTACATGGTCCAGAACATGCCCGAAGTGGATGGTATCAAGCCGCGCCGCCTGTACCAGGGTCTTCAATTCATGCTCAACAAGCGGTTCTCTAACCGGTGGCAGATGCTGGCCTCGGCCCTGTTCTCCTGGTCTGACGGTATGGCCATGAGGTCAGTCCGGCAGGACTTCAACTTTGAAGGGCCCATGGTCATGGATACCACCTTCCTGGCCGGGCTCAACCAGACCATCAACAACATGAAGGGCCCGCTGCCCCATACCCAGAAGTTCGAATTCAAGCTATCCGGTTCCTACCGCATTCCAGTCATCGAAATGGATATCGGCCTGAGGTTCAGGTACAACTCCGGTCGGCCGCTGTGGCCCCTGGAGACCTACCCGGTCATCACCCAGTGGGGTTATCCTTCCGGGCTGGTGGTCAACACCGGCGACAACTGGATTGTCTCCATCGACCCCACCAAGCCCTGGTACCTGCCCCATGAAAAAGTCGTTGACCTCAGGTTAGATAAGGCTTTCAGCCTGAAGGGTGCCGGCTATATCAGGCTGGCCGTGGACATCCTTAACCTGTTCAATGAGCACGCCGTGGTTAATGCTGGTTATGGTGGTTCCATCGAGCCGCAGATCGGACGGGTTTCCGGGATTACCTATCCGTCCAGAAAGATCCGTCTGAATTTCAGCTACGAGTTCTAATCTCCCAGTTCGCAGACGCTCGGGGGCGTCCGGGATTTTCCCGGGCGCCCCTTTTTTTTTGCCCGGAATCTGGTAAAAAGTTATAATTTAGCCATGAACAAGAACCGGAGCTTATCTTCCCTTCATGAACTGGCAACGAGCCCCCTGATAGCCTTAATTCTGGTCTGTCTGTTCTTTTTTTCCTTAGCGGCGGCCAGCCTGCCGGAAAGGTACCGCAAGTGGCTGGAAGAAGAAGTGGTCTACATCATTACCCCGAAGGAGAGGGAAGTTTTTCTCAAGCTCCAGACCGACCGGGAACGAGACATCTTTATCGAAGCCTTCTGGAAGCAAAGAGATCCCAATCCCAACACCCCGCAGAATGAATTCAAGGAAGAGCACTATCGCCGGTTTAATTATGCCAATCAATTTCTGGGAAGGGGAACGGGAAAGCCCGGGTGGAAGACTGACCAGGGCCGCATCTACATCATCCTGGGACCGCCCAACAACATCGAAACTTATGAAAACATCATGGGCGTCTATCCCACCCAGGTCTGGTTTTACTACGGTGACCCCCGTTACGGTTTGCCGGCCGGCTTTAACATCATCTTTTTCAAAAAAGAGGGAACGGGTGAGTAC
>JAOAIU010000068.1 GCA_026414545.1 Candidatus Saccharicenans sp.
CCCTGGAAATCAAATTCCATGTGGCCCGAGAAGTTATTTCCGCCTGACTTGGTGATCAGGTTGAAGATAACTCCGGTGAAGTTGCCGTATTCGGCCGGAAGTCCGACACCCATAATCTTGGCTTCTTCCACGATGTTGTGGTCGGAGAAGACCCAGGCTGAGCCGGCTTCCGGGTCGGCCACGTTAACACCGTCCATGGTGTAAGCAATACCGGTGTTCTGGGAAGCTCCGAAGGCCACGTTGTTGGTGACCCCAGGGGCCATGTTGACGATGTCGGCCGTGAACTGGCTGTAGGGCATGTTGCGCAGGATTTCGTTGGTCAGGGCCACGGAAGCGGTTTCGGTAGATTTAACGTCAACCGTGGGCGACTTGGCCACGACCGTAACCTGTTCTTCCAGGGTGGTTTGCTTCATGGTCAGGTCGATAGTCAAGGTGGTGGTGGTGGTCAGCCGGACATTGGAGTTAACCACCTCGCTGAAGCCCTGAAGCTCGGCCTTAATAGTGTAGGTTCCGGGCGGCAGGGCCGGGAACCGGTAGACACCTCTGGCGTCGGTCACAGAAGACCTGGTGCCCATCAGACCGGGACCTGAAATGGTCACCGTCACCCCGGGCAACGGAGCACCAGATTCATCGGTCACCGTCCCGGTTATGGCACCGGTTTCCCGTGATTGGGAAAAGGCCAGAGGAGTCAACAACAGAACAATCAACAGTGGAACAAAAACTTTTTTAATCAATCTCTCTCCTCCTTTCGGAAAGTCGTACAGATCCTTTAGTTGGAAAACCACAAAAAGCTTTAATTAGCTTTTTCTCACCTCCTTCCTTCTAAAAGTTGTTATGATTACCCTTTCTTTGCTTATAAAAATAACACAATTTTATCACTTTATGCAAAGCAATTTTTGTGCCAGCCCAACAAATTTTTTAACCTATTGAAATATAAAGAATTATCAAAGAAGACCAAATAATTATTCGCAATAATTCAATTAATTGGACAGAAGTAATCCAAAAAAACGAACTCTTGTCATCAATTCGCGCAATATTTTTTCTACGGAATTATAGAGTTCCGCTCTTTTCGTAATAAATTGTGAGGTCCCGGCCATCCGCTATTTTTTTTTTGGCAATAGATGTATTTTTTTTATTTTAACCAGGGCTTTGGGCAACGAAATCTTTTTCCTGAAGTAAAGAATTATAGAATGATAAAGTTCGATTGTTCATAATCGGCTTTTTAATGATCTCAGGCTGAAGAATAATTCCGGTAAATTTGATAAAATACAAAGGTGCGAACATCAAGGTCATGGTAGGAATTTGAACTGAACCGGGTAATATTGAAAAATAGCAAAAGTCAGAAAGGAATTCCTTAGATACCTGAAATGTTTAATGTTAAGAATCGCAAAGAAATTAGTTTGCTGGCCGGGCTATCGATGCTGGCCCTTTGGGCCATAGTCCTGTTTGTTATTGAACCGGCCTACGCCCAGAAACAGAAAGACGTAATCAAGGAATTAACACCGGCTCATAAAGACTGGCTGGAAATAGTCACTCCGATCATCACCGAGGCGGAAAGAGAAGTCTTCTTCAAGCTGAAGAACGAACAGGAGCGGGACAGGTTTATAAGTCTGTTCTGGAAGGTTCGAGATCCCAACCCCGATACCAGCGAGAACGAATTCTACCGGGAATATATGGAGCGGGTTCACTTTGCCGACAGGTACTTCGGCATCGGTTCCTCTAAGAGGGGATGCCTGACCGAGCGGGGATACTATTACCTGCTCCTCGGAAAACCGCGGGAGCGACAGGTCTATGCCACCCAGTCTGATATCTGGCCGATGGAACTGTGGTTCTACCAGGGAGATACAAAGTACGGCCTGCCCGGTTACTTTTACCTTCTTTTCTACCAGCCTGAGGGCTCGGGCGACTACCGACTTTATTACCCGGGAATCGAGGGGCCAGAAAAGCTGGTCATCCCTTCCTCGTCTTCTACCCAGATAAGCCGAAACAAGGCCCTGGAAATAATCAAGGCCATAAATGCCGAGCTGGCCAAAGCCGCTCTGAGTTATCTTCCAGAGGAACAACAGGACGGTTTCAGCTCGCTTACCTCCCAGACCATAATTGCCACCATAAAATCCCTGCCGGAGAAAAAATTTCCGTCGGCCTATGTAAAGAATTACCTGAGCTATAAAGACCTGGTTGAGGTCGATTATTCGCATAACTTTATAACCTCCAATGCCCTGGCCAGGGTATTTCCTGAGGGCCAGCATTATTTCGTCCACTGGTCCATCGAACCCGATAAAATCAACTTCGCCGAGGTAAATGGAGTTTATTCGGCTACCTACGAGCTTACGGTCAGGCTGGAGGATTTGAAGGGCCAACCGGTATTCAACCGGACGGAAGAAGTCCCGCTCCGGCTAAACCGGGAGCAATTCCAGAACCGCTCCCGCCAGAGGCTGGCTTTCCAGGATCTGTTTCCGGTGCTGCCGGGGGAATACAAGCTGTTGATTCTTCTCAAGAATAAAACCGCCCGAGATTTTACCTCCTGGGAAACAGCCCTGAAAGTTCCCGGTACAGACTCCGGTCGTTTCCTTAGCCCTCTTGTTTTATACCATGCGGCCAGTCCTCTTCAGGCGGGGCGGGCCAAAGCCTTTTCCTTTAAGGGACAGGAATACCTGGTCAGCGCCCGGAATGAATTTTCGCCGACCGAGAAGTTGCGGATTCTTTGCTGGCTTCTGTCCGATGGGGGATTACCCGCCGAGACCCAGGTCCAGTTTTGCCTTAAGAGCCTTGATTCGGGAGCCAGCCCGGACTGTCGAACGGTGCTTCTGAAAGAAATCCTGGAGCCAGACAACAACCTGCGTCTGGAGCCAGTGGACCTCGGCCAGGTAAAACCAGGATACTACCGGGTGGAGATTTCTCTTGTCGATAAAAACCGGGTTCTGGAAACGGTGGGAGAAAACCTGGTCATTCTTTCCCAGCCCGTCCCCACGGCTCCCTGGGTATTTGGCCGGGTGCACCGGGCCATGCCCTCGCCCGATTTCCTGAAAATTCTGGCCAGCCAGCATTTTCTGAAAGGTAATTATCAGGAGGCCAGGAAAATCCTGGAGGAAATCCTGAGCAACCGGGATGAGCCTGAAAGCAGGTTACTGCTGGCCAGGACGTTGTTTGCTCTGGGCGATTACCAGAACTCGTTATCGGCAGCCCTGGTTGTTTATGAGGCAACCGGAGACAGGGAGGCGGCCAAGGTAATTGCCCTGGATTATTCCCGGTTGAAGGACTGGGCTGCGGCTAGAAACTACGTGGACAGGCTTCTGGCTGAAGCCACCGAGATTAGCGTTCTGAACCTGGCGGCTGAGGTCTACCTGAACCTCGGTGAGCGGACCCAGGCCATTAAATTCCTGGAAAAATCTCTGTCCCTTCTGCCAGACCAGCCGTCCATCAAGTCCTGGCTGGATGATTTAAAAAGGGGAAAATAAAGAGCTATAATAAAATAAGGATTCAGGTCAGTCTGAATCCATGGTCTGAAGGCCAGTTATCGATGATATAAAGGAGCGGTCGATGAGCAATAAGAAGTTTAGGGTCTATGTTCTGACAGTTTCAGTCCTGTTGCTGTTGTTATCCATCAACGGGCTGGCTCAGGTGCGGG
>JAOAIU010000060.1 GCA_026414545.1 Candidatus Saccharicenans sp.
CTCGGCCGTCTCCTCGGCAATCCGCTTTTTTTCGGCCTCGTATCTGGGGCGGTCCCTGGACAGCTCTTCCCAGTACTTATAATCCGTGGCATACCAGACTTCGAGCGCCGACTTGCCCGCGGGCGCAGTACTCCTGTCAAAGGCATGGTTTATGATACACAACCATTTGAAGTCCCGATCGGCAATGGTAACCGGTTTTTCTAATTCATAGACAATTTGCTTGGGCTCAGATGACAGGTCCAGGTCGACACCGAAACAAACATGAACCAGGGGCTTGACCACGGGCCAGGTCTCGTACATTTTCTGGATAGTTTCATCCACATATTTAGCGCCCAGAATGTCAAATATCAGTCTGTGCCCATCCGCTGCCCAGACTACAAGATCCGCCCTGTGCTCGCGGCCATCTTCAAGCCGGATTCCAGTGGCCCGGTCGTTTTCAATCAAGACATCCACCACCCGGCTGTTGAAATTAATCTGGCCGCCCAGGTGGCGATAATAATCTGCGATCTTCTGGGCCACCCTGAATGACCCACCCAGGGGGTACCCGGATTCCCCTCCGGCCCTAGCCATGCCAGACATGGCCACCATCGGAAAGTCGGGCATCGGCCAGCCCGGGGTATCCACAGCTGACCTGATGGCCAGGGCCAGGAAAGGATCTTTGAGCCGGGCCACATACTCCTGCAAAGTCAGGCGCCCGAATTTTTTGAACAGGCCGAGCATGGGTACCAGGGTCAGAGCCATTTTAAGCCCGCCGATTATCCCCGTCAGTTCCGGTGGATCCAGGGAGGCGGCACTCATGATGCCCCGGCCGAAGAAAAGCTTAAGAAAATCTTTTATCAACCCGGCATCTTCCGGAGATATATCCAGCATCTGTTTTTCGAGCCGCTCGCGGTCCAGGCAAAAATCAAATTTTTTCTTCAAACCCTCAACCACGGCAATTCTATCGTGGTAAAAAAATTCCTGGTTTCTGGTAACTCCGAGCTCATCCCACATTCTTTTGAAAGGCCCCTTCTTGGAGTTGACCAGGATGTGCATGCTGATATCGAAGGTATACCCCCTCCGGGTCCAGGCAGCGCAGAGCCCTCCGGGGACTCTATTTGCTTCAAAGATGGCCGTTCTGTAACCATTCATCTGGGCATAGCAGCCCGTGGCCAGCCCGGCCATACCCGCCCCCACGATGACCATTGTTTCAGGCATAATATTCTCCTAATTCACTTTGATTTTAGTTGGCCTCTTCAATGGAATAAGCCGATGGACCCGGGCCGAGTATTCGCCATACTCCTGGCCAAAAGCCGCGGCCAGCTGTCTTTCCTCCTGACCGATAAAAATCATAACCCCTGTATACAGGAACGCCGAGACAATAAAATAGACCCAGGTTAAAGTCAAAAACGCCACCCCTGGAAGGATAAAAAAAGTTGCGCTGGAATAAAGGGGGTTGCGCACCAGACGGTAAGCTCCGGTCGTTATCAGTTGGCCCCGGGAAAAACCTGATAACAACTGAATGAGGGCAGTAGCCCAGAGGGCCAGGCCGGACAAAAGCAAAACATATCCGGCGGGCCTGATAAAACTGAGGCCGGCCGGTAAGGCAGCAATAAAGGGAAATCGCCGGTGAAGATACACGGCCGTTATCAAAGAGGGTAAAGCAAAAAGGATTATCTTCCCGCCCTGGCCCACGATGTTCATTCCCCTCTGGTTTTTTATTAAACTCACTACTGCCCCTTCCTGATTTTCGCTATCTCCCGGGTATAGGGCGGCCGGATTATGCCTTTCTCGGTGATGATGGCCGAAATCAGCCGGGCCGGCGTAACGTCAAAAGCCGGGTTTTTAACCGGAACCCCGGGCAGGGTAATCAACCGGCCGCCAACCCTGCGGACTTCATCTGCTTTTCTTTCTTCAATGGGGATATCCTGGCCGCTCTTCAGGCTGAAATCAAAGGTGCTGAGCGGGGCAGCCACATAGAACGGAAGGCGATGCTCGCGGGCCAGCACGGCCAGGCTGTACGTTCCTATCTTGTTGGCAGTGTCACCGTTTCGAGCTATGCGGTCAGCCCCGACGATAACCAGGTTGATTTCTCCCTGACGCATCAGCCAGCCGGCCATGTTGTCGGTTATCAGAGTAACCGGAATCCGGTCATGAGTTAGTTCCCACACGGTCAGCCTGGCTCCCTGAAGGAAAGGCCTGGTTTCGCAGGCCAGGACCTTAATTTTCTTTTTCCGGGCCTGAGCCGCCCTGACCACCCCCAGGGCCGTTCCGTAACCGGCCGTGGCCAGGGCTCCGGCGTTACAATGAGTCAGGATGGTTGCTCCTTCGGGAATCAGGCTGGCTCCATTCTCTCCTATCTTCTGGTTTATTCCAAGGTCTTCTTTTTCTATGGCTCGGGCTTCGGCCAAAAGAATTCTTTTTAGCCTGGCCAGCCCGGCCATTTTATTTTCTTCGTAAACCCTCTTCATCCTTTCCAGGGCCCAGAACAGGTTTCTGGCCGTGGGCCTGGTCCGCCACAGGCGTTGATAATAACTATCAAATTCGCTCTCCACATCTGCCCCCGCTTTCAGGTTGGCCATTCCCAGGGCCAGACCATAAGCAGCCGCTATCCCGATAGCCGGCGCACCTCGTATCACCATGTCTTCTATGGCCCGGGCCACCTCCTCCACAGATTTCAGGGTGAGATAAGATTCTTTCCACGGCAAACGGCGCTGGTCGACCATCACCAGCGACCCATTTTTCCAGGCAATTGCCGGCAGCATGCTTACCTCCTTTTCCAGTCCGGAGTCTCCGCGTCCGGCCATTTCCATTTATCTATCCAGAGCCGGTAGGTGCGACTGAACTCAGCCCACTCCTCCCCGGCCAGAGATTCCTTGAGACGTCGATAGCAGAAGACAATCTGGTTGTCGTTATCGCGATGAGTTTCCAATTTCGCCAACCCCAGTTCCCTGGCCATGACCGCCTCCTCAAAGCTCTGGCGATATTTTTTCTGGTGGCCAAGAAGCTGGGAAAGCAGGTAATGGTAATAGCCGCAGGCCGGGTCGGTGTCCAGAGCTTTTTCTACTATTCCGATAGATTTAATGATAATTTTTTCCTGCTCCTTTTCAGGCAGGGCAGGCAGCAATTCGAGCTGGCCATCTACCAGCCGGCCCAGCGCGGCCTGGACTACGGGGGAGAACTTACCTCGTTCGCCCAGGATGGAATAGACACGCAGGGCCGGCTCAGTCAGCCCCTGTTCCTGGAGAGAAATGGCCAGCCCCAGGAGACTGACCTCCCGGGCCCAGCTCTCGGCCTTCTCTTCCCCCAGGGCTGCGGCCTGGCTGAAACTCCGGCTGGCTTCAGGCCATTTGGCCAGCTTAACTTCAGACAGGCCCTTGAGCAGGTAGGCCTGGGCCGAAGGTCTCTTCCTGACCTCTCGTTGAGTTTCTTCCAGGGACATCTTGTAAAGGGCAATCGCTTCTTCAGTTTGGAAAGACTTTTCCCGTTCCTGAGCCGCGGCCAGGTGAAGCTTGGCCTTCTGCAGGGACGAAGCGCAGCCTGAAAAGAGCACCACGAAAGCCAGGATGATCAACATCCCGGACAATGTTTTTCTGTGCCATCTTGACCTTGGATGCTTTCTAATCATCGCCCATCACCATCCTCATCCTGGCTACATCTTTTCCATCGCTCTTTTCAACAGCTCCCGGACCTGGTCATCCGTGAGCAGGTCCCAGCCCAGATCCAGAGATTCTTCGGCCACCCCTTCTAGGGTCTTCCAGAAATCCTTCCGGCTGCCGGCAGCCCGAATTTCCACCAGGGCGGCTTCCAGCCTTGGCCTGAACTCGGCCACCAGGCGGCGATAATCATGGCCTTTTAGCTCGGCCGAGAACAGTTTCTCCAGGAAAGGGTCCTGCAAGCCGAGAACCGGGTACAGGGCCCGAAAGGCCGGCCGCAAGGTTCTTAAATCCCTGTTGCTGATTTGTTCCTCATAGACGGCCTTAAGCTCCGGTCTGGCCACAAAAAAGTCCAGGACAAATTCGGCCGGCTTGTTCTTGAGGGTCTCGGCTTCCAGCCAGACCTTCATCTCCATGATTTTCTTTTTAACCTCTCCGCGGCGGGTCGCCGCCCAGACCAGGGAAGAAAAAATGACCGGCAGCAGAGCCAGCGAAGCGGCCGGGAAAAAATCGCTGAGGATATCCCTGGACTGCCGGAGAAAAGCAACCAGCTTTTTTTCGTCCATTCCGCCCCCTCCAATTTTTCATGCGGGTCATAAAAAACTAACACCGTCAAAAATCCGGGTACAGGTTGACGCTCCGGCTATTATAGACGAAAATTCTATTTGACTTCCAGAATGGCCAGAAATGCTTCCTGGGGAATGTCCACCCGGCCTACCCTTTTCATCCTCTTCTTACCTTCCTTCTGCTTTTCCAGGACCTTCATCTTCCTGGTGTAATCGCCGCCGTAAAGCTTGGCCAGGACATCCTTCCGAAATGGTTTAACCGTCTCGCGGGCAATAACTCTCTTGCCGATGGCTGCCTGCAGCACCACCTCGAACTGCTGGCGCGGAATGGCCTGGCGCAGCTTTTCTACCAGCGACCGTCCGACACGGTAGGCTTTGTCCTTATGGACTATGACCGATAGGGCATCAACTTCTTCATAATTGACCAGGATGTCGAGCTTGACCAGCGGGGCTTCTTTATAGCCGGCCAGCTCGTAATCCATGGAAGCGTAACCCTGGGAGAGCGACTTGAGCTGGTTGTAAAAATCAAAGACCACTTCGTTCAGGGGGACCAGGTAATCCAGCAGCACCCGGCTGGTCGAAATATACTCCATCTTTTTCTGCACGCCCCGCCGTTCATCCAGTAGCTGCAGCAGATTGCCCAGGTAGCGGTCGGGAGTCAGGATCAAAGCTTCGATAATCGGTTCTTCAATTCTGTCTATGTACTGGGGTTCAGGCAACTCCGAAGGGTTGTGCACCTCAAGCACCTGGCCCTTGGTGGTCACCACCCGGTAACTGACGCTGGGTGCCGTGGTAATCAGACTCAGGTTGAACTCCCGCTCCAGCCTCTCCTGGATAATTTCGCGGTGGAGCAGTCCCAGGAACCCGGCCCTGAAACCGAAGCCCAGGGCCGGGGAATTTTCCGGTTCAAAATGGAAGGAAGCATCGTTGAGCCTCAACTTTTCCAGGGCATCGCGCAGGTCTTCGATGCTGCTTTCACCGGTCGGGTAAAGCCCGCAGAAAACCATGGGCTTGGCTTCCTTAAAAC
This sequence comes from Candidatus Saccharicenans sp., assembly GCA_026414545.1. Classification (GTDB taxonomy): domain Bacteria; phylum Acidobacteriota; class Aminicenantia; order Aminicenantales; family Saccharicenantaceae; genus Saccharicenans. The sequence continues at coordinate 5,229 of JAOAIU010000060.1, forward strand.
CGGGCAGGGGCTGCTCGGCTGGCCGCAGCTTGTGGGTGATGGTCTCGCCGATGCGGGCGTGGGCCAGGTTTTTTATCCCGGCAATCAGGTACCCGACCTCTCCGGTTGAAAGGGATTCAACCCGGACCGGCTTGGGCGTCAGGTAACCGATTTCTTCCACCTGGTACTCGGCTCCGGTGGCCATTAAAACTATTCGGTCCCCGGTTCTTATGGTGCCATCTACCACCCTTACCAGGACCACCACACCTCTGTAGGGGTCAAACCACGAATCAAAGAGCAAGGCCTTGAGAGGTGAAGCCGCGCTTCCCCGCGGCGGGGGAATTCTTTTGACCACGCTCTCCAGGACCTCTTCCACTGCGGTTCCTTTCTTGGCGGAGACCAGGAGGGCCTCTTCCCGCTTCAGGCCGACGATGTGTTCCAGCTGCTCCAGAGTCATTTCAACGTCGGCCTGGGGCAGGTCTATCTTGTTGATGACCGGGATGATCAGCAGGTCATTCTGGATGGCCAGGTAGGCGTTGGCCAGAGTCTGGGCCTCCACTCCCTGGGAAGCATCGATGACCAGGACCGCCCCCTCGCAGGCCGCCAGGCTGCGTGAAACCTCGTAAGAAAAATCAACATGCCCGGGGGTATCAATCAGGTTCAGGATGTATTCTTCGCCCGACCGACTGCGGTAGGTCAGCCTGGCCGTCTGGGCCTTGATAGTGATGCCCCTTTCCCGCTCCAGGTCCATGGTGTCTAGAACCTGCTCCTTAAGCTCGCGTGGCGATAGGGCACCGGTCAGCTCGATAAAACGGTCGGCCAGGGTGCTCTTGCCATGGTCCACATGGGCAATTATCGAGAAATTGCGTATTCTTTCCTGCATTATTTCCACCGCTCAATTATCCGGAAGACCGGCCTTTTTCAGCCAGGAAGGTGGCAGGCTGTATTCGTATTTTAACGGAAAAAGACGGCACTGACAACTGCCTGCGGGCAGCCCCACCAGTCTTTCCTTGACTTTTCCCCGGGCATAGAGTAACTTTTTATCTGGAATCGGAGACACCTCAACCAGTTTGAGTAAACTCCGGAAGGAGGCCTGAATGTTAGGTTCAATCGGACCCACTGAACTCTTATTAATCCTGCTTATAGTTATCATCATCTTCGGGGCCAGAAAGCTTCCAGACCTCGGCAAATCCCTGGGTGAGGGCATAAAGAACTTCAAGAAAGCCGTCAGCAGCGGCAAGGAAGAACATCCCTCTGATAACCAGCCCAAGCCACCGGCAGCCGGCTGAAGAATCGTTCCCCAACCCTGAGCAATGCCCGAAAATCTATACGCCGGGTTTGATTTAGGCGGAACCCAGCTCAAGTATGGCCTGATTAACGCAGGTGGAAGGATAGTCTACAAGAGCCAGGCTCCCAGCCCCCCCGATATCGCATCCCTCATGGCTCTAATCCAGAAAATCTGGGTGGAGCTGGACGGCAGGTACCCGAAGCGGATAAAGTCTGCAGGCTTCGGCTTCGCCGGCTTTTTCAGTCTCAAACAAAAAAGAATAATGCAGTCTCCGAACTACCCGGCCCTGGACAATTTCCCGCTCTTCCCGGCCCTGAAAAAAATAATTCCGGTTCCTTTTGCGGTGCATAACGACGCCAACCTGGCCGCTTACGGAGAATATCTCTTTGGCAGCGCCCGCCAGGTCCACAGCCTGGTCTTCCTGACGGTTGGCACCGGGCTGGGTTCGGGAATCATTCTGGAAGGCGAGCTGTGGCAGGGCAAAGGCGGCTTTGCCGGTGAGCTGGGCCACATCACCGTTAACCCCGAAGGCCTCAGGTGTGGCTGCGGCAATATCGGCTGCCTGGAAACTGAGGTCTCGGCTCCGGCCCTGGTACGCAATTACCTGAATTTCTCAGGAAAACCAGGCCAGAAAGAAACGCTGACCGCCCGCGACATCTATCTCCGGGCCCGGGCCGGGGAGGAGGCAGCCAGGAAGAGCTTTGAGCGCTGCGGCTACTTTCTGGGAATTGCCCTGGGTATCGTTATAAATTTCCTCAACCCGGAGAAAATAGTCATCGGGGGCGGGGTAATGAAATCGGGCCACTGGCTGCTGAAGCCGGCCAGAGCTGAAGCCAGAAGAAGGGCGATAGCCCCGGCTTTTGCCACCTGCGAGATCAGGAAAGCCAGCCTGGGAAACGATGCCGGCCTGATGGGTGCGGCCGCCTGGGCCCGGCACAAGATGGAAGCCGGTAAAATAGCCCTTTGAGCTGTCTTGACCGGGGGTCGGGTAACTTTTTCCCCCTTCCAAAAGTTTTTATAATTTGATACAAATAAGACTAAAAAAAGCTATAATGTTTATCTTGTTTCCAGCCTTAAAGGCCCTGATTTTTGAACATTCAGCCTGCGGGTGGAGTAATATCAGTTTCTGAGCAGACAAAGGAGGACCAGGTGGTCAGGATGAAAAGCAAGCTTTTCTTAATCATAATCAGCCTATCATTGCTATTGTTTACCTTTCTGACCGCCGCCGCCAGCCTCCAGGCTGCGGTTAAACTCGACGGGACGGTCAAAGGTCGCATCACCGACAAGTCCGGCCGGCCGGTAGAAGGCGCTTACATCTATCTCTCCTCGCCCAGTCTGGTGGGCCTCCGTTATTTCCTGACCGATAAGAACGGCTACTATTATTTTCTGCATCTACCCTCCGGCACCTACAAGCTGGCCATTGAAGCCCCTGGCTTTCACACGGCCATAATCAACGACATCCGAATAGAAACCGGTAAGACACTCACCCTGCCGGTCAGCCTGGAAACAGCCGCCGACCAGGAGGAGGAAAAGGTTCTTCTCTATCCCCTGCCGGCCCTGGATAAGGAAAACCCGGGTATATCATATGTTCTGGATAAAGATATCCTCAATCATATTCCCCGGACCAAGGACCTGGCCGGCCTGCTGCAACTTGCCCCGGGATTGAATCCCGAAACTCCACCCCGTGACCTGAATTTTTCGGTCAACGGCTCACCCGTTGGTTCCAATCTGGTCACCTTCTCGGGCAACGAACTTAACCATCCTTTTAGCCTGACCCCGGCCCGGAACATAAATCCTGACTCCGTTGAGGAAATCGAGATTGTTAATGCCGGAAACCAGGTGGAGAACTACTCAACTCCAGGGGCCTTCATAAAAATGATCCCCCGCTCCGGGCAGAACCGCTCTTCCGGCCAGCTTCAGTTTCTTGGTACCGGTGGCAATCTAACCGGAAGCCTCTGGAGTCAGGATGAGCTGAACCAGATGGAATCGCCGGCAGTAGTCAAGGACCGTTATAACCTCGATTTTGACCTGAGCCTGGAAGGGGCCATCCTGCCGGACCGGGTCTGGTACTTTACCAATTTCAGGTACAACCGCCGGGCCAGGTCAACTCCCTTTGCTCCCTGGCGGGACCCAAACAACATTCCTTACCCAATGTATAGTTGGAAATCCGGCGACTTCGCTTCCCTCATCCGTTTTACTTCCCAGGTTACCCCCGAGATCAACGCTTCAATCATGATGAGCTTCAATAAAAACAGGCAGACCGTGGACCCGGAATTTCTGACACCCTTCAATCCCCAGATCGCCACCCTCAGCATTGCCGGGCAGAATCTTTTTCTGCTTAGCGCCAGCGGCGGTTATAAGCTGAACCAGGCCACCCAGGCCAGCCTGTTCCTTTTCTATACGCGCGATTTTCTTCCCAGGCGCCTGGATGCCAAGGGTGAAAACAATCCCAGGTATGTAGACCTCGGCAGCGGCTACTCCTGGGGCAGCGGCCCATACAACCAGGACCAGATCGGAGAAGTCTTCCGGGCCGGCGCTTCCATCACCAGGTTCCAGCCATTCTTAAAGACCTTTCATGAACTGGTGGCCGGAGCCGAATACCAGAGCACGCGGGCCGATGATTCGGTCTGGAAATCAAACAACCTGATCTATTATTACCTGAATGGAAGTCCCTATTACTACGGCTCCGGAGTTTCTCCCGAGACTGGAAACCTGGTCGGGAAAGGATTGCTGGGCTTTTACCTGGCCAGCAGCGCCCGGGATGGATTATTGCAGAGAGCCTCCTTGCACCGCCTGACTCTTTATCTGCACGATACCTTCAACCTCGGCCGGCGGCTTAATTTTTCGTTGGGACTGAAGCTGGAAAGAATTCAGTCAGGCCTGGCCGCAGTTTACAAGGGCGTAAGCGGTTCTAGCATTTCTTTCTATGCCGGCGAAGCTGCCATCCGGCCAGTTTATGGTGTTAACCCATACAGCGCGGTGAACTACCCCTCCTGGGATAACATGGTAATCTGGTATAACCTGTCCCCGCGACTGGGATTGGTCTTCGACCTCCTGGGGACAGGCAAAACCCTGATCAAGGGGTCATTCGGCCGCTACCCGGATAACATTAACCTGAGCTATCTTATGAACTTTGGCCCGGGCTGGACCACCGGTTATCATAATTTCTACTGGTACGACGAAAATCAAGATGGGACGGCCGACATCGATGACACCTTCTTGCCCCTGGCCGAGGACTACAGGATTCACCAGAGCGATTACTTCCACAAACGAGTCTCTTCAGAATTGAAAGCCCCTCTGACCACGGAATGGACGGCTACCTTTGAACAGCAACTGTCTGAAATGTTCACTCTGTCGCTGTCCTATCTCTACAGAACCCGGACCAGGATCATAGAGGACGTGCTTTACGACCCGGACGCTGACCGGGAATGGTACTCTGTTGACCAGGCCAGCGGGCTCTGGGTACCTTTTTCCACAGTGGTTCCTGGACAGACTGGCTACGGAGAAGTGCCGGTAACGGTATATTTCCCTTCCTCAACGGCCCCGGCCTTTTTCACCAGACTCAGTAATGTCGACGGCCTGAAACAAACTTACTCCGCTTTTCAACTGGTGGTCAGAAAGAAAATGAGCGACAACTGGCAGTTCCTGGCCTCAGCCACCTGGAGTCGGGCCAGGGGCAATGCCGGATTGAGCCGGTTGAATGCCACCACTCTGACCCAGCTGGCCAATTCCCCCAACTCTCTGGTTAACGTCACCGACAGCAGCCGCCTGGACCTGGACCGGCCCTGGGTGATCAAGGTCATGGGCACCTACCGCCTGCCGCGGGATTTTTACCTGAGCGTCTTTTTCCAGTACCTGAGCGGAACTCCCTGGGCCAGGACCGTGACCATCGTCCCGCCGGCCAGCTGGCTGGAAAGCCACCAGGCCCAGAATATCCCGGCTACGGTCTACCTGGAAGAACCTGGCTCCAGGAGATGGCCTGACTTCCACAGCCTGGACCTCAGGCTGGAACGCAGTTTCAAGGTAGGCCAGAAAACGAGGCTGGATGTGGCGGTTGACATCCTCAATCTGCTCGGGAATAAATACGGCCTGAAAGACTTAAACGACGGCGGCTACTGGTACCCGGAAGGTGAGGGCAGCGCCATTGGAACCAGGATTTACAGCCCCTCTTACCAGAAAATCCTGGCCCTCTATGGCACCCGGTCCGGGCAGCTGGTCTTCAGCCTTAAGTTCTAACCGGGCTCAAAGACCGGCTCTGGATTCAGAGCTTAATTTCGGAAACCTTCTTGAGCTCTTTGCCTTCGGTTCTCTGCTTAAGGGTTGAGTACATCAAGTACTTCCCCGGCGGCGGCAGGGGATACTTTTCATCGGGCAAATTGATTTCCACGTCCATGGAGAACTTAAGCCCCCTCATCTTTTTCAATTCTTCCTCGTCGGTGAAGGTCAGCTGGGCGGTTTTCTGGCCGCTCCAGATTGTTTCTCCAGCCTTGTTCTTTATCTCCACGGTAAGAAAGAGCTGGGTTTCCAGGCTGGCGTCGTCCCGGGTCTCAAACCAGATCTGCTCGTACTTCATGCTGAAGACCAGCCTGGCTCTCAGGCTGTCTCTGTCCCTCTGGCTGCGGGCCAGCTTCAGTTCATAGTCAAAAACGCTTCTTTCCTGGGTGATGGTATTCTGGAAATAGCCCTGGGCCAGGTTCAGGTCCTGCAGGTGTTCCAGATTGATGGCCGAGAGAATGAAATTGCCTGAACAGTGCTCGTCGATAAAAATTACCGGAAAGCTGCCATAATACCAGACTTCCCGGCAGTAGCCCGTGGCCTCCATCGGAAAGGTATGGCGTTCGGTCGGTGGCCCGAAGAGGATGTAGATGCGGCCGCGGTCGGTCAGCCATCCGGGACGGCCTTCGCCCAGGAACATCTGGTTAGCCCGGTTCAGACGCTGGTAATACTCATCCTTATACTCGTTGTTCGCGGTATCCGGGTCCGGGTCCCGACGGGCCCAGAAATCTTCTTTGAACTTCTCCCGTTCCGATTCCGGCAACTCCAGGAAGATTTTGCGCTCCTCCGGGGTGATGATATAACGAACCTCGGACAGCCAGTCCTGGTCAGCGGGTTTCAGTTTTCTCTCGAGGCGGCTCATCAGGCAGGAGCTGGCCAGAAGACTCAGGATTGACAGAAAAAAAATAAACAAAAATTTTTTTCTCATTTAATTTATCTCCACTAATAAATTACCCTTCCGGGAGGATTAAATCAACTCGGGTTAGCTCTGGCGGCCAGCACGTTTTATTTCCTCCAGCTCTTCCGGAGAAAGGCTTCCCCAGAAATAGGGAAAAACCAGCTTGTTGTGAACAAGCGGGTCGGAGTCGGTCTTGAGCTTTCCAGCTTCCAGTAACAGCTCATAATCCCTGGTCCCGGGAACTGGAGAGTAGTAAGCCAGGCGGGGCCGGGCCCCCAGTTGCCTGACCAGTTTCAGGCTGTCCCGCACCTGGTCGCCAGTCTGCAGGGGCTGCCCCACCAGAACGTAGACAGAAATCTCATGGCGACGGTAGCCGGCTTTTTCCAGGCAGTCCAGAGCTCTTTCCAGGTCGGCCGCTTCCACCTTCGGCCCGGTCTGCCTGAGCCAGTCCGTGTCGGAACTTTCCAGGCTGAGGAAAATGGAAGTGAAGCCAGCTTTTCTCATCAGGGTCGCCAGCTCCCCGTCGACCGCCCGTGGCGACAGGCCGTTGGGGGTGTGAAAATTCAAACCAATCTGGAACCGGGCTATGGACTCCAGAATCTTTGACAGGTGCCATTGTCGGTTGAGCAACAGGGCATCATCATAAAAGGCAATATGCCTCGCCCCCAGGCCGTAAAAATGCAGGATTTCGGAAACTACCCGCTCTGGCTGCCTCTGTTCAAAACCAGGGAACAGAAGCCGACTGGCACAGTAGCTGCAATTCAGGGGACAGCCCTTGGAGGTGAGCAGACAGACCGTGGACCTGTCCTGATAAAGGTCATATGCCGGGAAGGGCAGAGAATCAAGCCCTGAAAAGCTGACAGAATCTGAACCAGGCCTGAGGCTATCGGCGCCGCAGATTTCTTTTATCATGGGCAGAATAATGTTCTCACCGGCTCCGGTTACCACCACCTCAGCCCCTGACTGGCGGCGGGCATGCTCCGGGCAGAGCGTGGCATAAATACCCCCGAGAACCACCGGGACCTGGCCGAAGATCTTTCTGACCAGCTCAACTGCCGTCTGGACCCCGGGATACCAGTAGGTCATGGTACAGGTCAGGAGGACAGCTTCGGGTGGCGGCAGATTCTTCAGGAATTCCTCGGCCTGGGCCAGAGGCCAGCCATACCTGGAAAACTTTCTTGGGATATGGCGGAACAGGTCCGGCTTCTTGACTTCTTCCTTGTAAAAAGAGGCCCGCCCATCAGACCGCCGTCTGCTCCGGAAACCAAAGCCGCTTCCCAGCCGGCTGCAATCCAGAAAGTCCAGGAAGTCAATCTCCAGGTTGGTATGGGTCCTGATGATGGAGGCCAGGTAGAGTAGCCCGAGAGGTCTCAGCCAGAAATCACAGGCGGTAAAATCATATATCCAGGGATTGATAAGAAGGACGCGCTTGTTATGAGGCATAAATAAAAAAGGTGGTGCGGAAGGTGGGACTCGAACCCACACAGCCTTTCGGCCATAAACTCCTGAGGCTTACGCGTCTGCCAATTCCGCCACTTCCGCAACCAGCCTCGGTAAGCAGAATAATTATATATATTTGCAAGCCCTCTGTAAAGAGCCGAAGAACCGGCCGCCGAGTGCCTGGCCGGAGCTTTGTTCTTACAAGAACATACAGAAAATCTGGTCCAGAAAAACAACATCGAGCTCTGCCTGGTCACGGAACATGACCTTAATCAGACAATTGTCCTGAGCCCCGGTTACCCCAGGACAACGTTCAACCTGAGCGAATAATATCAGGCTGATCTCGGACACGCGCTGAGCAGCGAGGCCATCGGCGGTCAGGGGAGATTAAAAATCAACGAAAACAGCAGTCTGGATGCTGGCATTCTTTATGTTTTTTACAGGTCCTGTGCCAGAAATTCCTCTCATAATATACTCGGAGACTGCCAAAAAAATTTTGACCGAGACACCTTCACCCTGGCTGTGGGCAAACTACAAGAATTAAGCCCGGTTCATCCTGTGAAAAAAGGGGCCTGGCCCGACCAGCCGTGAGCGGGCCCTGTTGTTATCATTATCGGCCGCGAAAGAAACCTTTCTTTCTAACTCGATACTAGTTCTCATTCCAGCATAAACTCCTGAAACTTCCAGACTGCCCGCTCATAACACCCGCCAGCAAGCGAATGCTGCTGGAACGAACGTCAGACAACGGACACCTAAAATGATCCCTATGCTGGTTAAAAATGGCCGGTACCAGAAGAGGGCCAGATATTGATAGCCTGTTCAATAGCAGTGGAAATCTCCTGGCAAAAAATATAAGATAAATGACTGGAATAGAGAAAAACTTGAAAAGCAGATTCTCCCGCCTTTTCCCGAGAAACAAAGCCCATCCAGCTCAGGCTGGTTTTATCCGTCGGGGCCTGGCCTTCGGACTGGATGGCATGATAATAGCCATCCTGTCCTCCATAGTTTATTCCGGGTATTCTGAGCTGGTGGCCAGAATCAGGCATGAACCTTCTCCGGTGGCCGGGGTTGTACAGTCCATAAGAGAAGGAGGGAGCGCCACCTGGTCACCGCAAAAGGGGCTGCAGACCGGGACGGATAAAAAGGGGGAATATCTTGAGCTCTTAAAAGACCTTCTGCCGGACGAAGAATTCCAGAAGGCTTCGGCCCTGACCGCAGAGGAAATTGAAAAAAATTACCGAACAGCTCTGGCCAGAGCCAGGATTCGTCAGGCAGAAGAGAGATTGGGCGGAAGCAGCGGAGAGGGTTTAGGAAATCGGGCCTATAAGGTCATTAAGGAATACCTGATAACCATGCTTTATTTCGTCCTGTTCTTCCGCTATGGCGGACGCACCCCGGGTAAGAGGCTTTTCGGCCTGAAGGTTATCGACCTGGAAGGCAAACCGCGCCTGAGTTGGTACCAGTGCTTCGAGCGGGCTCACGGGTATGTTTGTTCCGGCTTGTTTGCTTCTCTCGGCTTCTGGCAGGTCTTATGGGACAGGCACGGGTTGACCATGCATGATAAGATAGCCGATACCACTGTTATCAGGTGGTCAAGTCCGGCCCGGAATCGGAAAGAAAAAGCAAGGGAAAAAAAGAACAGATAGCAGGAATAATAATAAGTGCCAATTCCTCACTCCCCCTCCATTATGTGGCTCCAGAAATTCCTGTTAAGGCCACCCTCAAGCTGTGGCGGATAATTCTAAGACCATCAGCTCGCCGGAATAAAGGCCGGCCCTGTCCACTCTGAGGCCCCTGAGAAATCACTCCCCGATACTTCAAAAAGAGGATGAAAGAGACGTCGGCCACATTTCCCTTGACAAAGCCTGAAGGGAAGATTAATTTTTAATCAGTGGCTTTAACAAGGGCCGTTATCTGGAACCGATTTTCTTCTATCTTCGATGGTCAGTCATATAAATACCATTTCTGCACTTATTTTTCTTAATTTCATAAATTCAGAAAGGAGGTCTCATGAAATTTGCCAGCTCTGCTCAGGTCGAAGCCCTGGCTCAGATGAAAACCCATCCCTACCAGGCCACCAGCTTTTACCTGAATACTGACAAAAGCCAGCAGACCCTCAAGGCCATTAATGCCGCCTACAAGGGACTCCTGAACCAGGCTAGACTGGAACTGGAAGCCAGAGACCTGTCGCGGGAAGTAAGAAAATCGCTGCTGGATGACCTGGACAGAATTGCCCAGTTCTGCACCAACCGGCTGAATGCCTGGAAATCACCCGGGCTGGCTGTTTTTTCCTGTTCAGCCCGAAACATCTGGCAGGAGCTGGAACTGCCCCACGGACCGAGAAACAGGCTCATCCAGGATTTTGATTTTTACACTCGCCCCCTTTCTGCTATCCTGGAAAAATTCAAGAGGCTGTGTGCTTTCTTGGTAAACCGCCGGGAAGCCTGCTGGTACGAAATTCACATGGGTGATATCAGGCTGCTGGACAGCCTGACCTCAGATGTCCCCAAGAAGGTCAAGAAAGGCGGTTTTGAAGGCTACGAATCCAAAAGGATAGAACGTCACATAGATGCCCTCCTGCTGGAGCATTTCAAGAAAGCCGCCCAGAGAACTTTTGATATCCTGAAACAGAATAGTTTTGACTGGCTATTTCTCGGTTGTGACGACCAGTTTTATCCTCAGCTGGAACCACTGTTCCATACCTACGTGAAAGACAAATTGAAGGGCCGGATTAAGGCCAGGCCAGGAACAGAAGCTTCCCGGGTACTGCAGGAATGCCTGGAGCTGGAAGACCGGCTTAAGAGGGAAGAGGAAGCCAGCCTGGTTAAAACCCTGGTGGCCGAACTGGAGCGGGGAGGGCAGGCAGTGGCTGGACTGGCCGACACTCTCAGAAAGCTTAATTCCTATGAAGTCAGACACCTGATTATAACCCATAACTTTTCCAAGCCCGGGCGAGTCTGTCCAGGCTGCCACGGGCTTTTTCTGAACGACGAGACCTGTCCGGCCTGCAAAGTTAAAACCGAGCCGGTGGCCGATGTGGTGGACGAAGCCATAGAAATCGCCCTCAGCAAGAATATTCCTTTGACCCAGGTCAGCTCGCCAACCCGGTTGGAACATTACGGCAATATCGGAGCACTGCTCAAGTTCAAACCACAAAAGTAGAACGGCCCCGACTGGCAACCACAGGCTATTACCTGACTCTGTTCGGAGAGCAGGTTATTGTTTTATTATTTCATTTGGCCGCGGGGACCTTGCGCATCGGAAAACTTGCCTTTTCGGCCGAAAGCCAGTTGTTTAACTTCCTCACGGCAACTGTCAGCTGGCCGCTTCTTCTTCCGGTTTTTAAGCTGACCACCAGAAAAGTCCCGGGCTCCGGGTCATTATTGAAAGCCCCGACCCCCCAGGTCCGGATATCATTCCAGCTCAGGCTCTGGGCCACATGGGCATGGCCCCAGAATATGGCAATGACATTATAGGGCTGGATGGCCTGGAGAAAGGCCGCCCGTTCCTTCTGAGTCCACCAGGCCTCGCTCCAGGAATCAAAACCGTAATGCTGGAAAATGACCACCGGTCGGCCGCTACCCCCTACGTTTTTCCTCAAGTCTTCTATCAGGAATTCCAGGCTGTGTTTAGGATAGCGAGCATCGCCGCTAACCCGACGACGCCAGATGTTCAGGTATTCTTCTCCTACGCTTCCGGGATAGAGGTTAAGATGGACAAAATGAACCTTACCCCAATCCCAGGAATAGTGCTGGCCGTCGGCCGAGATGCTTTTCAGGCCCGGACGGAGTCGGTTGCGACTCCTCAGGTTGGACCTGACCAGACCGCCGGAAGACCCATCATGCTCGCCGAAGCCCTCATAGACCGGATAGGCCAGAAGCTGATCGCCCTTGAGCCCGAAATCGGCCACATACTCCTGCCAGAACTTTTCTGCTTCGGCAGCTCCCCCGTCGTCGACAATATCGCCGAGTACCACCGCTCCGCGGGGAGTGCCTACCTTTCCTTTGAGGCCAAGCTCTTCCGGCCAGCTGGCGCCAGCGACGGCGTTCATGGCCATGACCATGTCCCTGTTAATCCTCCTGGCATTCATTGAGCCCCCATAATGGAGGTCAGCCGCCACCAGGAAAGTTATCAGGTCCTCGTCGGGCTGGTCCTGCACCCGGAAAGTCCAGACCTCGCCAGGCGAAGCCGGCAGTGAACCGTTTCTGGTGTCAACCCTCCAGAAATAACTCTGGCTGTATTTCAGGTTTTTTTCCGGGACAAAAAAGAAACTCAATCCTGGCTTCAGGTCTCTGACCACCGGCTTGGCCTTCTCCAGTTTTCTGGGGTCCTGGCTGAAATAAACGTCCTGGGAAGTAGCCCAGGGACCCGGAGTCCAGCTCAGGCGGTTTAACTCCCGGCTCACGCTACCGTGAAGGTGGTGCGGCACAGGATTCCTGGCGGCCCCGTTATCGACCAAGAACTGCCTGACCGAGCCGGCCTCAAGCACCTGTCCCTTATTGTCGAGCTGGTCCACTCGCCAGAAATAAGTTTGACCCGGTTTAAGGTCTGCGACCTCAAGGCTGACCACCCCTGAGGGAAAGTTCCCTTGGTGTGCTTTCTTTTCGCCCCTGGCCACTTCGTCTTTCTTAGCGGAGAAATAAACAGCATAAGCAACGGCCTTTTCGTCGCCTCTCTGCCATTTCAAAGAAACAGAAAGAGAGGTGACGACCCCTCCTTCTTCCGGGTAAACGGGGATGGCTTCCTTCCTCCCGGCCAGGTTCCAGACATCCACCGGGCTGTAAGCCGCATCCAGCAGCTCCAGTGAAGCCAGATACCCGTTGAAGGGGTCCACCGGCAGCGGCCAGCGGTCCGCCGTTTCGCCGCCGAGGTAAAAATATTTGTCCGGTTTAATGGCCAAGGCCGCTTCAGCTTCGGCTTTAAGCCAGCCATCCACGTATACCCGGATAGTCTTGCCATCATAGACAAAAGCCACAAGATGCCAGATTCCGGGCTCTGGATAGCCGTTCCTGTAGCCGAGTTTGACCCGGTCCGAGTGATAAAAAGCTGCATCCAGTCCTTTGCCCAGGCCAAAGCTGGCTCCCGCCCCCGTCTGCTGCGACCAGGTCAGGATGGTCCCCTTCTGAGCCAGTTCAGGAATGAAGGCCCTGACCAGGAGCGTGAAGGGCTGCCGGCCGTTGAGATTGGCAGGCGGAGAAAAGGTGGAACGGAGCAGAACATCCACGGCTGTCAGGTTAACGGCCTTCTGGTTCTTGATGATTTCCACCGTCGGCAGCGTCCGGAAAACCGGGACGAAACTTCCGCCCAGCACTCCCAGGTTCCGCCAGCTGGAAAGTCGCCCTTCGGGCAGGACCGAAGCATCCAGATAGATCAACTTCCTGGGAGCGGCTGGAAGAACCGAGCTCAAAGAAATAAATATTGCCAGAAAGGAGAGAGTGAATGATAGTAATCTTCTCACCCCTGCCTCCTTACAGGAGTTTCCAATTTCTTAATAGGATATAAAATTCCAGAGTTGAGGGCAATCAGTATCAGTAATTTCATTCCAGCAGGGGTGCAGACGACTGTGGCCAGAAAGTTCCAGCTTGATGCCTCATTTTCTTCAGGCAGCGGTGCCCTGTTCTCCCGGGTTAAAAAAAAGGGCAGCCCAAAGCTGCCCCTTTACCGGTTAAATCCAGGTTAATTAGTTACCGGCCGACTCCTCAGATTGCGGGACGTAATCCTTGAAGGAAATCCGGTTGAAAATGCTGTAAACGATCGGAATGATGAACAGGGTCAGCAGGGTGGTGGCGGTCAGGCCTCCCACCACAGCAACGGCCATGGGCGAGCGGAATTCAGCGCCCGAACCTCCGCCCACAGCCATGGGCAACATGCCCAGGATGGTGGTCAGGGCCGTCAGCAAGACCGGTCTCAACCTGGTGACCGCACCCCTGACAACAGCCTCTCTCTTGTCCAGGCCTCTTCTGATTAGCTGGTTGATGTAATCAATCATGACGATGCCGTTGTTGACGGCTATTCCGGCCAGGATAATGACTCCTATCAGGGCCGGCAGACTGACCGGTTTTCCGGAAATCAACAGGCCAAAAATGACGCCAATGATGGCCAGAGGAATGGTGAACATGATAACAAATGGATGGAGGAAATTTTCGAACTGGGAAGCCATGACCATGTAGACCAGGAGAACCGCCAGGGCCAGGGCCGCGGCCAGAACCTTAAAGGCGTCAATCATCTGTTCGTAGGCACCGCCGTACTCGAGGAAATAGCCGGGAGGCAATTGTTTTTCAATATCGGACAGGCGGCTGCGGATATCCCGCATGACTGTTCCCAGGTCCCGGCCAGCGATATTGGCAGTGACTGAAATCTTGCGCATCTGGTTTTCTCTGGTTATCTGAATCGGGCCCTCGCCGCGTTTCCAGTCAGCAATCTGTTCCAGGTAAATCGTCTTCCCGGCCGGAGATAGCAGGGGGGTCTTCCTGATTTCCTCCAGCGTATCGCGGTACTGCTTGGCCAGAATCACTCTGATGTTGATCTCGTCCGAGCCGTCACGGTAGCGGCTGACCACCGTTCCCTGGGTAGCCGTTTGAATGGTGCTGGAAACCTGGGCCACGGCCAGTCCCAGCCTGGCCGCCCTTTCCCGGTCGAGAGCGAACTGGTATTCAGGTTTGCCCTGGGCCAGGCTGTGGGTCAGGTCGCGCAAACCTTCCACATCGCTGATTCTTTTTACTATGGTATCTCCGATTTCTCTCAGGGTCTCCAGGTCTTTTCCGAATAGCTTTATCTCCACCGGGGCAGCGGCTCCGCCCATCATGGCCGCTTCCATATTGATCTGCTCGAACTTGAAATTTTCCAGGCGGGGCAGCAGGCGGCGCACTCTCTCCAGGATCTCGGCATCTGAATATTTCCTCTTTTCCCGGTTGACCAGCCTGACCATCAACAATCCCTCGTGGGTACCAGTAATGCCCATGCCGCTGGCCATGTCAGACGGGTCTTCTTCTGCCCGCGAGCCAGCCTGGGCCGAGACCAGGGTAACCTCTGGCTGCTGGCTGAACAGCCTTTCTATCTGGCTGACGACGCGGTTGGTTTCTTCAAGAGAGGTGCCCACCGGGAGCTTCACCCTGACCATAAGAAAATTCCGGTCAGATTGGGGCATAAATTCCGTGCCCAGGAAGGCCACCGAGATCATGGAAATTACAAACAAGGCAGCGGTGGCGGTCAGGACGAGTTTCCTCTTCTTCAAGGAAGCGGTTAAAAGCTTCCGGTAAAAAGCTCTGGCCGCGGCAAAATGCGGCTCTTTGACCACGCATTCTTCGTCAGTCGACCCTTTTTTCGCCCTGGCCTTGAACAGCAGGGCGGAAAACAACGGAACCAGGGTCAGGGCCACAAACAGCGAAGAGACCAGGGAGAAGACGATGGTCAGGGCCAGAGGCTGCGTCAACTTACCCGTAATTCCGCCGGCAAAAACCACAGGCAGGAAAACGATGATGGTGGTCAGGGTGGAAGCGGTAATGGCCATGCCCACTTCGGAGGCCCCGACGACTGCGGCCTCTTCCACATGCTTGCCTTCTTCTATGTGCCGGAAGGTATTCTCAATGACCACGATGGCGTTATCCACCAGCATGCCCACGCCCAGGGCCAGGCCGCCCAGGGTCATCAGGTTCAGGGTATAGCCAGCAGCATAGATGGCCACGAAGGTGGTAATGATCGAAAGCGGAATGGCGATGGCGATAATCATGGTCGGCCGCCAGTTTCTCAGAAACAGAAAAATCAGGGCGATGGCCAGGAAGGATCCGACCACGGCGTTATTGGAAGTTCTGCTGGCCACCATGTTGATCATCTCGGCCTGGTCCATGGCTATGTGAAACATTATATTGCCGGGAAGGGTGGCCTGAATTTTGCTGATTTCTTTCTTAACAGCATTGCCGACCAGGGCCGTGTTGGCGCCTGACCGCTTGTTTACAACCAGATAAACTCCTTTCTGCTCCTGAACCCGGGCTACGTTCCTGGTCTCCTTGAAGGTGTCTTTAACCTCAGCTATATCCCTGACATAAATGGGCTCGCCGCGCTGGGAAAGACCCACCACCACATTCTTGATATCTTCCACGCTCCGGAACTCACCCAGGGTCCTGACGATCAGGTCTTCATGCCGTTCGACCACGTCCCCGGCTGGAGCGTTGACGTTTTCGGCCGCCAGGGCCATCAGCACCCGGTCCAGGGACAGGTTATAGGAAATCAGGGCATTCTTATCTACTTCCACCCTGATTTCTCTTTCGTCCGTGGAAAAGACTGCGGCCGAGGCCACTCCGTCCAGCCTCTCCAGCCTGGGCTTGACTTCATCTTCTATCAGTTTTTTCAGGTCATAGGTGGAATAACCAGAATTGGCGGTTATGCCGTAAAAGACCACCGGAAACTGCGACAGGTTAAACTTGACCACAAGAGGGTTGGAAGCGTTGGATGGAAGATAATTGCGGTAAAGGCCGATCTGGTCACGGATATCCTGGGCAGCAAAATCCAGGTTGGTTCCCCATTCAAATTCCACCATCAGGACGGAGACTCCCTCAGAACTCTGGGAGGTAACTTTCTTAACACCGCTCACCGAACTGACCACCTGTTCCAGGGGCTCGGTAATGGTTTTTTCGATATCCTCGGAGGAAGCTCCGCGGTAGGTGGTTATGACCGAAACGGTCGGGTATTCCAGGTCCGGAAAGAAGTCCAGCCCCAGTCGGGAAAAAGCAATCAGCCCGACGACCACCAGGATCATGGCAATCATCGAGGCCGTAACTTTTCTTTTGACTGAAAATTCAGGCAGTTTCATCTTACCACCTCGCCTTCCACTTCAACCGGGCTGCCGTCCATGAGCCCGAAATTTCCCTCGACAATCACCAGGTCGCCCTCGTTCAGGCCGGAGGTAATCTCAATCAAGTCAGTGTTCTTCAGGCCGGTGGTGACAGCTCTCCTGACTGCCTTATTGCTTTCCACCACCAGCACATAAGAGTTCTCCAGAATGGCTTTCTGGGGCACGGCCAGAGAATTTTCCCTGGTGCTGACCTCGAGAATGACCCGCCCGAAAGTTCCTGGCTTGAGGCTAAGCTCCGGATTGTTGACCACAGCTTCGACCCGGAATTTTTTGGTCTGGGGGTCGGCACTGGTGTTCACCACCGTCACCTGGCCCTCAAACTGCTGCCCGGGCAGAACAAAACTTTCCAGGAAGACTTTTTGCCCCCTGGCCAGTCTTATCACGTCTGCCGGAGAAACATCGAAGCGAACCTTGATTTTGGAATAATCGACCAGGGTTAAGACGCTGGAAGAAGCGGAGAATCCGCCCATCATGGGATTGATGACATCGCCCTCCTCCAGATTCTTGGCGGCTATCACTCCGTCAAATGGAGCTCTCATGATGGAGACATCCAGGGAATGCCTGGCCAGGTTGACGGCGGCTTCGGCCTGTTCTTTCTGGGCTTTAGCCGCTTCAAAGGCCAGCCGGACTTTCTCATACTGCTGGTCGGAGACAGCTTTTTCTTTATAAAGCCTTTCCATTCTCTCCAGGTTCCGGCTGGCATCCTCGAAATTGGCCCGGGCCATGGCCAGAGCTGCCTCGGCCTGTTCCAGCTGCAGTCGTATGGACCGGGTATCAAGCTCGGCCAGTAGCTGCCCCTTTTTAACCCTTTCGCCTTCGTTGACGTAGATCCTGGCCACCTTCCCGGAAATGTCCGGGGTGATGGCCTGTCTTTTCCAGGCTTCCAGGGTAGCCGTATAGATTAATTTTTCCGATATTTTCTGTTTCTTAACCTTATAGACCTTTACAGAGGCGGGCTTCAAGCTATCGTCCGCCGCCTTCTTCTCCACCGGTTTCTGACAGGAAACCAGAAACAGGAAAATAGCTCCATAAACTGCGTATTTGGCTTTTCCTCTCAAGAACATTTTTTCCTCCTATTCGACTGCGGGTGATTTATTGTCACCTGTCTGACTTATATCCGGATACCGATTCGCCGGTAGCCTTCTCCAGCTGGGCCAGGGCCATCAGGCATTCATACTGGGCCTGGGCGTAATTGGTCCTGGCCTGACTCAGGGCCACCTGGGCCGTGGTCACGTCCAGAGTGGTGGCCAGGCCTTCGGCAAAGTTGAGTTCGGCCAGGCGCACGGCTTCGGCTGCCTGTTCCACGTTTTTCTGCTGTGAGAGCAGGGCTTCCCGGGCCTGCTGGTAATTCAAAATGGCTTGCTCGACCTCCAGCCTGATGGCCTCGGTCAACCCCTTCATCGAGTAATCGAGCTGCCGGGCCAGGGCCTTGGCCTGGGCGGCCTGGGCCTGAGCGGCAAAACCGTTGAAGATGGGAATGTTCAGGGCCAGGCTGATGGTGTAATAATTCTCCCAGTTGTTTTTCTTGAAATTAAGATAGTTGGACCAGTAATTGATCTGCCCGCCTATGGCCACAGTTGGCAGGTCGGCTGCCCGGGCCAGCTTGATCATCTCCCCGGCCATTCGCTGCTGATAGCCAAGCTGTTGAATTTCGGGGCGGTTGAGCAGAGCTTTCTGAATGGATTCTTCCGGGTCTATCTGCACTTCCTGAAAAGCGAGCTCGCCTTTGATTTCGACCGGCTGCTTCAGGTCCAGGCCGAGCAGATTCTTAAGGGCCAGCTCTGACATCTGCAACCCGTTCCTGGCCCTGATCAACTGGGGCTGCAGGTTGGCCAGCTGGACTTCGGCCCGGAGCAGGTCAAACTTGGTAGCCATGCCCACCTCGGCCAGGTTCCTGACGTTTTTCAGGTGCTTCTCGGCCAGGTTGACCGATTCCTCGGCCACCTCCAGGAACCTCCGGGCCAGGAGGTACCCGTAGAAAGCCTGCTTGACGTTCAGGATGGTCTCCTGGCGGGACTGCTTGATTGATTCCTGGGTAGCCTGGTAATTATAATTGGCCTGGCGGTAAGCCGAGGTCAGTCGCCCGCCGGTGAAAAGGGGAAAAGAGAAGTTCAGGCTCATCTGGTAGGTCCGGGTGAAATCAAACTTTACCCTCTGCGGCTGCCCCCCGGGAACCATCGGCGGGATCTCTACGGTGAAAACCTTTTTGTCCAGGATATCGCTGCCCTGTGCGTTTAAGGTTGGCAGAAACCCGGCAACCGCCCGATGAACCTGGGCTCTGGCCTCGCTCTCTTTTTCCAGGTTGGCCAGGTAAAATGGGTTTTGTTCCAGAGCCAGTTTCAGGCAGTCATCCAGGGTCAACTCCAGTTTGTTACCGGTTGATTCCTGGGCCGGCAGGTCAAGCCAGCCGGCGACCAGAAAGATAATCAATGCCAAGAACCAGAATTTTGCGGCTTTCATTACGTCGCTCCTTTCCGAAGAGTCTTCCCGGCAATGCCTTTCATCAAGAATTCGAAGATCTGTTCGGTTTCTTGTTCGGGTGAAATTTTTTCCTCCTGCCAGTACCGGGTATGGATCAGGCCTTCTATCAAGGCCCAGACGTAGCGAAGAAGTTTTTCGGGGTCGGCGGCCACGAACATACCCCGGTTCATGCCTTCGGTCAGCACCTTGCTGCCCGATTGATATATCTCGTCCCTTTTTGTCTTGAAAATTTTCAGGGTCTGCTGGAATTCCCGGTTATCTTCCTTGCTGGCCGGGGTGAAAATCCTGTGGATGAAATCGCGCAAGCTCTTATCCTGGACAAACAGCCGGGAGATATTTTCTTTCCTGGTCTGGATGTCCAGAACTGACAGTATCATCTGCTTCAGCTTTTCATCCGGAGATAAGGCTGATTGCTGGATTTCCTTCAAGCGCTCTTTGATCTCATCGATGTATTGCAGGATGATTTCCAGGAGAATCTGCCCCTTGTTATCAAAGTACTTGTAAAGGGTGGCCTTGGAAAAATTAGCCTCCCTGGCAATTTCATCCATGGTAGCCGACCTGAAGCCGCGGCGGAGGATAACTCTTTCCGCAGCCAGCAGCATCAGTCTCTTGTATTCGGCCTGGATTATTTCTTTCTTATTTATACGGCCTTCGGCCATTCTGACCTCCGCGCTTTACTTTTGAGTTTAATAATTAAACTGATTAGTTTAGTTTATAGCCTGATAAGTTTATACAATCTACCACTGGAAGTGCCGCTTGTCAATAGACGGCTCCCGCGTCTAAAATAGATACGAAGGGCAAGGGCTTTGGGTTTCAGGAAAGCTTCATTGTTCAGTCTGGTCGCTCCGGCCCTGGTATTTCTTGTGGCTCTGCCTTTTCAGACCGGCCAGCTAGCCCGTGAGGAAAATCAGTTCTGGCAGATAACCCTGAGACTCCAGGTCCGGAGCGATTTCCGTGGAGGCTCGGCAGCTCAAACCGTCGGAGAATATCTGCTGGAAGCAGACTGGTCCGGTTTCCTGGAAGAGGACGGCCCGGATTTCATCATCTACCACCTGGGGGCAGAGGTGGTTCGCTGGGAATTAAGGCTGGACCCGGATAAGAATCGTGGTCAGCCCGTTCCGAGCCCTCAATTAAAACTGGATTATGTTGAGGGAAAAAGAGAAGATCTCAATTTTTATTATAGCTTCTGGCCCGAGGTCTTAAGTTGCCCTGGAATTTCTCCGGGCAGCCAGGTAGGACTGGTCCTGCCGGCCATTCCCTGGTCCCGGTCTGCGGAAAAAATCCCAGGGTTCAGCAGGAAAGTCATCAGCGGTGATAGAAACCTCAGGCTCAGTAGAAACCGGTTGACCCGAAATGAAGTCCGGCAAGAATTCTGCTGGGAAGAAGAAACGAGTTGCCAGGATCCCGGTTCCCGGCTGGCCAGCCAGAGAAGCCGGGTTAAAGTCGTCGTGGAGTTGAAAAAGAGCGGATAGCCGGCAGGCTTCAGGCCCGGGGGTGGAACCGGTCATATATCTGCTTCAGCCTGTCCCGGCTGACATGGGTGTAAATCTGGGTGGTGGTAATCTGGCTGTGACCCAGCAGCATTTGCACCGACCTCAGGTCGGCTCCTCTTTCCAGGAGATGGGTGGCAAAGGAGTGGCGCAGGACGTGGGGATGAATCTTATCCCGCAGGCCAGCTTCCTGGCCGTAAGTTTTTAAGATTTTCCAGATGCCCTGCCTGGTAAACGGTTTCCCGCGTCGGGTGAGAAAAATAACAGGCGAGCCTCGTTTGTCCCAGAGCGGGCGGACTTCTTTCAGGTAGGTCTTCAACCAGCGGGCAGCAGCCCGGCCAACAGGAACTATTCTTTCCTTACTTCCCTTTCCCTTGCAGATTAAAAAGCCCTGGGCCAGGCGCACATCCTTGAGTTCCAGCGAAACCAGCTCGGAGACTCGCAGGCCACAGCCATAGAGGATTTCCAGCACGGCCCGGTCTCTTATTCCCTGCGGTTTTTTGGGGTCCGGCTTTTCCAGCAGGCTCTCCACCTCTTCCAGCGACAGCACCCGGGGCAGGGTCAGCCAGAGCGAGGGCGAGGTCAGGCCCTCGGCCGGGTTTTTCTTGATATGGCTTTCCAGCAGGAGAAACCGGAAGAAAGATTTCAGAGAACTGACCAGCCTGGCCAGAGAACGCGGTGACAGGCCAGACTGGGCCTGAAGGTGAATGAATTCCACCAGGTCCGGCTCTTTTAACTTCAGAAGGCTCTTTTTCCCCCGGTCCAGGAAGTCAAACAGCTTCCTTATGTCCAGGGCGTAGGAGCTCAGGCTGTTGGCCGATAAGCCTTTCTCCACGGCCAGATAGTCGCAGTAAATCTTCAGCAGTTCTTCCTGGTATTTGGGCATGGCAAACAGCTTTGCCTTTATTCAAGAAAAGGGTTGTTTTCTTTTTCTTCCCCTATCGTGGTTCGCGGGCCGTGCCCGGGCAGAACCACGGTTTCTTCGGGGTAGGTTAACACCCTGGTGCGAAGCGATTGGATCAGCTCTTTCCAGGAACCGCCCGGAAGGTCCGTCCGACCGACTCCCCCGCAGAACAGGGTGTCGCCCGAAAAGAGCATGCCGGGAGTATAAAAACAGACACTCCCCGGGCTGTGGCCCGGGGTATGGATGACTTTAAGGCTGGTCTGCCCAACTCTGACCTCGTCCCCGTCTGCCAGCAAACGGTCCGGGCGAGGAGTGGGCTTGGCTCCCAGCATCAGGCCAAACTCCAGCTGGATGCTTTCTTCGAGCAGCGGCAGGTCGCCCTGATGCATGGCAATCGGGGCCCGGTACCTGTCCTTGATTTCAACATTGGCCCCGGTATGGTCCACGTGGCCATGGGTATTGAGAATGATAACCGGCTTCAGGTTGAGGTGAGTGATCAGGGGAAAGATCTGGTCGGCTTCAGCTCCGGGGTCGATCACCGCGCATTCTCTGGTCTCGGGGCAGAAAAAAATGTAGCAATTAGTTTCCAGTGGCCCGACGATAACCAGTTGATAATTCATTCAGCCACCACCTCGACGGGCTAATATTATGTCAACCAGGAATAGGCGTCAAGCGAATTTTTGCGGCCCGGGAAAAAGCTGTGTTATAATCCCGTCAGAGATATGGAACTGATTATTCTCCAGGAAGCCCGGAAAGAGCTGCTACTGCTAGCCTGTTCTGCCCGTCCGGCCCAGGGATACCTGCTGGGCCGGCAAACCGGACCGGGTCTGTTCGTGGAAAAAATAATCTGCCTGCCCTGGAGTGAACTTCTGAGGCCGGAAATCTTTTTCCGGGTGGAACAGAACCAGGGCCTGGCCATCCTCGGGGTGTTCAGCCTGGGTGCCGGCTCTGGAAACAGTAAAAGGCTACTAAGGCCGCTTTTCTCCGGTAAGGTGTTTCTGCTCCTCACCACCAGTGCTCGCGGAGAAATCAAACCCCGGGCCCGGATGATAGAATTCCGGCAGAAATTCTATTTCCAGCCTCTAAGCCGGATTATCCTGGAATTGGAGGCCGAAGATGGCTGAAAAATCCGAGTACCTGACGGAAGAAGAAAAGAAATTTCTACTGCAGCTGGCCAGACGCTCGATCACCTATTTTCTAAAAAACCGCCGGATGCTGGAAGAAGAAGTGGAGAACCCGAGGCTAAAACAAAAGCAGGGAGCCTTTGTAACCCTGAAGGTCAACGGCGAGCTGCGGGGTTGTATCGGTTACCCGCTTCCCTATAAACCGCTATATCAGGCGATAATCGAAATGGCCGTGGCCGCAGCTACCGAAGATTACCGTTTCCCCCCGCTGACCGAAGAGGAACTGGCTGACCTGAAGATTGAAATTTCAGTCCTGACCCTGCCCCGGAAGGTAAATAAACCGGAAGAGGTGGTCGTCGGGCGCCACGGCATTATCGTCAGCAAGGGCTTTAATAAGGGGTTGCTTCTGCCCCAGGTTCCCCTGGAATACGGCTGGGACCTGGAGACCTACTTGAACCACGGCTGTCTCAAGGCCGGTTTGGCCCCAGATGAATGGAAGCGGGGCGTTAGCCTTGAAGTCTTCGAAGCTCAGGTCTTTTCTGAAGAAGAACTGGGTTAAATCAGTCCGGGCTCCAGGCCAAATCCTGATTAATCTTCTTTTTCGGATTTCTTCCCAAGGCTAACCAGCTCTGCTTTCGCTTCTTCTTTGAGCTGTTTATCCTTGGACGAGGCCTCGGGTAGTTCCAGGCACCTGTTAAACTCCTGCCTGGCCAGGTCATATTTTTTCATGGCCATATAAGTGCGTCCCAGCTCCAGGTGATGGTTGATGTAATCCGGCTTCAGCTCCACAGCTTTTTTCAGCCATTTCTCAGATTCTTCCATGGAACCCTTGGGGATGGAGCCGTAAATCAGGCTGCCCAGAGCTCTCTTGGCTCCACCGATTTCGGCCATCCGGCGGTGCCAGCGACCGAGAGCGTGATAGGCCAGGTCGTTGTTGGGGTCGAGCTCTATGGCTTTATCCACAGCGGCTTTGACCTGCTTGGAAGCGTCGATCTGTTCCTTCTTACCGAGCATCAGGACCTTTTTGCCCAGGGCTGCCGACAGGAAAAAATGCCCCCAGGTATCGTTGGGATTGACCGATATGGCCTGCCTGGCGTACTTTTCGGCCTTGACGTACATCTCAAATTTCTGCTTTTCTACTTCCTTTCCCGTTCCAGTCATTAGGTCGGCCACATCCACATGGCCCCGGGCCGCTTTCCAGAGGGCCTCATAATTCTTGGGTTCGACTTCAAGCGCTTTCAAGTACTCATCCAGCGCTTTCTGGTCTTCCCACCTGGAATAATATTCATCGCCGCTCTTGATGAAATCCCGGGCGGTCTGGGTCAGGCCGGGTCCGATCATCAGGCTGAGGCCGATAACCATTAAGAAGATTGTTTTCAGGCATTTTCCGGACATCCATTCCCTCCTTGAACGTTGTAAACGATGCTTTAATCTTGTATCCACTTTCTTTTCCCTTGTCAAGAAAAATTCAGCCTGCCGAAGTCTTCCAGTTATAGGCTAAAATAGCTCGGCCAGGTCTCTATTTGATTGAAAAGGCAGGAGGTTCTTCCCTTTCCTTGTTCCCTGCCTGGTTGGCCGCTGACCCCTGACCTGAATCAGGCAGTTTAATCCGGGGCCAGGGGTTTCCGGCCACCTAATTTGAAGCTACTCCCAGGGGTATATAGAAAATTCCGTCTAAGGAACTGCCAAACTGGCAGAGGTCGGCCTGAATTGTCCATGACTATCAGCCTGGAAAAATATAATTTATATCCCTTGAATTTCATCTCTGGCTACAAAGACCGGGCAGCCGCTGATTGACATCTAAGACAGGCTCGGGGAAAATAAGGGCAATTCCATTAGTTGAGAGGCACGATGTCAAACCGAAAAGCGAACTGGGCAAGCAAGAAGCCCCTTCATTTCTCAACCGGGTGGCTCAGTTCTCTGTTTCTCCTGGCCTGGCTGGCCTTCCAGCCTCTCAGAACCGCCGCCAGCGAACTAACGCCAGAAGAAATTGCCCGCCAGCTGGAGAATAAGCTAAAATCCATCACCACCCTCAGGGCCGAGTTCAGGCAGTTCTACTATTCAGCTAGTAGCCCTGAGCCCGTAACCGGACAGGGTCAGCTTTTCATCCGGCGCCCCAACCGGATGCGCTGGGAATACAGCTCTCCGGAAAAACAGATTTTCCTGCTTAAGGATAACAATTTCTGGCTATATTTTCCCGATGATAAGCAACTCATCAAAAACGCTGCCCAGTCAGAAATCTTGGAATCTGAGGTTCTGGGTCTGCTCTCCGGGAAAATCTCTCTTTCCGAACGCTACCGCGTAGAGTCCAACCCTTTCCCCAGCGACCGGAAAAATGTCTATCAGCTCCGCCTCCAGCCCGTAGAGGAAGGCCAATTCGCCTATATCCTCCTGGAAATTGATCGGCAGAACTGGCTGATTACCAAGGCCGTATTCTTTGAGCCAGACGGCAGTAAACTGGAATACCATTTCAGCCGCCTGGTGACCGGCCGGAAGATACCCGACGAACTCTTTGAGCTGCGCCTTCCCCCCGATTGCGAAATAATCGAGGCCGGCCCCATTAAGTGACCGGCAATTTTCCTTAAACCTGTCGGCCGGAAATTCGTATGAATACACAGAAGCCAAAGATGGTGCCCGATGAGGACAAGGACCTGGTGCGCCGCAGTCTCAGAGGTGACAGGCAGGCCTTCGAGCTTCTGGTCACAAAATACCAGCAGCCGCTGTTCAACTATTTTGGCCGGCTGGTGCAGGAGAGAGAATTGAGCCAAGACTTTACCCAGGAGGTTTTTTTGAGAGCCTATGCCGCGTTACATACCTACAAGGAAAAATACCAGTTTTCCACCTGGCTCTTCCGGATTGCTTCCAACCTGCTCATCGACCACTGGCGAAAAAAGAAACTTTCCCTGGTGTCGATCGACGCCGAAGTGGATAGCGAGGACCACCGGCCACTGCAGCTTCCCGATTACGAGCCGCCGGTTTCGGAAGCTTATGAAAAAAGGGAACTTATGGAGAAAATCGAGCTGGCCATAAGCCGGCTCCCGGAGGCCCTGAGAGAACTGTTCGTCCTCAGACATATGAATGATTTTTCATATGAAGAAATCGCCGCCATCAAGCGCTTGCCGGTGGGCACGGTCAAGAACCGGGTTTTTCAGGCCCGGGAATTGCTCCGGTCCAGACTGGAGGAAAGATGAGTTGCCCGGAACTGGCTTCGATCTATGCTTACCTGGAGGATGAGTTATCGGCCGAAGACCGGAGGCAGCTGGAGGAACATCTGAAAACCTGCCCCGCTTGCCGGCGCTTGCTGGCCGACCGCCGTATCTTCCTGGAAGCCAGCTCCAGCCTCCCGGAACTGGAATTGCCCCCCGGCTTTTCCCGGCGGGTGATGACCTGTCTGCCGCCGCTAAAATCCCCATTCAGGCTGTGGTTGTGGCTGGCCGGGGGAGCTTATCTGCTGTTCAGCCTGGTGGTGATCGGCCTGGCCCTGGGCACCAGGACTTCACTCTTCCCGGTCTGCTTGCAAATCTTTAAGAGCCTATATAACCTGGCCGCCGACCTGAGTAGCCTGATCATCGGGCTTAGTCAACAAGCTTACGGGCTAATCAAAGCCCTGCGCATCCTGGTCGGGGTAGTGGCCGGGTTGTTAATCGATGTTTTCCCGGCCGGCAGCCTGGGGCTGGCCGCTCTGGTTCTGGGCGGAGCCCTGAGCCTGGTGCTGCTCTGGCCCCTGCTGAGGTCGGTAAATTATCTGACAGGAGACAAGAAATGAATCGAATAAAAAATAGCCTTGCCCTTCCCGCCAGACTGGCGGCCATAACCGCGATGGTCATAATCCTGAGCGGAACAGCCTCGGCCGCCTGGTACAAGTTCGACCGGACAGTTCGGCCCACCTATAAGGAAGAAATAATCATTTCGCCTTCCGAAACCCAGAAGAACGTCCTGTCCTTCGGCGGCCGGGTGGTGGTAGAAGGAAAGGTCGAAGAAAGCGTGGTGGTTTTCGGCGGTGAGATTATTGTCAGCGGCCAGGTCGGCCGGTCGGTGGTGGGCTTCGGCAGCAAGGTGACCGTCAGGTCCACGGCTATCATCCAGGAAGACCTGGTGGTTCTGGGAGGCACCCTGGAGAAGGAACCCGGCTGCACCATAGGTCAGGACACGGTCTTCATCCCGACCGGCGGAAAGTTGGCCTCAGAATTGTTCCGCAAGGGAATTTTCTTTCAACTGGGAACTTTCTTCTTAGCCTTAAAACTGCTGTCCCTTTTCTTCGGGATTCTGCTGACCATTTTTGTGGTCGGGGTGTTCCCCAGGCAGATTTATTTTGCCGCCGGAAAAATCCGCAGCGATTTCTGGCCGACCCTGGGCACGGGTCTATTGGCCGTCATTATCTATGCCGGATTGATCCTCCTGTCGGTATTGCTGTTCTTTGTGATCATCGGCATCCCGCTCCTGTTTATGGTTATTTTTGCTGGCCTCATCCTGAAGGTTTTTGGCGGGACGGCCTTTTCCTATTTCTTCGGCGAATCATTCCTCAGGGCCGTGGGCGTGAAGAAAATGCCCCATATCATCTGGACGGCGGTTATCGGTCTGGTCATCTTGACTTTCCTTGGCCTGGTCCCGGTACTGGGTTTCATTTTTTCTCTGGTGGTTAGCCTGGTCGGCTGGGGAGTGGCCCTCAGAACCCGGTTCGGCACATTGGACAACTGGTTTGCCCGCCATCAATCCTGAAAGGGTACGGGAGCAAACTCAATAAACCGAACACCTTGAATTCAGTTCTGGTCGGACAGCCTGTCGGAAAGTTTGAGGGCAAAGGCCTGCGAAAAAACCCGCTCGAGCAACCGGCGGTCAGGCCTGCATTATTTCTTTTTCCTTGGCCGCAGCCACTTCCTCAGCCTGCTTGATGTACTGGTCCAGCAGCTCCTGCAGCTTCTCCAGGCCCTGGAACTTGTCATCTTCGGTAATCTTCTTGTCTTTTTCCAGTTTTTCAATGTATTCCTTGCTTTCCCGACGCATGTTCCGCAGGGCAGTTTTTTCTTCCTCCAGCATCTTGCTGACTTTCTTGGCCAGTTCCCGGCGCCGCTCCTCATCCAGGGGAGGCACCGGGACCTTGATTACCCGCCCGTCATTGATGGGGTTAAAACCGAAATCGGAAGAGCGGATAGCTTTTTCCACGGCTTCCATCAGGGTGGGGTCCCAGGGCTGCACGGTGATCAAGGTCGGGTCGGGCACTCCG
Source organism: Candidatus Saccharicenans sp. (assembly GCA_026414545.1). Lineage (GTDB taxonomy): Bacteria > Acidobacteriota > Aminicenantia > Aminicenantales > Saccharicenantaceae > Saccharicenans. The sequence goes on from JAOAIU010000060.1 coordinate 33,183, forward strand.
ATGGTGGCCACCTGATTGATGGGAGTCGGCGTCCCGTAGTACATGACCTTGATATCCTCGAAGATGCTGATATTGGCCCGGCCGGTGCGGAGCTTGCTGATTTCTTTGCGGAAATGTTCGATGGAGGTTTTCATCTTCTTTTCCAGGTCTTTCAAGACATCTTTCACCATGAGGCTCCTCCTTGATAGAAATCTGGGAAAGGTTTCAGGATACCCTGGTCCCGACCTTTTCGCCCAGGACGGCCTTCTTGATGTTGCCGGGAACGTTCAGGTTAAAGATTATTATCGGCAGGCTGTTATCCTTACAGAGGGTTATGGCTGTGCTGTCCATCACCTTGAGCTCCTGCTGGATGACTTCGAGGAACTTGATGGAATCGAACCTGGTGGCCCCGGCTTCCACCATCGGGTCGGCGCTGTAAACTCCGTCCACCTTGGTGGCTTTTAATATGACTTCCGCCTTGATTTCCAGAGCCCTGAGCACAGCTGCGGTATCGGTGGTAAAATAGGGGCTGCCCAGCCCGGCGGTGAAGATAATCACCCGTCTCTTTTCCAGGTGCCGGAGGACCCGGCGCCGGATGAAGGGCTCGGCCACGGCCCTGATCTCAAGGGCCGAAATCAGGCGGGTGTTGACTCCTTCCTTTTCCAGGGCATCCTGGAGGGCCAGACCGTTGATAACCGTAGACAGCAGCCCGATGTGGTCGGCTGCCACCCGGTCCATGCCTTCGGCCACTCCCCTTGACCCGCGGAAGATGTTGCCGCCACCGATCATGACGGCCACATCCACTCCCAGTTCGTGAACCTGCTTGATTTCGCGGGCGATAGCCAGGGTTCTCTTGAAATCTATGCCGTAGGGCAGTTCTCCCAGCAGCGCTTCACCCGATAGCTTCAGCAGCACTCGCCTGTAAGCCGGCTTGCCCTCGTCCATTCTTTTTTATCGCTTCTTAATATTTGCCGATTTCAAAGCGAACAAAACGCCTGACCTTGATGTTCTCGCCAAACTTGGAGATATGGCTGTTAACCAGATCCCTGACCTTTATTTTATCATCCCTGATATATGGCTGGTCAAGCAAACAAACTTCCTCAAAGAATTTTCCCAGCTTGCCTTCAATTATCTTTTCTATAATCTGGGGCGGTTTCTTGGTATCCTGGATCTGAGCCCGGATTATTTCTTTTTCTCTCTCGATCACTTCGGGCGGGACATCCTCGGGCGAAATGTACTGCGGATTGGAAGCGGCCACCTGCATGGCCAGGTTCTTGACCAGTTCCTTGAACTCTTCGTTCCTGGCCACGAAGTCGGTCTCGCAGTTAACCTCGATCAGGACGCCGAGGCGGTTGGTGGCATGGACGTAAGCCCCCACCGCTCCGTCTGCGGCCGTCCGCTCAGCCTTATCCTGGGCCCGGGCATGGCCCTTTTTCCGCAGGATCTCGATGGCCTTTTCCATGTCGCCACCGGCTTCCTGCAGGGCTTCCTTGCATTCCATCATCCCGATGCCGGTTCTATCTCTCAGGGCTTTGACCTGTTCAGCTTTAATATCTGCCATATCTATCTCCTTTAGCAGCCAGTTATTCGTTTTCGCTGCCGGGTTCGGTTCTCGGTTCAGACTCGGCCGGCTGGGTTTCGGCTGCAGCTTCCTCTTTCTTTTCTTCCATCATACCCTGGGCTAGTCGGGCTTTCTTACCCTCGATGATGGCCTCGGCTACTTTGGAGGCAAACAGCTCAATGGCCCGGACGGCGTCATCGTTGCCGGGAATGGGATAATCGATGCCCTCCGGGTCGCCGTTAGTATCGACCACGGCCACGATGGGAATTCTCATCTTCCTGGCCTCGGCAATGGCAATCTCTTCCTTGGAAGAATCAATGATGAAAACGGCCCCGGGCAGCTCGGTCAGGGTCTTCAGCCCGCCCAGGTTTTTCTGGAGCTTGCGGAATACTTTTTCCTTTCGGGACTGCTCTTTCTTGGACAGAAGCTCCCAGCGGCCGTCCTCCCGCATCTCTTCCATCTCCACCAGCTTGTCCACGCTGTTGCGGATAACCTTGAAATTGGTCAACAGGCCGCCCAGCCAGCGCTGGTTGACGTAGCTGGATTCGCACTTCAGGGCGTAATCCCGGATTATATCCTGGGCCTGCTTTTTGGTGCCGACAAATAGAATCTGCCGGTCGCTCTCGGCCACGCTCTTAACAAACTGCAGGGCTTCCTTAAAGCTTTTTATCGTTTTCTGCAGGTCGATGATGTAAATCCCGTTTCTCTGACCGAAGATGTATTCCTTCATCTTCGGGTTCCAGCGTCTGGTTTGATGACCGAAGTGAACGCCAGCTTCCAAGAGCTCTTTCATTGTTACTGAAACCAAAGGACTTCCTCCCTTTCCCGGACTTTATCTCTTGTGGTACTGCGGTGCCTTCCTGGCAGCCAGCAGGCCGTATTTCTTCCGTTCCTTGATCCTGGAATCTCTGGTCAACAGGCTGGCGTTGCGCAGCACCGGCCTCAATTCCCGGTTGAATTCGACCAGAGCCCTGGCTATGCCCAGCCGGATGGCCTCGGCCTGTCCCCGGAGTCCTCCGCCTTCAATTCTCATGAAAATATCGAACTTGTTCTCAGTCTCGGTGACCATCAGCGGCTGACGGATGGTGTAGCGCAGGGATTCCAGCTTGAAGTACTCCTCAAAAGGTCGGAGTTTTTTATTGACCACCAGAGTGATATCACCCTTGCCCGACCTCAGGAAGACCCGGGCAATGGCGTTTTTTCTTTTGCCTGTTCCATAATACTGAATCAGACTCAAGGTGCCTCCTAAAACTTATATTCCTCAGGATTCTGGGCCTGGTGGGGATGTTCGGGACCCCGGTAGACTTTCAGCTTCTTTATTATGGACCGGCCCAGCTTATTCTTAGGGATCATTCCCCAGACAGCTTTCCTGATGACTTCTTCCGGCTTGGTCTCAAGCATTTCTTTGAGCTTCTTCTCCTTGATGCCACCCGGATACTGGGAATGATGATAATAAATCTTGTCTTCCAGCTTATTGCCTGTAACTTTAATCTTCTCAGCGTTGACCACGACCACAAAATCACCAACGTCGGCGCTGGGAGCGAACTGAGGTTTATTCTTGCCTCTCAACAGAACGGCAATTTCTGTTGCCAGGCGGCCCAGAATCTGGCCGTCGGCATTTATCAGCCACCACTTCTGTTGAACTTCTTCTTTTTTTGGATGATAAGTCTTCATTTTCCAACCTTGCCTTATGAAAAAATATGGCTAATTTGATGAATAAAGATACTAAATAACGCCTAAATTGTCAACCGGCCGAGGCTATTAATTGTAGCCTTTTTGCCCTGTAAATTCAAGTATGTATTAAACATAGTAGAATTTCCGGCGCCGGCGCAGGGCCGGAAGGACCATGGACAAACCGGCCAGGAAACCGCCAATATGGGCAAACCAGGCCACCCCGCCCCCCAGGCCAATGTTAGAAACCTGCAGAACAAACCACAGGCCAAGCAGCACCCAGGCCGGAACATAAATTACCGTTATGTAAAAAAACAGGAAAACCAGCGTCTTGACCCGGGCTGAGGGAAAAAGCACCAGGTAGGCTCCAAGCAACCCGGCGATGGCCCCGCTGGCTCCGATCATCGGAATGCGAGAATTGGGATAGACTGCTACCTGCAGAAGGGAAGCGGTCACCCCGCAGGCCAGGTAGAATAACACAAATTTTACCGGGCCCAGAAAATCCTCGACGTTGTTGCCGAATATCCAGAGGTAGAGCATGTTTCCTATGAGGTGTAACAGGCTGCCGTGAAGGAACATTCCAGTGATCAGGCTCAGCGGCCAGAATATCCTGGGAACAGCCGCCGCCCCTTCCCAGTGGGTGATCTCATAGGGTATGATGCCAAACCTCAGGACATGGTACTCCAGCCCCTGAGGAGATAGTACCTGATACAGAAACACCAGGCAGTTCACAACAATCAGGATGATAGTGATGACGGGCACCCTTAAGGTGGGGTTCTCGTCTTTGAGAGGAATGAACATCTAAGCAAAATAAAAAGGGGGCAGACGGTTTCTCCCATCTGCCCCCCAAAATAAAGGCTATTATTTAACTCCCTTGAGTTCTTCCTCAAGTTTCTTTTTCTCGGCCGCTCTCTTTCTCAGTTCCTGGAACTTCTCGATATTCTTCTGACCTTCAGCAGTGTACCTGGCAGCCTTGTCAGGTTCCAGTTTGGCCAGGACTGACTGATAAAGAACGCTCAGCCAGCTATAGGGCTCTGGGTAGTTGGGGTCGAGATCCCTGGCCTTTTCTATGGCCTGAAGAGCATCGCGGGCGATAGCCAGTCTTTCAGCCTCGGGCACAATCTGAAAACGGTAAGCCCGGCTCCAGCGATTAACTCCCTTGGCCAGCCAGGCCTGGGGATTCTGCGGGTCGAGGGCAATTCTCTTCTCCCAGAACATATTGGCTTTGTCAAAATTCTCAATGGCCCCTTCCAGGTTCTGCTCGGAAACCGGCAGGTGTTCATAGTAGTTAGCGGCATAAGCATAACCCATCGGGTTTTCCGGGTCAGCCTCGATGCGGCGCAGGTACATGGTTTCGGCCTTCTTGGCCGCATCCGGGATTTCGCCGGCATAGCGGCTGTAGAACTCAGCGACAACGTAGAAGTTGTCCATGTTCTGCGGGTCGAGTTCCAGAATCCGCAGGTAGAGTTTTTCGGCCTCGGGGAATCTTCTCAGCTTGTCGTACATATCGCCCAGGGAGTAGATAATGTCCTTGTTGTTGGGCTCAATTTCCAGAGCCTTGTTCAGGGCTTCCAGGGCCTTTTTCTCCAGCTCCTTGTTCAGGGCGGACTCAACACCGGGTTTGTAAAGCTGCTTGTAGCTTTCGCCGATATACCGGTAAGCCTGAACCAGGTCAGGCCTGTATTTCAAGGCCAGCTCGTATTCGGCCACTGCATTCCGGTATTTGCCTTCTCTGAACAGGTTGTTGGCTCTCTTAAAATGATAATTTGCCTGCAAATTGTTAACCTTAAGCTTCTCGCAACTGGTGGCGGTCACAAGAACAGCCAAGGCTAAAAGGATAACTGCCAAGCCGTTTATCCTCTGACGAGTCATCATGACCTCCTTAAACATCTGGTCTTCAGACAATTAGAAATATTTTATATAAGATTAAGGTCATAAAGTCAAGAAAAAATGGAACATTTGCCTTGTGGTCTGTTCGCTTTTTCAGCCTCAATATCTAACAACCTGGTTAAGACCGGCCCCAACCCGGCACTGCGGGTCACGGCATCCAAATTACGGCCAGCGATTCAACTTTTTCTCAGATGAAATCTGATTGGCGTCCCTGCGAAACCAAACTGGCGCCTGAAGGTATCGGCCAGGAATTTCTCATAGGCCGGAAGCAGCGGAGCCCGGCCATGACCGAAAAGGACAAAAGTCGGGGGCCGAACTCCTTTCTGCACGATGTATTTAACCTTAAGAGTTGACCCATCTCTGGTCTTGGGCGGATAATCACGGGAAAATTTTTCCCAGAACCTGTTAAGGAGTGGGGTGTCCACCTTCCTGGAGGCCGACTGGTAGACTTCCTCTGCCAGGTCCAGGATTCTGGTCACCCGCTGTCCGGTCAGGGCCGAAACGAAAACCAGCGGCGCGTAATCCACAAAATTAAGGCGGCTGAAGACGTGTTCCTGTACTTCCTTCGGGTTAACCCGCTGCCTTTCCGCCAGGTCCCACTTGTTCAGGGCTATCAGCATGGGCTTGCCCGATTTATGGGCCAGGCCGGCGATATGGGCGTCCTGGCGGGTGGGAAATTCCTGGACATCCAGCACCAGACAGATGACATCAGCTTCCTCGATATTTCTCTGGGCCCTGATGATGCCGGCCTTTTCCCTGGAATCTTTTGTTCCGCTGAACTTCCTGATGCCGGCCGTGTCCACCAGGCAATAACTCTTTTTATTCCTGGTAATCAGGGTATCGACGCTATCCCTGGTGGTGCCGGGAATTTCTGAGACCAGCAATCTTTCTTCACCGCACAGGCGGTTGACCAGCGACGATTTGCCGACATTGATCCGGCCAACGATGGCAATCTTCAGGGGCTTGGGGACAGGCTCCGAAGGCTCCTCCGCTCCCGGTCGGGCCGGCAAAAATTCCCTGATTTTCTCTTTCAGGTATTCCAGGTTGAGCTTGTGTTCGGCTGAAATGGTGATGAAATCTTTTATCCCCAGGCGGTAATACTCTGACAGGTCGGGGTCGGCTTCGGGCGTATCGACCTTGTTGACTACAGGGAGTAAAGGCCGGCCGTACTTCTTTATTTCCAGAAAAAGTTCCTCCTCTCCCCCGCTCAGGGGCCGCTTGCTATCAAAAAGGAAAATTAACAGGTCGGCCGAACGGGCCGCCTCCAGGGCCTTGTCTCTGACCTTGGCGGAAATGGGGTCCACCCGGCCATCGGCAAATCCGCCCGTATCCACCAGCAGAAACTCGCGGTCATCAATCCTGGCCACTCCCGTTATCAGGTCCCGGGTCATTCCGGGAAGAGAATGGACCAGGGCTTTCTTCTGGCCCAGCAGCCGGTTGAAAAGGGTGGATTTGCCGGCATTGGGGTAACCGAGGATTACCACGCGGGGCAGTTTTTTATGCTTCATTTATGGAATTAATAAAAGATAATTACCTGGCGACGAGCGAATAATCCGGGTTGAACGGGCGCGACAGGTCGATGTGGCCGCCCAGGGTTTCTCTCTCGTTGCCCTCGACCAGCAAGCTAACCCTCTTGATGCCCTTAAAATTATAGGTAAGGGAGTTGACGATGGAATAGACCGCAGCCATCTCGCCGGATGAACCATAATAACTGGCTTCCAGTATCTGGCGGCTCAGGTCAACGTAGGCTGTACCGTCGGAGGTCACAAAAACCTGCCTGAGTCGGGTGTTTTCAGGCAGCGTGTTCAGCCATCCCGACCTGGACCCTCTTATCAATTCTTCCACCACCTCCCGGGCTTCTTCGTTCAGGGTGGCTGCCTGAATTTCTCTTTCTTCGGGGTGAAGGAGATTATCGTTTTCGGACAGGAAGAAAAGGGTAACCCTCTTGGTCTTCACTGCCTGCACCTGCCCGCTGCCGGTAGCGGAAACAGCCGGCCCTGCCTGGTGCTTGATTTTTTCCCGGCGACCGCCAAAGAAAAAGACCAGAACCACCACGGCCAGCACCGTCAGCAGGACAAACAGGGTTGTCAGTTTTTTCTTTTTGCGTTTCATGGTTTCTCATAAAGCTGCAGGAAACGGTTTAGCCCGCGGTAGATGGCCTCGGCCACTCTGGCTTGAAAGTCTTCAGACTGCAGCAGCTTCTCTTCTTCCGGGTTGGTGATAAAAGCCACTTCCACCAGGATGGCCGGGCAGGCCGCACCGGTCAAAACCTTGAAGGGGGCCTGCTTGACCCCGCGGTTCCTGGTGTTCAGCAGCTCGTTGAGTTCCTGCTGCACAAACTCGGCCAGCTGGCTGCTCTGCTTGAGATAGGCCGACTGAGCCATGTCCCACAGGATGAGCTTCAGGTCGTCGAAGTCCTTTTCCGGCACCCGGTTTTCCAGTTCTTCCGAGTTGTTCTCAAAGTAAGCCAGCCGGCGCGATTCTTCGTCGCTGGCATTCAGGCTCAGGAAAAAAGTTTCGGAGCCGGTGGCCTTGACCCGCCTGGAGCCGTTGACATGAATGCTTATGAATAAGTCAGCCTTGTTGTTATTGGCTATGGCTGCCCGCCTTTCCAGGGGAACCGAGAGGTCAGTTTCCCTGGTCATGACCACCCGGTAATTCAGCCCACGTTCTATGGCCTCTTTTAGTTTCCTGGCAACGGTCAGGGTCACATCTTTTTCCAGAGTTCCGTATGTCCCCTTGGCTCCAACTTCGTTGCCGCCGTGCCCCGGGTCGATGACAATCGTTTTAACCTGCTTTTTTCCTCCTCTGGCCAGAGGGGCAGGTGGCTCCACGGCGACCGTGGGCTGGGCCTGGGTCGCTGCCGGCTTCTCGGGCGCAGCCGGCTTGGTTTCGGGCGAAGCTTTTTTCTCTTCCCCGGCCCTGAGCTCAATAGTCAGTTCAAAGGGATTCCAGCGGGCCGATTGAGTGTAAGAAAAATCAGGCGACCCCATTTTTATCAATAACAGGAAAGCTTCGGGCGATTTGGCCAGGTCAACGGACTGGACCAGACGGCTGGAAAAGGGTGTCCGGTCGTAGCGGAGCCCGCTCAACGACCTGAAGGAAACGGTCAGCACCTCCCCGGATTTTCTCAGGCTATAATTAAGGTTCGAACTGGAGGTTATTTTCAGCCTGGTTCCCCCGGTAAAGTCAACCACCTCCACTTTGATGATCGGGACGGGCTGGCTCTTCTTCTGGGCCAGAACTGGGGAAAAAAACGGGCCGAATAAAGCAATAAACAACAGCGACAGGAAAACTATGACCTTGGCTTTTCTGAGCATCTTGTCTTCTTCATTTCACTGTATAAAAAAATGGTGGAGGCGGCGGGAATCGAACCCGCGTCCGAAGGCATTCCACAGACAGCCTCTACAGGCTTATCCTCTTCAGTACATCTTGTTGAGCGCTTCTCGAAGAGGAAGAGCATCGCTCAACCAGCCCAAGTGGAACTTCATCGGCCGGACCCTGAGCACGCCCGGCAGACTATCCTGCTAGTCGGCGTCTCTTCAGGCCCGCAGGAAAGGCCTCAAGAGACGGCTGCACTTTCTATCAGGCAGCGACTGCAACAGGTTCTGCAGTTAATTGTTTCCCACCTGTTTAACGAGGTTGATGGGACCTCGGCCTGCAGCTTCTGCTTCACTACCTCCGTCGAGTCCATTTCGCCCCCGACACATTGAATTATAGTTAAGACTGGGGCAGAATGTCAATTTAACAGAGACAACACATAGAATGGCGCCGGCGTCGATTGACGGCCGGTAAGCCAGCCACCTGAAAACCTTAGGTGGCTCTGCCGGCCGGGGAGAAAAATCCAGAACCGACACCGACCGGGACCGGGCTGCCCGGTCAAACCGATCGGGTTGAGATTTTATCTAAGCCAGCCGCCCAGACAAATAGAACAACTCGTCGTTGGCCGGGAAACTGAGATGGCCATCATCTGGCGATAAAAATGACCCGGGAAGCCTGTCCTGATTTCCTGGAGCGAGAGAGAAACTAAATTAGACCGGGCCGCCGTCAGGCCGCCAGGGGAAGGCTGACAAAAAAAGTAACCCAGCGACCGGGTTCAGATTCAAACCAGATTCGGCCCCCGTGACTGTCGACAATCTTCTTGCAAATGTAGAGCCCAAGTCCTGAACCCTTGACCCCTTCCGTCCCCTGCTGCTTGAGTCGTTCAAACTTGCGGAAAAGCCTCGGCCCGTCTTCCGGCTTGATGCCCACCCCCAGGTTGTGGACAGAAAAAACCATCTGGCCATCCTTCTTTTCCAGCCCCAGCTTTATTTCGGTGCCTTCGGCCCCGTACTTAATGGCATTGCTGACCAGGTTACGGACCAGGATTTTAAGCAACCGCGGGTCGCCGCTAATCCTTACGTCCTGGGGAAAATTTTTGCTGATCGTCATCTTCTTAGTGTTACCCTGGATTTCAGGCAAAACCAGGACCTCCTCCACCACATCCTTAACAAAATAAATTTCCTCCTTGAACGAATCCAGCTGGTTCAGTTCCATCTTCGACAGGTCCAGGTAACTGCGGATGATATCTTCCAGATATTCGCAGTTACGGATGATGGTTTCCAGAATTTTCATCTGTTCGGGAGAAAGCTGCCCGAAATAACCTTTATAGAGTGTGGAAGCGGTGGTATGCAAGGCCGAGACCGGGCTCTTTAGTTCGTGGGAAACAATGGCCATGAGGTCCAGCATGGTTCTTTGCTTGCCAGCCCTGGCTTCCAGGGCATTCTTGATAACTTCCCTGATTTCTTCGGGAGTGAATGGCTTGGGGATATAATCGAAGGCTCCATTTTTCAAGGCTTCCCTGGCCGTGTCCACGCTGGCATAACCGGTGAAGATGATCACCGTGGTATCTGGCCTGGATTTCCTGAGCCTGTTCAGGACTTCCATTCCGCCAATACCAGGCATTTTGAGGTCGGTGACCACGATGTCAAAGTCCTGATTGAGGGCCTTGCTCAGCCCCTCTTCCCCGGAGAGGGCAGTATCAATTTCGTAGCCCGAACCGGCAAAGATCCGGCGACAGCTCCGCAGGACTATTTCTTCGTCATCGATGAACAGGATTCGCGGTTGATTCATATACTTTTCCTCCGGCCGGTCATCACTCCACCGGCAGCTTTATCGTGAATTCGGTCCCCTCACCCACCTGGCTGCTGACGTCAATGGTTCCGTTGTGCCTCTTGATCACTCCGTAGGCCATGGCCAGGCCCAGGCCCGTTCCCTTGCCTTTTTCCTTGGTGGTGAAGAAGGGCTCAAAAATTCTTTTCAGGTTTTCCGGGCTGATGCCAACACCGGTATCGGCCACCCGGACTATCACCTGGTTATGTTCACGGTCATAAGAAGTTGATATGGTCAACTGCCCACCCTCCGGCATGGCATCGGCTGCGTTCACAGCCAGGTTGTTAATAACCGAGCGGAACTCGTCGGCGTCAACTTTTACTTCCGGAAGGTTCGGGTCCAGGTTCTTTATTATTTTTACATTCTGAAAGTTGACATGCTTTTCCAGCAGGCCCAGCACTTCCTCGATCAGGACGTTCAGGTTAGCTGCCATCCTTTCCGGCTTGTAGTCACGGGCAAAATCCAGCAGGCCGCGGACAATCTTTCGGCAGCGCAGCGTTTCTTCCCTGATGGTCCTTAAGTCTTCTTCGTAAGGGGTACCCTTCATTTCTTCCAGCAGCAGGCTGCTGTAGGTCAAAATACCGGTCAGCGGGTTATTGATTTCATGGGCGATACCCGAAGCCAGCCGGCCGACCGAGGCCAGCTTTTCCGAGCGGAGAATGGTTTTCTCGGCCAGTTCTTTAAGCCGGCGGTCCCGGTCTTCGATGGCCCGAACCATTTCATTGAAATGTTCTTCAACTTCCCGAATTTCGGCGCTCTCGTCGGGAGAGATGTCCAGCAGATGGTAATTTCCCCGGGCAATTTCAGCCGTAGCTTCGATCATCCGGTTGATGGGCCGGGTGTACAGGTTGACCAGGTAGGTCGAGATGTAAATGGCAATCCCGGTCATCAGGAATATCAGAAGAAAATAAAGAATGGCTGTCCGCCGCAGGATGCCTGAAAACTTGGCCTCCAGGATGCCCACATAGAGCATGCCCACGGGCTGATTTTCGATATCAGTCAGACGAGTATAGCCGGAAAGGTAATAATCGTTGACCACGAAAGCCCGGCCCAGCCAGTCCCGGCCCTGCTCATATACCTGGCGAAAGACTTCTTCCGAGACCAGGGTGCCCACCGCCCGCCGGCCGTTTCGGTCAACAACGTTGGTAGCTACCCGGACGTCTTCTATGAAAATAGTGATGGTCCCGACGTCCTTCCCCCTTATTTTTTCTGCCTTGAAAATCAGGTTCTTGAACCGGTCCACGAAGCGGTCGTTGTTATTGAGCAAGACGGCCGCATAGAGAACTCCCACCAGGCGCCCGCTTTGAAAAATGGGAGAAACGGTTTTCAAAACCAGGGCTCTTTCTTCCATTTCCCGCTTCTGAGCTCTGGCCCTGGGTGTGGGGACTATGTTGATGAGCGTTCTCTCGGCCAGATCCGGTCCTTCATTTTTGATGTTTTCATAACCGAGGATGCCAGTTCCGGCGGCCGGCTTCCTGTTGGCCAGTACCCACTTTATATATTTGTAATGCCTGACGCTGTCGCCGTAAGCTGCAAAATTATTGGCTCTCACCAATATGGTGCCATCCGGCTTGACCACGTTAACGATGTCGAAGCCAAATTCCTGTTTGATCTGAACCAGCTTATCAAACAGATACTCCCTGTTTCCAGAGGCTGTAGCGTTGACTATTTCTGAAGTCCTGGCCAGGTATTCAACTATTCCAGCGCGGTTCCGGATTTCTTCCTGGTAGAGGTCGCTGATGGCCTTCAGGCTGTTCCTGACGTTGTCGTAAGCTTCCCTGATAACATTGCGATTAATAGAATTAACACCGAGGTAGATGGACATCGCTCCCATCAGGAAGACGATAGTCAGCAGACCAAAAATCAGCTTGAACCTGAGGCTGGATCTCAGGTAATCAAGTTTCCTGATGAGCTCCCCCAGCTTCATTTTCGTCCTTCCAGGCTCCTGGAGATCTTTTCCAGGAGTTCGTCCACTTCTACGGGCTTGGTCAGGAATTCATTGCGTCCGGGCAGGAAGCTTTCTTCCTGGTTGAGGGAAAACCGGGAATTAGTGACCTGGTCGATGGCGGTCAGAATGATGATGGGAATATCCCTGAAAGCCCGGTACTTTGAATCTGGCCGCTCACTCCTGATTTTATAAACAGCTTCGAAACCGGCGGTATCGGTTTCCATCATGACATCCAGGATGACCAGGTCCGGCTTGACCTCCAGCAACTTCTTCAAGCCTTCATTTCCGCTGTGAGCAATTTCTACCTCATAACCTTTAAGACGGAGGACCTGTCCCAGGCTATCGGTCAGGTCGCGGTCATCATCCACCAGCAGAATCCTGGCCATGTCATTTCCTCCCGAATTCCAGGCGGTCATCCTCTTCGCCCAGCAGTTTGTAGATGACATTATTCACTTCGAAAAGCCTGGCCCGGCGGTACATATCGACCGGAAATTCCATCTGCTTGAGCTCCACCGGGGCCACTTTTTTATCAACCAGCCCCAGGGCCAGAGCCACCCCGTAGATGATGGCTTCCGGGCGGGGTGGACAGCCCGGTATGAAATAATGAACCGGGATGGCTTTCTCTCCGCCGCCGGTTACATTATAAGTATCGTACCAGCAACCGCCGCCGATGGCGCAGGAGCCTATGGCAAAAACCAGCTTGGGAGCCGGGACGGCCTGGTAGGCCTTTTTAACCAGGGGGAGGGTGGGCCGGGTCACGGCTCCCGACAGCAGGATGGCGTCGGCCTGGCGGGGCGAGCCCACCAGCCTGATTCCAAACCTTTCCACGTCGTAGTATGGAGTCAGGATGTTCAGGATTTCTATGTCGCAGCCGTTGCAGGCCCCGCTGTTGCAGTGATAGACCCAGATGGAACGGCGAAAGGCTCTGCCGGCCAGCTTTTTTAAGATGGTCATTTCTCCAACCTCCCCGGCCTTTCATAGGTAACGGTTTTCTCCAGCTCATCAGGAGAGAACTCGGCCGTGCTCCGGCGAATAACCTTCCGGGCTTCCAGGCAATCATAGCGGTAACCGAGAGCACTAAGCCTGTCTATGTAATTCTTAATCTCCAGGTCATAGCAGCGGCCGCAGCGCTGGCAGGTCATCATGAACAGCTCAATGGTCTGGGTGATGTCCTGGCGATTATCGGTGGCCAGCTCAAACCTGTCGCTCATGGTGATGGCTTTTTCCGGGCAGAGGTCGGCGCACCTTCCGCAGTAGGTACAGCGCGAAGAATCGTAAAGAAGGATCCTGAGCTCCTGGCAGATATCCCTCAGAAAAATGGTCCGGGCCGGGCAATGGCTGGCACAGCCGGCGCAGCCTATACACTTGGCATGGTCCCAGAGGGGCTGGCCCCTGAAGCCCTCGGGGGCCGGCCTCGGCTCGAACGGATAACGAAGGGTTACCACTCCAGCCTTAAAGGAGATCGCCAGTTGCTTGATTTTATTCCACAGCCACATCTCAGGCTTCACCTTTCATCCAGCTATCCTGGCCTACCATCCCCTGACTCCAAGGCCAACCGCCAACAAGGCCAGCAACAACAGTATCCCATAGAATTTGAGAGCCTGGTCCATCCGAAAGCGGGGATGGGTAGCCCCTATCACCGAAATTAGCACAAACAAAGCCAGGATGAGAACTGTCTGAATGACCAGACATAAGATAATATTACCCGGCAGCATGAACCCCAGGAACCCGGCCACGAACAGCCAGCTGTAAAACATCCTTTTGAGGTTCAGAGTATAACGGAACAGAGCATAATTAGGCCCGCTGTATTCCACATAGGGCCCTTCCAGGATTTCAACCTCGGCTTCTGGAATATCAAAAGGCTGCCTGGAAACAAAAGCCTGCAGAGCTACCAGGTAAACCGCCATCATCAGGAAATAAGAAAGACCCCGGTTAGTTGAAACCCCTTCGGTCACCGACACCAGGCCCAGGCTTCCGGCCCGAACGACGCCGAGGATCAGGGTCATGGCCAGGACCGGTTCCAGCATGATGATGGTCATCATTTCACGGCTGGCACCCACACTGGCAAAAGGATTGCCGCTGGCCAGGGCTCCCACCAGAATTGAAAAACCGCCAAGGGTCAGGAAATAAATCAGAGTCATCAAGTCGGAAGAATGGGCCAGGAAGCTGCTCTGACCGGCCAGGGGGAGCAGGGCGATGGCCGACAGAACGGAAGCAAGGGCGAGAAGCGGAGCCAGACGGAAAACTGGATGCCCGGCGGCATTTAAGTTTTCTTTTCCCAGGAGCTTTAAGAGGTCAAGATATGGCTGGTAGAGGGGTGGGCCCTGTCTGGACTGAATCCTGGCCGTGATTTTTCGCATCACCCCTTCCAGAAAGGGAGCCAGCAGCAGGAAATAGAGCAGGTTGATGACCACAGCCGCAACTTTCATCTTCCGGACCTCTTGGCGCGCGAAATGTTTTCCAGCTCCTGCCTGGAGAGCAACCTGGCTTTCCCCGACCGGTTCTCCACCACCAGCACCCGGTCGGTGCAGGAAATGCAGGGGTCAATCTGGCCGACGATGATGGGGAAATCGGCCAGCTTGTTGTTCAACAGCATGGAGGGAACCGCCTGCAGGTTGGGATAAGTTGGGGCCCTGACCCGCCAGCGTTCGGGCCGGTTTTCATTACCGGTCAGGACAAAATGCACGGCCTCTCCTCTCGGGGCTTCGACCAGCGACAGGCCCTGCCGGCCAGCCGGTATTGGTCCTTCCAGTTCAACCGCCAGGGGTTCGTTTTTCGAAAGTTTTTCCAGTCTATCCAGGCACTGGTTGATAATTTTGATGGCTTCGTAGACTTCCTTCACCCTGACCACCAGCGTTCCCCAGACATCACCGGAGTCGGCCACAGGGACCTCAAACTCCACTTCGTCGTAGGCGGCGTAGGGATGGTCCCGGCGGGCGTCAATTTTCAGCCCGCGGGCTCTGGCCACCGGCCCTACCAGGTTCCATTTCACTGTTTCTTCCTTAGAAAGATACCCCACGCCCCGGGTTCTTCTGTGAATGGTCCGATCCTTGAGGATGGCTTTTTCCAGGGCCTGCATTTCCCTGTCAACTTCTTCCAGAGTAGACCTGATATCCCGCGAGCTCTCCCGGTTGATATCGCGGCGAACTCCGCCGATTATCACCAGGCCATAGGTCTTACGGTTCCCGGTCAGTCTTTCGGCCAACCACATTATTTTTTCCCTGATTCTCCAGGCCTGCATGAAGACAGTATCAAAGCCGATCAGGTGCCCGGCCACTCCCAGCCACAGCAGGTGAGAATGCAGCCTTTCCAGCTCCAGGGCCACCATCCGGATAAACTCGGCCCGCCTTGGAATACTGATACCGGCGGCCGCTTCCACCGCCTGGGCGTAGTTGACCGCATGAACCGAACCACAGATGCCACAGATCCTTTCAGCGACAAAGGGTACGTCGTTATAGGTCAACTCGGTCTGGGCCAGTTTCTCGATTCCCCGGTGGGTCATAAAACCACGATACTCGCAACCCTTGATGTCCTCCCCGTCCACGTAAACTGAAAAATGGGCCGGCTCATGCAGGCTGGCATGGAAGGGGCCAAAGGGAATAATGGAGGTGCCCGGCGGGGCTTCCTCCAGCCGGAAGGCCACTTCCTCGGCTGCGGGCGGCATCAGGTCATGGGGGACTTCCCGGCGCAGTGGATAAATACCTTCAGGCCAGTCATCAGACAGCACCAGGCGTTTCCGGTCGGAAAGGTTCCTGAATTTCAGGCCGAGAAGGTCCTGGTATTCTCTTTCTGACCAGCCGGCCCCGGGAATAAAGGGTGTCAATGAATCAAATTCAGGGTTGTCCCCGGGAGCAAAAGTTCTGAGGGCCACCAGCAAGGAATCTCGGTCAAAGGCAAAGGTGTGAACCAGACCAAATCCCCGGCCATCCTTTCTGGCATCGTAGCCGATGCCCATCTGGTAGCGGGCACCCTGATTCATCAGGCCTGAGGCGGCCGCGGTCAGAGCCTCCCTTTTCAGGTCGATAAAAAGCCGTCCCGGAAAAGGGGTTTCAGCCGAAATGAGATTACCACCCAGTTCTTTCTCCAACCAGCGACGGAGTTTCTCTGCCCGGCTCATGAAATTACCCCTTTTCCCGAAGGTACAGACCCCGGCAACTCTTCATCATCAACCACCACATTTTTATTAGCTCCGGTCCACCGGAAAAATTTCTTCAGGTCGGAAAACATGTTGCGGTCGGCATAAACATTATTCTTGTTGAGGTCCTGGTAGCCGCAGAGCCAGGCCGGAACCACGGTTTCCTTAGCCCCGGCCGATTGCCTGACCAGGCGGGCCAGGAAAGTCAGAACCAGGAGCAGGACCAGCATGGCCAGGGGGGCGGCCGCGGCCAACAAAGCTGGCCCATCGAAAATCTGGAGCCCCAGCGGGTTCGTCTTCAAACCGTCAGGGCTTACTCCTGGCAGCAAAAAGCCCTCGGCTGCGGAGAGGCTGCGGCCGATGAGCCTGACGTAAGCCAGCGGCAGGAAGGCCTGGCTCAGGCAGACAGCCCCCAGGAAAATTTTTGGAATCAGAAGTGAAGCCGGCACTTCCCTGATTTCTTTTTTCAGTTTCCAGCTGGCTCCGGCCGAGGTAAAAGCCAGCCCGAAAAATTTCACGTAGCAGGCCAGAGTAAAGGCAGCGGTGAACAGGGCCACTATCCCGGCCAGGGTTAAAGGCAGGCTATCTTTACCAGCCAGGAAATTCCCGGCAATCATCAACCACTTACTAACAAAACCGCTGGAGGCCGGCATCCCGGAAATAGAATAGGAGGCCAGGGCCGCCAGGATAGCGGTAGCAGGCATGAAAGACAGGAGGCCGCCCAGCCGGTTAAGGTCCCGGGTCCCGGTGGCATAGAGTAAGCTCCCACCGGTCAGGAAAAGAAGACTCTTAAAAACCCCATGATTCAGGCTGTGATAAACAGCGCCCGTAAAGATAACCCCGGCCAGCGGCCATCCCGAATGCCAGGCTACCAGGCTGCTGCCCAGGGCAAAGATGATGTAGCCTACCTGGCCGATAGAACTGTAGGCCAGAAGCTGGAGATAATCGCTCTGTTTGATGGCCTGCACCGTGCCGATAAACAGGGTCAACGTTCCGACCACCAACAGCACCTGGCCCCACAGGCCGGGGCTGAAGCCATTTTCGGCTCCTCTGGCCACGAAGAAAAATATCCTGATCAGCCCGAATACGCCCGTTTTTTCCAGGATGCCGGCCAGCAGGGCAGCAACCGGCGGGGAGGCTGTGGAGTAAGCCCCCGGTATCCAGAACTGTCCGAGCGGGAAAATGCCGGTCTTGAGCCCGAAACCCAATAGAAGCAGGCCGAAAAAAATCGCCGCGGCAACCGGTCCCGAACCAGATAATTTTTCGCCGATTACAGCCAGTGTATCGCCGTAATGATACCCTTTAGCCAGGAAGGCCGCGCCGGTTATCAGCAACCAGGCCGATTCCATGAAAGCCAGATAGACCAGGGCTGGCCTGGCTGAAAGCTTCACCGGCCTGCCCCACCTGACCAGAAAATAAGAGGAAACGGCCATTAATTGCCAGGCCAGGAAAAATCCCGGGCCGAGGTCATCCACCGTCAGCAGGCCCACCAGGCCAGCAATAAAAACAGGCAGAGCCAGGTAGATTTTCCTGGCTGTCCGGGCCTCGGTTCTTTCATAAAAACCATAAGCAAACAGAGTGGAGCTCAGGACCAGGACGGAAAGAAGGAGCAGAAAAAGGGCTGACAAACCATCGAGCAACAGGGGCAGATGAATTCCAGCCAGATTTATTTCCAGTTCTACCGGTTGGCCTCCGCCCAGGATCATGACCCCCTGCCAGGCCAGGAAAAAGCAGCTCAGGGAGTTCAGGAGCGTGCCGACCAGACGGATCGCGTAAGCTCTCTTTCCCAGGATAAGAGTGGCCAGGAAAGACAGCAGCAGGTTAATTAAACCCAGCCAGAGAGCCTCAGTTCCGGTCATTCGCCTTTCTCCCTGTTTTCTTGGTTTTTATTGCCATCTACCGCGAGCTCATTCGTTTTATCTTTGATAAGCCTTTCCACCAGGGAAACAAGTTCCATGGCCGCCTTCTTGACCACTGGCGACAGCCCATGGCCAAACTCCATGGACTCCGGGACCACTCCCAACAGATAAACTTTTTTCCCGCTTTCCTCGATAATTCTGGCCGTCAGCCGCAAGGACAGCTTATGGGTGGAAGCTATCTGGCCGATTTCCTCCAGTTCTTCCAGCGGACCCAGAACGACCGTGCCCGGCGGAGCTGCCAGAATGACGGCGTCCACAAAAACCACTTCGCTCACATCCATCCTGGAGATGGGGAAAGCATAATTTTCTGGCACATCTTCCACAGTCATCAATCTTCCTTCCGGAAGCAGAGCCTTCTCCCTGAGCTTTTCTATGAAATAGGGACCGAAGCCATCGTCGCCGCGCAGATTGTTGCCAATGCCGACCAGACAGGTCTTCCCGGCCAGAACTTTTTGCAGCAGCTCCAGTGATTCCATCTTAGATCTGTTCTCCCAGAGTCTTAATCTGCCTGTAGGTATAAACCGGGCCGTCAACGCAGACCAGGGTCCGGCCGATGGCACAATGCTGGCATTTTCCGATGCCGCACTTCATGTGCCTTTCCAGGGTGGAATAAATCTCCTGTTCCTTTATTCCCTTCAATTTCAATTCTTTGATAACAGCGTTGAACATCACCGGCGGGCCGCAGACAAAAGCCACGGTATTTTCAGAGGGGAGATTAAGTCCGGCCACCAGCTGGTTGACAAAGCCCACCCGGCCGTCCCACCCAGGTTCCGGCCGGTCGATGGTGAAATAGGTTTCAAAATCCCGAGTGGCCTGCCACTCCCGGATGGAATCCTTGTACATCAGGTCCCGGGAAGTCCTGGCCCCGTAGACCAGGATCAGCCGACCGAATTCCTGGCGGTGCTGCAGGACATGAACGATGGAAGACCGGAGGGGAATAAGGCCGATCCCGCCGGCCACGTAAATGACATTCTTGCCCTTGATCTCTTCAAAAGGAAAGCCGTTGCCGAACGGCCCGCGAATGCCGATTTTATCTCCGGGCTGAAGCTCATGCAGGGCAGCGGTCACCTTGCCCACTTTCCTGACCGAGATATGCTTCCGGTCGTTCTCCGGACTGAACGGCAAAGAAACGGCAAACTCACCGGCCCCGAAGACGGTGCACATGATGAACTGGCCGGAACGGATCTTGAAGGCCTGCTCTATTTCCTGCCGGTCAAAGGCGAAATAAAATGTCCTGACGTCAGCAATTTCCTCGCGGATTTCCAGCACTGTGGCCACTTCAGGCACGGTTATGATGGGCACCAGCTTGTTCTCCATCTCCCTCATTCTCCGGTTATCTCTCTCCGGATGTAGGTCACCACATTTGGCAAACCGATATCCCCCGGGCAGACCCGGGCACAACGGCCGCAGCCCACACAGCCCGGCCGCAAGTATTTTTTGGACTGGGAATAGGAAAGTTTGCAGAAAAATCTCTTGTTGCGACGGTCTTCTACCGGTTTCCTCGGATTGTGGTCCCCGGCCATCTTGGTATAGCCCTCGAACGAACAGGAATCCCAGGTGCGGACCCGGTCGGTCTGCCCGTCCACCCGATTGACCTCTTCCACGTTGAAACAGGAACAGGTAGGACAGACAAAGGAGCAGGCCCCGCATTCAAAGCACTGGTTGCCTATGTATTCCCAGACCTCCGGTTTGATAAAGCCCGTGGTCAAGCGGTTGGTGGCTCGGGATACCCAGGCCTTATTTTCCAGCGCAAAGCTATCGAAGGAAGAAACAGACTCATCAACGATTTTCTCGCGCAGGGACGCGGCCTCGGGTCCGGCCGGCTGCAGGCCGAGTTCTTCCACCAGCTTCTGCCCCTTTCTTGAGCCGACCTGAACCAGGTAGCCCTGCCCGGCAAAAGTCAGGTCCAGGTCAAATCCTTCCCTGGCAGCCGGACCGCTGTCGGTGCAAACGCAAAAGCACTGGGGGAAGGGCCGGACACAGGTATTAGAAATGAGGAATAACTTTTGCCGGTGTTCCAGATAGACCTCATCAACAAACTCCTGCCAGAGGAAAAACCGGTCCAGGCAGAGAATACCGTTCAGGTCACAGGCTCTCAGACCGACCAGGGCCTTTGGCTCAACCTTATCTATTTTTTCAATCGCAACTTTCTGAGAATCCCTCTCATAAAGATACCTCAGGATTTCTTCATAGTGGGGAAAAAGAACATGCTTGGGGGGATTATATGGAATCGCCGCCTGCAGGTCCAGCCGCTCCGGGACCTCCAGCCGGTCAAACACCACCTCGCCCGAGATTTCGTCCCGTCGCGGTCCATAAACCGAATAACTTTCAGCCAGCCTGCGGGCCAGCAACTTTACCTGATCCCCGGGTAGCCAGTACATGACTTACTCCAACTTCTCCAGCCGGACGGGCAGGAAAAATTCTTCGTTCTTTTCAAGTTCCGATACCTGGCGGTGCAGAAACCCCGAAACCATCTCTTCAATAAAATAAGGAATATAAAGCATGCCCGGCAGGATGTCGGGCGAAATGCGGACAGCCAGGCTGATTTCGGCCGCCTCCGAAACTATCCTCACCGGCTGTTTCTCCCGCAACCCCAGGGCCCGGGCATCGTCTGCCGAGATTTCTACAAAGCCTTTCGGATAAAGCAGCAGGAGGGCGTTGTATTCTCTTTTCGGAATGAAAGTCCTTTTCATAACCGAGTTCTGATGCCAGAAATAATTACTCCGGCCCACGACCAGCTTGAAAGGAAACCGGTCTTCAAACCCGGAAGACAAACCCTTCAACTGCTCTCGGGTCCTGCCAAATATGAACTTGAACCTTCGCCCAGGCTCCCCGGCCAGGGGAAATTCCGTTCCGCCGGGATTTTGCTCATCAACTGGCCATTTTATACCCAGGCTGGCTCTCAATTTATCATAGCTGAGACCTGAGTACTGGGGGACAGTCCTGCTGATCTCGGCCATAACTTCCTCGGCAGATTTATAAGCCCAGGGGTGCCCCAGTGCGCCAGCCAGCTCGCTCAATATTTCCCAGAGAGGCCTGATTTCTGAAGGCGGCTCAACTTTTTTCTGGCTCAATTGCACCCGTCTTTCTGAATTGGTATAGGTCCCGTCCCCCTCCACATAATTGAGCCGGGGAAAAATTACACTGGCCAGGCCGGCAAAAGCATTTCGGTAGGCTCCGAAATAAACCACAAAATCCAGCTCTTTTATCCGGCTGGCCTGGCGGATGATTTCTTCATCATGGTCCACGACCAGCAGGGCCCGGAGTGATTGATCTTCCTGGAGACAGGCCCCGACGCTCTTTCCTGGCCACCGGTCCAGCCTGACCTGCCAGAGTTCCTCAAATCGTTTCCAGCTATCACCCCTATCCGTCGGCAAATAGCCGGGCAGAAAAGCTGGAGATACTCCCATGTCCAGGCTTCCCAGCAGGTTGCTGATACCGGTGACCGGGCACAGTCCGCCGGCGGGGCGGACCAGCTTGCCGGTCATAAGGAACAGATTGAATAGGGCTGACATTGAGCGTCGGTCCAGGCTCTGGATGCCCACGGGATAAAAAGCGTAAGCTGACTCTGATTCATAAAATTTTCTGGCCAGCCCAACTATTTCCTTCTCATCGACCCCGGTTAGCTCTGAGGCCTGCTTGAGGTCCAGGGACTCCAGGTACTCAAAATACTGGCTGGCATTTTCAACCCTTTCTCCAAGATGATTACCATTGACCAGGCCTTCAGTCTGCAGAGCCCGAGCCAGGGCTTCGAGCAACAGCCAGGTGGTACCGGGGTTCGGCCGGAGGTGCTTCTGGCTGAGCCTGGCCATCTGGGTCCTTCGAGGAGAAATCGTGACCAGGAAGGCCCCCGACCGGCTGGCAAAATGAATCTCGCTGGCAATTATGGGGTTTTGTTTTGTCAGATCGCCCCCCACCACCATGATAAAATCAGCCTGCCTTAACTCCGACAGGGAAGCGGTCATGGCCGGCCAGCCACAGCCTTCCAGAAGTATCCTGGCGCTTTCCTCCAACCCGGCATCCGAGCTCAGGCTGAGGTTATTGCTTTTCATGACCGCCCGGGCGAACTTTCCGAACAGATAATTTTCCTCGTTAGAAGCTCTGGGGGAGCCCAGGAAGGCTACCTCGTGCCCGGAAAAATTTTTTAGACGACGGGCGGCAAAATCTATGGCTTCATCATAAGAAACCGCTCGGTACCTGTCACCTTCCCTGATCAACGGCCGGGTTATTCTTTCCTCCGTCTGCAGGAGTTCGTGAATGTGCCAGCCGCGGACGCATAAACGGCCGCGACTCAGGGGATGGCCGGGCAGGGGATAAACGCCGCGGACCCGGTTGTTCTCTACCTGAAGCAGGTGTCCGCAACCGGTGCCGCAAAAATTGCAGATACCGCGATGATAAGGCACGTCTCTCTCCTCCAGCAGCCGGGCCTGGTGGAACTCAGACCTTACTCCCCTGCCTTTTAGACGGCAAAATACCAGAAATATTCAGTCTTGTAAACTCTCCTGGCCTATCCGGCCGATAAACAGCTTCAAGAGGTAACAAACATTCAGCAGGGAGGACAGGCCCCCCAGGAATCTTTCCTTTACCATGCCCTTGGGCAACTCATCGACGATGGCCTTCAGCCCGTCCAGAGAAGCCTGGAGCTGCCCGAAGCCAGCAGCCAGTTCGGGTCCCTGGCCAGACCCGCTCAGTCCCGCCACCAGACCGGCGATGTTTTCGGGCTGGTCAAAAGCCTGGCGGAAAAAATCTTTTAACTCTCTCTTCATTCCGGCCATGGATTTTTCCAGGAGGCAGAACCGGGTTAGCTGATAGCCCAGTCTGACTTCTTCCAGATTCCTCTGGACAAATTTTTCTGGATACTTATCGAAGTAAGCCTGGCCCAGAGCCTCCATCTCTTCCCGGTCGAACCGGAATTGTCCTTCCAGTCGTCTGACCTGAAGGAAAAATCCCTGAAGGTCGGGCTCGAGGCGGAAGATTTCGGCCAGGGATTTATCCATTCTTAGGGCTTTCAGAGAAGAATTTTGGGCTCAGGCTTTTTTCCTGTGTTTTTCCAGCACGCTGAGCAGCAGGTCAAAATTTACTGGTTTCTGAAAAACGCCATTAAAGCCAAGCTCATCCAGGCCGATGGTTCTGGCCGTAGCTTCACCTATGGTGCTAAGAAGGAATACGGGCAACTCCGGACGTTCTTCTTTAATGACCTTGGCCACCTTGGCTCCGGCGTCTATATCTTCCATCATCATGTCGCACAGGACGATGTCAGGGTTAAGCCGGCGGAAAAGCTCCAGGCCCTCCTTGCCGCTCAGGGCCGTGGCCGTTTCATAACCGCTGGCTTCCAGAATGGCCTTGACCGAAACGCAGATGGCCGGGTCATCATCTATTACCAGGACCTTGGTTTTATCGGGCATCGGTTCCTCCTGAATACATTAGGTTAATTTATACCATACATCAAGCCCGGGTGAAAGTCCTTTTGGCTAAAATGCGGTCTGGCCGGCAATCTGATGATGAAGGGAAGAGGGGGACGACCCCGGGACGGCGGAGAGCTGTCAACATCAGGAAACCCGCGAATTCCTTTTAGCCGCTGCCCGCGGGTTAGATAAAAAAAATGGCGGGGCCGACGAGGCTCGAACTCGCGACCTCCGGCGTGACAGGCCGGCGTTCTAACCAGCTGAACTACGACCCCGCCAAGGGCAGCTAAATTATAGACAAAGACCACCGAAGTTGCAAGAGACCTGGCCCCGCTTTTGATAAAGGTTGCCCTGTTTTCGGCCGCGGAATGGGGATGCTTGTCAGACCCGTTCCAGGGCCATTTTTTCCAGGGCAGCAATCCGTTCTTCTATGGGCGGATGCGTGCTAAAAAGCTTGTTCATCTTGCCGCCGATATTTTTAAGAGGGTTGACGATGTAAAGGTGGGCAGTGGCCTTGTTGGCCGCTTCCAGCGGTTCCGGGTCAGCCGCGATTTTGCGCAGGGCCGAAGCCAGCCCGGCTGGATATCTGGTCAGCATGGCAGCACTGGCATCGGCCAGGTATTCCCTCCGCCGGGAAATGGCCAGCTGCATCAACTGAGCCACCAGCGGCGACAGAATCGCCAGGACAATTCCCACCAGAAGCAGGATAGCTCCGGCGTTTCCGCTCCTGTCACGGCTCTTTCTCCGTCCGCCTCCCCACCACAGGCTGCGCAGCATCCAGTCGCTGAGCAGGGCCACCACCCCGACCATAACCACGGCTACCGTCTGTAGAAGTACATCATAATTCTTAATATGGCTCATCTCGTGGGCAATCACGCCCTCCAGTTCCAGCCGATTCATTTTCTGGAGAAGACCGGTGGTCACACAGATGACCGCATTTTTAGGGTTGCGGCCGGTGGCAAAAGCATTAGGAGCCGTGTCTTCTATCACATAACAGCGAGGAGCGGGCAAGCCGGCAGCTATGGCCAGGCCCTCAACCGTATGATAAAGATAAGGAAATTCTTCCCTGGTCACCGGCCGGGCCCGGCTGATGGCCAGAACAATCCGGTCGCTATAATAGTAACTGCCCGCGGCCATGACCATTGAAATGACCAGGGCCAGGATGAAACCGCCTCGGCCCCACCCGGTGAGTTCCTCAAAGACCCAGACCAGGAGAAAAATAAAAGCCACGAAGAACAGAACCAGAAAGACAGACTTGACTTTGTTGCTGGTAATCTGCTCATACATGAGGAAACATTCTCAATCCGGGTTCGTTCAAAAAATCTCAGGGGCAGCTGTTCAGAAGGAAACTTTGACCGGCCCCCTGGCTTCTGGTTCTTCTATCTCAAAGTAGTCTCTTTCCTTGAAGCCAAATAGATTGGCTATTATGTTGGAAGGAAAGACCTGTTGCTTCATGTTGAACTTCATGACCGTGTCGTTGTAGAACTGCCTGGCAAAAGCGATCTTGCTTTCAGTCCCGGCCAGCTCCTCCTGCAGCATCAGGAAGTTCTGGTTGGCTTTCAGTTCCGGATAATTTTCCACCACGGCAAACAGAGATTTCAGGGCACCGGTCAGCATGTTTTCGGCCTGTCCCTGTTCCTTGACTGTCTGGGCATTGATGGCTCGGGTCCGGGCTTCGGTCACTTTCTCGAAGACTTCCCGCTCATGCTTGGCATATCCCTTGACCGTTTCCACCAGGTTGGGAATCAGGTCATAGCGGCGCCGCAGCTGCACATCCACCTGGGCCCAGGCATTATCGCAGCGGTTTCTCAGGACCACCAGGCTGTTGTAGATGGCGACGACAATCAGGACCAGTAAACCTATGATTATTAACAACACAAGAAGCGCTCCCATTTTTTCTCCTTTCAATTATCCTGTTAGCAGGATATCGCTTTCCTTAAAGAATATAAGTCCCGTCCTCAAAAATCAAGCCCTTTTATTCCCAGAAAATATAAATTGACTTGCCGGCGAAGGACGTGTTATATTTCAGTCTCAAATTGTTCTTTTTTTAAAACCTAGAAAAAGCAATTAAAAGCCTAAAGGAGGTTTCTGAATGGCTACATTAAAGGAAAAGTTTGTCTCCAAAATGATGCCCATGCGGGAGAGAATCCAGAAGATTCTCAAAGAACATGGGGAACTGAAAATCTCTGAGGTGACCATAGCCCAGTGTTATGGTGGCATGCGCAGCGTCAAGTGCATGATGTGGGAATGTTCGGCCCTGGATCCGAACGAGGGTATCCGCTTCCGCGGTTATACCATTCCCGAAGTTCGGGAAAAGCTGCCCAAGGCCCCCGGTACCGAAGAACCGCTGCCCGAAGGCATGTTCTACCTGCTGCTGACCGGTGATATCCCTACCTATGAAGATTGCGTAGCCATCACCGAGGAGTGGCGCAAGAGAAGTGCTTTGCCCAAGTACCTGATTGACGTCCTGAACACTGTACCGGCCGACACCCACCCCATGACCCAGTTCGCCCTGGCCATTCTGCAACTGCAGAAGGACTCCATATTTGCCGAGAGATACCGCCTGGGTATGCACAAGCTGGATTACTGGGACCCGATGTACGAGGATGTGATGAACATCCTGGCCAAGCTTCCGGCCATCGCTGCCTACATTTATCGCCGCAGCTACAAGGGCGGCAAGCACATCCCGGCTGACCCCAAGCTGGACTGGGGCGGTAACTTCGCTCACATGCTCGGCGTTACCGACGACCCGGCCTTCAAAGACCTGATGAGGCTCTACCTGGTGCTCCATTGCGACCACGAGGGTGGAAACGTCTCCGCCCACACCTGCCACCTGGTTGGGTCTGCTCTGTCTGACGCCTATTATTCCCTGTCAGCTTCCATGGACGGACTGGCCGGGCCCCTGCACGGGCTGGCCAACCAGGAAGTCCTGCGCTGGATCATGGAAATGATGGAAAAGATCGGACAGGAGCCGACCAAGGAACAGATCAGCCAGTACATCTGGGACACTCTGAATGCCGGAAAGGTCGTTCCCGGATACGGCCATGCCGTTCTGCGCAAGACCGACCCGCGCTTCATCGCCCAGAGAGAATTCGCCCTCAAGCATCTGCCCGATGACCCCATCTTCAAGGTGGTCAGCAAGGTGTTCGAGGTCGCCCCTGACATCCTGACCCAGCACGGCAAGGCCAAGAACCCCTGGCCGAACGTCGATGCCCATTCCGGCTGCTTGCTCTGGCATTACGGCGTAACTGAATACGATTTTTACACCGTGTTCTTTGGCGTTTCCAGAGCCATGGGCGTTCTGGCCCAGCTCATCTGGGACAGGGCCCTGGGACTGCCGATCGAAAGACCCAAGAGTGTAACCACCGAGTGGATCGAGCAGTTCATCGCTTCCCAGCAGGCTCCCAAAGCCTGAGAACCTGAGAACTGAACTGGACAGGGCTGTCCTTCGGGACAGCCCTTTTTATTTTTAAATGATTAGAAACGGGCCCCTCCACCCGGAAGCAGCCCGGGGCCGCCTTTTTGGCTCACCGGAGCCGGGTCAAACCTGCCTGCTGACACTATCTGGCGGAAGACCACCAGAAACAAATCAAGGCCTTTTGTCCGAACCCGAGTGCCCGGGTGGTTTTCTGCCAAACAGAAAACCCGATTTGGGGCCGGCTCACCTTTCCCGCTTTTAAGAAGTACTTTTTTGTGATAACATTTCCAGCACGATGGGAGGTCATCATGGAATATAAAATTATGTTGATAGGCTGCGGAACTGTCGGCCAGGGACTGCTGGAAATCCTGCAAAAAAAAGCTGAATTTCTCCGCGACTGCCACGACTTTGAACCCAGGGTCGTGGCCATTACCGATATGATAAAGGGTACGGTAATAGCGCCTGAAGGACTGCAGATAGACAGGATACTGGAGACACTAAAAGCGGGCAAAAAGCTAAATGACTACCCCGGTCCCCGACAAAAGAGCGAACCCTACGTGGACCCGCTCGACCTAATCGAGCAGGTAGAAGCAGATATCATGGCCGAGATGACCTATACAGATATCAAGACGGGTGAGCCCGCCACCTCTTACATCAAAAAAGCCCTCCGCACCGGGAAACACGTGGTCACTTCCAACAAGGGGCCAGCTGCCCTCCATTATGCTGAGCTCCAGGAACTGGCCCGCCTCAACCGGCGCCACTTCCGGATTGAAGGCACGGTTATGAGCGGAACCCCGGTCTTCCATCTCTTCGAACACGGCCTGGCCGGGAATGACCTCGGGCAGGTCAGGGGAATCTTGAACGGCACCACCAACTTCATCCTCACCAAGATGGAACTGGATGGAATGGAATACGACGAAGCCCTGAAATTAGCCCAGCAGCTGGGCTATGCCGAAGCCGACCCCACGGCCGATGTTGAGGGCTTCGACGCCGTGGCCAAGGTGGTTATCCTGGCCAACGCCTTGATGGGCGGGAAAATCAAGCCAGCCGACGTCCGGCGCCAGGGCATTTCGCACCTTAGAAAAAAAGATATACTGGAAGCCAGGGAAGCCGGGCAGCGATACAAGCTGATTGCCAGCGTGAAGAAGGACGGGGAGAAAATAGAGGCCAGCGTGGCTCCAGAAAAATTGCCCTTGACCGACCCCCTGGCCGGAGTCATGGGAGCCCAGAATGCTCTGACTTTCGAAACCGACCTGATGGGCAAGGTGACCATCCAGGGCGCCGGTGCCGGACGGATTGAAACCGGCTTTTCCATACTGTCCGATATGCTGGCCATCAGCCGCTGCCAGAAGAAATAAGGGGTGGCTGGAATCCTTCCAAGCCAGGAGTCAGCCTGACTGGCCACGAATTAGAAGAGATCATCTAATAATTGCTTTTAGCTGAGGGCAACCTTAGCCAGGATGCCCATAACCGGAGACAGGTTCGACCCAAATTCTCACGACATAAACTCTCTGCAAATACAGTATCCAGGTGCCGGAAAAAGCTGCCTGTTTGAGTTTATCATCCATGCCCTGAACGCTTCCTTTGGCGATATTAGCCAAACCCAAAATGGCTGTTTTCTGCAGACTCAGGCCATAAGGCCCTACCGGCCGGTTCCGGTTACCGGTTTAATTCCTATAAAATTGTAGGGACTGTGCCAAAATTTTTACAAAACAGACCCTGCCTTTAATAATAAATCAATTAATATGACTCAGTTATGTTCTGGCCCGACATTTGCTTCTTAAAATGGCGAAACTCAGGAAAAGGAGGTTAAACATGAGGATTAAAAGTATGTTGAGGGCAGTGGCCATCTGCTTTTTAGCGGTTGCCTTTGTTGCTTCCTATTCCTTCGCTCAGAAGAATACCGAGCAGACCAAGGAAAAAGCCAGCGTCGAATAGAAAGAACAGGTCAAGAATCAGCGCAGTCGGAATTAATTTACCACTTGACTACCCCCACGGGCTTTGTGGTATTTTGTTATCTTCATGAGTTCCAGCTTAGAGTATCTGATGCGGCCCCTGGCCGCCCCCTCAACATCCTTTCACTCCAACCATACCAAAACAACAAATCTTTAATAATCGGGAGGCATCATGTCCGAAGAAAAGAAATATTCTCCAGGAGTTGAAAAGTACATGCGGGAAGCGAAAGCCTTCCTGGCCCGGCAGGAAGAAATTAAAGCCAGAATGCAACGGATGAAATTCGACACCATCGCCGTCCATGGTCTCTACTCACTGGAAGAAGCCCTGGACCGGAACCAGGGAGCAGTCATAGAACCTCTCTATCTGGCCACTTCCCAGGGCTACCGCGACTCAGACGAACTGGAAGCGGCCCTGGCCTATTTGATTCCCACCTGGTGTTACACCAGAATCGCCAATCCAACCACCTACTACCTGGAGCACGTGCTGGCCCTGCTTGAAGGTTACCAGACGGGTTACGAGACTTCCTGCGTGGTTACCTCTTCGGGCATGGCCGCTATCATGATGGCCATCGACCCCTTCCTGGTTAAGCAGAAGGAAGGCCCGGAAAACATGAATTTTGTTTCTTCCATACAACTGTATGGCGGCACCTTCCAGCATTTTTCGGTCCGCAAAATGAAAGAAAGGGGAATTGAGGTCCGCTGGGTCGTGCACCCCGAAGATATCGAGGAATGGAAAGCAAAAATTGATGAAAATACCCGCTTTCTTTATGTGGAAGCCCCGAGCAACCCCCAGCAGTCGTTCTGCGACGTAAAGGCCCTGGCCGACCTGGCCCATTCCTGGGAAATCCCGCTGATCTTTGATGCCACCTGCGCCACCCCGGCCCTGATGCGGCCGATAGCTTACGGCGTCGACATCGTGGTCCACTCCCTGACCAAGTCCATCACCACCGGCGGACTGGCCATCGGCGGGGCCCTGATCAGCAAGAAGCCCATAGTCACCAGGCTTAAGAACGACGATCCCAATTTCAAGGCCAGTTTTGCCGAATATGTTAAGTTCTGGCCCTACCGAGACAACGGGCCGGCCGCCTCTCCTTTCAACGCCCTGATGGCCATCAATGACCTGCGGACTCTGCGGATGAGAATGGATATCGTTAGCCAGAACTGCCAGAAGGTGGCCGAATTCCTGGAAAAACACCCGCGCGTTTACCAGGTTGACTATCTCGGCCTGCCCGGTTACAAACTTCATGCCCTGGCCAAGAAATACATGAAACTGGTTGACTCCGATGATGGCCATGGACAGGAAGTTAACCGCTACGGGCATCTGATGAGCTTCAGGGTTGACGGCCCCCCGGAGAATGCCAGGAAGGTTTTCGACCGATTCAAGATAATCTTCCGGGCAACCGACTTGGGTCGCATCAAGAGCGTGGCCACCATCCCGGCCATCTCCACCCACCAGCAGCAGGGTGAAGAAGCCAGGCGGATGGCCGACATCCCGCCCCAGCTAATCAGGCTATGCGTGGGAGCAGAAAACCCCGACGATATAATTGAAGACCTCAACCAGGCCCTCAATTCTCTCTGACCCGCCCTGGCTTCGCGGCCGGGTTTGAATTTTGCCACCGGCTCGACTACAATCAGGGCATGGAAGCGCTGAGAATTTACACGGAAAGGCCGTACCAGCTCCGGGGAGAGGTAACCATCAGCGGGGCCAAGAACGCCGTTCTCCCGGCCCTGGCCGCCTCACTCCTGACGGGTGAAGAGGTCCATCTGACCAATATTCCACTGGTCAAGGATGTTCAGACTATGCTCACCCTTCTGGCCGAGCTGGGAGCAGAATACGAGCTCAACAAGAAATCTCTCACCCTCAGAACGAAAAGAATCCTCTCCGACCAGGCATCCTACCAGCTGGTCCGGGCCATGAGGGCCTCCATCCTGGTGCTGGGCCCGCTGCTGGCCAGAAAAGGCCGGGCGGTGGTGGCCCTGCCCGGCGGCTGCGCCATCGGCACCAGACCGGTGGACCTGCATATCAGCGGGTTGCAGAAGCTCGGCGCTGACATAAAAATTGAACATGGATACATAGTGGCCGAGGCCAGAAGGCTTAAGGGCGCGGAGTTCGAGTTCGAAAAAAAGACGGTCACCGGGACTGAAAACCTGGTGATGGCCGCCGCCCTGGCCCGGGGAGAAACCATTCTTAAGAATTGTGCCCTGGAACCAGAGGTCAGCAGCCTGTGCGAGCTGCTGGTAAAGATGGGGGCCCGGATTGATGGCATAGGAGAAGAAACGCTCTGCATAAGGGGGGTGGACGACCTGGGACCGGCCAGCCATCGTATCATTCCCGATCGGATTGAAGCCGGAACCTTCATGGTGGCCGCCGCTCTGACCGGAGGCGACCTTACTTTGAGGGAAGTGGAGCCGGCTCATCTCCAGGCCCTGGCCGACAAGCTGACCATCTCCGGCACCAGAATAGAAAAGATTGGAAAACGGTCGCTGCGAATAATCGGCAGCCAGGAAATTAAACCCCAAGACGTAACCACGGCTCCCTATCCCGGATTTCCTACGGACATGCAGGCCCAGTTCATGGTCCTGATGACCCAGGCCAGCGGGACTTCCATCATTACCGAGACTATCTTCGACCGGCGCTTTTCCCACGCCAACGAGCTGACCAGGTTGGGGGCCAGCATCGAAATCCAGGGAGACAAGGCCATCGTCAGGGGCCGCACGCCGCTTTCCGGGGCAGAAGTGGTGGCCACTGACTTGCGGGCTTCGGCCTGCCTGGTGCTGGCCGGCCTGGTGGCCACCGGTCAGACCACCATCAACGACATCGAGCACCTGGACCGCGGCTACGAGAAAATAGAGGAAAAACTGATCAAGCTTGGAGTAAAGATTGAACGCTTAAAAAACAACAATAACCACAGAACGGGGGGATGACATGAGCGATTGCATCTTCTGCAAAATTATCCGCAAGGAAATACCGGCCAGAATTATTTACGAAGACGACGAGGTTCTGGCCTTCGACGACATCCGGCCGCAGGCACCTGTTCATACCCTGATTATACCCAGGAAACACCTGGCCAGCTTGAAAGAAATCGGTCAGGAAGAAGCCAGCTTGCTGGGCCGAATCTTGATCAGGGCCGCTGAAATCGCCAGGCTCAAGGGCATCGACCACAGCGGTTATCGGGTGGTGGTCAACACTGGACCCGACTCCGGCCAGGAAGTCTTCCACATTCATTTTCATGTGCTGGGCGGACGGCGGCTGGGCTGGCCACCCGGTTAAGAGGCAGTCCCGGGAAAAGTACACCGCGGGGGAAAGAAGCTATCCGGCATGGCCTATCTAATCGACGGAAACAACCTGATGGGACAGGCTGATCCCTACTTCAAGCTGGACCCGGCCAGTCGCAACAAGCTGGTGGCCAGGCTGCTGCTTTTTCAGAAAATAACCCGCACCCGGATCTTCCTGGTATTCGACGGGAAACCTCCCCTAGATGAACGTGAAATAAAACTGAACCCGAAGTTCACCGTGCTTTTCCCGGAGCCGGGACAGCCGGCCGACAGCCTGATCGAAGAGATGCTGTCCGGAAAAAAGGACCGGCGCTATTTTCTGGTGGTCAGCTCCGACCGGGGGTTAAGAGAAATTGCCCGGGCCCATGGCGCCAGGTCGATGAGTACGCCAGAATTTCTGAAACAACTCAAACAGACACTAAAAGACCATCGGGAGGAAAGGGAGCTGATAAAACAAAATGATGATTCCACTCCCCTGGAAATATCATTGTGGAAGGAACTATTCGGGGGAAAATGAAAACTTTCTCGGTAATCGGTTCAGGAAGGGTGGGCACGGCCCTGGCCCTGGCTCTCTGCCAGAGGGGTCTGGAGCTGAGATACCTGACT
Organism: Candidatus Saccharicenans sp.; assembly: GCA_026414545.1. Classification (GTDB taxonomy): domain Bacteria; phylum Acidobacteriota; class Aminicenantia; order Aminicenantales; family Saccharicenantaceae; genus Saccharicenans. Next base: position 66,097 of record JAOAIU010000060.1, read on the forward strand.
GACGTCTCCCCAGCCAGAGCCAGACAGGCCAGGAAACTTATAGGCCGGGGGCAGGCCGCGACCGATAACCTGCTGGCGGTCAGCTCAGCCGGGCTGACCTTTATCTGCGTCCCGGACGATATGATACCGGAAGTGGTGAAAGAAATATCAGCGGCCGAACTGGGCGGCAAATTTGTCTTCCACACCAGCGGCGCCTGCTCCTCAGAATTGCTTCAGCCCCTGGCCCAAAAAGGAGCCAGGATAGGCTCATTCCACCCCGCTCAGACCTTCGCCGAACCCCTCAGTGAACCCGGAATTTTCAAGGGCATTTATATAGGAATAGAAGGGCAGCCCGAGGCTGTTGAGCTCGCAAAAGGACTGGCTGCCCGGCTCGGAGCCCATGCCCTTTTGTTATCGGCCGCAGAAAAACCTCTCTATCACCTGGCCCTGTCCATGTCCTCCAACTTTCTGATTGTGTTGCTCCACGAGGTTAAAGAGCTTCTGAAAACGGCCGGGCTGGAGGAAGAAACGGTCCTGGAAATCCTTTGTCCCCTGCTTAACAAAACTTTACAGAATGTAAAAAACCTTGGTATCAGCGCCAGTCTGACCGGACCAGTGGTCCGTGGCGACCTTAAAACGGTAGAAAAACACCTGGCCATAACAGACAGGAAACCCGGACTGGACCAGATCTACAGGTCCATGGCTCTCGAAGCCCTGAAATTGGCAGGCAACAGAGGTTTGAGCCGGGAAAAAATTAAAGCATTGAAGCATTTGCTGGAACAAAAATAACTTCTTCTTCCAGCTTGATTCCCGAGGACTGCCAGACTTTTTCTTTAAGCTCGGCAGCCAGAGTCAGTACCTGGCGGGCGGTGGCCCCACCGAGGTTGATGATAAAATTGCAGTGGCCCGGATAAACGGCCGCCTGTCCCACTCGCATTCCCCGGGCACCAGCCTGCTCCAGAAGTTGTCCCGCCGGAATCTTGCGCCCTCCCGGGAGCACGGGGTTCTTGAAGTAACTGCCGGCGCAGGGGATCTCTCCGGGCGGATGCTTCCTGGCCCTTTGATTGAGATAATCCTCCACTTTTTTGAGCATGTCGGGCCTGGATCCAGGCTCGACCTTCAGGGCTGCCTTGAGGATGATTTTATGGTCTTTTTTAAGGGAAGAATAACGATATTCAAAATGGAGTTCTTCCGGGCTCAGGGTCTGTTCCTGCCCATCGCCGGAAAGCACGGTCACCTCGGCCACCCTGTCTCCGATGGCCTGGCCGAAAGCTCCGGCATTGCCAAAAATAGCCCCGCCCACCGTGCCAGGAATCCCGGCCAGGAACTCTATCCCGGCCAGGCCTTGCTTGAGCGCTTGACCGAGCAGGTCAGAAAGATTGGTCCCGCTGGCTGCTTCCAGACAGCTCTTCTCCGGCTGGAATCTCAGGCCGCGGGCTGAATTCCTGATGATGAGCCCGCGGTAACCGGCATCGTCGAATAAAAGATTATAACCACCGCCTATCACATAGAATGGAAGCCCGCACTTACGGGCCGCCTTAATAGCCGTGGCCAGGTCAGCCAACCCGTGAACCTCAAGAAAATAATCGGCCGGGCCGCCTATCCTGAAGCTGGAATAGCTGGACAGGGGGACATTCCTGGATAGAGACAGGGCGGTCTCTTCAAAAAAAAGCCGGTCTAAGTCTTGCAACTCTGTCATATTTTGCATATTTATTATATGGAATAGAAAAGACGAAGTCTAATTCGCTTTCTGGCATATAAATTGCAATAATTAAAGCAGGATGCCCTGGATTTAAAAATCTGCTATTGACATTTTTAGCGTTAATGGGCAAGATATTGAGCAAATTAATTTTTTGTGTGAGGTTAGAGATGAAAAAAACTTTCATGTTATTACTATTTATTTTGCTGGCAGCCGGAGCTGTCTGGGCTCAGAACCCGGCCGACGAGGCTTACATCAAGGCCATGACCGTGCAGGATAATTGCGAGAAGGTCAAGCTGCTCAAAGATTTCATCAACCAGTACGCTGGCAAGGGTTCTCAGTACGAGAATTATGCTTATGCTTATCTCTGTCTGATCCCCTGCCCGAGCAAGAGTCTCCAGGAATCCCTCAACTACGGGGAAAAAGCCCTGAACGCGGGTGGGCTGGATGCCGATGTCAGGGTTTCGCTGATGATCTTCCTGGCCAATAACTATATCAGCCAGGGACAGAACCTGGATAAGGCCAAAAACTACGCCAGCCAGCTCATGGAAATCGGCAAGGCCGAAAAAGCCAAGGAAGGAGCCAATCCCGACAAGTGGAATAAAATCATCGCCGCCGGATACTACATAATAGGCAGCGCTGCTGAAAAATCAAAAGACACGGCGGCCGCGGTGGAGGCTTATCTCAACGCTTACTCGATGAGCAAAGACAAGAGCATCATGGCCTCGGTCCGCAAGATGGGCAAGACCTATGCCGATGCCAAGAATTATGCCGAAGCTGAAAAGGTCTACCGGGCCATCTACAACCAGACCAAGGACCCCAACGATGCCATACTCCTGGGCCAGCTGCTGAACCGGGCCGGGAAGAATGAGGAAGCGCTAACCCTGCTCAAAGAAGCTTATGGCAAGAAGAAAACTGGCGAGGTGGCTTTCTCCATCGCCGTCATACTGGCCAACAAGGCCAAGACCGACCCGTCAGTGGTGGACGAGGCCGTTCGCTACTCCCTGGAGGCCGCCTTCCTGCCCAACCCCAACTCCGAAAAAGCCAAGGAAATGGCCGAGGGCCTGTTCTTCACCATGAACAAGGACCTAAAGTACAACGAAACGGTCCTGGCCATCCAGAACAAGGTCAAGGAACTGGAAGAGCTGACCAAGATTTTTAACGAGCGTTTCGGTGGGAAAAGCGAAGATGAGCTGACAGACAAGGACAAGAAAAAAATGCAGGAATTCCAGGCCGACATCGATGCCGTGCAGGCCGAAATCGATAAGCTCAAAAAGCAACAGGAAGCAGCCATTGCCAAATTCAACCAGTTGATGGAAGAAACGAAACGCCGACTGGGCAAATAATCACTGCTCTGCTCAACCTCCATTTTTTGCCAGGGCCCTGGCGGGCTTCACACTATCCGCTTTTTCTCCTAAAATAATTACAGAAATTCTCGACGGGAGGGGCCGGATGGAAAAAAGGCTGTCCAGAGAAGAAGCCCGGAAAAGAATTGACGAACTGCGCCGTCAGATTGTTTACCACGAAAAAAAATACTATGTGGACAATGACCCCCAGATTTCCGACTATGAGTTCGACCAGCTGATGGCTGAACTCAAGCGGCTGGAAGAGGCTTACCCTGAATTCCTGTCGCCCGATTCCCCTACCCAGAGGGTCGGGGAAAAACCGGCGGAGGGTTTCCCGACCATAACCCACCGTCGACCGATGCTCAGCATAGACAACTGCTATGATGTTGAGGGCCTGAAGGAATTTGACGAAAGGGTCCGCAAACTGCTGCCCGGAGAGAAAATAGAATACGTATGCGAGCTTAAGATTGATGGACTTAGCATGTCCATTACCTACCTTGACGGTCGCTACCACCAGGCCGTCACCCGCGGCGATGGCTTCAGGGGAGACGAGGTGACAGCTCAGGTCAAGACCATCCGCAGCCTGCCTCTGACCATCCCGGTCAGGGAAGAGGTGGAAGTCCGGGGAGAGGTGTACCTCCCCTATGAGTCATTCAAGAAGATCAATCAGGAGAGAGAAAAACGGGGCGAGCCCCTATTCGCCAACCCCAGGAACGCTGCGGCCGGTTCCATCAGATTGCTCGACCCCAGGGAAGTGGCCGGCCGAAACCTGGACATTTTCCTCTATTACATATTCATAGACGGAAAGGAAATGCCCAGCCAGTGGGAAAACCTGCAGCAATTAAAAAAGCTCGGGTTCAAGACCAACCCGGCCAGCCGTCTCTGCCGCAGCCTGGAAGAAGTCATAGATTTCTATCAAGACTGGACGGAAAAAAGGGATTCGCTGGAGTACGACGTGGACGGGGTGGTGGTCAAGGTCAACTCCACCAGGCAACGCGAGCTCCTGGGAACCACGGCCAAGTCGCCCCGCTGGGCAATTTCCTTCAAGTTCCCGGCCCGCCAGGCCACAACCCGGATAAAAGAAATCATCGTTCAGGTGGGCCGGACCGGGGCCCTGACGCCGGTGGCAATCCTGGAACCGGTCCAGATTTCTGGAACCACCATCAGCCGCTGCACCCTGCACAACGAAGAGGAGCTTAAAAGAAAGGACATCAGGGTGGGCGATTATGTTCTGCTGGAACGAAGCGGCGACGTTATCCCCCACGTGGTTTCGGTGATGAAGGAGAGGAGAACCGGCCGGGAAAAACCATTCGTCTGGCCGAAAAACTGCCCGGTCTGCCACACGGCCATTTACAAGGAAGAGGGCGAGGCTATCTCCCGCTGCATCAATCCTTCCTGCCCGGCTCGCCTCCGTGAGTCAATCCTGCACTTCGCCTCGCGGAGGGCCATGAACATCGAAGGCCTGGGCGAAGCCCTGGTTGACCAGTTGCTGGACTCCGGGTTGATCAAGCAGATCCCCGATCTCTACCAACTGAAATATGAAGACCTGGTCAGGCTGGAAAGGATGGGTCCCAAGAGCGCCCGCAACCTTCTGGACCAGATAGAGGAGTCAAAGTCGCGCGAACTATGGCGGTTGATCTTTGCCCTGGGCATAAGGCAGGTGGGCGAAAAACTGGCCCAGTCGCTGGCCAGAAAATTCCTGGACCTGGAAAAACTGGCCGGGGCCAGCGAGGAAGATTTGATGGCTGTGGAAGACGTCGGGCCCAAGGTGGCCGCCAGCATTGTCTTCTTTTTCCGCCAGCCTGAAAACCAGAAGTTGCTGGAACGTCTGAAAGCGGCCGGCCTGAAATTCAGGGAAAAAGCTGAGAAAGCAGGACCACAACCCCTGCGGGGACTTACCTTCGTGCTGACCGGAACCCTCGCTTCCATGTCCAGGGACCAGGCCAAAGAAATGATAGAAAGCCTGGGCGGCAGCGTCTCCTCTGCGGTCAGCAAGAAGACCGATTACCTGGTGGTGGGCGAAGAACCGGGGTCCAAGCTGGAAAAAGCCAGGGAACTTGGAGTCAAGACCATAGGCGAAAAGGAATTCTTAAAGCTGGTAGGCCGGGGTTAGGTTATTTCTTTTTCTTAAAAATCTTCGACAAATCCAGTTCCATAAGCCCCTTGAGTCCGGTCTTTTTCTCTCCTTTTTCCAGCTCCTCCAGGGCTGAGCGAGCCTGACGGTGGTCAGGGTCGATGTCCAGGGCTTTTTGCAGTTGTTTCTTGGCTCGGACTTTCAGTCCTTCTCCCAAATAGAGCAGCCCCAGCCCGACATAGCCTTCAGCGTTCCAGGGCTCCATCTCTATGGCCCGCAGGAAATCTTCCTCAGCTTTCTTCTTATAGGCCGGGAGCTTGGACTCGGCCATGGCCAGGAGCAGGTAATAATCGGCCTTAGCCCTTTTCAAGCGGATGGCTTCTTCCAGGAATATGATGGCTTCTTCATACATTCCCTGGTTGTATAGGGTCTTTCCCTGTCGGTACTTGATTTCAGCCTTCCGGGCCAGGTCGTCAGCCGTTTCCTGGGCAGGAGCTACCAGTTGCTGGTCATACTGTTTTCTCTTATCCGGTTCGCTCAGGGTGCGGTAGGCGGTGGTTATGGCGTTAAAGACCTCGTTAATCAGGTTGTGGTCGGCCAGGGCGGTATTGAAACGGTCAGGATGGTATTTTCTGGCCAGGTTAAAATAGGCCTTCTTTATTTCTTCCTCGTTGGCTACCCTGGAAACACCCAGCAGTTCGTAGTAGTTGCGCGTCTTTAGCTGGGACTTGATTTCTTTGAGTTCTTCAATCCGGGCTTCGAGCTCGTCCAGCTCCAGCTTCTTGCGGCTTTCGGTCGCGTAATCATCTTTCTTAAAACTGGTATCGGCCGCTGAAACTTCCACCATGTCCAGGCAATAGAACAGATACAGGCAGCGGAAGAAATTCTCGTTGCTGAATCGGGCCGGGACGGCCATGCGGTCGATAATCTGGGCGGTGGAAAACCTCTCCAGCAGAGCCTTTTCTTCCTCAGTCAGAAAATAGGCATAGCGAATATTCTTCAGGGCTACCTTTCGGCCGTTAAAAAACTTCTGCAGGCTGGAATCATATTTCATCCGGCGCAACCCGTAATCGATGATAAAGGGGACATCGACGGCCGGGAGTTCTTCGGTCGGAGGCTGAACTTCCCTATCCTGGAAGCTCAGCTCGCCGTCAAAATATGAAAATATGCCCAGCAAGGCTTCACGAATCTGAAAGCCCAGGGCTTCCCGCAGGTCGCCCTCCTTAATGACTCCACCACGTTTCAACGATTCCCCCAGGGGCTGGTTGGGCTGGATAAAGTCCTCGATGTTGTTGAAGGTCTGGTCCTGGATCTTCTGCAGCTTGAACAGTATTTCGCCCAGTCTCTCCGACCTGACGTTGGTCTTGACCTGGATTGGCTTCCCCTTGATAAAGAAAAAATGCTTCTCAATTTCCTGGCGCTTGAAGGACAGGCGACCAGTCCGATTGTTGAAAAAAACATCCTTCAAAAAAGCGCCAATATGATTTACCGAATTCACAATCAGGCCCTTTCCGCAATTCTCTTATTGCTTTTAATACTTTATATAAACGGGGCCGATTTTTCAACCCCGCACTTGACCTTGCCTGGCATTGGACAGAATATCCTGATTTGTGCTATTTTCAATTTATGAAAATCGCTCTGGCCCAGATTTCACCCGTCCTCGGTAACCCGGAACGCAACCTGAAAAGCCACCTGGACCACATCAGGAAAGCCACGTTGGCAAAAGCCAGTTTGATAGTCTTTCCTGAGCTCAGCCTGACGGGTTATACCCTTAAAGACCTGGCCCCCGAACTGGCCCTCAATCCCAGGAAATCGCCGGTCTTCAAGAAACTGCTCGAAGCCTCCCGGGCTATAGACCTGGTATTCGGGTTCGTGGAAGAAGCGGCCGACGAGCCTGGCCTGGTTTATAATGCGGCGGCTTATCTATCCCGGGGACGAATTCTCCATATCCACCGCAAGGTCTTCCTGCCAACGTCCGGGATGTTCGAAGAGGGCCGGTTTTTTGCCGCCGGCCGGCAATTCAGGCCTTTTAATACCGCTCGAGTCAAAACCGGGTTGCTGGTCTGCCGTGACTTCTTGCATTATGGTTCAAGCTATTGTCATTTCGCTGGCGGAGCCGGCCTGATCATTACCATCTCCGCGGCCCCCGGACGCGGGATAGACGAACCGCAGAGCCAGGGTTTTGAGACCAGCCAAATGTGGGAATTGATGGGCCAGGCGGTATCCTTTTTCTCCAGCGCCGTGGTGGTCTATTGCAACCGGGTCGGTTACGAAGACGGGGCGGTCTTTGCCGGCGGTTCTTTCATCTATTCTCCTTTCGGCAAACTGGTAGCCAGGCTGCCTTACCTGGAAGAGGATTTGGCCTTCATCGAGGTCGATCTGTCTGAAATCGGAAGGGCCAGGAAAAGCTGGCCTTTCAGGCGCGACGAACGCCCCGAAGTAATCTGGCAGTCCCTGGAGAAAATCATTAGAGAAAGCCATGAAGATTAACGCTCCCCTGGTTGTTAAGACCTTAACCGGATTCATCAGGGAAGAAACCAGGAAAGCCGGTTTTGACCGGGTCATACTCGGTCTTTCCGGGGGACTGGACTCAACCGTCTGTGCCTACCTGGCGGCCAGGGCTCTCGGACCCAAAAAGGTATTGGCCCTGATCATGCCCTACCGCGATCTGGATAAGGAGGGAGTGACTCACGCCCGCCTGGTGGCCGGCCTGCTGAAGGTCAGGTCCCGAGAGATAGATATTTCCCCACAGATAGATACCTACTTCGCCGCCCTACCCACGGACAATCCGGTACTCAAGGGCAACAAGATGGCCCGGGAAAGAATGTCCATCCTGTATGACTTTTCAGCCCGGGAAAAAGCTCTGATCCTGGGAACGAGCAATAAGACCGAACTGCTCATTGGCTACGGCACAATTCACGGGGACCTGGCCTGCGGCATCAATCCCATGGGCGACCTGTACAAGACCCAGGTCCGGGAACTCGGCCGCCACCTGAAAATTCCGGAAGAAATACTGGTCAAAAAGCCCACCGCCGGGCTGTGGCCAGGCCAGACTGACGAGGGAGAAATCGGCCTGACCTACGAAGAGCTGGACCGTATCCTTTACCTCCTGGTGGACCGCCGCCAGAAGCCGGATGAGGTAATAAAGGCGGGGTTTGAGAGGAAAAAGGTCCGGCGCATCGTGGAGATGATCAAGAAATCAGAATTCAAGAGAAGAATGCCCCCCATAGCCAAGATTTCTACCCGGACAGTCGGCCATGATTTTCTTTATCCCTACGACTGGGATAAATAGAAACCCCGTCTGGGACAGCGGCGGGCTGAGAACGGAAACATACATATGACACAGAAAGGTTGCCTGTACGTGGTGGGGACTCCAATCGGTAATCTAGAAGACATAACCCTGCGCGCCATCAGAATCTTAAAAGAAGTAGAAATCATTGCCTGTGAAGATACCAGGCAGACGATAAAGCTCCTTAACACCTACGGGATAAAGAAGCGTCTAATCTCATACTTTCACCCCAGGGAAAACCAGAAACTGCCGGAAATCCTGTCCTGTCTGGAAGCCGGTCAGGACGTGGCCCTGGTTTCCGATGCCGGGACGCCTGGCGTTTCCGACCCCGGATTTCCGCTGATAAGGGAAGCAATCCGGAGAAATATAAGGGTAATCCCGATACCCGGACCGAGCGCTCTGACCGCCGCCCTTTCGGCCTCTGGTCTCCCCACCCACCGGGTTGTTTTTGCCGGGTTCCCTCCGCCCAAGAGGGGCAGCCTAAAAAATTTTCTGGTCAGGCTAGCAGAGGCAGAAGGAACCCTGGTCTTTTTTCTGCCCATGCGCAAACTGAAGCAGTTCCTGGAAGTGGCTGCAGAAACCCTGGGAGAAAGAGAGGCGGTCCTGGCCAGGGAACTGACGAAGATACACGAAGAATTTATCAGAGGAACCATAACCACCCTCGGGGAAGCTATAACTGAAGAAAAAAATAAAGGCGAAGCCACCCTTCTAATAAAGGGAAAATAAATTTTTTTAAAAATACTTGACAAAAACATACTCAAAATATATATTAATATTGCACTAAACATTTTATAAGGAGGTGAGACCATGGCCATCACTAAATGGGATCCTTTCCGGGACATCATGGTGCTGCGCGACCGGATGAATCGGCTGTTTGAGGACCTGGTTTCCTCTCCAAAATTTGAGGAGTCGGACATTATCCAGAGTACCTGGTCTCCGGCAGTGGACATTTATGAAACCGAAAACGAGCTGGTCCTGACGGCTGAACTCCCGGGCGTTGACGAGAAGGATGTCGAGATCAAGGTCGAGGATAACACCCTGAGCCTTAGAGGCGAGAGAAAATTCGAAAAGGAAACCAGGGAAGAAAATTATCACCGCATAGAGCGGGCCTATGGTTCTTTCTTCCGGTCTTTCAGCCTGCCTAACTACGTGGACCAGGAGAAGATCAGCGCCGAGTATGAAAACGGCCTGCTCAAAATTCATATGCCTAAGAAAGCGGAGGTTAAACCCCGCAAGGTCAAGATCGTAAAGCCTCAGGCAGCCGAAAAATCTGGCGAAAAGGCAAGCAAATAACGGGTCGCCTGTACCGAACCCCCGTCTCCGGACGGGGGTTTTTTATTTTTAAACTGCCCTGGCCATGGTCAGGGCCCTTACCTCCCTGGCTCCCGCCCGAAGGAGCTCTCCGGCACACTCTCTAAGCGTCGACCCGGTGGTGAAAACATCATCAACCAGCAAGGTGATCCGACCGGCTACCTTCCCCGGCTTTCTAACCTCAAAGGCTCCCCTGAGGTTTCTTTCCCGTTCAGCCGCCTCCAGGGAAACCTGAGCCGGGGTGTTTCGAGCCTTGATCAGGACTCCGGCCAGCATGGGAACGCCACTCAGGTCGGAAAGGGCCCGACCCAGGAGCTCGGCCTGGTTGAAACCCCGTTGTTTTTCCCTTTTCCGATGAAGGGGAACCGGCACGATAAGATCCAGCCCGTCAAACAAGCCCTGGGCCGCAAAATGTCGATAGGCGATTGAGGCCAGGGGCCGGCTGAGTATTTCGCAATCTTTATATTTGAAAAGCAAAATGATTTCCTTTAGCCGTCCAGCGTAGGGACCGAGCGAGCGATGCCAGGAAAATGGCGGGGATTGTTCCAGGCACTGGCCACAGGAATGGCCGGCAGCTGCCGCCTGCTGATAAAAACGACCACAGACCGGGCAGACCGGGCCGCGATGGACCTCCACCCGCTCCAGACAGCAGCCACAGATTACCTTCTCGCCCGGTTCACCCAGAGCCCGGCCACACAACCGGCAGAAGGAAGGAAAGACGGTTAAGGCCACCGGGTGCATCATCCGGCTAAGCCGAAAGCGCAATTTCACCGCCCTTTTGATTCGCCCTCTTTCTTTTCCTGACACTCGATGCAATATGGGGCCCAGGGTATGATTTTCAATCTCTTCTTGCTAATTTCTTTATGGCAGACGAGACACAGTCCAAATTCGCTCTTCTGCAGTCTCTCCAGGGCCTGGTCTATCAGCGACAGCTGTTCCCGTTCGCTGTCGGTCAGCCCCAGCAAGAACTCCTTGGTATACGAAGTTTCGGCCTTGTCCACCAGGTCCAGAGCCGTATCAGTCTCGATTTCCTTGCTGTCGTTGTAATACTGACTAAGCTTTCTGATGATGCTGTTCTTTTTTTCCAGCAGCAGTTTCTTGAACTCTTCTTTTTCTTTCTTGCTGAGTTTGGATTTAACCGTCATTTAACCCCCTCTCATTTCGGATATGAATATCCCTTTATCAGATTCATGGCCCGATAGACCTGCTCCAGCAGTATTACCCGCGTCAGCTCGTGCGAAAAAGTCAGCGGAGACAGCGATAGCTGGAGGTCGGCTCTTGTCATGAGCTCTGGAGCCAGCCCCAGGAAGCCACCCACCAGAAACATAATTTTCCCGGCAGAAACCATCGCTTGCTTTTCCAGCAATTTGGCCAGCTGCTCCGAGGTCATCATCTTTCCTTTATCTGAGAGGCAGATAATATAGCCATCCTTAAGATGTTTTTCAAGCCCCCTGGCCTCCATCTCTAGGACCCGACCTGGCTGGTTTTTTTTCACCCCCCGGGCTTCGGCCGTTTCGACTATCCTGGCCCGGCAGAAGAACTGCAGCCTGGACAGGAACTCTTCCTGTAGGGCCCGCAGGTGTTGATTCTTAGTTTTACCGGGCCATAAAAAAACCAGTTCCATCAGAAACGGGATTTAATTAAATAGATTACGGCCAAAAAGTCAAGCTATTTTTACAGGATTCTTTCTGGCTCAGTAATCCAGCCTGGGAGCGTCGGCCCAGAGTTTCTCCAGGGCATAAAAATCCCGGGCCCGGCGGGAGAAAATGTGAACTACAAAGCTGCCATAATCCAGGAGTATCCATTCGGCAGTTTCCAGGCCTTCGATGCCAAAAGGTTTTATTTTTTCCCCGGCCAGTTCTTCCTCAATGCTCTCGTATATGGCCACGTTCTGGCGGGAAGAGTTGCCATGCATGATGATGAAAAAATCGGTGAAACTGGTTAATTCCCTCAGGTCTAGGACACACAGGCCCTCGGCCTTCTTGGCCAGGGCAGCCTTGACCGAAAGTCTGACTTCCCTGGGCAGAGTTCTTTTGGTGAATTTTTTTGGTCTCTCTTGGGTTTCAGCCATTTTCCCCTCAGCGATAAAGTTTATATTTCTCGATGTACCGTTCCACCCCCGGCGGCACCAGACCGGTAATTGGCAATCCGGCCTTCAACCGCTTCCTGATCTCGGTGGATGAGATATCCGGGGTTGAGGCCTCCAGCAGAAAGAGGCTGCCCGGCAACAGCTTCTCGGTTTTCAGGACAGACCGGCGGCCAGGGACCAGAATGGCAGCAGGCTTAATTCTTTCTATCACTTTCTGCAAAGATTTTATCCCGAAGCCGGGCCGGCTGACAACAATAAAAGAACATTCCCGTAGCAACTGGTCATAATCTTTCCAGGTCTCAATCTCCAGGAAAGCATCGGTCCCGACGATGAAAAAAAATTGGTCTTCAGGCCGGGAACGCTTCAGCTTTCTAAGGGTAACTATGGAATAAGAGCGACCCGGGCGGCGAGCCTCCACCTCTGAAACCATAAAAGCCGGGTGAGACCGGCAGGCTATTTCCACCATTTTGAGGCGGTGTCTGACCGGGACCACCTCTACCGAATCCTTGTGCGGAGGGATGTAGGAGGGGATGAACAGAATCCTGTCCAGCGGTAGACGGTTGATGACCTCTTCCGCCACTTTCAGGTGTCCGAGATGGACAGGATTAAAAGTGCCGCCGAACAAGCCGGTCAGAGCCATAGTCTATTCCTTTTTACTTTCTTCCCTTTCGGCCACCAGGCCATGGTCCCGCTCTGATTTCATTTCCGCTAGAAGCCCGGCCAGCAGGTTGACCAGGTCTCTGAGACCCTCGCCGGTCAGGGCGGAGATGGCCAGGAAGGGTTTTTTCTCTCTGGCCGCCAGCCTCCTTACGGCCACCAGCCTCTTTCTATCCTCGCCCAGCAGGTCAATCTTGTTGGCCACAATAACCTGCTTTCTCTCACTCAGTTCCGGATTGAAGGCCTTCAGTTCAGACTGGATGACGCGGTAATCCTTGACCGGGTCACGACCGCTCAGCGGGGAGACATCGACCAGGTGCACCAGGATTCTGGTCCTCTCTATGTGCCTCAGGAACTGAATTCCAAGTCCGTGTCCCTCGTGGGCCCCCTCTATAAGCCCGGGGATATCGGCCACCACGAAACTCCTCTCCTCATCCACGTCAACCACCCCCAGGTTCGGAGTCAGGGTGGTAAAGGGATAATCAGCTATTTCCGGCCTGGCTGCTGAAATTTTGGAAATCAGGGTGGACTTGCCGGTGTTGGGAAAGCCCACCAGCCCGACATCGGCGATCAATTTTAATTCCAGTATAAGTTCTTTTTCTTCCCCTGGTCGGCCCTTCTCAAATTCCCGCGGTGCCTGATGAGTTGGAGTGGCAAAAGAAGCGTTCCCGCGACCGCCGCGGCCGCCCCTGGCTGCCAGATAAATTTCGCCCGGTTTCAAGAAATCGTGCAGGACCTGCCCGGTGGCAGCGTCCTTGACCATGGTTCCAACCGGAACCTTAAGGTAAAGGTCACGACCTCTCTTGCCCTGTTTGTTTGAACCCTGGCCCGGAGCTCCCTTCTTGGCCTTGTTGATGGGATGGTATCTGAAATAGGACAGGGTATTGAGGTTGGGGTCGCTAACCAGGTAAATATTCCCTCCGTCGCCACCCCGGCCTCCATCTGGTCCACCTTTCGGAACCCGGTATTCCCGCCGGAAGCTGACGCAACCATCCCCGCCTTTTCCGGCAATCAGAATTACACGGACCTGGTCAACGAACAATTTACCACCTGTCTGGAAAAAAACCGGTCAATCTAACCGTGAGGACAGAAGTTCTGGCGGAAAATATGGTTCCAACAAAGGCGACAGCGGGAACCGGTCCCATCTTAGGAGGCTGTCCCGGTTGACTCCTCCAGGGGAATTACCGAGACATACTTGCCCATCCTTCCTTTATCTTCAAACCTGACCACCCCGGTGACCAGGGCAAAAAGAGTGTCATCGCTTCCCCGGCCGACATTCATGCCCGGCCGGAAAGGGGTCCCCCTCTGGCGCACCAGGATCGAGCCCGCCTTGACCAGCTGGCCACCGAACCTTTTCACGCCCAGACGCTTGGGGTTTGAATCTCGGCCGTTTACTCCTGACCGTTTATGAGCCATGGTCATTTCTCCTTGGATTTGCTGGTTGTTTCTTTCTTAGCAGTTTTCCGGGCAGCTGGAGCTTCCTTGCCAGTAGCTGGTTTTTCTGCCTCAGTGGTTGTTTCCTTTTTCCTGGTCTTCCTGGGGGCCGGTTCGGCGGCGGGTTTTTCGCCTTCAACCGCCTGCCCTTCGGGATAAATTCCGGAAATTCTGACCTTGGTCAGTAATTGACGATGCCCCTTTTTGCGACGGTAACCCTTGCGCCTTTTCTTCTTGAAAACGATTACTTTTTCGTCCTTATAATCTTCCAGGACTTCAGCCGCTACCCGGGCCTTCTCCAGATAAGGTGTCCCGACCTGGACCTGCTCGCCGTCTTCCAGCAGTAGAACCTGGTCAAAATGAACGACCTGTCCCTTTTCTGCTTCGAGTTTCTCGACGGAAAGGATATCACCTTCTTTAACTCGATACTGTTTTCCGCCTGTCTTGATTACCGCAAACATTGGATTTCACCTTCCAGGGAGATAAAAGTTGGAGCTTAAATTTAACATATATGGCTATTTATGTCAACCTCACCCGACAACGGCCGGACCGCCCCCGGTCAGCTTTCTTCCAGGTCGCAGCCGGGTAATTTAAGCAGGCCAGAAAATAGAACGATGGAAGACATAATTTATTCCGAGTTTGCGGTATAAACCCAGTCAGGCCACCCCGGCTGGAATCCGTCTCTCATTCTTGACAATCCGGTTTCTTTCCCTTAAGTTAATGTTTAGGAAACCAGGGCGGTTAGCTCAGGGGCAGAGTGTCGGTCTTACAAACCGGAGGTCACTGGTTCGAACCCAGTACCGCCCACCATCGCCCTGCTTCCTGAAAAAGGGCAATAAAGGAAGGGGGATGAAAGGCAAAAGGGTTCTGCTGGTAGAAGATGAACTGCTGATAGCCCGCCATATCGAACAGATGGTCAAAAACCTGGGTTACCAGGTGGAAGGAGTGGTGGAAAGCGGCGAGCGCGCCCTCCAGGTGGCTGGCGAGAAATTGCCGGACCTAGTCCTGATGGATATCAGGTTGAAGGGGCAGATTGACGGAATCGAGGCCGCCACCAGGATCTGGAAACTATATTCCATCCCGATAGTCTACCTCACTGCCTACACCGACGAGGACACTCTGATCAAGGCCACCCTGGCTGAGCCCTTCGGCTACCTGATCAAGCCCTTCGATGAAAAAGAACTGCTGGTGGCCATAGAGCTGGCTTTTTATAAACACCAGGTGGATATGGAAAACAAGGAAAAGAGGCGCTGGCTGAACGCCATACTTTCCAGCATAACAGATGGACTGATTTCCACCGACCCGGAAGGACTGATTAATTTTATCAACCCTGTGGCCGAAAAGCTCCTCGGAAAAAGTTCCGAGGTTGTGGTCGGCCAGCCGCTGGAAAAGATTTTTATGATCCAGGAAGGACCCGCCGGAAGGACTTCTGGCCTGAATCTGGAATGGCTGGCTTCGGGCTTCGCCGCCGACCAGGATTTCTACCTGCTGAGAGGGGAAGAACGGTTGCCGGTGGAGCTGCGCGGCTCCCTGATATGGGACGAAGCCGGACAGGTTGTTGGTTCGGTGCTGGTTTTCCGTGATATTACTCAGAGAAAGCTCCAGGAGGAGCGCCTCAATTATCTGGCCATCCACGATGCCCTGACCGACCTGCCCAACCGCCTGCTGTTCAACGACCGGTTAAAAATCGGCCTGGAGCAGGCCAGGCGGAGAAACTTGAAGCTCGGGGTAATCATGCTCGACCTGGATTTTTTCAAGGTCATCAACGACACCTACGGTCATTCCTTTGGCGACCTGGTGCTCATAGAAGCGGGGAGAATATTGAAGCAGCTCACCAGGAAGACAGACACTGTGGCTCGTTTCGGCGGGGACGAATTCACCATCCTGCTGGGAGAACTTCACACCGAGGCCACTGGACTCCAGATTGCGGAGAGAATTGTCCAGGCCTTTAATCTGCCGATGACGGTCGATAACAGAAAACTGGTGATAACGGCCAGCCTGGGTCTGGCCATCTTCCCCGACCACGGGCAGGAGCCAGAGGAACTGTTAAAGCGCGCCGACCTGGCCCTGTATGCAGCCAAGGATGCCGGGCGCAACCAGGTCCGGCTCTATTCCGAAAAGATCTAAGAAGCAGCCCGCCAGCATAAAAAAAATTTGTTAACCGTTGCGGTTTTTTGTACAATATCGGAAAGCCTGGATGGAGTAAAAAAGAAAGTTGGTTTCAACGGCCAACCAAAATATGAAAGTCTATTCATATTTCCTCAGCCCTTCTTTCAAAAAGATCTGGCTCTCAGGAGACCTGGCGGAGCTCCTGCACCTCGCCGGCCCGGAACCCGTCTGGCTGGAATACCGGGAATGGCTGAACCTCGTCCATCCCGACGACCGGGAGAAGGCGGAAATATCGGTCAAGAAAAGAGGCGGACTGTTATCCAGACGGGTGACTTACAGGTTAAAAACCTCCAATTCGGAATACCTGAATGTTGAGGACTTCAGGCAGGAAATCTCTGTGGAGGGGACCGGGAAAAAGCTTGTCCAGGGGATGCTGTACCCAGTTGAGACCACCCGACAATCAACCAGGGCCCAGGAAGCGCTCTATGAGATTGCCCGGCTGAGTGTGGAAAAAGACAACCTGGTGGAACTGCTCCAGGCCATTCATCTGACCATCAGGAACCTGATGCCGGCCGAGAATTTTTACATTGCCCTTTATGATAAAGAAACCGGGCTGGTTTCCTTCCCTTATTTTGTCGACGAGTATGACCAGCCACCACCACCCCAACCGCTCGGCCGTGGTCTCACCGAATACGTGCTCAGGACGGGTGAGCCGCTCCTGGCTTCCCCGGAGGTTTTCGCCCGGCTGGAAAGCGAGGGCCAGGTGGAGTCGGTCGGGGCCCCTTCGGTTGATTGGCTGGGCGTCCCGCTGAAGGTCCAGGATGAGGTCTTCGGGGTGATGGTGGTTCAGAGCTACACCAGCGGGCTACGGTACAGCGAGGAACATCTCCGGGTGCTATCCTTTGTGGCCAGCCAGGCCGCCCTGGTTATAAAAAAGAACCTGGCTGAGGAGCTGCGGAAAGAAACGGAGCGTCTTCTGACCGATTCCTTCGCTTCTATCCAGGACGGAATTTCCATACTGGATATGGAGATGAGAATAGTCCGGGTGAACCCGGTAATGGAAAAGTGGTATGCCCATGCCCTGCCCCTGGTGGGCAAGAAATGCCACCTGGCCTATCACGGGAAGGAGGACTTCTGCGACCCCTGCCCCAGCCTTGAAACCCTCAGAACCCTCAAACCGGCCTGCGAAATCGTTCCCAGGACCGGAGCCGGAGGAAAAATAACCGGCTGGCTGGAACTCTTTTCTTTCCCCCTTATCGACCATAGAACCGGAAGGTTAAAAGGGGTAATAGAATACGTCCGGGACATCACCGAAAGGAAAAAAGCCCATGACGTTATGATGACCTCTCTGAAGGAAAAGGAAGTTCTGCTGAAAGAGGTCCATCACCGGGTCAAGAATAATATGCAGATAATTTCTTCCCTGCTGAACCTGCAATCAAATTACTTAAAAGACCCGGAAGCCCGCAACGCCCTCAAGGAATGCCAGAACCGGATCTATTCCATGGCCCTGGTCCATGACAAGCTTTACCGGGAAAAGGACCTGTCTTCCATCGATTTTGGCGACTACGCTGATAAATTGCTGGTACACCTGTTTCAGGTTCATATCCCGAACAGCGAGGGAGTGAATTATTCGGTCAGGGTTGAGGCCCCGGCCCTGACCGTGGACATGGCCATTCCCCTGGGCCTCATCCTGACCGAGCTCGTTTCCAACAGCCTGAAGCATGCTTTCAGTCCGGGGCAGGGAGGCTCGCTGCAAGTATCCCTGCTGTTTGAGGGGAAAAACCTGGTGCTCGAGGTCAGGGACAACGGTCGTGGGTACCAACCCGGGGCTGGCAGCCGCTTTGGCCTGGAAATCGTCAGGTTGCTCGCGGCCCAGCTGGGTGGAGAATTTGACATAACCGGAGTGCCCAGCGGGGGTACTCTGGCCAGGGTGTCTTTCCCGAGCCCCGGCCAGTCCCAAGATGAGACTCCTGCCCGAGACTAAGGAGGTTGCACCCGCCCGGTCGTCCGTATAGAATGTAATAGTCACGAGGTCAGAATGAGCAAGGCCAGGATGCTGATCGTCGAGGATGAAAACCTGGTAGCCAGAGACCTCCATAACATGGTCAGGCTTCTTGGCTACGAAGTTACCGGCGTGGTCCAGACCGCGGAAGAGGTCATCGCCAGCATCAACCAGAAAAGGCCCGACCTGGTCCTGATGGACATCGTGCTCAAGGGCAACCTTGACGGCATATCCGTGGCCGCCGTCGTCTGGGAAGAATACTCCATCCCGGTGGTTTACATCACCTCATTTGCCGATGACCTGACCTTTGAGCGGGCCAAGCTGACCGAACCTTTTGGCTACTTGATCAAGCCCTTTGAGGAACGAGAGCTGGAACTGACTATCGAGACGGCCCTCTATAAAGCCCGGATGCAACTGCTGCTCAGAGAAAAAGAACAGTGGCTGGCCACCATTCTCAGAAGCATTGGCGACGGAATAATAGTCCTCAATGCCGAAGGTCTAATTTCATTCATAAACCCGGTAGCCCAGAGTATAACTGGCTGGACAGAGAAGGAAGTTCTCGGTCAGAAATTCGAACAGGTCTTTTATCTTAAGAGCCAGACCGCACCGTCCCCTGGCCTAGAACCATTTACTCTCCAGGAAGCCGTCCTGATTTCCAAGAACGGGCTGGAAATTCCGATTGAACAAACCACGGCTCCTTTGCCCCAGGACAGGGGGGTGGGCCCCGGACAGGTCATAGTCTTCCGCGACATCACTTCACGCAAAAAGGTCGAAAGGGAGCTACAGGAGAGCTGGGCCAGGTTGCAGCGGGCCTTGCAGGGGACCATCCAGGCTATCTCCACCACGATTGAGATGCGTGACCCTTACACTGCCGGTCACCAGAGGCGGGTGGCCAAGCTGGCCGAAGCCATTGCCCGGGAACTGGGCCTTCCCGCCAATCAGGTCGAAGGGTTGACCCTGGCCGCCGAAATTCATGACATCGGGAAGATTTATGTGCCCTCGGAAATCCTGAGTAAACCGACCAAACTCACCGAGCTGGAATATACGATCATCAAGACCCACCCTCAGGCCGGGTTTGAAATTCTCAAGAACATCGAATTCCCCTGGCCGATAGCCCAGATCGTCCTCCAGCATCACGAGAGAATCAACGGCTCCGGCTACCCCAACGGCCTGAAAGACGGAGAGATACTGCCTGAAGCCCGAATCCTGGCCGTGGCTGATGTGGTCGAAGCCATGTCCTCGCACCGTCCCTACCGCCCGGCCTTTGGAATCGACCGGGCCCTGGAAGAAATCAAGCAAAACAGGGGAGTGCTGTACGGACCCGCTGAGGTGGATGCCTGTCTCTACTTGATCACCGAAAAAGCTTTTACCCTGGATTGAGCCGACTCCCTCTGAAGTCTTTCCGGATAATCATTCGGGCCCGCTTATCAAGCGACGGTTGCGCTCAACAACTTTTTTTTAAAATAAAAAAGCGCCCCCGACGGGATTCGAACCCGTGTTGCCGCCTTGAAAGGGCGATGTCCTAGGCCGGGCTAGACGACAGGGGCGCAAATGAGCCGTGCTGGACTCGAACCAGCGACACCCGGCTTAAAAGGCCGGTGCTCTCCCTCTGAGCTAACGGCCCCTTTTCCAGACCGCAAGAAAGATTATTTATAGCTGAAAATCGCAAAAAGTCAATAATGACAGACTATGATTTTAAGGCCGGCTGAGCAAAATTCTTTTAGCTGACCGCCACGAAATCGATAATCTTCCACTGTCCGTTGTAAGCCACCTTGCCGGTTTCATCCTTGAGTACATATCTTCTCATTTCGACTTTATACTTTTTCTCGGCACCGGCTTTGTTCTTAACGCTGATGACCAGTTGCTTGGAATGAACGTCTCCGTTCAGGCTCCGGATACCGGGCAGGCTTTTCAGCCCCAGAGAGAATAGGGTAATCTGCTCTTCCTTGGCAGCCGCGTCCTTGGCCTCGGCATAAAGCCTCTGCAGTTCACGATGAACATTGTATTCCTCGTCATACTTGGCCTGCAGCTGTTCGACCTTTTTCTTCAGGGCGGCCCGGGCCGCTGAGGTTCTGGCGTTATCCAGCTCATCCTTGGCCGCATCCAGTGCGTCCTTGGCATCAACCACAGGGCCGATATGGTCGTCAACTTTCTTCTTGGCTTCGGCCTCTTTATCGTTCAGGGCAGGCAGGCTGACTGGATCCACTTTCTCCGGAGTAACCTCCAGAATGGTAAAGCTGGCATAATCGATTTCCAGGGGCTTCCAGGCCATGGCCGCCATGGTCTGATTATCCTTCATGGATACGGCATGGAAATATTTATCCAGCAGGGTTTTTTCGGGAGATGAGGAACAGCCCGCAGCAATAAGGATGGCAACCGTAAGAAGACCGATCAACCAAAGGCTTTTAATTTTCATTCTTCCTCCTTCCTCTGGTATTAATTCCATTCATATTATTTTTGAATTTTATATTATTTTCAAGTAAAAAAGCAAATTTAAATAATCTGTTTTCGGCAAAGGGCGGAGATAGCACCTGAAGACCCAGAGGCAGTCCGTCGGGCGTCAGCCCGCAGGGAATCGAAATTCCGGGAATGCCAGCCAAACTGGCGGCCACCGTGAAATAATCCTGCAGGTACATGGCTATCGGGTCCTGCTTTTCCCCGAGTTTGAAGGCTGGCTCGGGTGTGGTCGGAGTCAGGATGAAATCAACCCGCTCGAAGGCGGCCCGGAGCTCGGCGGTGATGGCCTGGCGGGCCCGGGCCGCTCTGGCATAGTAAGCCTCGTAGTAGCCCGAACTCAGAGCAAAAGTCCCCAGCAGGATCCGTCGCTTGACCTCACTCCCGAAACCAGCGGTCCGGGTCCTGATATACATATCGGCCAGCTCGGCTGCTTCAGCCCGAAAGCCGTATCTCACCCCGTCATACCTGGCCAGGTTGGAGCTAGCTTCAGAAGGTGCGATTATGTAATAACAGGGCAGGGCAACCTCCCAGGATGGAAAATCCATCGACACAACTTCAAATCCCAGGGCGGTAACCATTTGCTGGACCCGGCGGTAGCTGGCAGCCACCTCGGGGTTAATCCCTCTTAAAGAAGTCTCTTTCAGAAAGCCCACTCTTATTCTGTCCTGGAAACTGCCCAGATCAGCCAGATAATCGGGCACCGGTCGGTCAGCACAAGTAGAGTCCCGGCGGTCAAAGCCAGAGATGACCGAAGTGAGAAGAGCACAGTCCTCAACCGAGCGGGCCAGGGGGCCAATCTGGTCCAGGGAGGAGGCAAAAGCCACCAGCCCATATCTCGAAACTCGCCCGTAGGTGGGTTTCAATCCCACTATTCCACAGAAGGCGGCAGGTTGACGGACGGAGCCGCCGGTATCAGAACCGAGGGCGGCCATGGCTTCAAAGCCAGCCACGGCGGCGGCCGACCCACCGCTCGAACCACCCGGCACCCTTTCCAGATCCCAGGGATTTCGGGTCGGGAAGTAAGCCGAGTTCTCGGTGGACGAGCCCATGGCAAACTCATCCATGTTGGTTTTTCCGATGATGATAGCATCCTCGGCTTCCAGGCGCTCGACCACCGTGGCATCGTAAGGCGGCACAAAATTTTCCAGGATTCTGGAGCCGCAGGTGGTTCTTAGACCGCGGGTCACGATGTTGTCCTTTATGGCCACAACAGCCCCGGCCAGACGCCCCTTTTCCTTTCGGCCGTCGATTTTCCTGGCCCGGTTCATCGCCCGGTCAAAAGCCAGGGTCAGGTAAGCCTTGATTTCCCGGTCGGCTGATTCAATATGGACAAGGTAAGATTCCAATATTTCAGCAGCTGTTATCTGGCCGCTCCGGACCAGGTCCACCGCTTCTCTCAGTCCAAGTTCAAAATACTTCATTTTTCTCGAAAAACTCTGGGCACCTTGACGAAATCGCCCTGTTTATCCGGGGCCATGGCCAGGACCTCGGCCTGGGGCAGCGAGGGATGCACCTCGTCGTCTTCCAGCCGAAGGGTGAAATCCACCTGAGTGTATTTTTCTTCTTCCTCGGTGGCCAGACTGGACAGCCGCCCTACCCAGTCGATTATCTTTTCCATCTGTCCGGGCAGAAGTTTTCTTTCTTCCTCGGTCAGCTCCAGGTTGGCCAGCCGGCTGAGATGTTCCAGGTCAACTTTCATGTTTTAGATTATAGAGAATGCGAGGAAAATTCACAAGATAACTCTTTGTAAAAAACGGGCTTTATGATATATATAATTCTATTTTTACAAGGGGTCTGATATGAACTATAAAAGAATACTTCAAGAATACAAAAAAGACCGGACCCGGCTGATAGAGATCTTAAAAGAACTCCAGTCCAGGGAAGGCTACATTTCGGAAAAAGCTACTTTATCTGTGGCCGAAGAACTCGGCCTTTCCCGGGCCGAAGTGGAAGGGGTCATCAGCTTTTACCACTTTCTTCAGGCTCGGCCGCTCGGAAAATATGTGGTCTATCTCAACAATTCCATCACCGCCCAAATGGCCGGACGGGAAAAAGTGGCCCTGGCCTGGGAGCGGGAAGTCGGCTGCGGTTTCGGCCAGACCTCCACGGACGGCCTGGTCACCCTGCTGGAGACCTCCTGCATTGGAATGAACGACCAGGAACCGGCAGCTCTCATCAACGGCCTGGTGTTCACTTCCCTCAACCCCGAAAAGGTTAAAAAACTGGTGGGCTGGATGAGAGAGGGCAGGGCGGTTGAGGACATGGTGGAAGAAACGGGCGATGGGGCTAACAGCCATGAGCTCGTCCGGGCCATGGTCAGGAATAATATCAGGAAAACCGGTCCAGTCGTTTTTGGCGATTATTCGGCTGGGCAGGCCATATTCAAGGCCCTGCAAACAACCCCGGAGTGTATTATCGATGAAGTTAAAAAGGCCAATTTGCTGGGCCGGGGTGGGGCCGGCTTTCCCACCGGTCTGAAATGGGAATTCTGCCGGAAAGAAAAGGGCGAGCAGCATTTTGTCATCTGCAATGCTGATGAGGGCGAACCCGGAACCTTCAAAGACCGGGTCATCCTGACCGAAAGACCGGAGATGGTATTCGAAGGTATGGCCATCGCCGGCTATGCCGTCGGGGCTAATCGGGGAATCCTTTATCTAAGGCATGAATATACTTACCTGCGTCGTTACCTGGAACACATACTTAAAAAGATGAGAGAACAGGGCTGGCTGGGACAGAATATTGCCGGCCGGGGATTCGACTTCGACATCGAGATCAAGATGGGCGCCGGAGCCTATGTCTGTGGTGAAGAATCGGCCCTGATCGAATCGGCCGAAGGCAAACGGGGAGAGCCCCGCGACCGGCCCCCGTTCCCGGTGCAGAAGGGCTATCTGAACTTGCCCAGCACAGTCAACAATGTGGAGACTCTGGCCACGGCCACCCAGATTATTAATCGCGGAGCAGGCTGGTTCAGGTCGATGGGTACCCCGGTTTCAGCCGGGACCAAGCTGCTGAGCGTTTCCGGGGATTGTCAGAGGCCGGGCATATATGAGGTGGAATATGGCCTGACAGTCAAGGAGCTGCTGGAAATGGTCGGAGCAGAAGACACCCTGGCCGTCCAGGTGGGTGGGCCTTCGGGTAACTGTATTTCGGAAGCCGGTTTCGGTCGGAAAATTTGCTTCTCCGACCTGCCTACTGGAGGCTCAATCATCATTTTCAACCGCAGCCGAGACCTGTTTTCAGTGGTACGCAATTTCCTCGACTTCTTCATAGAAGAAAGTTGTGGCTGGTGTGTCCCCTGCCGGGCCGGGAATGTCCTGCTGAAGAAAAAGTTTGAGAAGATCGCCTCCGGCCTGGGCACGGCCCGGGATCTCCGGGAAATCGAAGCCTGGGGAAAAATCATCAAGTCGATGAGCCGCTGCGGCCTGGGCCAGACTTCGCCCAACCCGGTGCTGACCACCCTGGCCAGTTTTCGAGGACTCTATGAAAGCCGGGTCAGCCAAGAAGCAGACTTCATTTCAGAATTCGACCTCAACCGAGCTGTGGCCGAAGCCTGCGCCATAACCGGCAGAAAATTCCAGGAGGAACAGGAACATGCCTGACAAGATAAAATTCACGGTTGACGGCAAGGAGTGTCAGGCCGAAGCCGGCCTGACCATCTATGAGGCGGCCAAGGCCAACGGAATATACATCCCGGTACTTTGTCACTTTGAAGGGTTAAAGCCGGTGGGCAGCTGCCGCATCTGTTCGGTCCGGGTAAACGGACGCTGGATGGCGGCCTGCACCCAGCCGGTAACGCCCGGAATGGTCATCGAGAACAGCTCCCCGGAAGTTGAAGAGTACCGGAAAGCCATAATAGAAATGCTGTTTGTTGAGGGCAACCACTTCTGCCCGGCTTGCGAGAAAAGCGGCAACTGCGAACTCCAGGCCCTGGCCTACCGCTACCAGATCATGGTTCCTCAGTTCCCCTACCTGTTCCCGAAAAAAGAAATCGAAGCTTTCCCGAAATTCCTGCTGGAACACAACCGCTGCGTTCAGTGTCAGCGTTGCATCCGGGCTATTCAGACACCGGATGGGAAGAAGGTCTTTGCCATGAAAAACCGCTCCGGCCGGGTCCGGATCAACGTAGACCGGAAACTGGCTGCCCGGTTGAGCGACGAGCAAGCTCAAAAAGCCATGGACATCTGCCCGGTGGGGGCCATTCTCAAAAAAGAGGTGGGCTTCCGCGTTCCCATCGGAAAGCGCAAGTACGACCGCCAGCCCATCGGCAGTGACATCGAAGAGAAGAAATAACGGGGTAGGAAAATGAGTAAACCAGTAATCGCCACCGCTTCGTTGGCCGGATGTTTCGGCTGTCACATGTCCTTTCTGGATATTGACGAAAGAATTCTGGATTTGATCGAGCTGGTAGAATTTGACAAATCTCCCATCGACGACATCAAGAAGTTCAGCCGCCCGGTGGACATCGGGTTGATTGAGGGCGGCTGCTGCAACGCCGAGAATGTCGAAGTCCTGAGGTATTTCCGGAAAAATTGCAAAATCCTGGTCTCGGTCGGGGAATGTGCGGTCATGGGCGGACTGCCGGCCATGCGCAACACCATATCCCTTAAAGAATGCCTGGAGGAAGCCTATCTGAATTCTCCGACCGTGGCCCCCGAAGACCGCCTGATACCAGCCGATGAGGATATCCCGATTCTCCTGGACCGGGTCTATCCCTGCCATGAAATAGTCAAAATAGATTATTTCCTACCGGGCTGTCCACCCTCAGCCGACCTGATCTGGGAAGCCCTGACCGCCCTTATCCAGGGAAGGCCTCTGCGGCTGGAATACGAACTGGTAAAATATGATTGAGGATAGAAAACCATGAGCAGAAAGCTAACCATAGAACCCGTAACCAGAGTCGAAGGACACGGCAAGGTCACTATCCAGCTTGACGACCACGGAAAGGTGGCCCAGGCCCGTTTCCACGTGGTGGAATTTCGTGGCTTCGAGCGCTTCGTGCAGGGAAGGCCCTACTGGGAAATTCCAGTCCTGGTGCAGCGGTTGTGCGGCATCTGCCCGGTTAGCCATCACCTGGCCGGGGCCAAAGCCATGGACATTATCGCCGGGGTTGCCCCTGAAAAATTGACCCCGACCGCGGAAAAGATCCGCCGCCTGATGCATTACGGACAGATGCTCCAGTCCCATGCCCTGCATTTCTTCCATCTGGCTTCTCCCGACCTGCTGTTTGGCTTTGACGCCGACCCGGCCATCAGGAACATCATCGGGGTGGCCAAGAGCCACAGGGAAATAGCCGTTAAGGGCGTTTTGCTCCGGAAGTTCGGGCAGGAGATAATAAAGGCCACGGCTGGCAAGAAAATCCACGGCACCGGGGCCATACCGGGCGGGGTCAATAAAAGCCTGACGCCGGAAGAAAGGGATTTCTTCCTTAAGTCCCCAGCTCCCTTCAACATCGACACCATGATTGACTGGGCCCAGGAGGCCATCCAGCTTTTCAAGAAGCTGCATGCAGAAAATAAGGATGTCCTGGATAATTTTGCCCATTTCCCCTCCAACCACCTGAGCCTGGTCAGAAAGGACGGGGCCCTGGACTTTTACCACGGGGTGCTGCGGGCAGTGGACGCCGAAGGCCGGAAGATACTGAACGATGTCGATTATCAGGATTACCTGAAATACATCGGCGAAGAAGTCCGCAATTACAGTTATATGAAATTCCCTTACCTGAAGAAACTGGGAAAAGAAAAAGGCTGGTACCGGGTCGGACCCATCGCCAGGCTTAACACTTGCGACTTCATTCCCAGCCCGCGGGCCCAGAAAGAATTTGAAGAATATAAGGCTTACACCGGTGGAAAACCAAACAACATGACGCTGCACAGCCACTGGGCCAGGCTGATTGAGGCCCTGCACGCCGCTGAGGTTATCAAAGAACTGCTGAACGACAAGGATATAACCGGGGACAACCTGGTCAAAAAAGGCAAGAAGAAACACGAAGGCGTTGGCCTGATAGAAGCTCCCCGCGGCACGCTCTTCCATCATTACCGGATTAATGATGATGACCAGGTGACCATGGCTAACCTGATCGTTTCCACCACCAATAACAACCAGGCCTACAATGAAGCGGTGCGGCTGGTAGCGGAAGAATACATCTCAGAAAAGCCCGAGATAACTGAGGGCATGCTCAACCGGGTGGAAGTGGCCATCCGGGCTTACGACCCCTGCCTGAGCTGCGCCACCCACGCCCTGGGCCAGATGCCGCTTGAAGTCGAGCTTTATGATTCCAAGGGTCGCCTGCTGGATCGCAAGAGGAAATAACCACGAAAGCCGCGGTTAAAAAGAAAGTCCTGGTTTACGGCATAGGTAATCCGGGCCGACGGGATGATGGCCTGGGCCCGGCTTTCATTGCCCAGCTCGAAACAAGGCGACTGCCCGGGCTGACCCTGGAAGCCGATTACCAGCTTCAGGTGGAAGATGCTCTGCTGTTCTCTGAACATCAAACGGTTATCGTCGTCGACGCTCTAAAAACGGGAGATAAGCCTTTCCTTTTCCAGAAAATAGCGCCAGCCAGGAACTTTAGTTTTACCAGCCATTCTTTGTCGCCAGAAGCCGTGGCTTACCTCTGCCTGGAGCTATACCAAAAAAGGCCTGACGTCATGACCCTGGCCATCAGGGGTTACGAGTTTGAAGTGGGAGAAGGATTGAGCCCGGCTGCCAGGAATAACCTGGAAGCGGCCCTGGATTTTTTAGTGAAAAAACTAATTCCGACCAGGGCCGAAGAGCGAGCATCTGCTATAATGAATAAACCAAGCCGACTTAAATCAAAGAGAAACAGCCATGGAAAAAAGAAAAAAAGAAGTCCTGGTAATTGAGGACATCCTGGGCTCAAATAAAAAAATTGCTTCTTCCATCCGCCAGAAGCTGGAAGAAAAGGGCATACTGGCCGTTAACCTTTTAAGCTCACCCGGCTCCGGGAAGACCACCCTGCTGGAAAAAATCGGGCTGAAGCTCAAGGACCGCTATAAGGTTGGCGTGATTGAAGGCGATATAGAAACAGAAAGGGATGCCGAAAGGATTCGAAAGGTCGGGCTGCCGGCCTGGCAGATTACTACCCACGGGGCCTGCCATCTGGAAGCCAGGATGCTGGCCCGGCTTTTTGACCAGATCCCGGCCGACCTGGATTTCCTGTTCATCGAGAACGTGGGTAACCTGGTCTGCCCGGCCAGCTTTGACCTGGGCGAAAGATTGCGCTTTGTTTTGCTTTCCGTTCCTGAAGGTGATGACAAGCCCAGGAAATACCCGGAGGCTTTTATCACTTCCCACGTTTTTATCATTACCAAGGCTGACCTTCTGCCCCATCTCCCCTTTGACGCCAACCGGGTGACCCAGGAAGCCCTGGAGATTAATCCCAAACTAGAAATCTTCCGGACCTCGGCCTGGAACGGAGAGGGCCTTGATAATCTCTGCGCCTTTCTGGAAAAGAAACTTCAGGAGCTGCGGGCCAAAAATGCATGAGCTCTCTATCGTCGCCGACCTCTTCACCATCATTGAAGAAAAGGCCAGTCAGGCCAAAGCTTCCAGGGTTACCAAAGTTCGGGTACTGATCGGAGAACTTTCGGGCGTGGTGCCCGAGCTCTTCCGCTCCGCCTTCAATAGCTATAAAAAGGGAACCATTGCCGACCGAGCTCGGCTGGAGATAAAGATAACTAAGGTTAAGTTCCGGTGCCAATCCTGCGGCCGAGAAATCAGAACGCGCGACATCTCTGCTCCAGACTTTTCGCACTCCTGCCCCTTCTGCGGCTCTAAGGAGGTCGAACTCATAAGCGGGCGCGACCTATATTTAGAAAAGCTGGAAATTGAGACCTGAAAACTGCCGAAGCCATCCGATCCAACAGGTCAGCGTCGAGAGGATGATGTTCTCAGAAACTGTCAGCTGCTGAAAGTAGCATATAGCTTGAGGCTGCTTACAGGGCATGGTATTCCAGGCCTTATTTTTATCTTTAATCCAATAAATCATACAGTCCTGCGACTGCCAACCTGATTGAACTCCACCTCCTCCCTGGGCTCTGGTCTCGGGAAAAGCATCCTTAAATATATTTACGCCCCCGCCTGTCCAGCACCCAAGTTCATCTAAAGCACATCTATCGAATCACAAAAAAGTAAAACACCAGAAAAAACCTTCTGGCCCTCTTATTAATACCTATCCAGAAGCATCATTCTGGCGGACCGGCGTTGAAACGCCAACAGTCGTCTGCTAAAATCTGTCTATGAATAAAGCCCTCATCCTTGATTTCGGGTCGCAGTATACCCAGCTCATCGCCCGCAAGGTACGAGAGCTCGGGATTTATTCCGAGATCCATCCCTATCATACTGGCCTGAAAAAAATTAGAAGCCTGGAGCCGGGGGCCATCATATTCTCCGGAGGACCGAAGAGCGTCTACGAGGCCGATTCCCCCCATCCCGACCCTGAAATTTTTAACCTCGGAATCCCGATTCTAGGAATCTGCTACGGCCTTCAGCTTATCGCTCATCATTTAGGCGGGCAGGTACAGAAGGCACCGGAGCGCGAGTACGGATTCGCTTCGCTCCACATCCTCGACCGCTCGGGATTGCTGCACGGCTTGAAGGAAAAAACCCAGGTCTGGATGAGCCACGGCGACCGCCTGGAAGCTATACCGGAAGGTTTTACCATCACCGGACGAACCTCGAATTCCAGAGCCGCGGTGGTAGAGAATCCGGCCAGAAAAATCTTCGGGGTTCAATTCCACCCGGAAGTGGCCCATACCCAGGAAGGCAAGAAGGTCCTGGCCAATTTTCTCTTCCGTCTGGCCGGCCTTAGGGCCGACTGGAACATGAGCTCCTTCATCAGGGACAAAGTCAGGGAAATCAGGAGGCTCGTGGGCCAAGAAACGGTCATCTGCGGCCTGAGCGGCGGCATTGACTCCCTGGTGACTTCACTCATCATCCAGAAAGCAATCGGCCGGCAGCTACATTGCGTCTTCGTCAACAACGGGCTGCTGCGCAAGGGCGAGTACGAAACGCTGCTCGATGAGTTCCGGCGGAAGTTTTCTCTCCAGGTCACCGGAGTTGAAGCCGAAGAAAGATTTCTGGAGAGGCTCAAGGGAGTTACCTCACCCGAGAAGAAACGCAAGATAATCGGCCAGGTTTTCATAGAAATATTTGAGGAGCAAGCCCGAAAACTTGGTAACGTAAAATTCTTAGCCCAGGGAACCATATATCCGGATGTTATCGAGAGTACCTCGGTCAAGGGCCCCTCTCACACTATTAAATCCCATCACAACGTCGGCGGCCTGCCCGAGCACCTGAAATTCCAGCTGGTCGAGCCTCTGCGCGAGCTGTTCAAGGACGAGGTCCGGGCCCTGGCCCTGGAACTCGGGGTGAGCCGCGACTTTATTCACCAGCATCCCTTTCCCGGGCCCGGCCTGGCCGTGCGCATCGTCGGAGAAGTCAGCCGGGAGAACTTGCGTATCGTCAGGGAAGCCGATGCCATCCTGCTCGAAGAAGTCCGCCGGGCTAAAATTTATAAGAAGCTATGGCAAGCCTTTGCCGTTCTTCTTCCGGTGCGATCGGTCGGCGTCATGGGCGACCAGAGAACCTACCAGCAGGTGGTAGCCATCCGGATGGTTCAGAGTTCTGACGGCATGACCGCCAACTGGTACCAGGCCTCTCCCCAGCTGCTCAAGAGAATTTCAACCAGAATAGTCAACGAAGTTGACGGAGTCAACCGGGTGGTTTACGATATCACCTCAAAGCCGCCCGGAACCATCGAATGGGAATAGCCAGCTTTCGGCTGCTCGGGAAGGGTCGCAATTATGGATAATGCTTTTATTCATCTCCACGTTCACAGCGAGTACAGCATCCTGGACGGCTGCCTACGCCTGAACGACCTGGTGGAGACAGCCTCAAGATACAATATGCCGGCCGTGGCCCTGACCGACCACGGGAACATCTTCGGGGCAGTCGAGTTTTTCAAGGCTGCCAAAAAACAGGGGATAAAGCCCATCGTTGGCTGCGAAGTCTACGTGGCTCCCAGGTCCAGGTTTGATAAAAAACCAGGCAACGGAGACGAAACCAATAACTACCACCTTCTTCTTCTGGTCAAAGACGAAAGGGGCTACCGCAATCTATGCAAGCTGCTTACCGCAGCTTACCTCGAGGGCTTCTACTACCGGCCTCGCATTGACAAGGAAATCCTGAAAGAGTGTTCGGCTGGCCTGGTGGCCCTGTCCAGTTGCCTGAAGGGCGAGGTCAACGACTACCTGGTTAAGGACATGGAGGACCGGGCAGAACAGGCCGCCAGAGAATACCTGGAAATCTTCGGCGAGGAAAACTTCTGCCTGGAACTCCAGGACCATGGCCTGCCAGAGCAGAAGAAAATAATTCCAGGGATAGCCGCTCTATCCAGAAAACTGGGCCTGCCGCTGGTGGCCACCAACGACGTCCATTTTCTCAAAAAGGAAGACGCCCAGATCCAGGATGTCCTGCTGTGTATCCAGACCGGGAAAAAACTTTCCGACACCGACCGGATGCATTTCTCCAGCGACCAGTTCTATCTCAAATCAACGGAAGAAATGCGCGAGTTATTCCGCGATTACCCAGAGGCCCTGGCTAATACCCGCCACTTAGCCGCCCGCTGTAATTTTGAGTTCCCGCTGACCGGACATTTTCTGCCCAACTTCCAGGCGCCCGGCCAGCAGAACCTCCGCGATTATTTTGAAGAGGTGGTACGCCGGGGCTTTGAGCAGCGGTTGCCCGGCATTCAGGAAAAGATTAACCGGGGACTGAATCCCCACACCCTGGAAGAATACCAGCTCCGCCTGGACCGGGAAATCAAGCTCATCGAGCAGATGGGTTTTGAAGGCTATTTCCTGGTGGTCTGGGACCTGATCAGCGCTGCCCGGAGGAAGGGCATACCGGTGGGACCGGGACGCGGTTCGGCCGCCGGCAGCCTCATCGCCTACTGCCTGGGCATAACCCAGATTGACCCCATCGAGTACGACCTGCTGTTCGAGCGTTTTCTCAACCCCGAGAGGATCAGTCTCCCCGACATCGATATTGACTTCTGCGGCCGCCGCCGGCAGGAAGTAATAGATTATGTCACCGAAAAATATGGCCAGGAAAATGTCTGTCAGATCATAACCTTCGGAACCATGGCTGCCCGCCAGGCCATCAGGGATGCCGGCCGGGTGATGGAAATCCCCCTGAACGAAGTGGACCGCGTGGCCAAACTCATCCCGGCTCAGGGACCGGACGCCAGCATCGAGGGGGCGTTAAAGAGCGTGCCGGAGCTCAAAGATTTATACCAGAAGAACGAAAGGATTGCTCATCTCCTGGACATAGCTCGCAAGCTCGAAGGACAGGTGCGACATCCTTCCATTCATGCTGCTGGAATCGTCATCACTCCCCGGCCGCTGGTGGAATTCATCCCGCTGTATCAATCCAATAAGGGTGAAATCACCACCCAGTTCCCCATGGGCGACATTGAAGCCATCGGCCTGCTGAAAATGGACATCCTGGGCCTGCGCAACCTCACCGTCATAACTGATGCCCTGGAGCTCATTGAAAAAGATACGGGCCAGAAGCCGGACCTGGACAGAATACCCCTGGACGACCCGGCCACCTTCGAAGTCTTCAAGCAGGGACGGACCAACGGGGTCTTCCAGTTTGAAAGCTACGGGATGAAGGACCTGCTGCGAAACTTCAAGCCCGAAGAATTCCGCGACCTGATCGCCCTGAACGCCCTCTATCGCCCCGGCCCGCTGAAAAGCGGCATGACCGCCGAGTTCGTCCAGCGCAAGCACCATCCGGAAAAGGTCTCCTACGAAGTCCCGCAGCTGGAGCCAATCCTCAAGGAAACCCGCGGCATCATCGTCTACCAGGAACAGGTGATGCGCCTGGCCACAGTCCTGGCCGGGTTCACCATGGCCGAGGCCGACCTGTTGCGCAAGGCCATGGGCAAAAAGATAAAAGAAATGATGAAGGCCCAGCGGGAAAAATTTATCCAGGGCTGCAGGAAGAATGGAATTCACCAGTCCAAGGCAGAAAAGATATTCGACCAGATCGTCCAGTTTGCAGAGTACGGCTTCAATAAATCTCACAGCGCTGCCTACGCCTACCTGGCCTACCAGACCGCTTACCTCAAGGCCCATTACCCCGTTCACTTCCTGGCCGCGCTGTTGACCTCGGAAGCTGAAAAAGGCGACACCTCCCAGATAGTTAAGTACATCAACGAATGCCGCGAGCTGGGTATTCCGGTGCTTCCACCCGACATTAACCATAGCTTTTATCACTTCTCGGTCGAAGGCCAGCAAATCAGAATCGGGCTATCGGCCATTAAGAATGTGGGTGAAAATACCATACAGGAACTGATTGCTCTGCGGGAAAAAAGGGGTGGCTTCAAGAACCTGTTTGACCTGTTTGACGACTACGATTCCCGCCTCCTCAACCGCAAGGCTCTGGAAAGCCTGATCAAGGCCGGAGCCCTGGATTCGCTGGGCTGGAAGCGGGCCCAGCTTTACCAGTTGATTGACGTCCTGATTGAATACGGTCACCAGAGGCAAAAGGCCCGCGAGGAAAAGTCCATCTCGCTGTTCGGCGACGAATGCGTCCGCCGTCCCGACTTCCCGCCCGAGGTCCTGGCCCTGAACGAGTGGGATGAAGACACTCTCCTGGCCTACGAAAAAGAAGTGCTGGGAACCTATCTTTCCAGCCATCCTCTGGCCCGCTACCGGAAGCGGCTGGCCAACCTGGTCAGCCATTCGGTGGAAGCCCTGGACCCGGAAGAGGATTTCGACCGGGAGGTCAGGCTGTGCGGGATAATCATCTCGGTCAAACTGCTCAAGACCAGGAAAGAAGAACGGATGGCCTCTTTTGTCCTGGAAGACCTCAGCGGACAGGTGGATGTCACAGTATTTCCCGAGGCTTACAACAAGTTCAATCCCTACTTAAAAGAAGGGCAGCTGGTCTGGTTAAAGGGCAGGATGGCCACCGATAGTTTCGAAGCCAGAAAGATCATCGTTTCTCAGATCATGCCCCTGACTGAAGCCCTGGAAAAGATGGCCCGGAAAACCGTCATCAGGATCAACCTGGATTCTCTCGACGAGGACCTTATTCTCCGGATGAAGAGTGTTCTGGACTCTTTCGCCGGCGATTGCCCGCTCTACCTGCAGCTGGAAAACAGCTCCACCTGCTGCCTGGTTCAATCGGCCGAGGCCCAGAGTGTCAGGCCCTCCGAAGAATTCATCGAAAAAATGGAAGAGCTGTTCGGCCCGGGCTCGGTCCTGGTCGAATATTAACCCGTCCTGATTGACAGAAAAAGGCTAAAAATGTAGATTAAATTATCTGTTTTCAGAAGGTTTACAGTCCGAGAATCGAGGTTTAAGTTGGCCTACAACCTGATAGTAGCCGATAGCAGCCCGGCCATCCGCCGGCTCTGCCAGTCCATTTTTCCAGAGGAGACCTTCCGGCTGCACCTGGCCGGCAGCCTCGAGGAATTGAACCAGTTGCTGGAAACGACGAATCCGGAGGCCCTGATTCTCGGCTCAACACTCCTGGAAGCTTCCGATAGCTTGCTGCCGCTTCAGGCCCGGCTGTCGGCCGGAAACCGGGTCCCGGTCTTTCTGCTGGCCGGTACTTTCGAACCTCTGCCGCGCGACTGCCGGGAATGGCTCAAGCCGGAAAAGGTTTTCCTTAAGCCTTTTTATTCCGAAAGCCTGGCCGAGGCCGTCCGGGAAGCAGTGGAGAAGAGGCGGGTCCCGGACACCCTGCCGGAAGAACTGCCGGACAGCCCGCTTAAAGAGACTTCGGCCGCCGGCAGTCAGGTCAACCCGGGTCTGCTCAGGGAACTGCGCCATATCATTCAGCAGGAAGTCCTGGAAGCCGAGCGGGAGCTGGAAAAAAGGCTGAGGGCCAGCCTGCAGGCGACCGACCGCGGCGAGCCCAAAACCAGGGAGCCCGGAGGCGGTCAGCAAAGCGGCCGCTGAATCCAATAAAAGGTTGATGAAGACATGAGACAGAAGAAACTGCTGGACAAAGCTTACGACCCCAAACCGGTGGAAACCCGCTGGTCTAAGTTCTGGCTGGATGAAAAACTATTCGTGGCCGACGTTCACTCCTCCCGGCCGAAATTTTCGATGGTGCTGCCCCCGCCCAATGTGACCGGGGTTCTGCACATGGGGCACGCCCTGTGCTTCACTCTGCCCGACATAATCGTCCGCTGGAAGAGAATGCAGGGCTATAACACCATGTGGCTTCCGGGCACCGACCACGCCTCGATTGCCGTGCACAATGTTATCGAACAAAGCCTGGCTGAAAAGGGCCTCAGCCGGGAGAAAATCGGGCGTGAGGAATTCCTGAAGGTGGCCTGGGAGTGGAAGAAGAAGTACGGCGGGGTTATCATCGACCAGCTTAAGCGACTGGGATGTTCCCTGGACTGGTCCCGAGAGCGATTCACGATGGACGAGGGATTTTCCCGGGCAGTTAAGTACGTTTTTGTTTCCCTGTACCGGGAAGGTCTGATTTACCGCGATTATTACCTGGTCAACCGCTGCCCGCGCTGCCAGACCGTTCTGTCCGACATCGAGATTGAACACCGGGAGCTTCAGGGCAAGCTCTGGTACATCAAGTACCCGCTTCCGGGAAGCGATGACGGAATCGTGGTGGCTACCACCCGGCCGGAAACCATGCTGGGCGACACCGCCGTGGCCGTTCATCCCGAGGATGAAAGATACCTCAAGTATCACGGCAAACAGGTCCTCCTGCCGCTCCAGAACCGGCTCATACCCGTCATCACTGACGAACGGGTGGAAAAAGACTTTGGTACCGGAGCAGTCAAGGTTACCCCGGCTCATGACCCGGTTGACTTCGAACTGGGCAAAAAGCACAACCTGGAACAGGTGATAGTAATTGACGGCAGCGGCCGGATGACCGAGGCCGCCGGAAAGGATTTCCAGGGCCTGGACCGCTTCGCCTGCCGCCAGAAGGTGGTAGAAAAACTGAAGGAACTTGGTCTGTTGCTCAGGACCGAGGATTACACCCACGCCGTGGGCCATTGCTACCGCTGCAAGACGGTAATTGAGCCTCACCTGTCCTGGCAGTGGTTCGTGAAAATTGAGCCCCTGGCCCGGGAAGCAATCAGAGCGGTGGAAGAAAAGCAGATCGTCTTCATCCCGGAAAACTGGACCAAAACCTACTTTGAATGGATGTACAAAATCCACGACTGGTGCATTTCCCGACAGTTGTGGTGGGGCCACCGCATACCCGCCTATTACTGCCAGAACTGCCAGCACCTGATGGTGGAAATGGAGGATCCACCAGCCTGTGAAAAATGCGGCGGCCCGGTCAGGCAGGATGAGGACGTCCTGGATACCTGGTTCTCCTCGGCCCTGTGGCCCTTCGCCACTCTGGGCTGGCCGGAGCAGACCGAAGACCTTAAGGTCTTCTATCCCACCGACCTGATGGCTACCGGCTTTGACATCATCTTTTTCTGGGTGGCCCGGATGATCATGATGGGCCTGAAATTCATG
This sequence comes from Candidatus Saccharicenans sp., assembly GCA_026414545.1. GTDB lineage: Bacteria > Acidobacteriota > Aminicenantia > Aminicenantales > Saccharicenantaceae > Saccharicenans. Next base: position 102,079 of record JAOAIU010000060.1, read on the forward strand.
AAGGACATTCCTTTCCGGGAGGTCTTCATCAACGGCCTGGTCAGAGACATGAAAAGGCGCAAGATGAGCAAATCAGAGGGCAACATAATCGACCCCCTGGAAATGATAGAAAAGTACGGAACCGACGCCCTGCGCTTTACCCTGTCCTCGCTGGCTGTTCCGGGAATGGATATCGCCCTGTCCGAAGAGCGAATGGCCGGCTATCGCGCCTTCGCCAACAAGATCTGGAACGCTTCGCGTTTCGTCCTGATGAACCTGGATGAAGAAGCCTTGCCGCCCGACCCGGACAAGCTGAGCCTGCCCAACCGCTGGATCAGAAGCCGGCTGGCCCGGGTCGGCCAGCAGCTCAACGACTCCCTGCGGGAATACAGATTTTACGAAGCTTCGGAAACCATCTATCACTTCATCTGGCATGAGTTCTGCGACTGGTACCTGGAATTCATCAAGCCCGAGCTCAGAGAAGGGAACAGACATACCAGGGCGGTTATGGAAGACACCCTGGAAAAAATACTCCGCCTGCTCCATCCCTTCATGCCTTATATTACCGAAGAAATCTGGCACCACCTCCCCGGCACCGGGCGCTCATTGCTGGAGGCCGAGTGGCCGGAGTTCCCGGCTTCCTGGCTGGATGACCGGGCCGAAGCCACGATGAAATTTCTGCAGGAAGTCATCTCCGAAGTTCGCACCATCAGGGCTGAAAACCGGGTTCCGGTAAAAGACAAAGTCAACCTCTGGCTATCCGGCGGGCAGAAGAGCCGGTCGGTAGCCGAACCCTACCAGGCTGCCATCAAGCTCCTGGCCGGGGTGGAAAACATTGAGTACGTGGAGGTTCTCCCCCAGGATAAGAAGCTGCTCAAAGGCCTGGCCGGGACGACGGAAATTGGCCTGCTGGTGGCCCGGGCCATCAATCTGGAACAGGAAAAAGAGAGGCTGGAAAAAGAACTAACCAGGATTCGAGAAGATATCGATAAGCTCGAGGTCCGCCTTAACAACCCCGACTTTCTGGCCAAGGCTCCGGCCACCGTGGTCGAAGAGCACCGTAAAAGACTGGATGAACTGCGGCTGAAACGCACTGCCCTGGAAAAAAGCCGCCAGGAGCTTCTTTAACCCCGGGGCTCCATCAATGTAAATACGATGCCAGTCCGTTCTGATAATTTTCATCCGGGCCTGCCTCTGTTCAGATTCGCCCTGGCCTTTTCCACCATGGATATCGCCCGACGACTGGCCGGCCTCAATTTCCCGGAAGGAACTGCGGTCATGGCCGAGGAGCAAATTGCGGGAAGGGGGACCAAGGGACGAAGCTGGCACTCGGCCCGGGGCAAAGGACTGTACGTCTCCTTCATCCTCAGACCGTCAACCCGGCGTCTCAACCTTCTGCCGGCGGCAGTCGGGCTGGCCGCGGCCGAAGCCATCCAGAACTTATCAGGAGTCAGGGTCAATCTAAAATGGCCGAACGACCTGGTTTTCCGCGGGCAGAAGCTGGGGGGGATTCTCTGCGAGGGCGGCATCTCCTCCGGCAACAATTCCTGGACGGTAGCCGGAATCGGTATCAACCTCAATCACCGCCAGCCTGATTTCCCCCGGGAACTTTCTGGACAGGCCACATCCCTGTTTATCATCACCGGAAAAACCTGGACAGCTCTTGAGCTTCTGGACCAGCTTGGTTCCAGCTTAAAAATCTGGTATAATGTTTTAGAAAAAGGGCAGAAAGATTTCCTCTTAGCAAGCTACCTGAAAAGATTATCCTTCCATCCCGGTCAAAAACTTCAGCTGCGCACCGGGGATGGTGAACTGGAAGGCCAATTCCTGGGCCTGGATGAGGAAGGCGGCCTGAGACTCAAGGTCGGTTCCGAGACCAAGATTTTTTATGCCTCGGAGATAATCAGGGTTTTTTCATAAACCGACAGCAGGAGAAAAAAATGTTGATAGTTTTTGACATTGGCAATACCACTACCGGAGTGGGCCTTTTCCAAGGCAAGAAGCTCCTGGCCGACTGGAAAATAAAGAGCGACCGGGAGAAAACGGCCGATGAATACGGGATCATGCTGAGAAACCTGCTCGACCACGGAAAGTTTTCGGTCCAGAAAATCAAGGGGGCAATAATTTCCTCGGTGGTTCCGCCCCTCACCCCGGTCATTCAGTCAGCCTGCGAAAAGTTCTTTCAAGTCAGACCACTGGTGGTCGGGCCGGGAATTAAAACCGGAATTCCGATTCTCTATGAAAACCCGGCCGAGGTGGGCTCCGACCGGATTGTGGTAGCCTGCGCCGCCTACGAAAAATATGGCGGCCCCTGCCTGGTGGTGGACTTTGGCACGGCTACCACCTTCGATGTCATTTCGGCCAGAGGCGAGTATCTGGGCGGAGCCATAGCGCCGGGTCTCGAGATTTCGGCCGAGGCCCTCTACCTGAAGACAGCCAAGTTGCCCCGGATTGAAGTCCGAAAGCCAAAATCAGCCATCGGCCGGACAACCGTCAGCAGCATGCAATCTGGTTTGTTTTTTGGCTATGTTGGCCTGGTCAGGAACATAATCGACCAGATTGCCAGCGAGCTCGGAGCCCGGCCAACAGTGGTGGCTACCGGTGGCCTGGCCAGCCTGGTGGCCGGGGAGATTCCGGAAATAGCCCACTGCGAGCCTGACCTGGTCCTGCAAGGCCTTCGCCTGATTTATGAAAAGAACCGGGCCTCGGAGAAGGTGGAGAGATGAGCGAAGACTGGACCCGGCGCCAGGAATATTACCAGAAGATTGCCAGGGCTTTCCTGAAGCACCAGCCGGCTATCTTTTTCATCCCGCCGCGGGATCTGGAGCTGATCTCCGAGTGGGAAAAACTTGGCCTGCCTCTGGAAGTGATCATCGAAGGCATCGACCGGGCCTTCGCCCGCCGGCTGGCCGGCCGTAGAAAAAAGAATATTTACTCCTTGAGCCAGTGCGAAAAGGAAATTCTCAAGGCTTACGCCCAGCACCAGGAAAGGTTGGTCGGGCAACAGGCTCCACGGACCACTGGCCAGGCCGAGAAGGCAACCCGGCTGCTCCAGGAGATCCACTCCAGCCTCGAGTCCCTGCCCCCCGAATGGTCCGAGGTCCGACGAATCCTGTCCGAAGCCCTGGTGGCCCTGCAGGCCGACCCGCCAGAGGAAGCCCGGCTGGAATCCCTGGATGAAGAGCTGGACCGGGTGCTCTGGGATTTGACGCCAGAACAGGAAAAACAACGGGCTATAGCCGCCGCCCGGCAGGATTATCCCGGACGCACCGACAGCCAGCTGGAAGAGATAGGGCGAATCAGGATGGCCAGGGAAAGGCGCCAGCAGTTCAGGCTGCCCCGCCTGGCCCTCTTTTACTATTAACCCTAGAAAATTTAAGAACTTAAGAAAAAAGGAATATTTTATGGAAAACAGGATAATTGAGTTTATAAAAAATAATAAAAAGCCGGTCAGCTATAACCGCTTGATCGGAGCCTTAAAATTGAATAAGCAGGAAAGAAAAAAGTTGCCGGCAACCCTGAGGCACCTGGAAAAGAAAGGGTTACTGAAAATAATGGGAGACCGGGTGGGCCAGGTTCGCCCGGCCACCACCTTCAGGGGAATCTTTTCCCTCAACCCGCGCGGCTTCGGCTTCGTTACCCCGGAGGACCCGACCCAGGGAACGCGTGACATATTCATCCCGCCCCATCAAACCGCCGGGGCAGTGACCGGAGACCTGGTGGAAGTGTTGGTCAGGGAACAAGGACTGGCCGGCAAACCTGAGGGCCGCATCCTCAGAATCGTCAAGAAAGGCCGGAGCTCCCTCTACGGGCTTTTCCTGGAGATAAATTATCAGCCGTTCGTGCTGCCCATGGACACCCTGTTCGAAGAACCGGTACCGGTTAAGATCAAAGGTCGGAAAAAACCACGGCCCGGGCAGATAGTAGAGATAAACCGGACCTCCCTGGAGCTGCAACGGGTTCTCGGCTACCAGGACGACCCGGGTGTTGACCTGCAGGTGGTCATCAACCAGCACAACCTGCCAAAAGAATTTTCCGACCAGGCCCTGGCCGAGGCCGCCGCTCTGCCCGAACAGCCCGGCCCCCAGGATTTCCAGGACAGGGTTGACCTCCGCAACTGGACCACGTTTACCATAGATGGAGAAAAGGCCCAGGACTTCGACGACGCCGTCAGCATCAGAAAACTGGCTGGCGGGAACTACCTGCTCGGAGTTCATATCGCTGACGTCTCCCATTATGTGAAACCAGGCTCAGCCCTTGACCGCGAAGCCTATCTTCGCGGCACCAGCGTTTATTTTCCCGACCTGACCCTGCCCATGCTTCCCGAGAAACTGTCCAACGGCCTGTGCAGCCTGCGGCCCAGGGTGCCAAGACTGACCGTCTCGGCCGTCCTGGAGATAGACCGCAGCGGCCAGGTGGTCAAAGCTGATTTTTATCCCTCGGTCATCCAGACCGTTGAGCGCCTGACCTATACCACGGTCAGCAGGATTTTCCAGGGCGACCTGGAGGAACAGAGCCGCTACCAGCATATCCTGCCGGACCTGATGCAGATGAGGGAACTGGCCAGAATTCTTAAGTCCAGGCGCCTGAGGCAGGGTAGCCTGGATTTCGACCTGCTGGAGCCAGAGCTGGTTTACCAGGAAGGATTGTTGACGGCTGTGGTTCCTTCCGAGCGGAACGAAGCCCACTGTCTGGTGGAAGAATTCATGTTAATGGCCAACGTAGCCGTGGCCAGCTACCTGACTGAACAGGGCCAACCCTGCCTGTACCGCGTCCATCCTGCTCCCGTCCGCTCTGACCTGGAAAAGCTGCGGAACCTGCTGGTACACTTCGGCCTCGACCTGCCACGCTCCAGTCAGATAAAATCGGCTGACCTGCAAAAGATCATAGAGGCCTTCCGGGGTAAACCCGAGGAGAAATTCATCACCATCCAGGTGCTTCGCTCCCTCAGGCTGGCCGTGTACTCGGACGAAAACTGTGGCCATTTCGGGCTGGCCCAGTCAGCCTATACCCATTTCACCTCACCCATCAGGCGTTACCCCGACTTGACCATTCACCGCATTCTGAAACGGGCTCTGTCCGGCCGGAAACCCCGACCGCTGCCCCTGGCCAGCCTGGCCCTGCACTGCTCCCAGCGAGAAAGAATCGCCGACGAAGCGGAAAGGTCGCTCATAGAGTGGCGAATACTCAGGCTGCTGAAGAACAAGCTCGGCCAGGAATTCTCTGGCATCATCACCGACATCAACCGGGCTGGCCTGGTGGTCGAACTCGATGATTATTTTATCGACGGGCTGGTTCCCTATTCGGCCCTGGGTGACGACTTTTTCCTGCGGAAAAATGAAAAGGTGCTTCGGGGCCGTTACACGGGCACCACTTTCTCCCTGGGAGACAGGATCAGGGTGGTCCTGGCCAGCTGCAACCCGCTCTTGAAAAAAGTAGAATTTGCCCTGGCCGGTCGCTAAGATATAAGAAGCTGAGAAGCCTGAAAAATGAAAAAGAAAATCAGGTTAGAGTCAACCAGTTTTTATGCGGCCGCCGAATTACGGCCGCTCCCCCCGGTGAAGGAGTTGAGCGGGAGACTCATATTGCCAGAGCGAAAATACCCGGCCTCGGTCCTGGTCACCTCGGCGAATTCCAACCGCAGCCAGCAGCCCTACCTGCTTGTAACCTCCAGACTGCCGGAACCTCCGGCCTGGAACGACCGGCTTCAATTTCAGCCGGCCGGTTCGGCCGAGCAGGTTCAACTCCGGGTTATCTGCCCTGGCGCCGACCGCTTCGCCAAGCTCAAAGAAGAAAAACTCATAGCCTGGTTGGACCGTCTGGCCGGTTCGGCAGAAGAGATGCTGCTGGCTCTGGCGGAGGAAGCCGGTGTTCGTGGCCTCAGGCAGCAAGACCTGTCTACTTTCTGCCGGCTGGCTCCGGCCGAACTGCGCCGCCTGGCCATGAACCTGGAAAAAGACGGACAGCTCTACATCCTGGAATTCTCACCGCTTTTTCTCCTGAGCCAGAGAAGTTTCAGCTTTCTGCTGGGTAAGATCGCCGGCTACGTGGAAAGCTACCATCAGAAAAGACCGGCCGAAACCGGAGTGCCTTTCAAAAAAATAAAGGAGAGGTTTGGTCTGCCCAGGCCTATTCTGCTACTGGCTCTCAACCGCCTGGCCCGGGACGGAAAATTCATGCTGGAAGGCGACCTGGTATCTCTGAGCAGCTTTCAAACCACTCTATCCGGGGAAGAGGCGGCCATCCTCCGAGATATCGAGAACCTGCTGCTCCAGGAAAAATTTTCCTCTTCCTCCTTCGACCAGCTGGTCAAAAAATTCAGGCTCCATCCCAGCCGTCTGACCACCCTGCTCGACCTTCTGCTCCGCCAGAAAAAAATCGTCAAGAGCCAAGAAGGCTTCCTGCTTCATGCCGACTGGCTGGAGAATCTTAAGCAACAGCTTACCCTGATGAAAGCCAGGGGACAGAAGGAGCTGAGCGTCGCCGATTTTAAGAAATTGACCGGGCTGACCAGAAAATATGCCATTCCGCTTCTGGAATTCCTGGATGAACTGGGCCTGACCCGCCGGGTCGGCAACCGGCGCCTCATTCTCTGAGTTCCCTTACGAACTCCCGGGCTGATATCTGGACCACCCTAATTCCTACTATTTTAGTAGGAATTGCGGGCCGATTATTTTTTCTCTTTCTCTTCTTCCTCGGCCGGCCCCGGCTGTTTCTTGCCCAGAGCCGACTTCAGCATCTCGGCGAAGAACCCGAATTTGGGTTCCTCCTTGGTCACCTCTATTTCTACCGGGATGGTTTCCTCACCGCCCGCGGCCGCCTCTTCCTGCTCTTCTTCCTGGGCTTTTATGGCTTCCAGGGCCTCAATTTCCGACTCTTCTTCCATTATCTTTTCTTCGATCACCCGCCTTTCGCTCTTCTTGGGCTTGGGCCCCTTTTCTTCGGCCTTGGGTTTTTTCTTCTTAAGCGGCTTTTCTTTTTCCTTTTCTTTTTCCTTCTTCAGAGGCTCCAGGTGTATCTGAATTTCGGGCTGGGCTGTGGCCGGGGGTGCTTCCTCTTCAACCGGGCCGGCTTCTTCCGGAACTTCGGCCTGGGCGGGGGCCTGTTCGGCTTCCACCCGGGTCTCCTCAGCCTCACCCGAAGCCAGCTGTTCGGCCAGCGACGATAGCAATGAGGCCTCGGCCCGGGCCTCTTCTTCGGCCGGGATTTCTACCGGGGCCTTGACTTCCTGGTAGAAATACATTCCTTCCTTTTTCTCCGAGGCCACAAACTCCGGGGCAGCACTGAGGACGTATTCCACATCTTCGGCCGTGGTCGGCTTCAAGAGATCAACCATGTGATAAAGCCTCAGGAAGTGAACCGAACGGGTATTCCCGGTCAACTCGGGGGTGGTCAGAATTTTTACCAGAAGCTGCCTCAGGTCCAGGTCCTGACTCTCTTCAGACAGCTGGAGTAATCTGGTCACCACCTCTTTTTCCAGGAGAATGCTCTTGTTGGGCATGGCCAGGGTAAAGACTTCCTGTCCGCTGAATATAAAGCGCCCGCTTTCCCGGTCATATTCCAGGAAGAAAGTCGAGGTTTTTTTCTTGGATTTCTTAATCCAGAAAGTCAACCGGTCGGGACCTTTCTTGTCCAGGGTCAGGCTGGTGCCCTGAGGAATGTTATTGGACCGGAAGAAATCGGCCAGACCCAGCAGGTAATTTCCTTCAGGGAAATAATAGACGGTGTAGACTTTCCCGTCCTCGTCATCGACCAGCTGGTACTCGCGCGAGTCAAACTCCCGGCTCAGGCTGCGGGGCACACGGATGGCCCCGGACAGGATTTCCCGCCAGGTCAGATAGACCTTGAAGGGGAAATTCTCCACCCTGGTATGCTGCAGGCCCTCAACCTCGCCCAGGTCGGGCACAACCACCGGCTCGGCCGAAATGGGCAGACCAGAAGGCAGGTTGTTGAGCACGCTTTTAAGGTGCCACTTGCCCCAGTTGCTGGTTGACAGGCAGGTGAACTCGCGCCGGTACTTTTTCTCCAGCAGGTGATTAAGGGCCAGGCAATAGAGCTCAAACAGGTCGGAGGAAGGCTCCAAGCCAAAATGCTGCCGAACCAGGTTCTGGGTCGACTCGGAACTGATGGAACCGGCCAGGGCAGCAGAAATTTCCCTGACCTTATCTTCGGTTATCTCGGGTTTTTTGGAATTGTGCTGCCAGAAATCATTCCAGCCGAAAAAGCTGTCAGAAGCCGCCAGCACCTTGCGCAGGTTTCTTTCCAGGGTTTTAAGGTCCTTTTCAGTGAGGGGCAGTTCGGTCAGCCTCGGGTCCTGTTCCTGGCCCAGGATGGCCGGTTCCAGACCCTTGTTCTCCAGGTTGGAGGGGAGCAGAACCTGAGTCTTGGTCTTCTTCATGTAATCGATGTACTTCCGGAAAGGACCGCCCCCGTCATAATCAACTTCCAGCATTTCGCACTGGTAACCGGGAAAGCTCACCTTGTTGACTATCCTGAGCACCACCCCGCCCTGAAAATGCTCGGTTTGCTTGCTGCCGATCTGAAGATTCTCATCATATTCTTTGTAGATGAAATCACCGACCTCGTAACGGGCAGAAGGGTCGTAGACTTTGACCGGCTGATTTCTCTGGCTGGCCGTTTTGGCGAAGGCCAGCTTTTCGGCCAGCTCGGCCGTCGACAGCGGACGGTTGGTCCGAAGTAATTCCTGTTCAACCACAGCCATGTCTTCGGCAGTTATGGCTGTAAGCTTTTGTGTCTCTTTTTCCATTGCCTATTTTTTCCCCATTAATAGCATCATTATTACTTTCTGCACATGCAGCCGGTTTTCCGCCTGGTCGTAGACTATGGAATTGGGCGAATCGATAACCTCGTCCGTTACCTCTTCGCCCCGATGAGCCGGCAGGCAGTGCATGAAATAAGTATCCGGCCTGGCCTTGGAGAACAACTCCCGGTTGACCTGGTAAGGCTGGAAAATCTTTCTCCTGGCTTCTTTCTCCGCTTCCTGCCCCATGGAAGCCCAGACATCAGTATATATGGCATCGGCCTCGCGCACGGCTTCCACCGGGTCGTTGGTGATGGTCAGCTCAAAGCCCGTATCCCGGCCGTCTTCTTTAGCCCAGGCCACGATTTCCGGCTTTGGTTCATAACCGGGTGGAGTGGCCACTGCCATTTTCGTCCCGGCCTTGGCCGCGGCCAGCATCAGGCTGTGGCAGACATTGTTGCCGTCACCGACGTAGGCCAGCTTCAGGCCGGCCAGGTGGCCCTTCTTTTCCCTTAAGGTGAAAAAATCAGCCATGGCCTGGCAGGGATGGAGCAGGTCGGTCAGGGCGTTGATTACCGGCAGCCTGGTGCTTTCAGCCAGCTCCAGGATGATGTGATGCCCGAACGTCCTGATCATGATGCCATCCACCCAGCGCTCGAGATTCTTGCCGATGTCCCGGACGCTCTCTCTTGACCCCATCTGGATATCCGAGGGAGCCAGGTAAACGGCCTCGCCGCCCAGCTGCAACATGCCGACCTCAAAGGTCATCCTGGTCCGCAGCGAGGGCTTTTGAAAAATCATGGCCAGAATCTTATCCTTTAAGACCTTGCGGTACTTCCCCGGATTCTTTTTCATCTTTTCAGTAAGGTCCATCATTTCCTGAAATTCATAAGTGCTCAGGTCGTGAATGGTGATGAAATCCTTTTTCATATCTGTCCTCCCATTTCCACAGCAGTCCTTGGTTTTTCCCCGGCGACAATCCTCGTCCCGGAGCGGTTGAGCAGGGCAGCTTTAAGATGGCTGGCGCAGGTTATCAGAACTTCCTGGCCGCCCGCCTCGATATACTCGATGGCTGCCCTGATCTTAGGTCCCATGGAGCCGGGCGGGAACTGGCCCTCTTCCAGGTACTTCCTGGCTTCCTCCACGGTAATCACCGGCAACGGTCTCTGGTCGGGCTTTCCGAAATTATAATAGACCCGGGGTATACCGGTCAGGATGATGAACAGGTCGGCCCCCACTTCCCTGGCCAGCAGGCTGGCCGCGTAATCTTTGTCGATAACAGCTTCCACGCCTTCGTAAAGACCCCGGCTATTCAAGATAACCGGGATGCCGCCGCCACCGGCCGCAATAACCACCCTTCCTGACAAAACCAGGTCCCTGATGATCCACTTGGGAACTACGTCTATGGGTCTGGGCGAAGCCACCACCTTGCGGTAGCCACGACCGGCATCCTCGACCATGGTCCACTTTTTCTGCCGGGCCAGCTGCTGGGCCCGGAACCTGGGGTAAAAAGGCCCGACCGGCTTGGTTGGCTTCTGGAAGGCCGGGTCGTCCCTGTCCACCACCACCTGGGTGATGATGGTGGCCACATCCTTGTCTATGGAATTCTTGCGCAATTCGTTGACGATGGCCTTTTCCAGCATGAAACCCATGCTGCCCTCGGTCATGGCATCGCAGACATCAAGGGAGAAAGGGGGGATTTTATTGGAAGCCTCTTCCATCTGGATCAGGAGGTTGCCGACCTGGGGGCCGTTGCCGTGGACCACGATCAGCTCATAGCCTTTCTTGATGATCTGGACCATGAGCTCGGCCGCTTTCTGGGAATTACGCATCTGCTCTTCCTGCAGACCTCTCTGGTCCTCGGGCAGAATGGCATTCCCGCCGAAAGCGATAAGGGCAATCCTCGTTTTCATGCTTTCCTGGCCTCTATCTTCACCCTGTCCCGTTTCAAAAATCCTTGAGCACAGTCTTCAGGTTCGGGGTGCCAATCTCTTCCAGCTCGTAGCGAACCCGGAGCATCGGTTTATTGACCCTGATCACCCGGTTCAGGTCGATCGGGGTGGCGCTGACCACCAGGTCACAGTCAATCCGGTTGATGGTAGCGGCCAGCTCTTTCATCTGCTTTTCTCCGTAACCCATGGCTGGCAGAACCTTATCCAGGTGATTGTACTTTTCAAATGTCTTCTTGATGCTGCCCACGGCGAAAGGCCTGGGGTCGATTATCTCGGCGGCCTGGTATTTCTGGGCGGCCACGATTCCGGCCCCGTAGCGCATGCCGCCATGGGTCAGAGTGGGGCCGTCCTCTATGACCAGGACTTTTTTGCCCGTAATCCGGGAACCGTCCTCCACGAAGATCGGAGAGTTGGCCTTGATGACCCGGGCCCCGGGGTTGATCCTCTTGATGTTGTTCAGCACCAGCTGGACTTTCTCCGGGTCGGCCGTGTCAATCTTGTTGACCACATAAACATCAGCCCGGCGGAAATTGGTTTCGCCAGGATGATAGCTCAGCTCGTGTCCAGCCCGGTGCGGGTCGACCACCACGATCTCCAAGTCCGACTTGTAGAATGAGAAATCGTTGTTGCCGCCGTCCCAGAGAATTACATCGGCCTCTTTTTCGGCCTGTTTCAAAATGGCTCCGTAATCGACACCGGCATAAACGACTATGCCGTTGTCAATGTGAGGTTCGTATTCTTCCCTTTCTTCAATAGTGCATTCATGACGGTCCAGGTCCTCGTAGGTGGCGAACCTCTGGACTGCCTGTTTTACCAGGTCGCCGTAGGGCATCGGGTGACGGATGACCACCACCCGGCGTCCCTTGGCCTTCAGGGTCAGGGCCACCTTCCTGGTGGTCTGGCTCTTGCCGGAACCAGTCCGGACGGCACAGACCGAAACCACCGGTTTGCGGCTCTTGATCATGGTATCATTTGGCCCGAGCAGCACGAAGTTGGCCCCGGCCGCCAGCACCTGCGAGGCCTTATTCATCACGTATTCATGGGAAACATCGCTGTAGGCAAAATGAACTTCATCAACCTTATAGGTCTTGATGAGGTCGGTCAGCTCGCCTTCAGAATAGATGGGGATTCCCTTCGGATAGAGCTTCCCGGCCAGGGCCGCCGGATACTTGCGGCCTTCGATGTCGGGAATCTGGGTAGCGGTAAAAGCCACCACCCGGTAATCTTTGTTGTCCCTGAAAAAAACGTTGAAGTTGTGGAAATCTCTTCCGGCAGCTCCCATGATAATGACTTTTTTCATTCTGAAAAACTCCTTTTAGGCTTAAATTTCAACTCGGCCCGCCCTCGGGCAAAATTAATAGATAAGTATAGCAAAAAAAGGGGGTTAAAGTCTAATACCAGCTGGCTCTTCAGGCGCTCTTCTTACTCCCCTCTCCCCGTTTCTTTTTCCAGTCCGGATGGTTATAGCCGGGGGGAGAAGGATTCTTCTTGCCCGATTTCCTGACCGGCAACCAGGCCGGCTTCTGCCTGTTGCTTATGCCCTTCATCAGCATCCTCTGCCTTACAGAGGAATTATATCCACCACCAGATTGGCCGGGTTCAGGAGGGCGACTGTGCTCACTCCCTTGACCCAGCCGCAGACTTCCCCGGGATTGACCACGACCAGGTTTCCGTCACGATTAACCTGGGCCCGGTGTGTATGTCCGAAAACCACGATGTCGGCCGCAGCTGGAGGTTTTTCTACAGGATAATGAGAAACATAGAAGCGGAGATTCTCATGGTTGAAAACCAGAGGGCCGGGGACTATCTGGCCGAATTCCATGAAAACCGCGGCCAGTCCCTCTCTTTCGCCATCACAGTTGCCAAAAACCGCCTTAACGGGGCAGCGCAGGTTCTTTAACTCCCTGGCCGCAAAGGGAGCGACCACGTCGCCGGCATGGATTACCAGCGAGCACTGGACCCGGTTGAACAGGGCCACCGCCTGGCGGATAGCCGGCAGATAGTCATGGGAATCGGACATCAGGCCAATCATATTTTTATTATAGTCATCTCCCTGGCAATTGCCAAAGGGGAAGCACCGCAGAGAGCTTAATTAAAGACCCTTCTCGCCAGGCCTTCGCCTCTCAGTTTCCGGGTAATCTCCCTTACCTGGACGTTCACCGGTAGCCTTAAAAATGGCCTTGCTTGACAGTTAAGGCCCGATTTAATTAATATATATGAGCTTATAAAAGCGTTGGACAGGCGCGTAGCTCAGTGGGAGAGCGCTTCCTTGACGCGGAAGAGGTCGTGGGTTCAATCCCCTCCGCGCCTACCACCTTTTCTAATTTTTATCTCCTGCGGATAAAAGTTAGCCCGTTTGTGATAAGATAGAACTAAAGTAAGAAGAGTTGAATTTAACCGATGGAAGACCTGATCAGAATCAAGGTTGAGGAGTCTATTTTTTTTATAAAAAAGGGCACTCCTCTGTCCGAATTGCTGTCCGAGCTGCCGGTGGCTGAAAAACCGCTCCTGTTCCGCTCGGACGGCCAGTTGCTGGACCTGAGCTATCCGGCCGACCGGGAAAGGGAGATTTCACTGGTCTATTCTTCTGACCCCGAAGCTCTGGAAGTGCTGAGACATAGCGCCGCCCACCTTCTGGCCCATGCCGTAACCGACCTTTTTCCCGGAATCCAGGTGGGAGTGGGTCCAGCCATCGAAAACGGCTTTTATTACGACTTTCTGCGCGACACTCCCTTTACCCCCGAGGACCTGGAAGCCATAGAAAAAAGGATGCGGGAGATTGTCGACCTCGACCAGCCGGTAAGGCGCCTGGTGCTCGACAAGGAAGAAGCCATAAAAATTTTCCGCGACCGGGGTCAAACCCTGAAAGTTGAGCTGATCCAGGAAAAAGGCGGCGAACATGTTTCCTGCTACCAACAGGGAGATTTCATAGACTTCTGCCTGGGACCGCACCTGCCCTCAACCGGTCATATCCGGCATTTCAAGTTGCTTTCGGTCTCCGGTGCTTACTGGAAAGGCGACGAACGCGGGCCCCAGATGCAGAGGGTCTACGGCACGGCCTTCTTCAGCCAGAAAGAGCTCGAAGACTACCTCAATTTTCTGGAGGAAGCGAAAAAGCGCGACCACCGGCACCTGGGTCAGGAGCTGGACCTCTACGGCACCAGCGAAGACCTGGGCGGAGGGCTGGTCATCTGGCATCCGAAAGGGGCCATCATTCGCCACCTGATAGAGGCCTTCTGGAAAGACGAACACTTAAAGGACGGCTACGATTTCATATATTCTCCCCATATCGCCAAGCTCGACCTGTGGAAGAGAAGCGGCCACACCGAATTCTACGAGGCCATGTTCCCGCCGCTGGAGTTTGAAGGCTTCAAGTACCAGCTCAAGCCGATGAACTGTCCTTTTCACATCATCGCCTATAAGTCCAGGCAGCGCTCCTACCGGGAACTGCCGCTGCGCTGGGCTGAGCTGGGTACCGTTTACCGCTATGAAAGAAGCGGCGTGCTGCACGGCCTGTGCCGGGTGCGCGGCTTCACTCAGGATGACGCCCACATTTTCTGCCGCGGCGACCAGCTGGAGGATGAAATCAAAAAGGTTATCCGGCTGGCCATTAAATTGCTGAGCGCCTTTGGCTTCAAAGATTATGGCATCTACCTGGCCACCCGGCCCGACAAGTATGTCGGCCGGCTGGAAGACTGGGACAAGGCAGAAAAAGCCCTGGAAGAGGCCCTTAAACATGCCGGCCTTCCCTACCAGATTGACGAGGGAGAGGGCGTATTCTACGGCCCGAAAATAGACATTAAGATCAAGGACGCCATCGGCCGGCTCTGGCAGTGCACCACTGTCCAGCTGGATTTCAATCTGGCCGAGCGATTTGAACTGAGCTACGTCGGCGAGGACGGCAATTTCCACCGGCCGTTCCTGATTCACCGGGCACTGCTGGGTTCCATGGAAAGATTTTTTGGGGTGCTGATAGAACATTACAAGGGAAGCTTTCCACTCTGGCTGGCCCCGGTGCAGTTGGTTATCCTGCCCATAGCTGACCGGCATGAAGCCTATGCTCGGGAACTACAGGAAACCTTCCGGGCCGAAGGCTTCCGGGTCCAGGTGGACGATTCCCGAGAGAAGGTCAACAAGAAGATCCGGCAGGCCGAGCTGCAGAAGATTCCCCTGATGGCCGTCGTCGGCGATAAGGAAGTGAGCAATCGCAACCTGTCGCTCAGAATTCACGGCCAGGGCGACCGCGGCCAGCTCTCAGTCGCTGACCTGATGGCCCGGCTGAAAGACCTGGTAAACAGCAAATCCTTAGAAATAAACATATAAAGGAGGTCAACTATTTATCATCGAGAACCTTACCGTCCGGCCAAAGCCAAGGAAAGACCGCACCGGATCAATGAGATGATCAGAGCTCCGGAAATCAGGGTGATTGATGAAGACAAGAACCAGCTGGGAATAATGACCGTTCCCCAGGCCCTGGCCCTGGCCAGGGAAAAGGGCCTGGACCTGGTGGAAATCGCCCCCCAGGCCAGCCCGCCGGTTTGCCGGATCATGGATTATGGAAAGTTCCTCTATGAGCTTCACAAGAAAGAGCATGAAGCCAAGAAACACCAGAAACAGGTTCAGATCAAGGAGATCAAGTTCAGGCCAAAGATCAGCATCCACGATTACAATTTCAAGATGAAACATGTCCGGCGGTTCATCGAGGAAGGCAACAAGGTTAAGATAACCATAATGATAAGAGGCCGGGAAAGAGCCCATCCCGAAATGGCCCAGCAGATCATGGACAGAATCCTGGCCGACGTTTCCGACATCGCCCGCCAGGACGGCGAAGTCAAGACCCACGATTGGGCCAGCACGGCGTTGATAGTGCCGATCAAAACAGGAGGTAAAGATGCCAAAACTAAAAACCAACAAAGCAGCCAGAAAGAGGTTCAAGATAACAGCCAGCAAAAAAGTGCTGCACAAAAAAGCCAACAAGAGCCACATTCTGACTAAGAAAGCTGCCAAGAGAATCAGGCAGCTGGGCAAGCCGGCTGAACTCAGTCCGGCTGACCGCAAAACTGTCAAGAAAATGCTGCCCTATGATTTTTAGGCAGACTCTCCAGGCTGACTGTTGACACCATTTTCTAGAAAGGAGAAGCGCCGATGCCAAGAGTAAAGAGAAGCGCCAAGAAAAGAGCCAGAAGAAAAAAGATATTAAAATTAGCCAAGGGTTACTGGGGAACCAAGAAAAGCAATTACCGGACAGCCAAGGAGACCGTGGAAAAGGGCCTACAGTACGCTTACCGCGACCGCCGGGCCAAGAAAAGAGATTTCCGCCAGCTGTGGATCATCAGAATCAAGGCTGCGGCCGAAGCCAACGGCCTGTCCTACAGCCGTTTCATCAAGGGGCTGAAAGCTCTGAACATCGACCTTGACCGGAAAATACTGGCAGAAATCGCCGTCTCCGCTCCCCAGACTTTCGCTTTCCTGGTGGATAAGGCCAAACAAGCCCAGGTCTGAGCGGGGCCATGAGCAGCCTGCTGAAGAAAATCGACCATTACCGTCAGCTATTCACCGAACAGGTTTCCAGGGTGAAGGAGGCCAGGGAGGTGGAAGAACTGCGCCAGGCCTTCCTGGGCAGAAAAAAAGGCCACCTGACCTTGCTGTTCGAAGAATTCAAGACCCTGGGGCCGGAAGAAAAAAAGAACGTCGGCCAGATGCTCAACGAGCTGAAGTCAGACATCCAGAACAGCCTGGCTGAGATGGAGCAAAAACTAAAAGCTCCGGCCCGGGTGAAACAGCTGGAGGACCTGACCCTTCCCGGCCGGCAGCTTTACTGGGGAGCCCCCCATCCTATCACTCTGTTCCAGAGGGAAATAGAGAGAATTTTTATTTCCATGGGCTTTTCAGTGGAAGAGGGTCCGGAGATAGAAACAGACTATTACAACTTTGAAGCCCTGAATTTCCCGCCGCACCATCCAGCCCGGGACAGCTGGGATACGCTCTACATAAATGACACCCTCCTGCTCAGAACCCACACTTCCCCGGTACAGATCCGAGTGATGGAAAAAAAGAAACCGCCCATCAGGATCATCATACCGGGAAAGGTTTTCAGGAGGGAGACGCCAGACCCGACCCACCTCCCGATGTTCTACCAGGTGGAAGGGTTGGTGGTGGACAGGGGCATAACCTTCGCCCATCTCAAGGGCACCCTGGAATACTTCATCAAGGCCTTGTTCGGAGAAAAAATCAAGCTGCGCTTCCGGCCGAGCTTCTTCCCGTTTACCGAGCCTTCGGCCGAGGTGGACATAGAATGCATCGTCTGCGGCGGCCAGGATTCTGCCTGCCGGGTCTGCGGCGGCAGCGGCTGGAAAGAAATCCTGGGAGCCGGAATGGTCGACCCCCAGGTTTTCAAAAATGTCAACATCGACCCGGAAGTTTATTCCGGCTGGGCCTTCGGCCTGGGAATAGACCGGACGGCCATGTTCGCCTTCCAGATTCCCGAAATAAGGCATTTTTACGAGAACGACCTGAGATTTTTAAGGCAATTTAACCGAAGATGAAGATATCATACTCCTGGCTCAAAGAGTTTGTGAACCTCAACCTCTCCCCACAGGAGCTGGCCAGCTCACTGAACCAGATCGGCCTGATGGTGGAGTCCATAACCGCGGCGGGTGAAGACACCGTCTTTGAAATAGAAACTTATGCCAACCGGCCCGATACCCTGGGCCACCTGGGAGTAGCCCGGGAGATAGCCACCCTGCTGGACCTCAACCTGAAGACCAGGAACTGGCCCTTGAAGGAACTGCCCCAGACGACCGCCGAAATGGTGGACATTAACATCCTGGACCCCCAGCTCTGCCCACGCTACTGTGGCCTGGTGGTCAAGGGGGTTAAAGTCGGGCCATCGCCAGACTGGTTGAAGAAAAGACTGGAAGCTGTCGGGCTCAGGCCAATCAACAACGTGGTTGATGTCAGCAATTATGTTTGCTTTTCTCTCGGACAGCCCATCCACACCTTTGACCTCAGTAAGTTAAAGGGCGGCAAGATCAAGATCAGGAAAGCCAGAAAGGGAGAAACCATCCGCACCCTCGAGGGAGAAACGGTAGAACTTGACCCCGAAATGTTGGTAATAGCCGACGAATCAACCCCGGTAGCCATAGCCGGGGTGATCGGGGGGGAGGAATCGGGAATAACCGAGTCCACCAGCGACGTGTTCATAGAAAGCGCCAATTTCAACCCGGTCTCAATAAGGCAGACGGCCAAGAAGTTGGGGCTTAGCACCGATGCTTCTTACCGATTTGAACGGGGAGCTGACCCCAATGCTGCCCCGGCCGCGGCCGTCATGGCTGCTTCCCTTTTGTGCGAATTCGGCGGCCGGGTTTCCAAGGGTCTGCTGGATGTCTATCCGGCCCCCCGCAAGCCCAGAACCGTTACCCTGCGACTGAGGAGGGTCAATGAGCTTCTTGGCCTGGAAATTGAACCGGAATTCGTGGTGAAGATTCTCACCGGACTCGGCCTGAAACTCAAAGAACAGGGTCCTCAGGTCTGGACGGTGGAAATTCCCAGCTTCCGGGTCGACCTGGAAAGGGAAGCCGACCTGGTCGAGGAAGTGGCCCGGTTCTATGGTTACGACCGCATACCCAGCGCCATAACACCGGTCAAATCTTTTGAGCTGCCAGCCGACCGGAAAAGAGACCGGGTCTGGCGACTCAAAGAGGTTCTTTTTCATCATGGTTTTGACGAGGTCATAAATTTTAGCTTTACCGATCCGGAGAAGGAACAACTGTGGCAGACCGGTTGCCAGCCGATAAGACTTCAGAACCCCATCTCGGCCAAGTTGTCTATCCTCAGGACCTCCCTACTCCCCGGCCTGGTTGAGAATGCAGTCTGGAACTTCAACCGGGAAGCGGAAGGCGTCCATATCTTTGAGGTCGGGAATATATATTACTGGGAGCAGGAAGAAACTCACCGCGAAAACTTGAACCTGGGAATCCTGACCACCGGCCTGAGGTCGGGCCGAACCTGGAAAGAAACCGAAAAGCAAACCGACTTCTATGTCCTGAAGGGAGCGGTGGAAGACATTTGCAACTATCTGGGCTACGAGAACTTTTCCTTCGAGCCGGTGGAGCACCCGTTCTTTGAACCGGGGCAGGGACTGAGAATCCTGGTTAAGAACGAGCCCGTCGGGTTGCTCGGACTGCTCAATGGCAACCTGGCCAGAAGCTATGACCTGGAACGCCCGGTTTACTGCGCTGAAATAGATTTGAACGAGCTCCTGCGCAAGCAACCCCGAACTTTCAGCTTCCAGCCGGTCCCCAGGTTCCCGGGCACCAGCCGCGACCTTTCGTTCCTGGTAGAAGACAGTCTCAACTACCAGCAGATCCAACAGCAACTGCAAAAACTGAACATCCCTTACCTCGAAAACTTCCTGATTTATGACCGATTTCAGGGAAAGGCTCTGCCCCCGGGGAAGGTCAGCTTTTCCGTCAGATTTTACTTCCGGCATTCAGCCCGAACCCTTCAGACCGAGGAGGTGGACCGGGCCATGCAGGAAATAATATCTCAACTTAAATCTACCCTTAAGATTCAGTTGAGGTAAGGAGGCTAAATTGACATCCGAGCTGGAGCGGATTAAAATACTTGAGGGCAAGATAACTCAGATTGTGGAGCATTTTTCCCGGCTTTCCCAGGAAAATGCCCGCCTAAAGGACGAACTAAAGCACCTGAAAGCTGATAAGAAGGAGCTGGAAGAGAAGCTCAGGAAGGCGGACAGCCTGGAAGAAGAGCTGAAGCGCCTGCAGGAAGAAAAAGAAGAAGTCCGAAGCCGGATAGAAGCCCTGATCACTCAGATGGAAAAGCTGGGTGTATGAAAGAGAAAATAATTGAGATTGAAATTTTTGGAAATAAATACAGGATCTGCGTCAAAGGAGAAGAAGACGAGAGATACATCGGCCAGTTGACTTCTTTCGTTGACCAGAAGATGCGGGATGTGGCCCTGAAATCGCGGTCTTCGGACGTGGCCAAGATCGCCGTCCTGACCGCCCTGAACATCGCCGACGAACTGTTCGTATCGGAAAACCGCATCGATCAACTGAGAGAGGCCCTTGGCCGTCTGGAGACGGAACTGGCCAGGATCGAGGATCAGGTTAAGCAACATGAAAATGATTATGAAACTCTGGAAAAACTCACCCCTTAATGCAGGAGACTTTTTATCTATTTCTTTTGATAGATTAGACTTCGAGTCTAATTGCGGGATGTTTTCAGAGGGAAAAACCTGTGGCTTCTGCCACGCTCTCAAGGGGCGGAAGCGCTGTACCTTTCCAGAGTGATGGCCTGACCTCACCCCTGCTCCTTTGGCCCAATGGTCCGGTGAGGAGGTTTGACCATGAAGGCCATACTAATCGCGGGAATTCCCCTTTTATCATTAATTCTTCTGTTCTTTATTTTCCTGATGCTCAAGCGGAGCCGCGGGCTGAAAGGGCTGCTCCGGGCCGAAGCCGAAGCCAAAGAGATACTGGCCAGGGCAGCCGAAGAAGCAGAAAGAATAAAAAAGCAGGCTGAGGCCGAGGCCCGAGAAAAGGATGCGGCCAGGCAGGCTGAGTTCGAAGCCCAGACCAGGGAAAAAAAGCGAAAACTGAGCGAGCTGGAACGAAGGCTGCTCAACAAGGAAGAAGCCCTGGAACGGCGTTATCAGAACCTGGAAAGAAAAGAGAGAGACCTGTCGGCCAAAGAACGCCGGCTTTATGGGAAAGAAAAAGAGCTGGAGGCCCTGGAACAAAAAATTACCGAAACCCTGCAGAAACAGACCGAGGAGCTGGAACGCATTGCCGGCCTGACCCAGGAAGAAGCTCGAAATACCCTTATCAGAAAGATAGAAGACGAGGCCAAGCTGCAGGCGGTCCAGGCTATTCGGCGGGTGGAAGAAGAAACCCGGGAGAAGAGCAGGGCCCTGGCCCGGGAGATAATTTCCAATGCTATCCAGCGCTCAGCCGCTGAGCATGTGGTCGAGACCACGGTCTCGGTGGTAGACCTGCCCTCAGACGACATGAAAGGCCGGATCATCGGGCGCGAGGGCCGCAACATCAGGGCCCTGGAGATGGCCACCGGCGTTGACATCATCGTCGACGACACCCCGGAGGCGGTTATCCTTTCCAGTTTCGACCCCCTGAGGCGAGAGCTGGCCAGGATGGCCATCGAGAAACTGGTAGCCGACGGCCGTATTCATCCGGCCAGGATCGAAGATATCGTGGAACAGGTGAAGGCCGAGCTGGAAGAAAAAATCAAGCAGGAAGGCGAAAACACCCTGTACGAGCTCGGCATCCAGAACATGCATCCAGAGCTGATCAAGCATCTCGGCAAGTTGAAATACCGTACCAGCTACGGGCAGAACGTTCTGCAGCACTCCAAAGAGGTGGCCATGCTGGCCGCCTTGATGGCCAGGGAACTGGGGGCTGATGTCAACGTGGCCCTGCGGGCCGGCCTGCTCCATGACATCGGCAAGGCTGTTGACAAAGACTATGAGGGCACCCACACCGAGCTCTCGGTAGAGCTGACCAAGAAGTACGGTGAATCCGAGGCAGTCATCCAGGCTATTGCTTCTCACCACCGGGATATAGATTTCCCGTCGGTTGAGGCGGTGCTGGTCCAGGCCGCCGATACCCTGTCAGCCGCCCGACCTGGCGCCAGGCGCGAACTGCTGGAAACCTACATTCAGCGTCTGGAGAAGCTGGAACAGATCGCCACTTCCTTTGAGGGCGTGGCCAAGGCCTTTGCCCTGCAAGCCGGACGCGAAATCAGGATCATCGTCGACGCCCAGAAAGTTTCTGACGACCGGGCCATGGTTATTGCCAGGGACATAGCCCAGAAAATCAAGGATGAGTTAGATTACCCCGGACAGATCAAAGTCATGGTCATCAGAGAGATGAGAGCGGTGGAATATGCCAGATAAGTTCGGAGTCCTGTTCATCGGAGACCTGATCGGCCGGCCGGGACGGCGGGCCCTGTCCCGATTCCTGCCGGAACTGCGCAAAAAGTACCAGCCAGACCTGGTGGTAGCCAACGCCGAGAACGCCGCCGGCGGCAATGGCCTGACCGAAGAAACGGGCAAGGAACTATTTTTCCAGGTGGACGTGCTGACTTCCGGCAACCATATCTGGGACAAGAAGGAAGTCCTGAACTACATGGAAAAGGAAAATCGGTTGCTGCGCCCGGCCAACTACCCGGCAGTCAATCCCGGTCGTGGTTACTATATCTACCAGAATGAAAAAGGGGTCAAGGCAGCCGTGGTCAACCTCCAGGGGCGGGTCTTCATGGAACCGATTGACTGCCCCTTCCTGACCGCCGACCGCCTGCTGGCGGAAATTATCCCGATTACTCCGATAGTTATAATAGATTTTCACGCCGAAGCCACCTCGGAAAAGCAAGCCCTGGGCTGGTATCTCAACGGCCGGGTGTCGGCCGTCATCGGTACCCACACCCATATCCCGACTGCTGACGAAAGGCTGCTGCCTGGCGGGACTGCCTATATAACGGACGTGGGGATGGCCGGCGGCCTGAACTCAGTCATCGGGATGAAACCGGAACAGGCCCTGCAGAGATTCCTGACGGCCAGACCGCAACGTTTCGAGCCGGCCACCGACGGCCTGATGCTGAGTGCTGTCTATGTTGACATTGACCCGGCCACTGGAAAAGCCTTAAAAATAAAGAGAGAGCTTTTAACTGAGGAGCAGAGTGAAGACTGAGAGCCTGATTGTCAAGGACCGTGTTTATACAGTCAGCGAGCTGACCCGGGTGGTCCGGCTGGAGCTAGAATCAGCCTTTCCCTTTGTCTGGGTGGAAGGAGAAATCTCCAACCTCAGGCAACCGGCTTCTGGTCATTTCTACTTTACCCTCAAGGATGAGAATGCTCAGCTTCGGGCCGTTATGTTTCGTAGCGATGCCAGCCGTATCCGTTCGGAACTGAAGAAAAATAGCCTGTCGCCCAGTTTCGAGCTGAAAGATGGAATGAAGGTTATCTGCGGCGGCCGGATAACGGTCTATGAAAAGAGCGGCGATTATCAGCTGGTAGTAGAAAAGCTGGAACCGCGCGGCAAGGGGGCTCTGCAACTGGCCTTTGAACAGCTAAAGGCCAGGCTGCAGGCTGAAGGCTTGTTCGACCCCAAACATAAGAAAAAGCTTCCGCTGCTACCAAAGAAAATAGGTATCGTGACTTCCCCGACCGGGGCGGCCATTCGCGACATCCTCCGGATCATCGAACGCCGTTTTAACCGCCTGCATATAATCATCTATCCTTCCCTGGTCCAGGGCGAAGGGGCGGCCCAGAACATTGCCCAGGGCCTGGACTACTTCAGTCGCCGGGATGATATCGACGTGGTCATCGTCGGCCGGGGCGGCGGCTCGATCGAGGATCTCTGGGCCTTCAACGAAGAGGTGGTGGCCAGGGCCATCTTCAACTGCATGAAAACCAAGCCGGTGATTTCGGCCGTTGGGCACGAGATAGATTTCACCATCGCCGACTTCGTGGCCGACATCAGGGCTTCCACCCCCTCGGCCGCGGCCGAACTGGTTGTCTCCAAGGAGGAAGAATTCCGGGAGAAAATCGGCAACCTGCTCAACCGCCTCGTCCAGCTCGAAAAATATGGCCTGGAGAGATTGCGCAGCCGGATTAGCCACCTGACCGAAGAGCACATCATTCAAACTATCAAGTACCGCCGGATGAGCCTCGTCCAGAGGGTGGACGAACTGGATACCAGAACCTGGAAGGCCATCCAGACCAGGAAACAGGTTCTGTCCGGCTATAAAAATCGCAGCCAGCAGCTCGGACAAAACATGTGCCACGCGCTGCAAATCAAGTTGAGCCAGCTGGACGGCCTCTGGCAGCGACTGGCTTCTTCCCTCGACAACCTGTCCCCGCTCAACGTCATCAAGAAAGGTTATACTATCTGCTGGAAAGCCGGGGGGCTGCTGCCAGTGCAGAAAGCCAGCGAAGTCACGCCCGGCGAGGACATCATAGTTTCCTTCTACCGGGGTGAGCTCGACTGCCGTGTTAACCGGGTTGACCCCAAGGCTAAGATTGAATCAAAATTCATCAAGGAGAGCCAATGAATACTAAAGGAAAAGAGATGAGTTTTGAAAAGGCCCTGGCCGAGCTGGAGCAGATCGTCAGCAAGCTGGAAAAAGGAGACCTGACCCTGAACGAATCACTGGCCCTGTTTGAAAAAGGCATCAAGCTGACCAGATTCCTGCGGTCTGAGCTGGACAAGGCTGAAAAGAAAATCGAAATACTGCTCAAGGACGAAAAGGGCGAGCTGCAGGCCCGCGATTTCATACCGGAAAACCTGAACGCTTCTGCCCTGGAAGAGGACCAGGAAGAGGAAGAAGAGGAAGAAAGCTAGACAAGACAGAGCAGGCCGTAGACAAATGAACAAAGACCTGGAGCTTTATTTTGACCGCAAACGATCCCGGCTGGAGAAAGCCCTGGATTACTATCTGTCAGCCGAAAATTCTCAGGTCTTTGAAGCTATGCGTTACGCCGTGCTTGGCAGCGGAAAACGTTTCCGGCCGCTGCTGCTCCTGGCCAGCGGAGAACACTTCGGGGCCCCCGAGGAATTGCTCCTGCCCTATGCCTGCGCCGTGGAATTCATTCATAATTATTCCCTGGTCCACGACGACCTGCCTTCAATAGATAACGACGATTTCAGGCGAGGCCGACCTTCCTGTCATAAAAGATTCGGCGAAGCCCTGGCCCTGCTGGCTGGCGATGGCCTTCTGACCATGGCTTTCGAAATACTGGCTGCTGCCCCGGCTCCAGCCAATGACCACCAGCTTAAAGCCCGGGTCTCGGCCGAGATGGCCATGGCCGCCGGTCCCAGGGGGATGATTGCCGGGCAGTGGCTGGATATAAATTTTTCTCCCGAAACTCAAGACCTGGCGGCCTACCAGGAACTGGCCTCCAGAAAGACGGCCGGGTTAATCAAAGTTTCGGCCGTTTCCGGGGCCAGGCTGGCCGGAGCCCCGGAGGCCGCCATCCAGGCCCTGGAAACCTATGGCTTATACCTGGGGCTGGCCTTCCAGCTTCGCGATGACCTCCAGGACCTTTTCCAGGACCAGTCCGCCGGAAAGGTCCGCCGTCCCAACCTGGCCAGGGTGCTGGGTGAGGCGACCTCCAGGGAATTTCTGGAGACCTGGCTGGGGAGGGCTAAACGGGCTCTGGAAGAAGCTGGTATAGATTCAGACGTTCTGACTTTTTTCCTTAAACAACTTCAACCCGCCCGGGAGGGCCAGCCATGAGCCCGGAAAAATTTTTACCCGCAATCAAAGGTCCCCAGGACCTCAAGAAGCTGTCCATGGAAGAACTGTCCCAGCTGGCCACAGAAATCAGGGCCAGAATCATAGAAACAGTTTCCCGGACTGGTGGACACCTGGCTTCCAATCTGGGGGTGGTGGAGTTGACCCTGGCCCTGCATTATGTTTTTGACTCACCCCGGGACAAGATTGTCTGGGATGTCGGTCATCAGTGTTATACCCACAAGTTGTTAACTGGCCGCCAGAAAGATTTTTCACGTTTGCGCCAGTTTGGTGGCCTGCTCGGCTATCCCTGCCTCGAAGAAAGCCCCCACGATGTTTACAATACCGGTCATGCCTCAACCGCTCTGTCCGCGGCCCTGGGCCTGGCCGTGGCCCGCGACCGCAAGGGAGAAAATCACAATGTTATCGCCGTGGTGGGCGACGGAAGCTTGACCGGCGGCGTGGCCTACGAAGCTCTCAACCAGATCGGTCACCTGCGGGAAAGGCTGATCATTGTCCTTAATTATAACGAAATGAGCATATCCCCTAATGTCGGGGCACTTTCCAGGTACCTCTCCTACCTGGTTTCAGGCCAACCCTATCTCCGAATAAAAGAACAGACCAAGTCAGTCCTGAGGTCCATCCCGAAGCTGGGCTGGCCCTTAATTCGGGCAGCCCGGGCCCTGGAAGATCTGATCAAGAAGACCTTTTTCCCCGGAGTCTTTTTTGAAGAACTGGGCATAAGATACATCGGACCCATCCATGGTCATAGCCTGCACAGTCTGGTTGAAGCCCTGGACCATGCCAGGAACTATCCGGGCCCGATTCTCATCCATTGCGTTACCCAAAAGGGCAAGGGCTATCGCCCGGCCCAGCTCAACCCGGAGAAGTTTCACAGTGCCTCCCCCTTTGTCATTTCCACCGGAGAACCTGTGGGGCAGGAAAGCAGACCAAGCTATTCCAGGGTGTTCGGAGAGGCTGTGGCTGAACTCGGCCGAAGCGACCCCCGGATCATTGCCATCACCGCGGCCATGACCGACGGCACGGGCCTGAATAAATTCGCCGAAGAGAATCCCGACCGGTTCTTTGACGTCGGCATTGCCGAACAGCACGCTGTAAATTTTGCGGCCGGTCTGGCCATCTCGGGACTTAAACCTCTGGTAGCTATTTACTCGACCTTCCTCCAGAGGGCTTACGACCAGATCTTTCACGAGGTCTGTCTGATGGACCTGCCCGTGGTCTTTGCCCTGGACCGGGCCGGAATAGTGGGAGAGGATGGGCCCACCCACCAGGGAGTCAATGACATTGCCTACCTGCGCCACTTGCCGAACATTATCCTGATGGCTCCCCGGGACGAGAACGAGTTGCGACATATGGTATACTCTGCTTTCCAGTATGAACATCCGGTAGCCATCCGTTTCCCCAAAGGAGCCGGTCTCGGTGTCCCTCTGGACAGGGAATTCAGGTTCATCCCGCCCGGGCAGGCCGAGGTCCTAAAGACGGGGCAGGACCTGCTGGTTGCCTACGGCAATATGGTCCCGACCGGGCTGGAGGTGGCCCGCCAGCTGGAAAAGGAAGGCATCTCGCTGTCAGTGGTTAATGCCAGGTTTGCCCGGCCGCTGGACGAGATTCTCCTGCCAGAGCTGGCCAGAAAAGCCAGGGTTATCATCACCCTGGAAGAAGGCGTGGTGGAAGGCGGCTTCGGCAGCGCCCTGCGGGAAATGTTAGACCGCCACCAGATTTTCGGGCCCGCTTTCTCCTCCTTCGGACTTCCGGCCGATCTTTATCCCCTGGGAAAGCCAGAAGAAATCCGCAGGGTCCTGGGCCTGGATGCCGATGGTCTGGTCGCTTCCATCAGGGAATTCTACCGTAAGCAAAAACTCCTGTAGCTTGACCAGGATGACCAAGACTCGCCTGGACCTTCTACTTACCCGGAAAGGTCTGGCCCCCAGCCGCGAAAAAGCCCAGGCCCTGATTCTGGCCGGCCGGGTTTTTGTCGATGACCAGCCAGCCCTAAAATCGGGACAGTTGGTCTCACCCGAAGCCCGGATATCGATCCGGGAACTTTTTCCCTATGTCAGCCGGGCCGGGGCCAAACTGGAACAGGGGCTGCGCCGCTTCAAAATCAACGTTGCGGGCAAGGTGGCCCTGGATATCGGCTCTTCCACGGGCGGTTTTACCGATTGCCTGCTTCAAGCTGGAGCCAGAAAGGTCTATGCCGTGGATGTTAACACCAAACAGCTGGACTGGAAGCTCCGCCAGGATCCCCGGGTCATAACTTTGGAAAAGAACGCTCGATACCTTCAGCCTGAAGACCTGTCTGAAACGCCCGAACTGACCGTCATCGATGTGTCATTTATTTCGGTTCTCAAAATACTCCCGGCCGTGAAAAAAATCATGGGCCAGGGTGAAGTCCTGACCCTGATCAAACCGCAATTTGAAGCCGGTCGAAATCAGGTGGGAAAAAAAGGTATAATCAGGGACAGCCGGGTTCATCGTGAAGTGCTGGAGAAGGTCCTGGTCGAGGCCGGGCAGATTGGTTACGCTGTCCGGGACCTGTTGGCCTGCGACACTCTAGGACAGAAAGGAAACCGGGAATTTCTGGCCTGGCTGAGCACCGGACCCGGCGGACTGAGCCCGGAGGACTTAAGGAAAAAGATCCAGGAGATTTTGCCAGATGGCGACCAGACAAAAAATTAAGAGTATCGGCCTGGTAATAAAACCCCACGCCCCCGGCGTTGACCGGATTCTGAGAGAAATAATCACCTTCTTGAAAGCGCACAAAATTGAACCGCTGCCGGAAAAAATCGCCGCCGAAAAAATTGGCTTAAAGGGAGGAGTGGAACGAGAGAAGTTGTCCGGGCTGTGCCAGGCCTTGATCGTCCTGGGTGGAGACGGCACCCTGCTCAGCATTGCTCCCCAGGCTGCCCGGGCCGGGATTCCGGTAATCGGCATCAACCTGGGAAGGCTTGGTTTCCTGACCGAGATACCCGTGGCCGAGGCGCTGCCCGTACTTGAAGCTTTCATCCAGAACAAGAATGGCTTCATCTCCCAGCGCAGCCTGCTGGAAATCCGTTACGGCGACCGGCAGGACATCTGCCTCAACGACGTAGTACTCAATAAGTCAGCCCTGGCCAGAATGATTGAATTGCTAATTTTCATCAACGACCAGGAGGTCACCCGCCTGAAGGGAGACGGCCTGATACTATCCAGCCCGACCGGGTCTACCGCTTATTCTCTTTCGGCCGGAGGGCCCATAGTCCACCCCGGAATTGAATGTATCATTCTGACACCCATCTGCCCTCATACTCTTTCCTTCCGGCCCCTGCTGATTCCTTCCACCTCCGAGATAAAAATCAAGCTGCTGACGCCTGAGGAGAAGGTGTACCTGACCATCGACGGCCAGCGCGGGGAAACCATACCCAGAAATGCGATGATAAGAATTAAAAAATCAAACCTGTTTCTCCAGCTGGTAACCTCCCCCTGGCGAAGCTATTATCAACTGGTAAAAGAAAAACTGGGCTGGGCCGAATAGACCCGGCCTAACATTTTCCACCCCGTCCCACACTCGGCCCCGGCAGATTGATTTTTCCCGGCCGGCCAGCTATCATTTTTTCTCATGGTTGACAAGCCAAGAATTGCCATGGTGACGCCGGAGCTGGCCCCCTATGCCCGCTCGGGTGAGCTGGCCGAGGCGGTGGCCGGCCTGGCCAGGTTTCTGGCCCGCTCCGGGCTGGCCGTCAGCCTCTTTCTCCCCCATTACCGGCGGCCTGAAATCGAATCACTTAAAAAAGAGGTTATCGTGGAGGACCTTCAGGTGCCGGTGGGAGAAAAAAAACTCCCGGCCACCATCTGCCGCGTTGATCAGGGTCGGTATGCCCTCTACCTGATCGACCAGCCGAAGTACTTTCACCGGGATTACATCTATGGTTCATCCCAGGGAGACTACCCCGATAATGCCGAGCGTTTCATTTTTTTCAACCGGGCTGTCTGTGAATTCCTGGCCGGAAACCGTCTTAAATTCGACCTTATCCACTGTCACAACTGGCCGGCTAGTCTGATACCCATGCTCTTAAAATCCATTTACCAGAAAAAACCAGCGCTCAGGAAAACCGCCTGTGTCCTGACCATACATAATTTCTCCTATCAGGGTGAATTTCCGGCCGAATCGCTAAGTCTGACCGGACTTGACTGGAACTACCTGAATTCACATCAACTGGCCTTCAAGGGAAAGTTCAGCTTTCTCAAGGCCGGCATACTGTTCGCAGATGTGGTAAATACCGTCAGCCGGACATATCGGGAAGAGGTTCTGGCCCAGCGGCCTGACATCTGCTCCTTCTTTTCCCGTAAATCCAGACCACTTTACAGCCTGCGCAACGGCATCGATGACGAAGAATGGAACCCAGCCACTGACCCCCACCTCCCGGCTAACTTCAGCCAGGAAGATCCGTCCGGTAAGGCCGTCTGCAAAAAGCAACTCCAGAAGGACCTTCAGCTGTCAGGCGGCGAGTCTCTGCCCCTGGTAGCCGTGGTCGGTTATCTGACACGCTTAAAGGGAATTGACCTGGTGTTGAAAGCGGCCGGCTCCCTGGTATCCTCTGGCTGCCAGCTGGTGGTGGCCGGGCAGGGAGAAGAAAAATATGAAAGCGCGCTGGCCGAATTGCAGAATATTTACAAGGGTCGCCTGGCCTTCCGTCCCGAATTCAGCGCCGGCCTTTATCACCAGGTACTGGCCGGAGCTGACCTGTTGCTGATACCCTCTCTGGAAGAACCTGGTGGATTAACCCTGATGCATGGCCTGCGCTACGGGACCGTGCCGGTGGCCAGAGCAACCGGTGGCCTGCGCGAAACGGTTCAGCCTTTTTCTCCAGTTGAGGGAACAGGCACCGGCTTTATTTTTGAAGAGTATTCAGAGGAAGCCATGATGCAGGCTATCCGCCAGGCCCTGCTGACCTATTCCAGCCCCGACCTCTGGTCCAGGGTCCGGGCCAATTGCTTCAAGGCTGACAATTCCTGGTCCAACCTTGTCAGGAAATACAGACTCCTGTATCGTAAAGCTATCAACTTAAAAAGTGGAGGCGACTAATGAGCAGCAACCTGATTGAGGCCACCGACGCCACCTTTGAGCAGGAAGTCATCAAGTCTGGCCTGCCCGTCCTGGTTGATTTCTGGGCACCCTGGTGCGGCCCCTGCCTGATGGTAGCTCCGATAATAGAACAGATAGCTGAGGCTTACCGCGAAAAGCTCAAAGTGGTCAAAGTTAACGTTGATGAAAATCCCGGAGTTTCCTCCCGCTATCAGATCATGAGCATCCCTACCCTCATTCTGTTCAAGGGAGGACAGCCAGTCGATTCAGTGGTCGGGGCTCTGCCCAAGAACCAATTGCTTAAATTTATCTCACAGCATCTGGCTCAGATTTGAACCGGTTGCGGTTCTTCTCTTTCCTTGCCTGCCTGAAGGGAATCCAGGTACTCATTCAGCACCGCGGCTAACTCCGCACCCCAGAGCATTATAACCAGCGAAGCCGAAATCCAGAGAAGAAAAAATATCACCGAGGTCAGGGTCCCGGCCAGGATCTTGGACAGCACAATCCCTACCGCTGAAAAATGGATGACATAAAAAGCAAAGCCTCTCTTGAAGATCTCCCAGAAAAAGGCGGCAATGGCCGCGGCCAGCAGGGCACTGCGGGTATGGACCCGGGCCTCCGGGATGAACTTGTAAAGGGTGAAAAGAAAGAGAAAGGTCAGCCCGTAGGGCAGGAGGTACTGGAAAAAGAAGTTATTGATAAAAGTTATCACCCTGGGGTTGATGAACTCCGAGATTACCTCGCTTTCCCGCAGGAATTTCTGCAGGCCGGTCCAGAGGGCAGTTATGGAAATGGAAAGCAGCAGGATGATGCCGATAATCATCATCACCACGTATTCGATTAACCGGTTGTAGAAAAAGGACTTATGGTACCGGGCCCGAAATATCTGGTTGATGGTGGTAATCAGGTTGGAAAAAAGAAAGGAGGCAGCCACCAGAGAACCAACCAGGCCGAACCAGCCGAGGTTGGACAGGTTGTTGCCCAGAGCCTGCAACCTCTTGAAAAAGGCCGGGTCCATCCTGGCAAAAAACTCTTCGGTGAAAATGTTCAGGCTGCGGACCACCAGCTCCGAGCTTCCCAGGACCCTAACTCCCAGGTAGTAGAAAAGGGCCACCAAAGGGACCACGCACAGCAGTGAGAAATAGGAAATCACTATGGAAGCGGTCCAGCAACGGTCGTCGTTGAACCGCTTGAAGGAAGTCAGCAATATCTTAAAAAGATTCTGAGCCATCTATCCTGGTGAGGCCCGGCCTTATGAATAGGCTCCCCACTTGACCATGAGGATGATGATGGTGATGAGCAGGGCATAGATAACCAGGGTCTCAATCAGAACCAGGCCGAAAATCAGAATGCCCCTGATGTGCTGCCCGGCGGCCGGGTTGCGGGAAATCCCTTCGCAGGCGGAAGAGATGGCCTTGGCCTGGCCGTAAGCTCCGGCGATGACCGCCAGCGTGATGACACCGGCCCCTACAATGATGGACAGCTTGAACAGGTCGGCCCTGGCCGGGTCAACGGTCTGAGCACTCAATGGAGTCAGCATCAGGGCCAGAAGAAAAATCAACAGGCCAGCGAACTTGCTTTTCTTTGACATCTTTAATCTCCTTTTCATTAATGTTCTTCCTCGTGGGCTACAGCCCCGGCTATGTAAATGCAGGTCAAAAGGACGAAAACATAAGCCTGAATCACTGCGGTGAAAATAGCAATGGCCATGAAAGGCAATGGCAGAAGATAGGGAATGATGGAAGCGATGATCAAAATTAATAGTTCTTCCGAAAAAATATTGCCGAAAAGACGCATGGAAAGAGAGACCGGGCGGGAAAAATGGCTGATGATCTCAATCGGCAGCAGCAGTGGAGCCAGGAACGGGTTGGAACCGGTAAAGTGTTTCAGATAGCCGAGTACCCCCTGGGTCCGGATTCCCTGCCAGTGATAATAAAGCCAGACCACCAGGGCGCAGCCAAGGGTCACATTCAGCTTGCTGGTGGGCGACATGAAGCCGGGAATAAGTCCTAGTAAGTTGGAGGTCATGATGAACAGGCCGACGGTGGTCACCAGGGGCAGATATCTTTTTCCTTGCTCGCCGATGGTGTCGACGATCATCCCCTCAAAAAAATCAATCAGGCTTTCCAGAACCACCTGGGTCTTACCCGGGATAAGTCTTACCCGGCGCCCGGCCAGGCCCAGCAGGGTAGAAAGAAGGACGGCCACAATAAGGGTCATAACCAGGTAATCAGGCAGAAGGTGGGTCGGGTCTTTAACCCGGAAACCGAATACGGCCAGAAGCGCAGCCAGTGGCCGGCCCAGAATAAGGTTAAAAAAATCAACTATCGGTAAGCTGTGTTCTAAGCCTTCCATTGCTTTATACCGGCCAGGTGTCTGACCGCTTCAACCAGAATGGATACCAGAATCAGAGAGAAACCAGCAGCCAGAGCCAGGACCCGGGCCTTGAAGAAAAAGATTATAGTTAAAAATATGAGGCAAATCAACAGCAGCCTTAGACTGTAAAAGAGGATGGCCCGACGCCAGAGTCGAGCCGGGCCTTCCTGTAAATATTTGTCTATAAATGATTTAAGGGAGATGAAGCCCAGGGCAGCCAGAGCCGCCCCGGCCAGCACCAGCACCCCTGAAATGGGACCGCTCAGAAGCGCCGTAAATATCCCCGCCACCAGGCCCAGGAAGATGGTGACCCGGGGGATTCGGTTGATGGAAGGCTCCAGCCAGTCGGTATTCATTGTTAGCTTTTACAATTTTAACCCGGCAGCCCGGGATAATCAATTGATTCCGGGCGGTTTCTCGCCCGGTTCTCTGTTTTCCAGAAGGTATCGCCTGACACCCCGGAAAAGGTTCAACAGACCAGAAGCCACCCCGAGCAATAACCAGGTTAACAGCATCCAGGGAGCCGTCTTGAGCCAGCGGTCGAGCAGGTAACCGATGGCCAGCCCGACAGCGATTGAGGACGGAAGGATCATTACCAGGGAAGAAATCTCCGCCAGCTTTTTTAGGTCGGCTTCCCTGGGTATCCTCACCTTAAACGCCTTTAGGTAATTATAACCCATTGCCGGCAGACTTTAACAATGGTTCTGGTCTGATAACTTGCTTTATTGCCATTTATCCACTAAAATTCTAATTTAGAACAGGGAGATCCGAAATGACCCGCGCCTTGGATTTCAGCCGCCGGATGCTTCTCCAGACCCTGCTGATGTCCCTCCTGGCAACTATTCTGGTGGGGAATGCCTTGCCCAACCAGCAGGGCTCTGCCCGTTCCCCGCAGGTTGACCCTTTTTACCTGAGGTTATTTGACGACGGGCTGGCCGCTTTCAACCGGGGTGATTTCGAAGAAGCCTTCGAGAACCTGAAGATTGCGGCCTTTGGGTTGCTGGATGAACCGGACTTGCTGGGTGAAGCTTTTGTCTATCTGACTCTGTCTGCCTACAACCTTAAAAAAACTGACCAGGTTGAGTATTATTTGAGAGAAATTTCCCGGTTCAAGCTCAACAACCGTATCCGCAGCTCCAAACTGCCCGAAAAAATCAAAGACCAGTTCGCCCGCGTCCAGTCCAGTTTCAAGAACGGCCTGACCGGCTGAGCCGGAACTAATCTATTCTATTTTAAGACCGAGAGCCCGGGCTATCGCTCTGTCCGGGAGAGCTTTTCCGCGCTTCCTGGTAACCAGACCAAAGCCCCCCTCAAATTCCCACATGGCCCAGCTGATACCGAACTTCTCCAGAGCCGTCCGGACGTCGCGAGTCCAGGCTATCCGGTATGGGGGCAGGCAGTAGGTCCGGTAAGCTCCAAATTCGTTGCAGATTAACCTGACTCCGTGCCGCGAGGCCCAGTCGGCCGCCTGCTTTATTCTGCCTTCGATTCTGGCTGCATCCCATCTTTCCTGGCCATAGGCCTCCAGGGCCTTCTTCAGGTTTTCCGGGCCGACCAATGCAACCGCTCCCCTGACGGCCTCGGGAGATGAAGGATAAGGAACTCGCCTCAGCTTCTTGACCAGCTCCGAACTCCAGTGCGCCCCCTGGTGGGTGAAAATGTGTGGTTCGTAAAAATGGAAACAATACCAGAGGTTCTCGTCCTCAAGGGGCTCCAGCACCAGCAACGTCGACAGGTTCGACCAGAAAGCCCCCGTAGCCAGAATGGTATGACGCGGAAGCCTGGCCCGGATGCGGGCAATTAGCTGTTTCTGTATGGGCGGCCAGCGGTATTCTTCACCCAGGAAAACCGGTTCGTTCATTGGCTCAACAATCAGCCAGTCCGGGTCGAAGGCTGCCAGCTTTTCAGCCAGCTTTTCCCAGAAAACGAAAAACTCCTCGGTAAAGGACGCATCCTTGCCCAGGGGGCCGGAATAATCAGAACCCCCCGACTCCTGGGAAATGCTGTGCAGGTCAAAATTAACGGCCAGTCCGCTATCGATGATCTTTTTAAGCCCGGCCAACAGCAGCTCGAGCGCCTCTGGCTTTAGCCGGTCTTCCCTGTCCCTGGCATAAATATTGGCCATGTCAACCGGAACCCGGACATAGGTCAGCCCCAGCTTCCGGATCAAAGCCAGGTCGTCTTCCGAATACTTATTTTCCAGAGGTTTAAGGGCTCCGGTGTTCAGCCAGAACCAGTAGGGCAGGTTTATCCCCCGGGAAAAACGCTGGTAGCGACCCCCCTCAAGCTGTAGGTCTTCGGCCAGAAGCGGAAGGCATAAAAAGGTTAATATCAAAATGGCGAGAAAGAAAAGAAGACCCCCGCGCCAGTCAATTCTACGACTGTCATTTATCATCAAAACCTCCTTCTGCGACTTTAAGGTGCAAGCACCGTTCGGAGAGAGTGCTTTCAGTCCAGCCGACCAAGCTCGGCCAGCCTGGATTCCAGACTCTGCGTTTCTTTATAATTCTGCTGCCATCTTCTTTTCAATTTATCCAGGAATCCAGGGTCGGCAGCCATTATTCTACTAAGATTCTGGCGCAGCCAATCTTTTTCCGCCTCTTCCAGA
>JAOAIU010000015.1 GCA_026414545.1 Candidatus Saccharicenans sp.
GCCCTATGGCCATGGGAACCATGGCAATGATGGTAGTTAAGGCGGTCATCAGAATCGGCCGCAGCCTTCTCCTGCCCGCCTCTTTGATGGCTTCCATCATTTCCATCCCATCCCGGTCCCGGAGCAGGTTGGTATAATCAACCAGCAGGATGGCATTATTCACCACGATTCCGCCCAGCATGATCAACCCGATGTAAGTCTGAACGTTCAGAGTGGTGTTGGTCAGGATAAGCACCAGCACCACGCCGATGATGGCCAGCGGCACCGAGAACATGACGATCAGCGGGTCGCGCAGCGACTCGTAGAGCATGGCCATGACCATGTAGACCAGGAACAGGGCCAGGATGATGGCCACCATCAGCTCGCGGTTGGCTTTCTGCTGTTCTTCGTAATCTCCGGTAAAATTGATGGCAAAATCCCTGGGAACAGGGATGGTTCTGAGTGCCCGGCGGGCATCTCGGATGACCGAACCCAGGTCGCGGTCGGCTATTTCGCCAGAAACGGTAATCACTCTTTCCCGGTCTCGCCGTTCAATCTGTTGCGGTCCTCTTTCTTCACGGACCTGGACGACATTCCTGAGGCTGACCTGCTCTCCGATGGCATTGGTAATGGTCAGGTCCAGAATTTCATTAAGGTCCAGTTTCTCCGAGTCCTTGACCCTGACCAGTATTCGGTATTCGCGCCCACCCTCCCGGAAGTAACTGGCCTGAGTGCCGGAGAGGATGGTCATGATGAAATTTCCTATCTGGTTGACCGATAGTCTCATATCTGAGGCCTTCTGACGGTCGACAACCAGATGACGTTCCGGGGCGCCTTCCAGGCGGCTAATCCGGACGTCGGTTACGCCGCGGATATCTTTAACCACGTTTCTGACCTGCTCGGCCAGACTCTGGGCCACCTTCATATCATAGCCACGGACTTCGATCTGCAACCTTTCAGCCCCGCCGCCACCTCTCATGCCGAACATCATCTGTCCTCCCGAGGCCCTGGCCCGGATAATGGCTCCGGGAACGCCAGAGAGCTTTCGGCCCAGGTCAGCGGCAATTTCCATGCTGGACCTGGTCCTCTGCGATTTGGGAACGAGTTTCAGAGTGATGTTTCCCTGGTTGGCGCCGCCACGCCAGCCGCCGCTTCCGGCCCTTTCTTCGATCGATTCAATTTCCGGCACGTACATCTTAGCCAGGTTGACCACTTCCCTGAGCTTCTGGTCCATGAGTGAAAGACGGGTGCCGACCTCCATTTCCACGGTGACCGAAACTTCTCCCTCATCGGTCTGCGGCATGTACTCCCGTCCGATGAACCTGAACAAAAAGATGCTGACCAGAAGCAGGACTCCGGTTATGATCAGCACTCTTGGTCGGTGGCGCAGGCTGTAATCAAGAAGATTCTTATATGAATTTTCCATCCGGGCAAAAATCTCTTTAGCCTTTAGGGCCAGTCTCGACTTATGATGGTGTCCCATCTCTTCTTCTTTGAGAATCTTGCTGGAAAGCATGGGCACCAGGGTCAGAGCCACTATCAGAGAACAGGCCAGGGAAAAGGCCACCACGTAGGCCAGCTGCTTGAACATGATGCCCGATGCTCCGCGAACAAACAGCATCGGCATGAAAACGATGAGCGTGGTCACAGTGCTGGCGATGATGGCCGAGGTCACTTCTTTGGCCCCGTTGACCGAGGCTTTCAACAGCGGCAGCTTGTCTTCTTCCCTCATTCGAAAGATGTTTTCCAGGACGACGATGGAGTTATCAACCATCATGCCTATTCCCAGGGCCAGGCCGCCCAGGCTCATGACATTAAGGGTAAAGCCGTTAAAGTAAATGAGGGTAAAGGTGGCAATGATGGAAATCGGAATGGACAGGGCGATAACCAGCGTGCTCCTGAAGTTCACCAGGAAAAACAGCAGGACCAGGACTGCCAGCAAGCCGCCGTACAGGGCTGAATCGCTGACGTTGTTGATGGCATTTTTGATGTATCGGGCACTGTCCCGGAGCGTTATGAACTTGAACTGAGGATAATCTTCCTGCAGGCTCTTTATTTCCTTCAAGACTCCTTCCACCACCTTGACCGTGTTCGTTCCCGATTGCTTGTAAACAGCCAGCCTGACGCCTTCCAGGTCGTTGATGCGGGCTACCCGGGTGATGCGGCGGAAGGTGTCTTCCACGCTGGCGATATCGCGGACCCTTATGGCCGCCCCGTCCCTAACGGCAATGATTGTTTCCCGGATCTGGTCGATGTTGGTGTAAATACCGGGAACCCTGATGGTTATCTCGTAGTTCCCCTTTTCGATGGTCCCGGCCGGGATATCGATATTCTCCTGGCGAAGCTTGTTGATGATGGTATCGAGAGGCAGGCCCAGGGCCTTAACCTTGTCCGGCATCAGGTTTATCTGGATTTCCCTTTCCCGGCCGCCCCAGACTTCGATGGAGGCCACGCCGGGAACTCTTTCCAGGCGGTAGGTCATCTGCTCGTCAATTATCTTGCGAACCTGGATGGGGTCGAGCTCGGTCAGAACGCCCAGCATCAGCACCGGCATCTGGGCCGGGTCGAACTTCCTCAAGGTCGGGCGCTGGACTTCTTCCGGAAAACGTCCGATGATCCGGTCAATCCTTTCCCTGACGTCGTTGGCCGCTTCTTCCAGGTCGGTGCCCCAGGTGAACATGACCCTGACCGTGCTCGAACCCTGGGAGGAAACTGAGTAGATTTCTTCAACTCCCGGGACCGAGCTCAGGGCTTCCTCAATCGGCCTGGTTATAATCTGCTCCATCTCTTCGGGAGCGGTATTGCCATAGGAAGTCGAAACGTTCAGCGTCGGATAGGTGATGTCGGGCATCAAATCGATCGGAATGCGGCTCAGTGAGATGAACCCCAGGACGATGACCACCAGGGTCAACATGATTACAAAGATAGGCCTTTTTATCGAAAATTCAGATAGGCTCATCATTCCCTCCAGTTTTCAGGTAACATCAGCCTTAACCTTAATTATCTCCCCGGCCCAGAAGGTCGTTTGGGCTGGGTCTCCCCGGGTTTGCCGGTCTCAGGCAGAATGATGCCCATGCCGTCCTGGAGCAAATGCTGCCCGAGAGTGACCACATATCCCTGGAGACCGGCCGGCTCCAGAATTTCAGCCTTGTCACCTTCAACAATGCCCACTGTTACGGGCTGAAAGATAGCTTTCTTGTTTTCCAGGTCGGCCAGAAAAACTCCCTGGCGGTCGCCCCTGGTGACCACGGCCCCGAAGGGCACCAGCCTGGCCTTTTCTCGTCTGGCAAATTCGATTTCAGCATTGATGAACATGCCAGGCTTGAGGATACCGTCCTCGTTGGGAATATCTACTTCCACCCTGGCCTGTCTGGAAGTTTCCTTGAGCAGCGGAGCTACCCGGACAACCTTGCCATAGAATTTTCTTCCCGGGAAAACGGCTGAACTTATTTCGACCGGTTGCCCCACCTGGATTCTGAAATATTCTTTGTCGGTGGCAAAAATCACGGCGGTTATCGGCTGCAGCTCGACGATGGAAATGATCGGGGTGTTGGCTGAAAGCAGGGCGCCCTCGTCCACAAAACGCTCCCCGACAAAGCGGACCTCAGCGCCGGACTCCCAGGTGGCTATGATCCGGGTATAGGAAAGGCGCACCCTGGCCGTTTCCAGGGCGGCTTCCCGGTTGGCCACCTGAGCCTCCGAAACCTTATAAGCCGATTCCCTGGACTGGTACTGAGCCCTGGCCGTATCCAGCTGGCTATCCGAATAAATCCCCCGCTGGTGAAGGGCCTGGGCCCTCTCAAAATCCTTTTTGGCCAGCTCCAGAGCACTCCTCGCTTCTTCGAAATTGGCCCTGGCTACCTTGAGGTCAGCCTCGGCCTGGAGGACCTGCTGCCGATACTCTTCGTCATCCAGCTGGGCTACCACCTGGCCCCTGACTACCCGGTCGCCGATGTTGACGTAAAGCTTTTTCAATTTGCCCGAGACCTTGGGAGCCACAGCAAACTGGGACCTGGGAATGAGTGTGCCTGAAAACTGGCCCAGGTCGCGAATTAGACCGTTTTCCACCGGGCTGACCACCACGGCCACGGATGGCTGGCGCATTCCGTTAGAGTTGCCTTTCTTGAAAACGGCCGTGCCCACTCTCCAGAGCAGAAGAATCACCAGCAAGGCAACTATCAACCAGACTATTTTTCTGGTCAAGCTCATACTCTTGAATTTTTCTACTGCTTTCATTTTCTTTTCCGTCTCCTCTATCCGATTTATCAGATCACCGGACCTGTTTTTCAGTCGGGGTTGATAACTGAAACCTGGCGGCGTTCCCGGCCGGTGCCCATCACCCGGTCCAGGTTGGCCAGGGAGATGTTGTAATCGATAAGGGATTTTAACTCCATGGTCAGGGCATTGGCCAGATCCCTCTGGAACTGGAGCACCAGATAGTTGGTGCTCAGCCCCACCTTAAATTTTTCCTGTTCGGCTTCCAGCTTCTTCTGAGCCAGCTCCCGGGCCGCCCGGTAGGCCAGGGCCCTCTGGTAGTTGGTTTCCACGGCCCTGACGGCGGTACTCACTTCCAGGTCGAGCTGCTGCTCCTGGTTCTTGATCCTCAACCTGGCCTGTTTCAAATCCAGGCTGGCCTGGGCAAAGTAAGAACGGGAAATCAGGTTGGAGACCGGCAGATTCAGGGTCAGCCCCACCGACCAGTTCTGGTACCTGAACTTCAGGGCATCCCGCAGGGCATCAGATTTCTTCCCCGGAATTTTCCCGATGATTATTCCGGTATAGGGGTTGTTATCCTGGTAGAGAATCTGGTCTCCTGAAATTCCAGGGCTCCAGTAAGAAGCCTGAAGTCTCAGGTCCGGAAGCAACTGGTTCTCGGCATAATCCAGGTTAAATTCCTTGGACCGCAGGTCCACCCTCAGGGCTTGAAGGTCGGGTCTCTTCAAGATAGCCGTGTTCAGAGCTTCTTCGTAATCAACCTCTTTCTTTTCGATGGAAGGAGTATCAGTGGGAATGAGCTGAACATTCTTGGCATCGGCCCTTTCCGCCGGCAGGTTGATGATGAACCTCAACTGGTCCTCGGCATTTTTGACCATGGCTTCGGCTTCCAGGATGTCGGCCTGTCTGGTACTGACCTCGCTCTCGGCAGTCAACAGCTCAATGGGCGGCAGGGTTCCAGCCTCGATTTCTATTCTGTTCTTTTCCAGAAGCTCCTGGGCCAGCCGGAGCGACTGCTGTCTGACCTTGAGGTTCTCCCTGGCATAGACCAGATTCCAGTAGGCAGCTTCCACGTTGTAGATGGTATTTTCCAGTACCCTCTGGAAATTTTCTTCCGATATCTCCCGGCTGTAGTTGGCCACCACGATGCCCCGCCGGCCGATCCTGTAACCAAAATCCTTGAGAAGCGGCAGGTTAAAGTTCAACCTGAGGGTAGAACCAAAACGGGGGTTGATGGTCTGAAAACGGCGGTTGGTATCGCTGACATAATTATAGAGGCTGGCTGAAAACGAACCACCGAAGGGAATATTCTGGGTGAACTGAAAGGTATAATCGTTCTGCTGGGTTTTGACTTCATCCGAGGCATCGAGGAAAGAATAAGAAGCTGACCGGGTGCTCTGGGCATTGTAATTCAAGCTCAGAGTCGGCATGAATTGCTCTGTGGCCAGGGCCACGTTTTTCTCCGCAATTTCCGGGCTGATCATCTCGGCCTTGAGGTTTAGATTATTCCTTAGGGCTTTGAGTATGCAATCTTCAAGCGAAAGCTCCAGTCTCGGTGCCGCTGGTTGCTCCACGCTTCCTGGCGAAAAGGGAGAGTAGTCCGACCTCTTTCCCGGCCCCAGGGCTCTTACAGGCAGGCTAAAAGAGATAAGGCAGATTATACATATAAAAAAGTACATTGAGCTGGCAATTCTCCTCCGCATCATTTTATCTCCTGAAATTATTTTATCTAATTTATTTTCAATTAATTAGAAATTATCCATAATTCGGCCATATAAATATTCTCTATTTTTGACGCAAATAGCCGCATTTTCTTCCACTCTAATATGTTTTCTTAAAGTCAGGGATGGAACTGCTTTTCTAACTCCACTCTACCGCCGGTCAGAAATTTTCTTTAGCCAGCATCTACGAGTCAATATCCAGTTTATCTCAATTATACCAGAAAGTAAGTCTCAACCTGAGGCTCTGAGTTTGCGGGCTGCCAGGACAAGCGGAGGATGCTTGTGGGTCTTTCCGGCTTCAGGCTGTCGCCAGATGGTGCAGAGATGACCGAGCATCCGGTCAGTTGAAAACTGGAGCGAATAGTCAATCAGGTCCCTGGCCGCCTTTTCATTCTTGAAGCTTGTGGGCAAAACCCGGAAACCCTTTTCGATGAACAGAGGAATCGAGGGGTAAATCCCGTCGGGCATTATTTCATAATGCCAGTCGCAGATGATGATGTCCCGGGGGATAAGGTCGATGGCCGGGTGGGTCCCGTTCATGGCCGCCTCCCACTCGCCGTAGCCCGTGGCCTTGCCATCGAGAAGCCTGTCTCCCCACATGAACATTTCTTTCCCCCTCTTCCTGACTATGTGGTCATAAGCAGTTTGAACAGCAAAGGCGAATAGTTCGGCCGGGTTCTTTCCCCGGCAGCGTGGACAATCAGGGTCAGCTATGATGAAAACCTCGTCCATCCCGACGTGCAGCCCGTCAGCCTCAAAGACTTCCAGCAGCTCATCGTAAAGGGCGTTGATGATGGGAGGAAGTTCCGGGTGAAGGGGACACCAGCTCCGGCAGTAAATGCCCTTATTTCCGGGATATTTGCCCGGGGTCTCGTCAAACTGCGGGTAAACGGTCAGCAGGCTAACGGTCTTTTCCTCCCAGCTCTGGTGCCCGAAAGACTGGAATTCAGGCACCAGCCTGATTCGGTGCTGACGGCAGAGCTGGACCATCCTTTTCACCTGGCTGGCAGTCACCGGGTTCGGCCCCCGCAACTCGGGATGGGATTGGTACTCAAAATTATAATCAACCTCGACGAACAGCAGGTTGACTCCCCTTCTGGCCAGCCTGGGAATTTCTTCGATAAGTTCCTCGGCCGCCTTCTTGTTCTCCACCAGGGCATGAAAGCCAAGGTACTTCACCTCAGCCCGGGCCGCAGGAAGCGCTTCAGGCTTATGGGGACGGCAGCCATTTAAGGAAAACAGAGAAAATATGGTCGCCGCTATCCACAAACCCAAGCTTGCCGGATTCTTTTTTAACATTCTGACCTCTCCCTTAAAATATTATTTCACTCCGACCGGTTTGATAAGACTGGCCCTCAGTCTACCTTCGAAGCATCCCGTCAGTCCTTGACCGTTCGGTCCAGTCGCCTCACGAT
The DNA here is from genome assembly GCA_026414545.1 of Candidatus Saccharicenans sp. Taxonomy (GTDB): domain Bacteria; phylum Acidobacteriota; class Aminicenantia; order Aminicenantales; family Saccharicenantaceae; genus Saccharicenans. The sequence continues at coordinate 7,331 of JAOAIU010000015.1, forward strand.
TTCTTCCTTCAGGCTGGAACCGGTAGTTCCGGTCTCGGAGGAAACGGCAATGACCTGGTCATAACAGTTCAGAGCTTCCAGCTTGTAAACGTAGCTCTTGTTCTTATCCAGGTACTTGTCAACATAAACCAGACGACCATAGCTGAAGTCAGACTCGATAAAATCTTTCCGAAGCTCAAAGGACCCGCCAGCGACCTTGCGCCACAGCCGGTACCTGGCCACGGTGTACGGGGCTTGTTTGTTGACCGTTATGGTAATGCGGCTGAAATCCCGCTTTATGATCCAGGCCCTTTCCGTCCCCTTCTGCACCTCCAGGCCAATGGTGATTACCGGGATATAGCCGCTCCCGCTAGCCGAAAAATCAACCGCCGGGTTATCCGGGTCGTTGGAAGAAATCCTGAACACTGCGCTGGCTGGCCCAGTGGCTGACGGGGCATAGCTGACGGTTATGGTCCTGGAACCAAACGGAGGAACGGCCAAGGGCAGAACCGGAGATTTATAGCTGAAATCAGTCGAACCGGAAGTCCGGCTGACAGCGCTGACCAGGAGGTCGGCCCCGCCGTCGTTATAAATGGTAGTGGTCATATCCCTGGACTCACAAACGTTGACGTTGCCAAAGCTTATACCGGACACGGGAACCCTGATTATGGGCCTGTTTTCAGGCGTGGTGACAGCGGCTTCGTTAGAGTAACCGGAATCCCCGGCGTTGTTATAAGCCCGCACCCGATAGTAATAGGTGGTCAGCCCAGATAGGCCGGTGTCGGTAAAGCTGGTGGCATCCAGGCCAACCGTTCCCACCTGGACCCAGGTGCCTGCGGCCCCCGTCTTTCTTTCAATCTTAAACCCATCCTCGTTATAGGCATTATCGACCCAGTTCAACCTGACCGAGCTGGCCGAAAGAGCCGTGGCCTGCAGGTCTGAAGGCGCCAGGGGAATCGTCAGGTCCGGGGTGACGACCGTCGCTTCATTGGAAGCAGCTGAATCCCCGCTGCCGTTGAAAGCAAAAATCCGGTAAGTATAGGTGGTGCTCTCCACTACCGAAGTATCCGGGTAGGAAGTCACGTTGGCCGCCAGGTTGGCCAGGGTGTTCCAGTTGCCACCTCCAGTCTTTCTTTCGAGGCGAAAACCACTCTCTCCGCCCGAGCTATCGGTCCAGCTCAGATTGACCCGCCTTTCGTGAACGGCGGTGGCTACCAGGTTGGTCGGAGCCGCCGGCAGAGTCAGGACGTTGAGCTCATTGGAATAGGCTGAATCCCCGGCCGAATTGTAAGCTCTGACCCGGTAATAATAGGTGGTAGCTTCGCTGAGGCCGGTATTCTGAAAAGTGTTGACATTGGCACCAACGTTAGCTATCTGGGACCAGGTTCCGGTCGCTCCCGTTTTTCGCTCTATCTTGAAACCATCCTCGTTACTGGACTTGTCGTCCCAGGCCAGGCTGGCGCTGCTGACAGTAACTGAGGTCAGTCGCAGGTTGACCGGCGCCAGTGGCGGAATAAGCCCGTAAACCCTGGCTACGAAAGCATCCTCGGCCAGCTGGCCCACTCCCCCGCCCGGCTGCAGGAAGGGACCAACCAGGACCGGAAAATTCCAGCTCCGGGTAAAGCCGGCCAGGTAGCAGTTGCCGTCGCCCAGGGCGGCCACGCCGTTGGCCTCTTCTCGGTCCGAACCGCCGAGGAAACTCGAAATATAATAGCCGCTGCCGTCATTCTTCACGGCCAGGAGGAAGGCATCTCGGCTGCCGCCGAAGGCAGATTGCGGTCCGCCGACCGCCGGGAAATCGTAAGAATCAGTGGCTCCGCCCAGGTAGGCTATTCCCTGGGAATCGACAGCCACGGCCAGCCCGAAATCATCCAGAGAACCACCAACATAACCTGAATAAATGAGCCCGGTTCCAGCCTGGTTGACCCTGGAAATGAAGACGTCCATTCCGCCGTTGTAGGTCAGGTCCGGACCGACTGTAAGCGGAAAACCACTCTGAGAATTGGTAGCTCCGGTGATGAAGGCTTCGCCGCCGGCGCTGACGGCCAGACCTGAGCCGTAATCATCCCCCGTTCCACCGATATAACCGCAATAGATAATGGAATTACCAGCCGATGCGATCTTGGCCACAAAGGCGTCCAGCCCACCCTTGTGGTTGAGATAGGGACCGTTTTTCACCGGAAAAAGTTGTCCCTGGGTTGAGGCCGTATACCCGGCAAGATAGACGTTACCGCCCGCATCCAGAGCCAGCCAGCTGCCGACGTCGTCGGCCGTTCCACCGATAAAACCCGACCAGTCGAGAGAAGCGCCCGTGGCCGCCACCCGGCAGACAAAGGCATCCTTCTGACCGTTGTGGCTGGTGTCGGGGCCGGTTTTTGCGGGGAAATCCGTTGATTCGGTGGTGCCGCAGACATAGGCCCGTCCGCTGCTGTCCACAGCCACCGAGTTGGCTAGGTCGGTGCTGCTGCCGCCCAGGTAGCCGCTGTAAACCAGGGCCGTGCCGGCGGCATTGATCCTGGTTATAAAAGCATCGCTGTAAAGACTCAGGTTGGCACTCGGGGTGGTATAGGGACCGCCATATACCGGAAAATCTGCGGACTTGGTATAGCCGCAAACATAAGCTTGACCGGAGCTATCAACCGCGATGCCAGTGCCCCCGTCATCGTTGCTCCCGCCGAGAAAGCCACAATAGACCAATCCGCTTCCGGAAGGATGAACCTTGGCCACGAAGGCATCGGTTCCGAGAGAAGGCCCGTTGTAGGTCAGGTCCGGGCCGACGCCCACCGGAAAATCGAGCGACCCGGTCCAACCGGTTAGATAAACATAACCGTTAGCGTCCACGGCCATAGCCAGAGCCCGGTCGTTGTACGAACCCCCAATAAAACCGCTGTAAACCAAAACCGCCGGGTCGATATAGAGGGGCAGAGTGCGGTCATAGTCTCCGGTCTTAAAACCATAAAGGCAATTCACCAGGCCGTTTTCCCCGACCCTTTTTTCAAGTATTTCAAATTTAACTTCTACCGGAACCTTCCGGCCATCCCGGTGCTGGAAGGCTACCGGGGCTTCATCGATAAAAGAGCCGGCCGGGGTGACGACCTCCAGCTGTCCCTTTTCGTTCAACCTGACCTCGGTGGCCCCGCGATAGTTCATCCTGATGACCGAAGGGTCGGCGCCGGGGCTAACCACAAACTCGCACTTGAGCTGGCCAGGGTTTCCCTTTAAGTAGAGGTCAATTCCCGGCCAGAGTTTCTGGTATCTTATCAGGTTGTAGGTCGGCAGGGCGGCAAACCAGTCATCGGGACCGCCCCGAAAGTAGGACATTCTGGTTTCAGTTGGCTTCAGCGGCCGGATGACAGTTTCTGGGTTGGCCCCGACAAAATCCAACTTTACGCTCCAGCGCCTGAATTCAGCCTCGGGACCAGCAACCTGGTTGGGACCGACGGCACTGCCGGTCAGCCTGGCCGGAAGTCCCGGTTTCCCACTGCCGCCTTTCCCGGCTCCAGAAGAGACCTCGGTTTTTTCTTTCAACATAGAAATGGTTATGGTCAGGCCGTCGGGGCTGAAATAGATGTTCTTGTCGCTGCCCTGGAGGTAGAAGGCCACCCGCGGGTCAAGCTGCCCCCTGTTGGGAATGAAAAGCAGCGGCCAGCTGACCTCGGCCCCCCTGAGGCTGTCCAGTCCGCCCGCCCCCGGTCGCTGCTCAGACCGGGTCGAGGCCACTTCCGAAGGGATTTTTCCGGGGCTCCGCAGGAGACGAATCCCGATAACGGCCGCCACCGCCAGTATTGCCAGCAAGAAAACTATTCCAGTCTTATTTTTCATCTGCCCCTGCCATCAAGATTTTATCTTTCAAATCAAGAAACTCTTTTTAATTTCGGACTACACTCTCAAGCCTGCCCCAATTTTTCTCCGTATTTACCATATCAACCCGGGCTTTATCATGTCAACCACAATTAACTATCCCGGCTGTTCGGCTGGCTTCCCTGCAGAATAAAGGCGCTGGTATACATACCCGTTAAAACTTAATCCGCAAAATATGCTGCTCATGGCCAAGAGAAAAGCTCCCCGGACGGCGGGCAGGCAAACTTTTATTTTCTGCTCATCAATTTTCTATCGGCCAGGGTGTTCCTTTCCCAGAACACTCCATCCTCGTAACCCTGAATGGTCTTATCCCGCTCGGCCAGTTCCAATCTCTTTTCGGCCAGGCAGCAGTAATATTCGTCTATCTCCACGCCCAGGTAACGCCGGCCGAGCTTCTTGGCCACCACCGAGGTTGTGCCCGAACCCAGGAAGGGGTCGAACACCAGGTCGCCAACCCGGGAACTGGCCAGGATGATCCTGGCCAGCAATTTTTCTGGTTTCTGGGTGGGATGGTCGGTATTTTCCGGCATCGACCAGAAGGGCACTGTCAGGTCAGACCAGAGGTTGGAAGGATGAGTCACCCGGTACCGCCCCGTAGTCTCTTCCGACCAGTCCCTGGGCCGTCCGGAAGGGTCGCGGTATGGAGCCAGCACTCTGCGCTTCAGCTTGACGGCTTCCAGGTTAAAATAATAATCGTCAGAAACCGTGGCGAACCAGATATCCTCGGAGCAATTCTTCCAGTTGCGGCGCGCCCCCCGTCCCTTTTCCCTTTCCCAGGTTATCCGGTTCCTGAGGCGGAAATGCTTCCTGATTATGTTGAAGATGGCCCCGGAAGATTTCCAGTCGCCGCAGATATAGATGGAAGCGGTGGGCTTCAGAAGCCGCCGCAACTTCTTCAGCCAGGATTCCAGCCAGCTTTCATATTTGTCGGATTCCATTTCCCGGAAGGTGGCCAGGTTGAAGGTCTTGTTGAGGTTGTAGGGGGGGTCGACAAAGGCCAGGTCGACAAAGGAAGAAGGCAGGCAATCCAGGACTTCAAACACATCCTGGCAGATGGTCCGGTTTTCAGCCTGGTCCAGACTGACCGGACCATTGAGGCGCAGGAGGCGGGAGCGGTACTTGTGCCTTTCGGCTTCGGTCAGTTTTATGGTTCTGTTCCTGGGGGCCCTGGCTTTGGTCTTCTTCATCATCTCTATTATTTTTTTCTTAGCAGATTCTTTTTCTTTTTTATATCAATTTTTCATCCGTTAAACCACCCGCAACCTTAAATTTGGTGCGCCAGGAACGGCCGACCTTTCAGGCCTCCTTTTTGAAAGAGTCAATTGACAGCTCGGCCCGGGCTGCCGTAGCCGGAGCTGGAAATAGAGCCGCCCGGTTTGTTCCAGCTCAAGTTCTCGAATAATCTAATCATCATGAACCTGCCCGCCGCCTTTCAAAGGCTCCGGGCACTTACTCAATAAACCGAACTTTTCCTTCTCGCAGTGATGATAATATTTTTTCGCTTCGGGCGGCAAATATGACCGACGGCCTTGACTCCAGCCAAATCCGCCAGGTCAAAGCGCTGACTAACATATGAATGTCCATTCATATAATTTCAGCCCCGGTCATGGTCGGCTAAGGTTGAGTTTCAGTCTGACCAGAACCGGGTGGTGGTCAGAATAGCAGGTCCTGCCGATTTCTTCGAAGATATTGTAATAATAAGACAGCACCTCAAAATGATGGCCGGCAAAAATAAAATAGATGAGCTGCCTTTGCTCTTCGGGCACCCGGCCGAAGCCATAAAAGCTCCAGGCCGGCATGGAGACCGCTTCGGCTGTGTTCCGGATAACAAGCAGAAAGCCGCTGCGGTGATTTAATAATCTGACTCAATAAAGAGACCTTATCTATTCTTCTCTTTCCCCCTAGGAGTTTTTTTCTCCGGCTGAATCTTTACTGGTCTGATACCCACAAGACCGTTCCTGCTTTTTCATATTCCTGGTAATTGAATGTTAATGTTCAAGTCCTAATCCACAAGAGCATTATTTAGGGCCTATGGTCGCCTCTTTATCGCTCATCCGGTTATGATCTTTTTAGCCACATATCTGTCTCATAATCTAATCAGAAACTTGGCACTCTTTTCAAGGCCAGAGGCCGCTTAAATTGGGGGGGCCGGCGGGCTTCAAGACAGGCCGGGTCTGTGTTAGAGTCTAAGTATGGACCTGTTGAAGCCAAAGAAAAACTCTGCTCGGCTGCTGGCCCTGTTCAATGCCATCCTCCTCTGCGTCAGCTGGCTGATGATGATAAGGGCCTATCCGCGACTTCCGGCACAAATCCCCTACTGGTTGCCTCTGGCCGGGCAGGATGTCCTCAGGGCCCCGAAAGGACCGCTCTTTTTCCTCTATCCTCTCTTCCAGACCTTATTCCTGGCAGCCTTCTACCTGGCCGGCCTGGCCTGGGTAAAGAAACCGGAAAGGGGCGATCACCAAGAAACCCTAATGAACAAAAAAGAGCTAACCGGCGTGCTTCCGGAAAACAAAGGGGAAGTTGCCGGAAAAAAAGGCGCTTCAGACTCAGGGGCAGCCGGGAGCGTCCCGGAAAACCTCCAGGCCATAGAGGGCAGCGCAGAGGGCCGGCGAGCTTTGATCTCCGGAAGAGGAGAAGCTCTAACCCCGCCGGCTGAAATCAGCCCCGTATACCGGGCTGCCCTTATCAATCTCAAAAAAGAGCTGGTCTGGTTATGGATGATTTTTTTTAACCTGGTATTCATCCACATCCAGCGCAGCCTTATCTGGCTGGCCCACGGTCTCAGTTTTGGCGTGAATAAAGTCTATTTTTTCACGCTGATCATAATCCTGCTGCTGCTCATCCCCTATTACCGCTTCCGCCTCTCCCTTCTCAACAGGGGACCCCGTTGAGTGTCCCCTTTTTCCGGGTGAGCCAATCAAATTCCCGCCTGTTGGAGCTGACCTGAAATCGGGGAAATCTTAAGGTGTCCCCTTTATTGAGCCGAACGCCTCAGGCCCAGACCTTCGAACAGGACATAATTATCGGGCTATGATTTTCTCATGGACATGGCTGCAAATATTGTTTTAAAATGTGGTCAGATAACACTGAGGAGGGGTCATGAAAAAAATAAGACAGGCAATCGCCATCTCTTCGCATGATGAGGGCTTTTTCCTAAAACCTCGCCCCTTTAAAGCTCGGATTTTTAAGACTTTCTGCTGGCTGCTGATAGCCTTCCTGACCATCTCCGGATTTTCTTGCGCCGTAAACCCGGTCACTCAGAAGCGAGAGCTGATGTTGCTCAGCCGCTCAGATGAGATCGCCCTTGGTCAGCAGACTGACGCCGAAGTCACCAGCACCTATGGAGTATACCAGGATTCCAACCTGAACCAGTATATTTCGGGCGTGGGCAAGAAACTGGTTGCAGTCAGTCATCAACCCGACCTGGAATTCCACTTTCAGGTCCTGGACAGCGCGGTGGTCAATGCTTTTGCCGTCCCGGGGGGTTTTGTCTACATGACGCGGGGAATCCTGGCATACCTTAACGACGAAGCCGAACTGGCCGGGGTCATGGGCCATGAAATTGGCCACGTCACCGCCCGCCACAGCGCCAAGATGTACAGCCAGGCCCAGGTGGCCCAGGTCGGCCTGGTCCTGGGAGCAGCCCTCAGCAAGACCTTCCGCCAGTTTGCCGGTCTGGCCCAGGCCGGGTTAACTGTTCTCTTTCTGAGCTTCAGCCGCGATCATGAGCGACAGGCCGATGACCTGGGGGTGCTTTACTCCTCGAAAGCTGGCTACGAGGCCAGCCGCATGTCCAACATGTTCATCACCTTGCAGAAGCTAAATCCCCAATCTGGCCGCGATGGCCTGCCCACTTGGCTGTCCACCCACCCCGACCCGCCCGACCGAATCGCGGCCATAAAGAAAGCCGCAGCCGAGTGGCAGGCAGCCAACCCCGGAGCCAAACTGTCTGTCAACCGCTCCGAATACCTGGCCAGGCTGGACGGGCTGATTTTCGGCGAAGACCCGAGGCAGGGCTATGTCAAGGACAACGTTTTCTACCATCCCCAGATGACCTTTCAATTCCCGGTTCCGGCCAGCTGGAAGGTAAATAACACCGCTTCCCAGGTGCAGATAATTTCCGACAAGCAAGATGCGGCTATGGTCTTAACATTTGCCGAAGGCAAAACTCCGGACGAGGCCGCCCAACAATTTGTCAACCAGAATAAGGTCAACGTGGTTGGCTCCGACAGCCAGACCATCAACGGCTTCCTGACCAGGCGGCTGCAGTTCACTCTTCAGACCGAAGAGGGCAACCTGACCGGACTGGCCCACTTCATCCAGAAGGGCGACCGGATTCTGATGTTCCTGGGTTACACCGAAAGCAGTCGCTTTAATAGTTACGCCCAGGTTTTTTCGGGCACGCTCGGCGGCTTCAAGCCCCTGACCGACCCGACCCGGATCAACGTCACACCCGAAAAAATTAAAATTATAAAGGTGAACCGAGCCGACACCCTGGCCAATATCCTGAAGGGATACGGGTATGACGAGACCCGGCAGAAACAAGTGGCCATCATGAACGCCATGGAGCTGACCGAGCAAGTCCCGGCCGGCACCTTGCTCAAAATCATCTCCAAATAAACAGGGGACACTGTACAGTGTCCCCTTTTTTGCCCCCATCCAACAGAGTTCCGCCTGTTAACGCCAATCTTAAAATTGGGACACTATAAGGTGTCCCTTTTTATATGATATGAGCCGAGGC
>JAOAIU010000067.1 GCA_026414545.1 Candidatus Saccharicenans sp.
AGATGTGTATAAGAGACAGGCCTTGGTCGTAAGATTCAGAACAATCAAGACCGCAATCTATCCCACCGTCCTGGCTGTGGACTGTTCCGCTGCCGGTCCCGGTCCGGCTAACATTGAGCTGGTAGCTGCCGACTGCGGCAAATCTGGCCACAAACACATCGGTACCGCTTATTTCCTTATCGTAGGTATCGGTGGTTACCGGAAAGGCCGAGGATTGGGTATATCCCGTAACGTAAACATTTCCCTGGGAATCAAGGGTCAGACCGTAGGCCAGGTCATCTGCCGCTCCCCCCAAAAAAGTTGAGGCCAGAACCGCCCCCAGCTTGACCGACAGCTTGGTAACCACCGCGTCCCAGCCACCGTTATGGCCAGAGTCATAGGTGCCCGAAGTTACAGGGTATCCGGCTGACCTGGTCCAACCGGCAATATAAGGATTTCCATAGCTGTCCACCACCAGGGCCCGACAGCGGTCGTCGGAAACTCCGCCCACGAAGGTCGAAGCGACCAGAGAACCCAGCGAGCTATCAAACTTGCTGACAAAGATATCGGTCAGGCCAGAAAAGGTGGTATCGTAGGCACCCTCGGTGACCGGAAAATCGCTGCTGCTGGTATATCCGGCAACATAAACCGCCGGGTTAGCCGTTCCTTCAAGACCAAGAGCATAGAGCTGGTCCGCCCCGCTGCCGCCGATATAAGTCGCAGAATATATGAAATCAAGCATCGGGCTGAGATGCAGCACGAAGCCGTCATAGTCGCCGTTATAAGTCTTATCAAACGCGCCGGGGGTAACCGGAAAATTGCTCGAACGGGTGCGGCCAGCCACCCAGAAATGCCCGAGGCCATCAACCACCACCGCTGAGGCAATGTCATAATCGCTTCCGCCGATATAAGTGGCCATGGTCAGGCTGCCGAGGCTACCGGTCAGCACGGCCACAAAAGCATCCTGATTACCATTCAGGCTGGTGCTGTAAGTTCCCTCGGTCACCGGAAAATTGGTTGAATCGGTCATCCCGGCAATAGCCACACCATTAGAGGCCGGAAGCCAGCTCAAGGCCGCGGCATAATCAGTCCCGCTTCCCCCGAGGTAGGTTGAGCCCAGCAGCAGGTTCAGGTCGGGAGCAACCTTGACTACAAAGCCATCATATTCTCCGCCCTGATACTGAGCCTGGAAGGCTCCGGTGGTCACCGGGAAATCCCGGGACGCGGTTATACCGGTAAGATAAATGTTGCCTTCGCCGTCGATGGCCAGCCCGTTGACATAGTCCGCGCCCTGGCCGCCCAGATAGGTGGAAGCTTCGAGCTGGGTCAGGGAATTGTTAAGCCTGGAAATGAATATATCATAACTGCCATTGGCAGAAGTATCTATCACTCCAGAGGTGGTCGGGAAATCGGACTGAAAAATGGAGACGGTATAGCCAGCTACATAGACCTGGCCTTCGGAGTTGACGGCCACACAGTATCCCCGGTCATTGCCCGTTCCGCCAATAAAAGTGGAGGCGGACAGGGTGCTCAGGGCCGGGTCAATGACCAGGGGGTAATCCGGGTTGTAAGAACCGTGGATTTTGAATCCATACTCATTTCGGGTTCTGACCTCGTAGGCTACTTCCACATATTCCCTCCGGCCATCAATTTCTTGATAGCCCACCGGCTTAATCATCTCCAGCGGTCCGGCCGCCGTTCGTAGAACCAGATGGCCGGCTTCTGAAAGGTCAAGAGACTCAACTCCTTCAACCTTTATGTTTATCACCTCAACTCTTGAGCCCGGGTGAAGGTAGAAGAACTTCTCCACGTTCCCGCCCGAAGCCCGTAGTTCAACTTCTATTCCAGGATAAACCTCGCCCAGCTCCAGGGAATCGTAGCTAAGAAGCCTATTCTTCCAGGTCTCTGCATTGCGACCGCGAAAATAGGCTACCCTGGTTCTTGCCGACTGCCGGCCGGACGGGGAAAAAATCGTTTCCTGATTGTTTGCGGCCAGAAATTTCTCCTTGAAGACCAGAAGCCGGGCCTCATTCTGAGCCGCCACCGGAATATCCTCTTCTCCGGCTTCTCCTTTAGCCTGACCGCGGTCGAAAGAAAGCAGGCTGAAAATTAACTCTCGGTCGGTAACAGCCAGGGCCCCGGCGAACAGGTCTGCCCGGAACCTGATACGGCTGTCCCATTGTCCTTCGTTCGGGACAAAAGGAAGAGAAATCCCGGAAAGAGAGACCCGGGGGGTGGAGATGGATTTTCCTCTTACCGGCGAAGCAGGAACAGTTCTGAATCCCATTAGAACAATGGCGGCCAGGGCCGCAGCCGAAATCAACAGGCTAACCAGCCCGAAAACCTGGCCGCCGGTTACCGGCTTTCCCTTTCCTGAATTCATGTTCAACCTTCCTGACAGTATTTCCAGACAGGCCATGGTCTGGATCGACCGGCCCGCTCCATCAATTATAATAAACTATGACCGGACAAAACAGATGCATAACCATTCCTGGCGGCCCTATATCCAGAAAGGCCCACCGGGACGCCAGAAGTCAGTATTATATCCATTTTCGGGGAAAAAATCTCATTCGCCGTATAATTTCCACCGACCATTCCGCCAGCACTCGTGATACAAATTTTTGACTTGTTGCGTCGTATTAAAGTAATCTAAATTTAAATCAAATATAGGCGAAAAAGATGAGCAAAAGGTCTAAGCCCCTGGTCATCACCCTTATTATTATCATTTTGGGCCTGGCCCTAGGCGCCTGGCTTCTTTACAAGAAATCACCGCGGGAAAATTCGGGCAGCGCTGAAACCTCCGCGGCAACCCCGGCAGCTGAGACTCAGACTACGGCTCCCTTGCCGGTAAAGGTAGCCACGGTCAGCGTGGCCGACCTGGAAAAAAGGATTAAGTCCCCCGGTGAAGTCTTTACGGAGAGAAAAGTCATCCTGAAAGCTGAGGTTAAGGGGGTGCTTAAGAAGCTCAACATCCTGGAAGGCCGGCAGGTGCGCAGCGGAGAAGTTCTGGTTGAGCTTGACGACACGCCATATCGGTTGCAGCTGGAGCAGGATGAAGCCACACGGCTAAAGGCTCTGTCAGAACTGTTGCTCGACCGTCTTTTCCAGCAGCCCGACCTGACCGGGAATCCAGACGACCTGGAAAAGCTAAAAAAAGCAGAGGAATCTTTTCTACAGGCTGAGGCCGCCCACCGTGAAGGACGTATCGGCCAGGCCGAGCTGGACAGAGCCCGGCGTGACTACGAACTGGCTCTGATCAGCAGCGGCCTGAAGAGAGATGAAATAATTGCCGCCTCCAAGGGATTGACCCAGGCCGAGGTCAACGTCAAGAGGACCAGGATGGAGCTGGAAAAGACCCGGATCACCGCGCCATTTTCCGGCGTGGTCACCCAGATAAAAGTGGCCCCGGGCGAGCATATCGAGGCCGGGCGGGAAATCTGCACCCTGGTCGACCTCAGCCAGCTGAAAATCGAGGCCAAGGTGCTGGAAACGCTGATAGGCAAAATCAAGGTCGGTCGTGAAGCTGACGTCCGTTTCTCGGCCTATCCGGGAAAAGTCTTCCGGGGTCGAGTGGCAGCCATCAGTCCCCTGGTCAGCACCACAGAAAAGACCTGCAGCGTTTTCATCCAGCTGGACAACCCGTCAGGAGAAATCAAGCCGGGCATGCATGCCGAGGTAGAAATAGTTTCCGAGGTTTTCCCCCGGCGCCTGCTGGTTCCCCAGGCCGCGGTCCTGGTCCGGGGCGGCCGGCCGCTGGTTTTCGTGATAGAAAACAACCTGGCCAAGTGGCGTTACATACAGACCGGGGAAGAAAACGAGCAATTCGTGGAAGTCCTGGACGGGGTTAAGGAAGGAGAACAGGTCATTGTCGAGGGACACCTGACCCTGGCCCACGACTCGCCAGTCCGGGTAGTGGAATGAGGGGCCGGAAGCGGGAGGAGCCACCATGAACCCGGCCCGATTGGCCATAGAGAGACCGGTCACCACCCTGATGTTTTTCATCGCCGTCATTCTGCTGGGAGTGGTTTCCCTCGGTCATCTAAGCATCGACCTTCTACCAGCCATCAGTTATCCGCGCTTATCAGTTATCACTCAGTATCCTGGCGTGGCTCCGGAAGAAGTAGAGATGCTGGTAACTGTACCTCTGGAAACTTCAGTCAGCCGGATTCCCGGGCTTCGCCGGGTGGAATCCGTATCCAAGGAAGGCTTTTCCTTCATCAGTCTGGAGTTCACCTGGGGCACGGACATGGATTTCGCCCTGCTCCACACCCGGGAAAGGCTGGACTCCGCCCGGGACAGCCTGCCGGAGGGCTGCGAAAAACCGGTCATCATCTCGCTCGACCCCCAGAGCAGTCCCATCATGACCCTGGCTCTGACTGGAGAACGAAGCCTGTTGGAACTAAAAGAGCTGGCCGAAGAGTTGATCAAGCCCAGGCTGGAGCAGATCGAAGGAATAGCTGCGGTGGAGATCACCGGCGGGGGGGAAAGAGAAATCCAGGTCGAGGTGGACCCGGAAAAGCTGGCGGCCTACGGCCTGACCATCGAAACTGTTTCCCAGAAAATCGCCAGTTTTAACCGCAGCCTGCAGGGCGGGACCATCCTCAAGGGAAAATTCATCTATTCCCTGAGGATTGCCGGTGAATTCAGCAGGGTTGGGGAAATTGAGGAGATCCCGGTAAAGTTTACCGGCGACGGCGGTGTGGTGCTCTTAAAGCATATCGGCCGGGTGGTGGATACTATCAAGGAACGCGAGGGTACCACCAGGTTGAACGGCCGGGACAGCATCGGGCTCCTGGTCAGGAAAGAATACGGGAGCAACACGGTGCAGGTCACCCGGGCCGCGAAGGAAGTCATCGAGCAAATCAGGAAAGAAAATCCGGGAGTCAATCTGGAAATCATTTCCGAGCAGGCCGGCTATATCCAGAGCGCCATAGATTCCACCAGGGAAGAGATTCTCCAGGGGGCCATCCTGGCTTTTCTGACCCTGTTGATTTTTCTGCAGGAATGGAAATCACCTCTGATCATTGGAACGGTCATCCCCATCTCCATCATCGGAGTTTTTAACATTCTTTTTCTCCGCGATATCACGCTAAACCTGATGTCGCTGGGAGGACTGGCCCTGGGTGTGGGCATGCTGGACGATACCGCCGTGGTGGTTTCCGAAAACATCTTCCGGCACCGCCAGCTGGGAAGGCCGGTCAGGGAAGCGGCCAGCCTGGGCACCCGCGAGGTTATCAGCCCGGTGGTGGCTTCGGTCCTGACCACCATCGTGGTTTTTCTGCCGGTGATCTATGTCAAAGGCCTGGCCGGGCAGCTATTCAGGGACACGGCCCTGACCGTAACCTATACCTTGCTTTCGGCCCTGCTGGTCTCGGTCACCCTGCTTCCGATGCTGGCCTCTCGCGAAAGATTGATGTCCTGGCCGGACAGAGTCCTGCCCCGCTTAAATTTCCTTGGCTTCAGGAAAATTCAGACCGAAGCCGGAGCAAGGGGCTGGTGGTTCTACCCCTGGCTTGGTCTCAAGTTCATCCTGTACAACCTGGTCCTGCTGGTATCCTGGTTGCTGGGCACGGCGGTCAGGGCACTTGGCTGGATTCTCAGCCTGATATCCAGGTTGATTTCCAGGCTGCTAAAACCCATTTTCGAGGCCACTTTCCAGTTCTTTAACCGGAATTACCAGAAGTTCGTGGACCGCCATTCTGTCCTACTGGACTGGTCGCTGGAGCACAAGAAAACCACCTTTTACCTGTCCGCAGCTCTTCTCTCTCTAATCCTGGCGCTGGGTCTGGTTCTGCCCCGGGAGCTGATGCCACCCATCAGAACCTCGAGTTTCAACATCAACCTAAAGACTCCGGCCGAATATTCGCTCCAGCAGACCGAACAAATCGTGGCCCTGGTGGAAAACTGGCTGCTCCAGCAACCGGTTTGCCGGAGAGTCTTTTCCCAGGTGGGAATAATTTCCAGCAGCGAATCTTTCCGGCCGGAGGTCTCGGTCAATTCGGCGGTGGTGGCGGTTGAAGCCAGGAACTACAAGGCGCTGGACAGATTGATGGCCGGGGTTAGAAAATACCTGTCCGGTTTTCCGGAGCTGGCTTCTTCCGTCAGCCGGGAGCAGACCACCCTGGGTGAATTCCTGGCCCTGACCTCAGGAGAAATCGCGCTCAAGGTCAAGGGCCAGAACCTGGAAATCCTGCGGCAGGTGGCTCAGGAGTTTGCTAGGAAATTGCAGTCTGTCGAGGGACTGACCGACATCAACCTTAACCTGCAAAAAGGCAAGCCCCAGCTCCTGATAAAAATAAACAGGGAAGCCCTGGCCCGGTATCCCAACCTGTCACCGGGAGAGCTGGCCAGTTTCCTAGTCCAGGCGGTCAGGGGGTCCCTGGCCACCAAGTACCGGGAAATGGAAAAGAAATATGACGTTAGGGTCTGGCTGGAACCGGAATCCAGGAAGACGGTCGACCGGGTGCTCGCTTCTTTCTATCCCTTCGGCCAGATGCTCATCCCGCTCAGGGAGCTGGTCAGCTACCAACTGGTGGAGGGACTTAATGAAATCAGGCGGGAAAACCAGGAAAGGGAAATTCTCATCACAGCCAACCTCCGGGGCCGAAAGTTCAGCCGGGTGGTCCCTGACATCCAGAACCTGATTCAGAGAATGAACCTGCCGGCCGAGTACCGGATCCAGTTCGGCGGGGAGAGGGAGGAAATGACCACCAGCTTCCGCTCGCTGCTGCTGGCCTTCCTGATGGCCGTGGTCCTGATTTACATGATCATGGCCGCCCAGTTCGAATCGCTGCTCCATCCCTTCCTGATAATGTTTACTATTCCGATGGGATTAGTAGGAACCGTCCTGCTGCTGCTGGCCACCGGGCAGAGCCTAAACGTCATCTCCCTGATCGGGGTGGTGGTCCTGGTGGGCATTGTGGTCAACAATGCCATCGTGGAGATAGATTACATCAATCAGCTGCGGCGCGAGGGGCACCCGCTGCGCCGGGCGATTACCGAAGGCACGGCTACCCGCCTGCGCCCGATCATGATGTCGACCCTGAGCACGGTAGCCGGTCTGGTCCCCATGGCTCTGGGGCTGGGCCGGGGAGCTGAATTGCTACGGCCGCTGGCTATCGCCGTCATCGGCGGACTGACCTCTTCGCTCTTTCTAACTCTGGTGCTTATCCCGGTTCTTTATGAATTTGTGGAAACCAGGCTACGCAGGAAAGAAGCCTGAATCCGGTTTGGTTGAGCCAAGATGAGGTTCTTCATAGAACGACCGATAGCCACCCTGATGGTCTACCTGGCCCTGCTGGCTCTGGGCCTATATTCCCTGTTTCACATCCCTCTGGAGCTGGCCCCGCAGGAGGAATTTCCCCGGGTTGATATCTCTGCCTCGTGGCCAGGGGCCTCACCCGAGGTCATGCAAACCCAGGTTACAGCCTTACTGGAAGAAGCGGTCCTGACCGTCAGGGGCATTCGCCAGATCAGCTCTACCAGCAACCTCGGTTCCTGCCGGCTGACCATTGAGTTTGACCCCAAGCTCAACCTGGAATTCACCAACCTGGCCCTGAGAGAAGCCATCGGTCGGGTTCTGCCGGAACTCCCCTACGGCGTTAAACCGGTGGTTGAACCTTACATTCCAGAAGATTTCAGGGTCAGGCCCTTCCTGACCTACACCATCTCGGGCAACTACCCGCTACAGACCCTCAGGGAAATCGTCAAAGACCGGCTGGAAATCGGCCTGGGGTCGATCAGTGGAGTCTCCAGGGTGGAGGTCAGCGGGGGCTCCGACCTCAACGTCCGCCTGACCCTGGACCAGAAAAAGCTCAGGGACCTGAGCCTACATCCTTACCTGATCGTTCAGGCCCTGGTCCAGGCTCTGGAGATTTACCCCTCGGCCAGGGTCCAGAAAGACCGGGAAGAATACCTGCTGCGGGTGGCCATGGCCCCGGCCGACATAAAGGACCTGGGCGAATTGATCGTCCGCCACCAGGGTTCGGTCCCGGTAAGAATAAAGGACGTGGCCACGGTCAGCCTGGAACACGCCGAGATTTTTCACCTCAACCGGATCAACGGCCAGCCGACCATCATGCTGCGGGTTCTCAAGGAGAAGGGGAAAAATACCCTGAAAGTGGCCCGGCAGGTCAAAGCCAGACTGGAACAGGTCAAGAAGAACCTGCCGACTGACCTGACCTTCCGGGTAGTAGACGACGAGAGTCAGGAAATCCTGGACAATCTCCACCATCTCTATCTGCTGGCCTCGGTTATTACCCTGCTCATCTTTCTTATGATTTTCATCATCATCAGGAAACTTTCGCCCTCGCTCCTGATCCTTTCCTCGGTTATTTTTTCAGCGGTAATTTCATTCAATTTCATTTACCTCTTCAAAATATCACTGAACATGTTAACCCTGGGTGCCCTGGCCCTGGGCTTCGGAATCTTCGTCGACAATTCCATCGTGGTTTTTGAAAACATCCTTCGGCTCAGGGAATCAGGTCTGGCTCCGAAGGAGGCGGCCATTGAGGGAGCCCGGCAGGTCATCACGCCGGTGCTGGCCTCCACTCTCACCACCATCGGGGTGTTTTTCTGTTTTCCCTTTTTTCAGGGCAGGCTGCGCATCTACTACCTGCCGCTGGGAATAGTCATGTCCCTGGCCCTAACCACTTCCCTTCTGGTCTCTTTTTCACTAATCCCGGCTCTCAGCCCGCGGCTCCTGTATCCTCGAACCGGAAAACAGAGGGGCCGGGTCTTCTCTGCTTTTGAAAAGGTTCTCCGCTTCAGCCTGAAGCATCCGGTCGAAATCCTGCTGATAATCGGGCTCATCACCTTCGGCAGCTACCGGATTTTTAAGAAAAACGTGGCCATCGGAGAGTTCTTCCGCTGGTATTCCCGGGACCGCCTCAACATATCGGTGACCATGCCAGCCGGAACCAGGATCGAAGTCACCGATGAGCTCGTTCGGAAATTTGAAGAAAAGGCCCTGGCTTACCCCTGCCAGAAACAGGTCAACAGCCAGGTCTTCAGCGAACGGGGCTTCCTGGACATCACCTTCCCCCCCGAAGTGGAACTCTCGGCTCACCCCTACATCCTCAAAGACGAGCTCATCAGGCTGGCCACCAACTTTGCCGGGGTCAGCATCAGCGTCTATGGCTTTGATCCCCAGGGTTACTATTCCGCTATGAGCGCCGGCCGCTACCTCGATTCCTATATAAGAATCTACGGTTACAACCTGAAAAAGCTGCAGGACATCGCCGCCGACCTGGAAACCAGACTCAGGAGGAATCCCCGGGTTGGCGAAATTAAGTCCATAACCGGGCAGTATTACTGGGGCGATGTCACCTCAACCGAGTACGTGCTCAGGGTCAAGGAAGAAGCCCTGGCCAGGTACAACCTCGACCCCAATTATGTTTTCTACCAGTTGCAGAGCATGGTCCGGGGCGCCTTTGGCCTCAAGCTCCAGGCCGTCATCCAGGGCAAGGAAAGGTTTATCGAAATCAAGTTTCCCGAAGCCGAGAACCAGGAGCTCAACCGGCTGCTGGAGATGCTCCTGGTCTCCCCGTCCGGTGAACAGCTCCAGGTCAGGGACCTGCTGGCCCTGGAAAAAAAGGAGATACCAGGCTCCATCTACCGGGAAAACCAGCAATTCCAGATGACGGTAATGTGGGAATTCAAGGGACCGTACAAGGCTGCCGAAAATTACCGGAAAGCCATCTTTTCAGCCCTCAGCCTACCGCCGGGTTTTACCGCCACCATGGAATATGCCTACTTTATGACCACCGAGGAAAAGTCCCAGCTCAAGTTCGGGCTGCTGGCCGCCCTGGCCATCATCTTTGTCATCCTGGCCGCCCTCTACGAGTCATTCATCCAGCCTTTCATAGTCATGCTGGCGGTTCCCCTGTCTCTGGCCGGGGTCTTCCTGGCTTTCGTCATTGCCGGTTACCCTTTCGACTCTTCCGCTTATATCGGGCTGATCCTTCTGGCCGGGATCGTGGTCAACAATGCCATCATTCTGGTGGACCACATCAATCATACCAGGAAAACTTCCGGATTGAGCCTGGTGGAAGCGGTAATCAAAGGCACCAGGGAAAGAATCCGACCGGTGTTCATGACCACGGCCACCACCGTGTTCGGGCTCCTGCCGATGCTGTTGATACAACTGGAAACCGGACGGCGACAGATCTGGTCCAGCCTGGCCCTGGCCACCCTGGGAGGGTTGACCGCATCGGCCCTGTTCATTTTCCTGGTGATTCCAATTTTCTACTATCATTTCAGCCGCAGAAAATCATGACCATGGCCCGGTGCCTACAGACGGTATTTTCCAGGACCGAAGTTCCGGGCCTGGCGGCCTGCGCCCGTTGTGGCCAGGTTCGCCTTCTCCTTTGATAAGGAGGCCAGACCGGCCTCACATTTAAGGGACTCCTGTAATAGAAGTTTCTCCGGCGAACTGTCAAGCTCCTCGTTCTTCCGCTCTCATCACCGGGCCAGACCCCAGCTGGTTTGACCGGCCAATATCCGATCCCGGGGCAGGCAAATATTTTTCCGCCGCAGCTACCTTCCAGCTTTAGCTGAAGTCGGAGTAGAAGCGACCTCAATTTTGGGACTAGGCTTCTCATAATCTTTTCGGGAGAACGACTGGCGAGAAAAATCTAAGGGAATCAGAGCCCGACCATACCCCCACGTGAGAAAAAGTTATATAATTAGTTTTCCCAACTGGTAAGAAGGAGAGAAAGCATGTGGTGGGAAGATAAATTAGTCCGAACCCTGCGCTGCCGCCTGCTGCAAAAACCCGGCATCTTCGGCGGCCTGCTCTCGGCCATCGGGGCCGAACAGGCTTACGTGGGCGAAATCAAGATCATCCACATGGGCACCAACTACATGGACAGGGACATCACCATCTTTGTAGACGACGAAGCCCACCTGGAGCGGGTGATAAAAGCAGTCAGAGCTTATCCCCGGGCTGAACTGCTGGAAGTCCGGGATGAAGTCCTGGAAATGCACCAGGGCGGCAAGATAGCCGTCCGCTCTCGCTACGAGATTAACAACATCAGCGTTCTCAGGAAAGTCTACACCCCGGGCGTGGCCGAGGTCAGCCTGCTCATCAAGAAAAACCCGGCCATGGCCAGGCGCTACACGGCCATTCGCCACCTGGTGGCTATCGTTACCGACGGCAGCGCCGTCCTGGGTCTGGGAGATGTCGGGCCGCTGGCGGCCATGCCGGTGATGGAGGGCAAGGCCAGCCTGATGGAAACGCTGACCGGTCTTTCGGCCGTGCCCGTTCTGCTCAACACCAAGGACCCTGACCGGATAGTGGAGACCGTGGTCAACATCGCCCCGACCTTCAGCGCCATCCAGCTTGAGGACATTTCCGCACCCCGCTGCTTTTACATCGAGGAACAGGTTCAGTCCCGGGTAGACATCCCGGTCATGCACGACGACCAGCACGGCACGGCCTGTGTGGTAACCGCCGCCTTGATGAACATCTCGAAGGTAACCGGCCGGGACCTGAAGAAAAGCTGCATCGGGGTAGTCGGCCTGGGAGCGGCCGGCCTGGCCCTGTCCAGAATGTTGATGTTTTTCCTGGACAGACCCGTCAAGGGGGCCGACATCAACCCTGAGGCCACAGCTCGCCTGCAGCAGGCCGGCGGACTGGTTTCGGACCTCAAGGAAATAATGTCCTCATGCCAGGTGGTCATCGCCACCACCGGAGTTCCCGGCCTGATCAAGAAGGATATGGTCAGAAAAGATCAGATCATCCTGGCCCTATCCAATCCCAACCCGGAAATCGAACCGGAAGAAGCCATGGCTTCGGGGGCGGCCTATGCCGCCGACGGCAAGGTCATAAACAACGTTCTCGGCTTCCCCGGGATCTTTCGAGGGGCGGTCGATGCCAACGTGCCGCGGATCACCCGGGAAATGTTGCTGGCTGCCTCCAGGGCTATCGCTGACTATGCCCCGCCCGGGGAAATAGTGCCCAACGCCCTGGACCGGGGTTTGCATCGCAACGTGGCCAGGGCCGTGGCCAGGGTGGCCGTGGAACAGAAGCTGAACCGCGACGACCTGACCGGTTACTTTGACTGAAAACTGATTTGACACCTGGAGTGGATTCTACTATATAGATAGCGCCGGGCTCCTGCAATCGGAAGCCGGGTTTTTTTCAAGGAGGGAGAATGATCACGGTTAAGCAAATGCTCGAGGAAAAAGGGCACCAGGTCTGGACTGTTTCGCCGGATGACACCGTCTACGAAGCCCTGAAAATCATGGCCGATAAAGAGATCGGCGCCCTGATCGTGGTGGAAGGCGGCCAGGTGGTGGGGGTCATCTCAGAGCGAGATTACGCCCGCAAGGTAGTCTTGAAAGGAAAATCTTCGCTGGAGACGCCGGTCAGGGAAATCATGACCACCCAGATTTACTTTGTCAATCCGGAATGCACGGCCGAAGAATGCATGGCCCTGATGACCGAAAAGAGAATCCGTCACCTGCCGGTCATCCAGGAAAAAAAGCTGGTCGGGGTTATCTCCATTGGCGACGTGGTCAAGTCAGTCATCACCAGCCAGAAGATTACTATCGAGCATCTCCAGAATTACATAATGGGGAAATACCAGTAAGAAATGTGAGCCGGCCTAAAATCAGGCTCGGAGCCCAATAAATGCCCACTTTAAGCCGGGCCGCGGTCAGATTTATGAGGCGAGCTCGAAAAAAGCAACACGTTCTCTAATCGATCAATACTTTTCAGGAAACCGAACTGGAAAACTATTACAGGTTGGGTCAATACAGGCCGGTTGAACCAAACCCGCCCTCGCCCCGGCTGGTCCGGTCGAGCGAATCAACCTCGACTATATCCACCGTCTGCACCGGCTGGATGAGCATCTGGGCAATTTTCATCCCGCTATTTATGACAAAAGGATGCTTGCCCAGGTTGGTCAGTACCACCCTGACCTCTCCCCGGTAGCCGGCATCCACCACCCCGGCCAGCCGGTGAATCCCGCCCAGGGCAATTCCGCTCTTGTCCCAGATGAGACCAACATAACCGGCGGGAATGGCCATCTGCAGCCCGGTGGGCACGGCCGCCGTCTCACCCGGGTTGATGGTCATCTGGACGCAGGAAAAGAGGTCAAAGCCGGCATCTCCCTGGTGCCCGTAGACCGGAGTCCTGGCCTCGGGCGAGATTTTCTTGATCAGTACCTTCATCTCTTAAACTCCTTCCACCAGGACTTCTTCAAAATAGGGTTTTAGCTCATCGGCCCAGAGCCGGAGCTTCTCGGCCGGGTAGGGCTCAATTTTTAAGTAGGCCCGGTCCACCGTGTTCTGCGGAACAAACTGCTGGAGCTGGAAACACCTGGAACCTCTCAGCCAGACCGCAATTTCCAGCAGGTCAGACCTGTCCAGTAAGCCGGGAACAACAGTTGTTCGAAAAATATAGGGCAGTCCGGAGCCCCGAATGAGCTCTACACTTCGTTCAATCTGGCCGGGGTCAATTTCGGCCCTGACCACTTCGGGATACCGGCCAAGGGGTGCCTTGATGTCCATGGCCAGCCAGTCAACCAGCTTCTGGCTTATCAGGTATTCCAGTCTTTCGGGAAAAGAACCGTTGGTATCAACCTTGACCAAAAAACCCCGGTCCTTGATCACCCTGGCCAGGACTTCGATATCCTCGTGCAGCAACGGCTCCCCGCCGCTCAGGCACAGACCGTCCAGCCAGCCCCGTCGGGAATCAAGGTAGCCAAGAAAAAGGTTGAGATCGAGCGATGGCAACCGGCCCGGGTTGAGCACCAGGTCGGCATTATGACAGAAGGGGCAGCGAAAATTGCAGCCCCCGACAAACACGGTGGACGAGATGTGTCCCGGAAAATCCCGGGAGGCAAATTTCTCTAAACCCTTGATTTCAACCAAAGGTCCAGCTCCTCAGCCGAGTTGAGCACGGCCGTGGCCTGGCCGTTGTCTTCGATGATCAAGGTGGGTATGATGACGCAGCCAGAACTGTCCCGGCGCAACATTTTGATATATTCCCGGATCTTGTTGCGACCATCCTTGGTGCTGACGTCGTACTCGACCGCTGGCAAGCCCCTGGCTTTCAGCAGGTCTTTAATCTTATCGCACTTGGTACATCCGGGGAGGGTAAAAACCAGATAATCCATCCTTTGCCTCTCCTCGCCTAGTTATTAAAGCAAATTACCTGTCAGTCCAGCTTGGAATAAGTAACCCGGTCGCTGAACTCCTGTTGTTTGCCGTCATTCCAGGTCCTGACCGGGCGGAGGTAACCTACTATCCTGGAAAATACTTCAGTTTCCGAGCCACACTCGGGACAGGTCGGGTGCTGCCCCTTGATATAACCGTGGTTGTCGCAGACGCTGAAGGTCGGGGTGATGCTGTAATAGGGCATCCTGGTCTCGGCAATCTTCTGAACCAGCTTGCGGCAGGTCTTCCAGTCTATGGCTTCGGGCAGAAAAGCATGGAAGATAGTCCCGCCGGTGTAAAGCGGCTGGATATCCTCCTGGTGCTTCAGTGCTTCGAAAATATCGCGAGTGGCGTCGACGTTGAGCTGGGTGGAGTTGGTGAGGTAGGGATGCTTTTCCGTTCCCGAGGTGTAGATGTTTTTGTATTTCTGGCGGTCCAGCCGGGCCAGGCGGTAGGAGGTAGACTCGGCCGGGGAAGCCTCCAGGTTGTAGAGATGCCCGGTCTCTTCCTGGAAGTCCTTCAGCACCTCGCGCATGAAGTTGAGGGTTTCGATGGTGAATTCCTTCCCTTCCGGCGTACCTATGCCCTTGTGCAGGAAATTCATGCAGGCTTCATGCATGCCGCAGAGGCCGATGGTCGAGAAATGGTTCTCAAAGTGGCCGAGATAGACCTTGGTATAGGGCATCAAACCTCGTTCCAGCATGTTATTGATCACTTCCCTCTTGGTCTCCAGCGATTCCTTGGCCAGAACCATCATCTCCCTGAGCCTGTCGAAAAACTCCTGCTTGCTCTGGGCTTCGTAACCGATGCGATTGAGGTTGATGGTGACCACCCCGATGGAGCCGGTCTGGTCGCCAGCTCCCCACATGTTGCCGGGACGGTGTTTCAGCTCCCGCATATCCAGGTTCAACCGGCAGCACATGGCCCGGATGTCGCCGGGGTTGAGGTTGGTTCCGAGATAATTCTGGAAATAGGGAATGCCGTACTTGGCCGTAGCTTCAAACAGTAGCCTGGCATTGGGATGGTCCCAGTCAAAGTCCTTGGTAATGTTGTAAGTGGGAATGGGAAAGGTAAAAACCCGTCCCTTCAGGTCGCCCTCAATCATCAATTCCAGGAAGGCCCGGTTGATCATGTCCATTTCTTCCTGGTAGTCGCCGTAGCAGGAATCGAGTTCTTCTCCGCCAACGATCACCTTTTTGTTCTTCAAGTCCTCGGGCACCGTCCAGTCAAAGGTCAGGTTGGAGAAAGGCGTCTGCCAGCCCCAGCGGCAGGGAACGTTAAGACCAAATATGAGCTTCTGGATGTCCTGCTTGACCCGGTCGTAGCTCAGCCCGTCGGCCCTGACAAACGGGGCCAGGAAGGTGTCAACGCTGGAGAAGGCCTGGGCTCCGGCAAACTCGGCCTGCATGGTGCCGATGTAATTCACCATGTGCAGGGTGGCCGTCTCCAGGTGTTTGGCTGGGTGGGAATGGACCTGGTTGGGGACGTGACCGAAACCCTTCCTCAGCAGGTTTTCCATCGACCAGCCGGCACAGTAGCCAACAATGGGATAGGAAAGGTCATGAATATGAAAATCACCCTCCAGATGGGCCTTCTTGATTCTCTCGGAATAGAGGTTGTTCAGGGCAAAGTTGGATAGAACCTCGCCGGAAATCCTGGCGTTCAGTCCGGAAAAGCTGACCACGCCCTCATTGCTATTTTCCCTGACTTTCCAGTCGTGGTCATTGATGTAATCCTTAATCAGCCTTTCCAGGTTTATACCGGTTTCCTTGGCTTCACGGATGGCCTTGTGTTTCTCCCGGTAAAGGATGTAAGCCTTGGCCACCTCATGGTAGCCCTGCTTCATCAGCACCATTTCCACAATATCCTGGATCTGTTCCACCGAGGGAATGGTGTAACCGCCGAATTTTTCTTCCAGGACGAATACCACTATGTCCGAGACATGCTGGGCTTCCATCAGGTCGTCAATTCCCTGGGATTGCATGGCCTTGTAGATAGCGTTGGTTATTTTGTCCTGGGTAAAATCAACGATGGCTCCATCTCTCTTTTTAATGCGGGTTATTTTGCTGGTCTTGACCATCCCTTCCTCCCTATAAACCTAAAATTTTTTGAATTCTTGGCTAACCCCAGGGGCCTCTTTTATGCTATTATTTCCCAGGCAAGAAAAAGACCTGAAAAAACAATATTTAGTGCTGTTCATGGCTCCTGGATACTAAATCTTGTGCTTTCGGCAATATATATAAATACAATCAAAATGCTTTGTCAAGTAGAAAAATCGACTTTTTTTAATAAATTTTTTTCAGGGGGAAAAAATGCGTCACCTGAGACTTGAAACCTCCAGGAAAGAAGAATTCCTGAACATAACAGGGAAGATCCAGGCTCTGGTCCGGGAATCCGGCCTCAAGTCGGGACTGGTTATTATTTTCTGTCCTCATACCACCTGCGGCCTGACCATCAACGAGCAGGCCGACCCCGATGTCCAGGCGGACATCCTGACCACCCTGAGAAAAATCGTCCCCGATACCCTGCCCTATGCCCACGGCGAGGGCAATTCCCCGGCCCACATCAAGGCTTCTCTCATGGGAAGCTCACTTATGGTTATGGTTGAGAACGGGGAGTTGCTACTCGGTACCTGGCAGGGTATTTTTCTGTGCGAGTTTGACGGCCCCAGGAGCAGGAAAGTCTGGGTTAAGCTGATAGAATCAAGGACAGAATGAGGTCGGCCAGGAGAACGATTTCCGGACCTCTTCCTGTTAACAACTCACGACCATGGGGAAAATCTTAAAAGTACTCCAATGGTGGCCAACTATTAATAAACGTAAAAACTAACGCCAGAAAACAGAACCGGACTTCAGCCGCTGGCCTGCGCTCAGGATTTCCGGACAGTCTTTTCCAGTATGTTATTCTCCCGCCCATCGGCCCTCTTGAGCAAGAGGGCAAAGACCAGGCCGACCATTCCCAGGCTGGCAAACATGATGGACGAGGCCGTATAGGAATGGGTCTTATCACGCAGGAAACCGTTGATCAAGGGGAACAGGCCGAGCCCGATATTCTGGATGGCCGTCATCAGGCCGAAGGCGGTACCGGTCCGGGCTTCCCTGACCACCATCGGCACCGAAGGCCACATAGCCGCCGGCACCAGGACAAAGGCAATTCCCAGGAAAACCATCGGGTAGGCCGGGTAAATCCTGGTCAGGCCCATCAGCAGGTGGCAGGGGATGAGAATCAAGGAACCAAAAATCATCAAAGTCGCCCGCCGCCCGATGCGGTCAACCAGGCTTCCGGCAAACGGGGCAAAGACCATGGAGGCAAAAATGATTATGGAGCTTATGCCCCCGGCTGTGCTGAACATATGCAGGAAATTATTGAAGACCTGGGCCAGGAACCCTCCCGAAGATTCAGCCGCCCTGGCTATTCCCCATTTATCCACAAAGAAGTCGGTGCTGAGGGCGGTAAAGGGAAAAATGGCTGAATAAAAGGTGAAACACAGAGCCGTTATGTACCAGAAAGTCGGCTTGAATTCCTTGACATCCCGCAGATTTATTTTTTCGGTATCCGCTTCTTTTTTCAGGTCGAGCACCTTCTCTCCGCGCCGGTCCAGGATGATGTAGAACAGGTTGCCCAGCACAGACACGGCACAGGCCAGGACCGCGGCCAGCAGGGCGTAGCGGAAACTCCCGAAGTACCTGGCTATCAGCTCTCCAGTATTAAAGGCAAAAAGCGAACCCAGGCGGCTGACGGTGAGGGTAGCTCCGAAAGAAAAGGCCAGTTCTTTGCTCCGGAACCAGCGGGCCAGCATGGCGCTCTGGGCCACTATCAGCGGCTCGGAACCTGCCCCGAAGATAAACCGGCCCAGAAAGAAGACCGGAATGCTCCTGGCTTTCCAGACCAGGAAGGCTCCGATAAAAACCAGGCAAGAAAAAAGCAGGCTGGCCTTCCGGGTACCAAGCTTATCGACCAGCAGGCCACCCAGCAGCACGGCCAGGATGGCGGCCAGGCTGTACATGGTAAAAAAGGTCCCCACGGTTGACCGGGCCGCCCGGAGTTCTTCGATCAGCGAGGGGGCGATGGCCGAAACGATGTCGTAAGCAAAATAACTGCCGAAAGACAGCGAGGCGATAAAAGCCAGCATCAGAAAACGGTAGACTTTGGTAGCCGGGTTAAACAATCCCTTTGCCTTCTGTTCGTCCAAGGCGCATCTCTCTAAAAAAATTATAGTAGCAAGCAAAATATAACAAGGCCGGGAATAAGTCAAGGAAGCTTTTTCACCCTTTTCCGTATTGACCGCCAGCGCGGGTTTAGAGTTTAATAGCTCATATTAAAAAGGAGAGGTCGATGAAAAAGAATTCATTTCCTGGAAAGGTCAACTTGGTTGCCCTGGGCATCATACTGTGTATTATTCTGGTCTTGGCAGGGGCCTTTTCTCTTTATCACTTTAAGAGCCGGTCCATAACCACCCAGGATGTTTCGGCCGCTTCCAAGATATCCGGGCTGAAATTCAGCCACAAAGAAAAGAAGATGATGCTCGGAGACCTGGAAACTAACCTGAAAAACTACGGGGAAATGCGGGAAGTTTCTCTGGAAAATTCGGTGGCTCCAGCCCTGGTTTTCAATCCCCTGCCCCAAGGTTTTGATTTCTCACGGTTCCTGAAAGATACGGATTTCATCCCGGAAGAACCTGCCGAAGTCCAGCTGCCCGATAACCTGGAAGACCTGGCTTTTTACCCGGTCACCGACCTGGCCTGGCTGATAAAGCACAGGAGAATAGGCTCCGAGTTCCTGACCCGGCTTTACCTGCAGAGGCTCAAAAAATACGGACCGAAGCTGCGCTGCGTGGTCACTCTGACCGAGGACCTGGCCCTGCAGCAGGCAGCCCGGGCTGACCGCGAACTGGCTGCTGGAATCTACCGTGGTCCCCTCCACGGCATTCCCTACGGTCTCAAGGACCTGTTCGCCACCCGGGGTTATCCCACTACCTGGGGTTCCCCGATCTTCAAGGACCAGCAACTGGACGCAGAGGCCACGGTGTATGAAAAATTAACCGAAGCCGGAGCGGTGCTGGTAGCCAAGCTGAGCATGGGAGAGCTAGCCTGGGGAGATGTCTGGTTTGGCGGGCAGACCCTGAATCCCTGGGACCCGGAACAGGGTTCGAGCGGGTCTTCGGCTGGTTCGGCTTCGGCCACGGCCGCTGGCCTGGTGGCCTTCGCCATAGGCACAGAAACCTGGGGCTCCATCGTTTCCCCATCGACCCGCTGTGGAACCTCTGGCCTGCGTCCGACCTTCGGCCGGGTCAGCCGCTACGGGGCCATGGCCCTCAGCTGGAGCATGGATAAAATTGGACCGATAGCCAGGAGTGTCGACGACCTGGCTCTCATCTTCAAGTACCTCGTTGGGCCGGACGGAAAGGACCGAACGGTCTATGACCTGCCTTTTTCATATGACAGCCGCCTGGACCTCAAAAAGATCAGGATCGGCTACCTTAAGGAAGCTTTCGACCGGGCCAGAAACAACAAGGAAAAATACCTGGCGGTCCTGGATGTCCTGAAATCAATGGGACTAGAACTGGTTGAAATTAGACTCCCCTCGATTGACCCCAACATCATTAGTTTTATCTTGAATGCCGAGGCCGCGGCCGCCTTTGATGAACTGACCAGGAATGACCTGGACGAGCTTATGGTCAGGCAGGGGCAAAATGCCTGGCCCAATGTCTTCCGCCAGGCCCGGTTCATACCGGCAGTCGAGTACATCCAGGCCAACCGCATCCGGACCCTGCTCATTGAGGACATGGCCAGGATACTTAAAGATATTGATGTCTATGTAACTCCCTCGGCCGGACCAAACCTGCTCCTGACCAATCTCACCGGGCATCCAGCGGTGGTAGTTCCTTGCGGTTTTGATGATGGCGGTCACCCGGTTAGCATTTCTTTCATCGGCAACCTTTTTGAAGAGGGAAAGGCCCTGCGTCTGGCCAGAGCTTACCAGCAGGCTACCGGCTGGCACCTGAAACATCCCGATTTAAGCCGCCTGGACAGGCTCGAGCCCCAGGCCTCGACCCAAAGATAATAAAGGGGTCCATCAACAGGGAAATTGGCAGGGAATTGTGTCGATTATAATCCCATTCATCGGCCTGCCCTTCTCGGTCAATGGATGATCGGTCCGGGGGAAAACTTTTAAGACCTGAGCCCTTAAAGAAGACGATTTCCCCTCACTCCGGCCAGCAGCCTGGCTTCTGGACTGAGTTGCCGGGCTGCCGACCGGCCAAAAAATACAGGCAGTCCCGCTCAATGGAAATCAGGGCAGAAAACATAAACAGAACAATCCACAGGTCCCGGCCATGATGACCGGTAATCAGCCTGTAATCTTTTTGCCCCTGACCGGCACCGAAACCTGGATGTCGTTATTGTAAACGATGCCGCCCAGCTCTTCGCCGCCCGCCTGCAGCTCAAAGGTCCAGGCCCGGGTCAGTCCATCCGGTGGCGAAGGCACGGTCAGGTTGAAGCTCAGGACACTATTCTCGACTTTCGCTTCAGTTACCGGCACATCGGAAAAAGTTCCGTATGAATCTGAAACCTTCCCGGACAGGACCCCGTTCTCCAGGGTCAAAGTCAGCTTAAGAGTGATGACCATTTCTCCGGCCTCTACGGTTAGTTCCCAGTTTCCAACCAGGCTTTCAGGTTTTACTGCCTGTTTTTCCTGGGCCACCAGGATCCCGGAGAGGACCCCCATCAGAACCGCCAACAATACCAATAATGGTTTTCTGTACATGACGTTGTTCCTGTTCTCCTTGAAGTCAATACCTGGCTGATTAGATATAATTTTGACGAATAAAAATCAAGCACTTTTGCTGCCGCCTGCCAGGGGGTTGTGTAGTATAATTATCAGCATGAAGCTAATCACATATAATCTCGACGGGTGGCAAAAAGAATTAAACGCTGCCCTGGATGGACTGCGGAGAATCGATTTTACCAGGCGGCTGCTTCAAAAAGACCACACTCTCTGGAAAGAGAAAGACCTGGAAATCAGCAGCCGGCTGGGTTGGCTGGACAGCCCGCAGAGGATGGCCCCCTTGCTCCAGGATTACCGGCGCCAGGCTGAAAAAGTCAGACAGGCTGGAATCAACCTGCTGGTTCTGCTGGGCATGGGCGGCTCCAGCCTGGCTCCCGAAGCCATAAGCAGAATCATTGGCCAGGTTCAGGGCTGGCCCAGGTTGCTGATGCTTGATTCCACCTGCCCGGCTGCGGTCAGGCAGGTTGCCCAGGTCGCCGAAGACAGAAGCTCCAGGCCGTTGTTCCTGATATCATCCAAGAGCGGAACCACGTCCGAAACCCTGAGCTTGCTGAACTACTTTTACCATAGGCAGCAGGAAATTCACGGCCCGGGAGCCGGGAAAAATTTCGTGGCCATAACTGACCCGGGAACCCCGCTCGAAAATCTGGCCAAGCAGCTGGGCTTCAGCCTTACCGTAAATGGCTTCCCTGATGTTGGCGGACGTTTCTCAGCTCTATCACCCTTCGGGCTTTTCCCGGCTGTCCTGCTAGGAGTGGACCTGGAAAAATTCCTGGAGCCCGCTTCAAACAGTTACCGCCTGCTCACCCGGGAAGAAAGCCCTCATCCCGGGCTCATTCTGGGTAGTCTTCTTGGGGTCATGGCCAGAGCCGGCCGGGATAAACTCACCCTTCTTCTCCCCGCCCAGTTAAGAAGCCTCGGACGATGGCTGGAACAACTCATAGCCGAAAGCACGGGCAAGGAAGGGAAAGGCATATTGCCGGTCCTGGAAAATTTACCGGTAGCAGAAGAAAGTTATGGCCAGGATAGATTGTTCGTGTTCTACGAGCCAGAGTCCAGGCCCGACTTTTTCTGGCAGGAAAGACTGGAAAAGCTGAAGAAATCCGGCTGGCCCATAATCCACATTTCAATTAACGTAGAAGAGCTGGCTGCTCACTTCTATCTCTGGGAATTAGCTACCGCCGTGGCCGGCCATTTCCTGGGCCTCAATCCCTTCGACCAGCCAGACGTTGAATTGACCAAAAAAAAGACCCGGGAGCTACTGGCCACCGGCAGCCCAACCTCTCCAGACAGCAGCCTGACCTCTGACGGCGAAGCCCACCTGGCCCAGCAGCTTAAGTCATTTTTCGAAGAAAGCCATCGCCGGCCAGAGTACCTGGCTCTGCTCTGTTTTCTGTCTCCCGAAGATAACCTGGACGTGGCCCTGGACAATCTGGCCCGGCAATTATCAGAAAAATTCCGACTGCCATGTGTCTGGAACTATGGACCAGCCTACCTGCACTCCACCGGCCAGCTCTTCAAGGGGGATGGCGGCCGGGGGAAATTTCTGGGTTTGCTCAACGATGACCCGGTTGACCTGGCCATACCTTCGCTGCCCGGGTCCCCCGCCCTAACCGCTTCGTTCCGGCAGCTTTTCCAGGCCCAGGCCCTGGCCGATTTCGCCGCCCTGAAAGAAAAGGGACGCGAGATTATGCATCTCAGGTTCAAGGGCCGCCCGGTGGAAACCATCTTCAGGCTGGGAGAAATAACCAGGAATATCTGAAGCGGCAAAAGGGCCCAATAAATTTAAAAATAAAAAGGGGAGCTTCTCGCTCCCCTGTCCTATTCTGAATCTATTGGAGTTCTTAAATCGATTAATAGAGCCCGCAGAAAATAACGTTGCCAGAAAAGAGTTCCCTGGTCTTGGCCCGGACTCTCTTATCCACCTGGCCGGTTACATCCAGGTAGAACCAGAACTTGTCAAACAGCCTGAGTTTCTTCAGGTAGAAATTGGCGTATTCAGATATCCCGTTAACTATGACCCGGCCAATCTCTTTGCCTTTCCTGTCTGTCAACACGATGTGGGTTACTTCCTTTTCCTGGGCACCCTCTTTTACTTTGGAAGTCTGAAGCTTCCCGTAGACTTTTACCTTGTTCTTACCTTCCCACTCTTCGGGTTTATTTATGTTGGTAATATTCAGGGCCACATAGGCTTCGCGGTCATGAGGATTAAGATAGCCAGCAAAATCTGGTTCGGCCGACCTGGTGTAGACACTGGTGTACATCGTGCCCTCTTTAATTTCGATCGATTCGGCCAGAATCAGGTTGGGTTTATCAGCTATGGGACTGGCCTTAACCCTGACTTCCTTGCCCACCAGATTTTCCAGCCCGCCCTGGATGGTGCCAGCTACGAAAATGTCAAGTCCCTGGGCCTGGGGGATATAAAGATAATGTCCGACAGCCACTTTAACCACGCCCTCGTAATCCTTACTCTGGGGCTGGGCTGTCTGGCCGAAGGCCACTGCCGAGGCGAGGATTATTACGCTGACGGTAACCATGAATGACAGAAGTCCATTTTTCCGGAAAGCCATCTCCTATACCTCCATTTCTTTATTTCAGACTTAAAGAACCACTGGTATCTTTCTGCCCGTCCGCCGGAGCGGAAACAGGAAGGATTCTTTATACCACTGATTTTGATAAAAGTAAAGAAAAAATTTCCGCCCGGAGCTCAGCCGTTCTTTTTCCTGATGGACTGTCCGGAACGAGAACTGGAGCCGGAAGAGGATTGGCTTTCGGAAAGTCGGGAGTGAGTCCTTCCGGGCGTGGAAACCACGGCCGGACGCTCCTGGCCTCTGCTATCATCCCGGAGCGAAGACTGGCCATAGGGGCGGGATAAAGAAGGCAGGTTATAGGATGATTTTCTTTCTCGACCCGGGTTGTCCTCTCTTACTCCAGAACTCCTGAAGATAGAAGAAGACGGCCTAGAGCTGCGGACCGGCTGGGCCGGCCTGGAAGAAAAACTCATGGACCGGGGCTGGTTGTTCTTCTCTCTGATGCTGGACTGTCTTTCTCTGTCATCAGTCCGGATAGAGGTGGCCGGCCTTTCCTTCACGGTTCCGGACCCCGGCTCCGCTGACCTCCTCAATGGCCCCCCATTTCCCCTGACTGCGGACTGTCCAGGGCCTGTCCCGGTCCGCAACCTGGAATCTTCATCAGACTGAGCCTGTCTGGAAGGATTCGTTCCGGTAACGGGATGCAGGCGGCTGTTATCAATCCTCAGCCGGGAGGAATCTTCATCCCGGCCGGTTCCCGGGCGCAGCCTATCATCAGAAACATCGGGGCGGTCTCGCTCCGGGTTTAACCGGGATCTGCTTGAGTAGGCACCGGAGGAGGGGCCAAACTGCCTGATGGACCTGGCCTTCTCCATCTGCCCGTTGTCGGCCGGGGTGGCCGGCCTCAACTGGCCGGAAGAAGCACGACCAGCCAGTCTGCCGCCCGAACCGGGCCTTTCTCCCGAGCGAAGCTGAGAGCCAGAAATCCGTTTCAGACCGGCAGGATTTATTTCCCTGATAATGGAGGACCGGGGTTTAAGACCTGGAGAACGCAGGGTATTGCTGACCACCGGCCGGATTTGCGGCTGGCGGGCTTCCAGTCGAATCCTCTCCACACCCCTCAGGGCTTCAGGCCGGATCAGGTCTCTGGAATGATGAGGAGCCTGCAGCTGGTGTTTTCTGACCATCACCAAGGCCCGGGAATGTACCGGGACATACTGGTCCTGATAGCGATCATAGAAATGGTTATTGATTATTACCACCGGCCTGTTCCAGTAGCTAAGCGGACACCAGGCTACAATTTCAGAATCCCAGTACCAGTGAACCCAGGCCGGGCCCCAGTGGACGGTCGGAATCCAGTACCAGCCAAGACCCAGGCGCCAGTGCCAGCGGCCGTAGTGATAGACTGCCCAGCCCCAGGGCTCAGCCGAAATCCAGGTCCAGCCAATCCGCGGATACCAGACCCAGCGGCCGTAAAGATAGGGCCGCCAGTCCACATAAGTCACTACTGGAACCCAAACATAGCCGTAGGGATGCTCATAGACCCAGCGGCCGTAGGCAGCCAGCTCTGGTTCGTATTCTCTTATTTCTTCCGGAAGATAAGAACTGGCGCCGTAGCTGGCTCTGGCCAGCAGCTCTTCCCGCCTGTTGTTCCAGTCCTCAAAATCATCATCAGGAAAACGGTAACGACCGGATTCCCTGAGGTAACCTTCTTCAGCCACCACCGAATCGCCGCGGTTCAGGATAAGCGACTCCTCCTGCCCGGCTACTTCCAGCGCTCCTTCCACGACCGCAGCTTCAGTCCGTCCCTCCTCGTCCACCTCAAAGCGGTAAAGTCCTTCCTCCAGAACATAAAAAGAAGCATCCGGAGTATGCAGACCGAAACCTTTTTCCCTGGCCAGCTGGCTGACTCTCAGATAGAACTTGCCCTGGTACAGGTGGAGAGAAATATCCTCATAACCGGACTCAGGCAGCCTGACCATTTCTACCAATGAATATCTATCAGCACGAAGATAGTTATCGCGACCGAAACTGACCTCAACCAGTCCATCTTCGGTCATCAATTTATCCCCGGCAGTCAGGACGAAATTAACCTCGCCCGACTCGATTCCCAGTTCCTGTCCCCTGTCTACCCGGACATCACCCTGAACATAAGTCAACCGGGCAAACGAGCCGGCGTAGTAAGATTCGTCAGCCACTGCCGTACCCGAGAAGAAGAAAAGACCCAGGATCACCGTCCCGATTAAAACTCCTCTTCTCATCTTCTTCTCCTTTCACCCCATTAAAATGCAATAATTGTGCCAGCTTTATCAGATAGAACCAGGGGAGAAAATGTCCCGCCAGGCCTTATCCTGTCCTTAAAACAGGACAGAAAACTCCCGCAGGAA
This sequence comes from Candidatus Saccharicenans sp., assembly GCA_026414545.1. Classification (GTDB taxonomy): domain Bacteria; phylum Acidobacteriota; class Aminicenantia; order Aminicenantales; family Saccharicenantaceae; genus Saccharicenans. Next base: position 25,847 of record JAOAIU010000067.1, read on the forward strand.
CATTTGTTCCGCTGGCTGCCCGGCCTGGCTGTGGATTCAGGTCAGAGTAAAAATATAGAAGATAACCTGAAGCTTAAAAGGGAGCCGGGGTGAGCAATAAGAAAATGGATTTATGCCACATGAAAACCCGTTTTCTTTTCCTCCATAAAGGCTAAACAATCATAAGCCCCCCGATTAAAGAAAAAACTCCTGCTCGCGATTTATACCCGTTGAGAAGACGGGATGGCCAGATTTTTAAGAAAGAAGAAATATCATTTGTAAAAATAAAAGGGCTGCCGTCCCGGCAGCCCAATAACTCTTTTGATAACCGGACAGGGCAAGTCTCAGCTTACCACCACCAGCCCAGTGGCCTTCTATGGCGCATCAGCATCATGGCCCTGGCACCCATCCTGCCTCTTGGCCCCATCAGCAGGTCCCGGCGCAGCCTGAAGTCCTTTCTGTATTCTTCCAGTTTTTGAAGCTGTTCAGGAGTCAGGATTTTTTCCCACTCCTTCCTGTTCCTGAACATGGCCTTCATCCTCTCCGCTCTGAGCTTTGACATTTCGTCTATCAGGCTGTCTATTTTTTTCTCATCTGCTTTGGGGTCTTCCACAAGCTTTCTGAATTCATCACGAAGCCTGGCCATCTTCTCTCGGTGAGCCCTGGCCTCCTCCAGACGGGCCTTCCTGAATTCTTCCAGCTTCTTCTCCTGTTCGGGAGTGAGCTGGAGGGCGTCCTTTAATAGCTGATAACCGGCACCCCCACCGTGTCCCATCATCCTCCGGCCGAACATCGGCTGGGCATGAAGGCCGGCCGCCAGCAGTGAGCCGGCCAGGATAACCATCAAAAGGATAGCTAGCTCCTTGCTTCTCATTTTATTTCCTCCTGAAGCAATTCTCTTTGGCCTCATTCATCAATATTAGACAAGGCGAAAAGAGAATTCTTGGGAAAGTTATTCCTGCCGGTGGCGCAGCCGGTCCAGGGTAACGGCGGCGATGATTATGGCTCCGATGATTATTTCCTGGAAATAGTTGGGCCAACCCATCATGGTGCAGCCGTTTCGGAGAAAGGCCATGATGAATACCCCGACCAGGGTCCCCAGGATGCTGCCCTCACCTCCGCTGAGGCTTCCCCCGCCTATGACCACGGCCGCGATAATATCCAGCTCCAGGCCCATGGCCACAGTCGGGTCGCCCACCGTCAACCGGGAAAACTCCATCACCCCGGCCAGACCGCAGAGCAGCCCGGAAATGGTATAGACCGCAACTTTAACCCGGTCGGTCCTGACCCCGCACAGCCTGGCCGTAAGCTCGTTGGAACCTATGGCCAGAGCATGACGGCCAAAAACCGTCTTCCTCAGCAGAACGGCCATGACCAGCGAAAATAGAATCATCAACCAGATCCCGGGAGAAACCAGCAGCCAGGATGGCCTCGGGCTTCTGACCATGAGCTCGTTGAGCCAGCTCAACGGGGCGTCAATTTTCTGGTTTTTAGCTACCCATTTGGCCAGGCCGCGGGCAATGCCCATCATGCCCAGGGTGACGATAAACGGCACCAGCCTCAGCCTGGTGATCAAAAAGCCGTTAAGAAGGCCCACTGTGCCCCCGGCCGCCACCCCGACCAGAGCCGCCAGGAGGGGCGGCATCCCCAGGTTGATGGCATAAGCCACCAGAACACAACTCAAAGCCAGGTTGGAGGCCGCCGACAGGTCAATCCCGCCGCTGACTATGATCAGGGTCATGCCCAGGGCGCACAGGGCCACAATCACCGACTGGGTGGCCACGCTCTTGATATTGGCCAGGTTCAGGAAACGGTCCGAGACTTCTGGCATAAAAGAAAATATGGTTATAACCAGTATCAGGCCAACGAACGGCCCGGCCAGTCCAGCAATCTTCTTCAAAGCGCTGCCTGTGATTTTCAAGGTCTTTCTCCTGAAACGACCGGGTCGCTTTCCCGGCCGGTGATGGCTGCCTTCATCAGGCCGGCTTCGGTCCAGTCTGCGGCCGGACGGACCTCCACCAGCTGTCCACGGTGGAAAACGGCAATCCGGTCGGCCACGCCCAGCAATTCCGGCAGGTAGGAGCTGACAAAGATGACTGCCTTGTTATCGGCAGCCAGCCGTCCCATCAGCTCATATATCTGGGCCTTACTCATGACATCAATTCCCCGGGTGGGCTCATCCAGCAAGAAGACTTCAGCTTCCTGGTGAAGCAACCTGGCCAGGGCCACTTTCTGCTGGTTCCCGCCTGATAGAGTCCAGAGCTTCTGTTCCGGGGAACGGGCCTTGATGTTAACCCGGTCCATCCACTCAGAAGCCGCCGCTTTTTGCTTCCGGCCGTTGAGGAATCCGGCTCGCAGGTAGGGCTTCAACCGGCTCAGGGTCAGGTTATCGGCCAGGCTCATCCTGACAGCCAGACCCTCCACCTGCCGGTCTTCACTCAGCATGCCCAGGCCACACTCGATGCTGACCGCAGTGTGGGAAGGCCGGAATTTCTGTCCGGCAACCATTACCAGTCCCTCCTCCAGCCGGTCCAGGCCGAACAGGGCCCTTAAGAATTCAGTCCGGCCGGCTCCCACCAGGCCGGCCACGCCCAGGATTTCCCCGCGCCGGAGCTCGAGGTCGACCGGTCGGCTCATCCTGACGCTCCTTAGTCCGGAGCAACGCAGGACCACTTCTCCCGGTTGATGAGGCAGCCGCGGGAAGAGCTCCGAAATTCTCCGGCCAATCATCAGCTGGATGAGTTCTTCCACCGAAGTTTCCTGGATCAGGCCACGGCCGGCCACCTTGCCATCCCGCAGAACCGTAAAGCGGTCGGCAATCTCCAGGACCTCTTCCAGGAAATGGCTGATGTAGATTATGCCCACGCCCTCGGCCCGGAGTTTTCGGATGATCTCGAACAGGCGCCTGGTATCTTCCTGGGACAGGGAACTGGTCGGCTCATCCATCACCAGGATCCTGGCCTGGCTGGCCAGGGCCCGGGCAATTTCCACCACCTGCCTGGCCCCTACCGACAACTTCCTGACGGGAATGCCCGGAGAAATTTCCGGATGGCACAGGAACTCCAGAACCTTTTTGATTTTCTCCAGGTTCTTGTTCCGGTTGACCAGTCCGAGACGTGATTCTTCCTGGCCGAGCATGATATTTTCTTCCACGGTCAGGTGCGGGGCCAGGTTGAGTTCCTGGTAAATTACCGCTATCCCCTGGCGGCGTCCGTCGAGCGGCCCGGTCGGTCGATATTCGGCGCCGGAAATCAACATCCGGCCACGGTCAGGCTTATAGGCCCCGCTGAGGATTTTGATCAGGGTACTCTTGCCAGCCCCGTTCTCACCCAGGAGAGCGTGTACTTCTCCCGCCCTCAGGTCAAAATCGACCGAGTCCAGAACCAGGTTGGGGCCAAAACGTTTGCTGATTCCTGTTAAGCTCAGAAGCGATTGTTCTGGCATGGCAGCAACTGACCTTCAATCGGTTGATTCCAGCGACCAGGGACACCGGCTTCAGCGGACATACCTGGCAAAGTCGGGTTCCAGCAGATTCCTGATTTCCGGCTGGTTCATGTTCTCAGGAGTGGCCACGGTGACTCCGGTATCGATTCTTTTTTCCACCGGCCGGCCCTGGATATGGTCCAGCAGGACTTTGACCGCCAAGTAACCCATCTTCATCGGGTCCTGCAGCACCAGCCCCTGGATCTCGTTATTCTCCAGGGCCTGAATCAACTTGGCTGAGCTGTCAAAGCCCACCAGCTTAACCTTGCCGGCCAGGCCATAATGTTGCAGTGCTCTCAGGGCCCCGAAGGTACTGGACTCGTTGGGAGCGAATATTCCTTCCACCTGCGGATAGCGGCTGAGCAGGTTTTCGGTCAGCTGGTAAGCGGACTCAGTGGTGGTTCCGGCGTACTGGTCTTTAACCAGGAATTCAATTCCCGGATAGTCCTTGGTTATCGTCTCCAGGAAGCCCTGCTCCCGGAAAGTGGTGCTGGCCGAGCCCTCCAGGTAGCGGATCAGGAAAATCTTTCCTTTTCCACCCAGTACTTCGGCCAGGCGGCGGGCGGCCAGCACTCCGCCCTGATAGTTATCGGTCGCCACAAAGCTTATATAGTTATCGCCCTGCAGGTTGGAATCCATGATGACCACCGGTATTCCATCCCTCATGGCTTCATCCACCGGACGCATCAGGGCCCGGTCGTCGAGCGGGGCCAGGACTATCCCGTCCACCCGCCGGCTGATGAAATCCTCCACCACAGTTATCTGCTGGGCCCGGTCGTCTTCCTTCTGCGGTCCCTTCCAGAAAATTTCCACTCCCAGTTCCTGCCCGGCTTTAACCGCCCCGGCATGAACTGCCTTCCAGAACTCGTGGGTTGTACCCTTGGGAATGACCGCAAGCTTGTAGGTTCTGGCCCCGGAGCCGGCAGACTGCTGGCCACCTGGACGGCAGGCCGCAGCCGACCAGACCAGAACGCTTATGGATAGAAAAAAAATCGCTGAAAAAAATTTTATTCCTGGTTTCATGGCCTCAGTATAAATCAGCCCACAGAATCAAGTCAAAACAGGAATTTAAAAAAATAAGGAGAACAACTCGCAGGAGAGTTGTCCTCCTTCTTGATTACAGGACTATTCAGAGATTCAAGAGCAAAAAAACGATCAGGCCTTCTTGAGAATGGGCATGCCGGTCTTGGCAGTTTCCACCACCGTGTAGCCGGCGGGAACGTTGTCCAGGGCGCCCGGTCTGACTTCTCTGGCAAAATAGTAGATAGTCTGCATCTTGCCGCCCCGTAGCTTCACTTCACGCGAATGCAGGTAGTAGGTCACTCCCTTTTTGTTGGTGAATGCGTATGGCATGAATTAAACCTCCAAAAAAATTTTTTCCAAACTAAAACCGGTATCCCAGGGTAACACCCAGAAGCTGGGCGCTGGTCTGGTAAGTTCCGGCGCCGAGGCCCAGCGGGTAGATGTCCCGGTTGGGCGAAGTCCTGTCCTGAAACAGTTCGTACATGTAAGCCACGTCAACGCTGAACTTGCCCTTAGTATAACCGAATCCCAGGGTAAATGCCACCCGGCTGGCATCGGGCAGGGCCGGGTCCATGGTTTCCACGGGCTGGGGGGTCTGGTCATAGATGACGCCGCCCCGCAGGGCAAAATTATCGTTGAGCAGGTACTGCAGGGCCGCCCGCAGCAGAATTGAATTTTTGAAATTCTCTTCTACCACTTCCTGCTCGGTCATACCGTTCTCAAAAACGATATCGATTACATAACTGTCGTAGACTTTCCAGGTGAGATACTGCCCGGCCACGGCCACCAGCACCTTCGGGCTGACCTGATATGAAAAACCCAGGTCGAAGATGTTAGGATGCTTGAAGGATGTGGTGACCACACCCGTTCCCGGAATGTAAGGCTGAATGGGAGTGGGCACGCGGCTCTTGTCGAGGAAGAAATCGCCGTCGTAATCCACCGTAAAATTGCTTCTCCAGTTAAACCCGGCTGAGAATTTACCCTTCTTGAACAGCAAGCCGGCATTGAAGGCCACCGCCTCGCCGGTCGCCTTCTTCAGAGAAGCCGGAACGTCTCCCGTCCAGACGTTTGGAATTACGATGTGCCGGGACAGGCTGAGCTTGAGCTTGGAATGAATGTAGGAGACCCCGAAGCCGATTGACAGGTTATCGTTAATTTTGACGGCCAGAGTCGGGTTAACGAACAGAGTCTGCATCGATGTTTCCGTGCAGATGTACTTCAGCGGATAGTTGACCGGCCAGGCCGTGCCCAGTCCGTAGGGAGCAAAAACCCCCACCCCGAAGGCCAGCCTGGACCCGAAGCGGTGGGTCAGGTAAAAGTGCGGCGGGAAAAAGGTCTGGTCCAGCTGATAGACCTTCTGAAAGGCCGGGTCCGGCCAGCTGGGCAGGAGCAGCGATCCCGCCGGGAAGATGAAAGTTCCCCCGGCACTGACCCTGGTCCCGGGCAACCAGGCAATTCCAGCCGGATTGTAGAAAATGGCGCTGGGGTCGTTGGCGATGCTGACAAAGGCCCCGGCCAGGGCCATGGCCGCAGTTCCGTGTTCGTAAATCAAGAAACCTGAACCCATAGCTATAGAGCTAAGAACCAGTATAAAGACAACCATCAGACCCAGTGTCTTTTTCATTTCCATCCCTCCTATTTCTCAGCGACTAATGCCCATAAATTATTCTGGCTTTCTTTTATTAAATTTACCCGGGGTTGTCAAGCCAGCCAGAAAATTTCCCGAGGCTACTGAATGAAACCAACACCGGGCGGCACGTCGGCCGGAACGATCGGCCCGAATATTTCTTCGTACCTTTTTATGTTTCCTTCCAGGGCCTCGGCAAACCGCTTGGCATGGGCCGGGCTCAGAATAACCCGGGAGACCAGCTTGCCCATCGGCCCGTCGGGAAAGATGAAAGCAAAATCGAAGATGAATTCTTCCCGGCTGTGCCTGATGGCAGCCAGGTTGGAGTACTGACCGACGGCGATGTGTTCATCGACCTTGATGTCAATCTTCTTGTCCTTTAATTCATCCCTGTTCATTCTTCATCCTCCTTGATGAATTCACTCTCATTGAAGCTGGCCCTGACCTGATTTGACCATAATCATCTCTGACCATGGCCAGCCGGTAAGCATTGGCCAGCCCACCGACACTCGGGCCAACCGCCGACCGCGGCAGGCGCTTTGTTAATCGGTTCTTACCATTAAACCTTATTAAGCCTTCCCTTGACAATTGAATTCTAGTCCCGGGAACCGGCTCTGGCAACTCCATCTTTCATGTCTTTCCCGGTCATAATATATGAAAAAACATTCATATAAAGTCGTGATTCAAGGCCAGCCATTCAGTAAGACCGACTGGTCAGCCAGAGCTGATGCCCAACAAACCCGTAAACGGAATAAGATCAGCGGGAGCGGTTTGCTCTGCGGCCAACAGCAACCCGCGGCTTCAAACCAGAAGCCGTCAAAAAATTGATAACGTTAACGCAAACATAAAAGATTTTTTTGTAACCTGCTGATATTTATAAAAATAAAATTTAAAAAAATGCTTGATTTTGCTTCCTACTGACTTATAATATATTTGGCTTTCCTGTGCGGGCTGGGGAAAGCCCCCACCTTTTTGGTTCCCATCATCAACCCCCCTTTTGCTGACAACAGCCCGCATCTCTCTCCGATAAAATTTTTTTTCAAATCTTTTTGTCGCCTCTACTTACAGCCGATTTGGCAGGAGCAGGTTTTTATTGAATAGACACCAGCAAAGGCTAGCGCTGAAAGACGTTGGCCAGTGTTCAGAGAGCGGTGGGTTGACCAACATTAACGGTTCCAACTCCCGTCGGAAGAAGTCGCCCTCCGGGCAATCCAGTTAACGGAAAGTTGCGGCCGATATCATCCTTCGGGCAACAGCCTGATTCTCGCTCTCCTACTTCCCAAAATACACCAGAACCGACCAGGCTTTTATTTATCGCCAACAGAAAGCGGTCGGGGCTCCTGATTTTTTTGAAAGTTTAAGGATACTTGGCTGCCGCTAGAAGTTGGTTTACTTATATCTTTGCGCTCTAAGATTCCCGGCGGGAGTAAGCTCAGCCTCCACCCATCAGCGTTTAAGGACTGGAAATCAAATGAACCAACGGTTTCTCCGGCTGCTGGCCGTGGCCTTTTTTAGCCGCCAGTAATCTGGGGAGAGGATAATCCGGTGGCCCAGGCCTGTGACCTGGAAGTCGGACAAACCATATTAAAGATGACCTTAATTTCGATGACTATCACCCACCCGTTATCTCGTCTTCAATCTATCAGCGACAATAAAATTCTATCATCCTTCGGACGGCTTCCTCACAGACCGGGCAGAAGGGCTTTTTTCCCTTGGTGAACATGATACAATCCACCGCCGGGCGGTAAAGCCCGGTGGAAGAATATCCGGCCCCTTCAAAAGCCCCGACTTTCCCGGCAAACTTGCTCCTGGCCAGAAAATCATCGACCTTTCTGGCTTGTTCGGCCGACAGCCGTTCGCTTTCTTCTTCCAGCCGGGCGATCTCTTCTTTCGGAGCTCCTTCCCTTTTCATCCTGGCGATTCTTTCGTTGACTTCCATCCTGACTTTCTGGTAGGCAGTATCCATCCGGTCGAATTCTTCCTTTTCCCAGGGCGTGGGAATTGCCACTCCCGGCGTTACCAGGTTTCTCCATTTCAGATTGGTCGGGTCCAGCAGGGCGGTGATGTTCGGTTCAACCGGCTCCACCCCTCGCGGATAGAACTCGTTGTAAGCCACCTGGGAGGTATAATACTCATCGGCCAGACCGGTAAAAGAATGGCCGAACTCGTGGAGCATCAGGTATTCATACCACTGGTTGTCAGTGGTGAAGGTGCAATACAGGTTGTAAATCCCGCCGCCGCCGTAGCGAGCGTGGTTAACCATGATCAGCAAGGCGTCGTAGGGAGCGGCCGCAGCCGTGTCGCGAACCCGGCGGTTATCCTCGGTCAGGAGGTAACGCTCAGAGCCAAAAGAATCAAAACTGCAGCCCAGGGCCGTTTGCTTGAACTGCCCGTGGGAAGGCTCGTCGCAGCCACTCTCGGCCGAAGGTTTGAAGACGCCGTAGATATTAAACTTGTCCTTCAGGCTCTTATACGGCTCCAGGCTGAAAAACACCCGGACGAAACGTTCCAGGTCTTTCTGGAGTTTGGTCTCTTCCCCGGTGGTATAACCTTCGGCCAGGAAAACTACGTCCACCTTGTCGTGTGGCGAGCCGTTTTTAACCAGCTCGTAGACCTTGACCCCGGGCTCGGTCTTCTCCCTGACGATGTAAATCGAGGCCGGGTCGATTTCTTGGGAAAAAATCTTGTAAAAATTGTTCTGCCGGTCGCGGGCTTCGAGAGTGAAGATTATCTTGTTCTTAGGATAGGGTATCAGCACCGATTCATGAAAGGTCCGCCTGATGCCTTTCAGGGCTTCGTCTGTGGTCCTGTACTCGCCAAACAGGCTGTCAAAAGCCCGGGCATACAGCAGCTGGCCCGAGGCGGCGTCGTAAACTCGAGCACAGTAGCGGCCGCGATTGAACGGGTCTATCAGGTTCTTAACCGGTCCGGCCCAGACTCCCTGCCGGTAAATCCGGTCCAGGGTGACAATTTCTTCCTGGTTGTGGCCGGCATGGTAATAATCGATTCTCATGGTGGCGTCCAGGAAATAGCGGTCGAAGCCGGGCTTATCCTGAGCCCGGACGGAATAAATTATGAAGACTACCACAATCACTCCCAGCAATAGAACCAGATATTTTTTCATGGCCGCGTTCCTCCTTCCTTCAAGGTCTTACGATTTTTCCGGCAATTTCTTTTATCAGCTTAAAAGCCAGGCTGGCGGTGATTTCCGAAACGTCACGCGAGGGATTGAGTTCCACGATGTCAAAAGCCACGATGCGGGCTTTCAGGTTCTGGATCAAATCCAGCACCTGCCTGGAAGTCAGTCCCCCGGGCTCGTGGTGGGAAACGCCCGGGGCAAAAGCCGGGTCGAAAACATCCAGGTCGAGCGAAATGTACAGCGGGTTGGAGAATTCCAGCCTGGGTTTTTCCGGGAACTCCCGGGCGGTTATGGTTCGAACCCCGTATTTTTTGGCCATGGCTTCCATGTCCGGAGTGGTGGCCCGGATGCCCACCTGGACCAGGTTCTGCACTAACCGGTCTTCCAGGATCCTGGCCATGGGGCAGGCATGAGACAGGCGGTCGCCGTAGAGGTCCTGGTACATATCGGGGTGGGCGTCCAGATGCAACAGGTCCAGGTTCTTGAATTTTCCGGCCACGGCTCTGACCGCCGGGTAGGTAATCGAGTGGTCGCCACCGAGGATGATGGGCACCGCTCCGTCGGCCACAACCCGGCCAATCCGGTCTTCTATTCCGGCAAAAGTCTTAAGCATGTCGCCCGAAGTGTCCACGTCTCCCAGGTCAACCAGGACGGTTTCCTCAGCCAGGTCCACTCCCAGCTCGGTGTCCGGGTTATAACACTTGCCGGTGGAAACCCGGCGTATAGCTTCCGGGCCAGCCGCCGCCCCCCGCCTGAAACTGGACTTTTCGTCAAACGGGACGCCAACAATGGCCAGCTTATAGGTCTCGACTTCAGCCAGATTTTTCAGGGCTCCGCCAAAATCGGTCATTTTATCCTCCGGAATGTTTTTTCAGGCAGAATTATACAGGATAGAGTTCAAAAACTGAAATCAGAAGTAGACGGCAGCAGCAAAGCTTACGGCCGAGAGCGAAGCCGGTTCTTCGGCCAGTTCATAACCGAGGAAAACCCCATCCTTGACCTTGAACATTTCCAGGAGCGAAGCCAGCACTGGAAAACCGCAGACGTTAAACCGGTCGCCGCTGACCCTGACCCGGCGCCAGAATAATTCAGGCTGCCAGTGCAGCAGGGCCTCAACCAGTTCCTGGTCAAAGGCCAGCACGGCTTCTTTTAGCTCGGAGGCCGTCTGCTGGTGTCCGAACTTTGGCCCGACGTGGCAGAGGTCAACTCCAGCCACCACCAGGGTGCCGGGTTCCGCCGCTATCTCAGCCAGGGCATTAAGGAATGGCCTGAGACCGGGAATGTCTGCGGCTCGACCGGCCGTTTCCAGCCAGGGCAGAAAAGAGCCGAAAAGCATCGGGACGAGATCAAAATCATTGCCCATGAGATGCTGCAAGAATAACAGCTGAAATTCTATGGAGTGCTCTTTTTTATGAGCAAAATCATCGGGAGCGGTCAGGGCGGCTCCCGCCAGCCTCAGGTTTTCGACCACTTCTTTATCGGTTTTCACCCGGCCCAGCGGGGTGGAAAAATCTTTTTCGGTCAGGGAAATAACCCCCTCTTCCACGGCATGGCCGGTCCCCAGCACAATAACCCGATCGTATTTTTTCCCGGCCAGTAGCTGATAAGCCAGGGAATAGAGCCGCCGTCCTCGCTGCAGGTCAATATGGGGAGCCACCAGGACAGCCGGGTTGCGGCCTGAAACCAGCTTTTCCACTTCCGGGGGCAATTTCTCCAGCTCCAGGATTTTCATAAGGAATTTCTTCAACTCTTCCGGATGTTCGGGGTAAGCTTCCCCGGCCAGGGCCGGCGGCCTGACCGCCAGAGCTGCAAATTCCTGGACCAGTTCCTGTCTGCGCTGCCGAAATTCCTGGGTATCCAGAAGCCACAGCTTCCTAAAATTCTCCAGTATTTCATCAACCACCCCAGCCCCGGAAAGACTGTAGCCGCGCCTCCGCAGAAATTCCAGACGGATATCCTGGGCTTCATGATGGCCGTCGATTAGAGCCAGAACCTCCAGCGCTTCTCCCTGCAGCAGAACCGGGTTTCTGATCAGACCCAGGCGGTCGCTGACCAGAATACCTTTCTGGCCCCTGTATTCCATGGGCTGGATTTCCAGGTCTGGCCTGAGTTTGAGCGGAGATTTCTTCTCGGGCGAACGACTCATACTTTTAACCTTTACAAGATTACAACGATAATCCTCATTACTTAGATACTTAAGTTCCCTGGGGCTAGCTTTATTAATACCAGATAAACGATAAATTTTCCAGAAACTCTGACGGTGGCCAGCTTTTAATCCGGGCCCGCT
>JAOAIU010000017.1 GCA_026414545.1 Candidatus Saccharicenans sp.
CAGCAGGGCCGATACCAGGATTCGCTGGCGATACTGGAAAACGAAATTAGAGGAAAGAATTATAAGGAAAACACTAAGTACCGGGCTGATTGCTGGCTGGACATGGCCCTGGATTACTGGAACTTGGGAGAGGTCAGCCGGGCAGAAAATGCCTTTATCTATGTCATGGCCCTGGTCGGGGAACTTCAAGATGAAAGTCTTCGGGATTATGCTAGCACTGCGCTGAAGATTATCAAGCTTTATCAGGAAGGCAAAGCCAAAAGAGAAGCGAAGAAGTTTAGAGAATCAGAGAATGCTTTTAAAAGCGCAATAGAAATTGCTAAGAAAAAAGGGATGAGAGAGCTTGAATACAAATGTTTATTTCAATTATCTTTCGTTTATTATTATCAAAATAGAATAGAAGAATATTATTATTATAACAATGAAGTCCATAAAATCGCAGAGAGTATAAGAAATCAATACGAAATATTTAGAACGCTTATAAATATGGGTAATTACTATTTTCACAAAAGAGATGTTTTGAGAAGTTATGATTATTTCGATAGGGCCCTTGTATTAGCCGAAAAGGAAAACTTTCTACACAAAGAGCCGGTTATAATGCTAAACCTGAGTGTAACCAGCTATCAACTAGGACTGTATGACCTTTCCGAGCACTATCTGGAACGGGCCCTGGAATTTTATCAGAAGGGAGATGACCTGGGTACCACCATCTCACTTTTATCAGAGCTGGCTCTTTCGCTCCACAAGAAAACCGAGATGAATTCCCATCTGTCCAGCAGAAAACGCCCCCTGGAGTTACTATCCACGGCCCTGGAGTTAAGCCGGCAAGCAGGGTTGAAGGAACTTGAGGCCAGAATGCTGAACAACCTGGGTTATGTTCTACTTGAAATTGACCCGGAGAGAGCCAGGAACTTGTGCCTTCAGTCGTGGCAGCTTGGAGTGGAGCTAAAGGATAATCAGGTAATTATTGCCTCCCTGAACAATCTGGCCACCCTGAATTTAAGAGAAAATAATATCATCCGGGCCAGGGAGCTTTATAGCCGCAGCCTGGCTCTGGCCATTAAAGAAGATTATTGGCCCGAAATTTGGAATAATTATTATGGCCTGGCCAGGACTTTTGAACAACTCGGGGATTATAGAGCAGCTTTCCAGACCTATTATAAGGCGCTGGAGGCCCTGAGCCCGGTCAGGGAGAACATTGTTTTCGACCTTTATCGCATCGGCTTCGACCGCGGAAAAAATAAGGTCTATGAAGGGCTGGTCAGGTCCCTGGTTAAGTACAGGCAAGGACATCCAGGGCCTCAGGCAGACGAGATGGCCTTCTCGGCCTTGAACCGGATCAAAGCCCGGGTTCTTATTGAAGAACTGGGCCGACTTTCCTCTGGCCGGGAGAAGAGTATCCAGGCTGATGAATTGAATAAGATCGACCGAATGATAAGCGATTTTCTCAGTCGGCCTGAAAACACCCTGGACGAAACCTCGTTCAACCGTCTGGCCGAGCTGGAGTACAGATACCTGAGACTCCAGGAGCCAAATGGCCAGCCCACCGGGATGAACTCTCAGAATAACCCGCCGGGTCTCCAGTTCGTTCAGAAAGAGCTCCTGGCGACCGGGCAGTTGATTCTTGATTATCTTCTTGGCCAGGAAGAATCTTACTGTTTCGTCATCAGCCGTAACCATTTCCGCATAATCCAGCTCCCCGGCGCAGGAGAAATTGAGAGATCGGTAAAACTTTACATTAAACTACTTGGTTCTTCGGAAATTAGCGAGGAAGACCTACGACTGGCTGGAAGAAAAATAGGACAACTCCTGCTTCCGGCTGAGGAACTGGAATCAAACGACTTTTCATCGCTGATTATTGTGCCTGACGGGCTCTTGAATAACCTGCCCTTTGAAACACTAATTGTCCGAAAGCCGGGGAGCCGGAGAAAAGGATACCTTGTTGAGACTCACAGCATTTCTTATAGTCCAGCCCTGGCCCTTATTACGCGGTTAAGAACAAAAGATTTAGCTAATGTTTATAATAAAGAACTTCTGGCCTTTGGCAACCCCGTGTATGGTCAGTGGTTTAATGATCAGGTCAAAGCCAGGATTTATTTCATTAACGGGGTGCAGCCCCGGCCCGGTTTCAGCCTGGGACCCCTTCCCTTTTCCCAGAAAGAAATAAAGCAACTGGCCGAGCTATTTCCCGAGGGGAGCTATGACCTGTTTCTGCAGAAAAGGGCCACTGAAGAAAACCTGAAGGAGCTGGAACTCGGCCGCTACCGAATTATTCATTTCGCCTGCCACGGGCTGATCAGTGAGAGGTTCCCCCAGCGGTCATCGCTGGTGCTGTCTTCTTCCAGGCAGAGTGCTGAAGATGGATTCTTGACTGCCAGGGAAATTTATACCCTCAGTCTCAAACCGGAGTTGGTGATCCTGGCTGCCTGCCAGAGCAGTCGGGGAAGCATTGAAAGAACCGAGGGTATTATTGGCCTTCCGCGGCTTTTTCTGCTGGCCGGTAGCCGGGCGGTGGTATCCTCTCTCTGGTCGGTCAACGATCGGGCTTCACAGGTCCTGATGCTGGAATTCTATCGCGGTCTTCTGGCCGGAAAGACGAAAGGTGAAGCCCTGAGACAGGCCAAGCTAAAAATGATAATGGGCGTCAGGTCTCATCCCTATTACTGGGCTGGTTATGTGCTGACCGGGAATCCTGACAGGATTTACTGAGAAAGCAGGCGGACCTTTCTGACGGGCGATTCCAGGATCTGATCTTCTCCGCTGTAAATCAAGAGCTGCCAGAAAAAATATTGATAATCTTTCAGTGATTCGAGCACAGAGTCTGGTAACTCCAGCCTGGTTTCATAGACTGGGGGGCTCTGCCAGAGTAGATACATATTCTGGTCGTAGATTTCCACCCGGTAGAATAAACCATCTCCGGCCGACTTCCAGCCCAGCTTGATCGCCGCCGGGCGGGGCCAGCTGACCTCTTCATGAAGGACTATCCGGTCAGCGACCATGGTTTCTCTTTCTTCCTTCAAAGAGTTCAGGTAATTGAGGCCCAGGTAAATCATGGAGAGGATGGCAATCAGCAAGACGAAGGACGAGGCCATTTTCCACCAGGGCCAGGCCAGGCCCAAGAAGGAAACTCTTTTCTTAAGCAGACCGGGTTTTGGCTGAGCAACCCTTTTCTCCAGCCTGCTAATAAATTGCCGGGTGCCCCTGAGCAGCTCGAATTCTCTGCGGCAGGCGGGACAATAAGATATGTGGCTGATTATAGCGGTTTTTATTTCCAGGGGACAATCTGGCTCAAACGAAAAAGCCAGGTCTTCCGGGGTGGGACAGTTCTCCCGGGTAGCGGGGCCCTGCGGTTCTGGCTCATTCCGGACAAGTTGTTGGAGTCTTTTTTCAAATCTTTTCATGCTTGAATCCCATTTCCCTGAGGGTGGCTTTCAAGTCAGCCAGTCCCCGGTAGAGAAGATTCCGGGTCTTGGCCGGGCTGTAATTCAGGTAAGCCGAAATTTCAGAAAGACTCATATTCAGGAGGTAAAGTTTGACCACCGTTTTCCTGGACTCCATCAAACTATCGGCGGCCTTCATGATGTATTCTCTGATTGAGCCCGAGGGATGGGGATAGTGGTTTGGCCTGGGCTCGAGTTCGGAGATCAGTTTCTGCTTTTCGGAAATAACCACCTCTTCTTCTCTCCGGATTTTCCTGATCTGGTCGATCACGGCTGACTCCACCACCTTCTTTATATAGGACGCCGGGTTGTGGATATTTTTCTCATCGTCGATAATTTTCCAGAGCTTCAGGCGAATTTCCTGGACCAGGTCGTCGGCATCCAGGCCCAGTCTGTCGAGTCTGTATCTCAGGACCAGAGAACGGATGAAAACGGAAAAATCATCCAGAATTTTCTGGAATTCCCGTTCTTTTTTCTGCCGCGATAGCATCTGCCCTTGGGTGACTTAAAATCAATTATAATAGATGCTGAAAATAATGAAAAATTCTCACGGGCTCAAAAAATTCATCGGGTTGATTTTCGGGAGGGTCAGTGGCTCTTTCTATTATTGAAGAGCTTCCTTCTGAAAATAAAAGCGCCCAGGGTCAGGCCAAGAACTGAAAGCCCGATGGCCAGCGGGGTCCTGTAGCCCGGGACAAACATTTTAAGGTCGCCGTTTCCGTTCAGGATAAAAGGAGCCCAGTAATAGGGGTGAGAAACCACTCCGGAGCTGATCATTTCCAGCTTAACGGACCTCAGGGCTTCGGCCTGACTCTGCGATTCCTTCAGGTGAAGATAAAATCTTTCCATGAACTGGCTGGCTACCTGGTCGTTAACCGTCCAGAGGCTCATCAGGACAGAAGAAGCGCCGGCATAGAAAAAAGCCCGGCTGAGCCCCTCCACACCTTCGCCCCGGATGAACTGGCCCAGACCGGTCTGGCAGGAGGACAGAACGACCAGGTCGGCATTCAGTTTGAGGTTCAGGATTTCCCGCATCTGCAGGAAGCCGTCTTCAGCCGGGTCATTGTCCAGGGTCAAAACGATGGCCGAACGAGCCGGTTTCTGGTCGTCGATTAGCCCGTGAGCGGCAAAATGCAGAATTCGGTAATTGGCTAAATTTGCCCTTTTGACCAGGTCTTCAGAGGCTCTTTCCCTGGTCAGAACCATGGACTTCGGGATGCTGGCGGAAATCCGGCGGACCTCTTCGTCTGAATATCGAAGACGGTAAAACTTCATTTCTGATAGGGTATAGAGGTCCTGGAAGATAGTCTTGGTAGACAGCTCGGCATATTTATCTTCCAGTTCGCCATAAAAGGGGTCGCCCACAGCCAGGAGATTATAGGAGGGTTTTTTCCGGTTTTTTCTGTTCTGGTTATGGGCCAGTCCCTTGAGTGAGCTAAGTGACGGAGCGTAATTTATCGTGAAGTGCCTGACCAGCCAGTCGGTGGTCTGATCGGAAAGAGTCAGGGTTTCAAAGGGGAGTATGGTCAGGATGTCATCCGGGATAATCAGCAGTTTTTTCAAGCTGTTTCCGGAGCCATTTTCCAGGCCGGGTTCAAGGAGAATCTTGAAGAGTTGATAACCGCTGCTGAAATCCTGGTTATCCGTATCGGAGATGGCCCGGCGGTGCCGGGTGACCATTTTCCTCAGTTCTTTTTGAGCTGGAATGGGGTAGACCTTTAATCCCTGGCGGTTAAGGCAGAAGGCATAGGCAGAGTCCTTGCCCACCAGGAAGGCAAAAACAGCGGTCTTGCCGTCAACGAATTCCTTGCGGGCCTGGTCATAATTAATTATTTCCGGGTAAGTAAGGTTGGCGAAGGCCGGGTTCTTAGACCTGATCTGCCGCCTGACATTTTCCAGCTCTTCTTCCAGCCGCCTGACCCGGTCCAGGAGAACAATTCTCTCTTTCTCGCCCAGCTCTGGAGATATCAGCCTGGTATAAATCCCGGACAGGTCGCTCATCAGTTCCTTTTCCCGGTTGGCCAGGCGAATATCGACTGGGAATTGCTGGCTGACCCTGGCGGCTTCGATGCTCTCCAGGAAAGCCCGGGCCTTGGCTCTTTCCATGTAATTGAAAGCCTGGGCCAGGGAAGCCTGGCGGGACCCGTTTCCCTCCTGGTTGATCAGCAGGTCGGTCAGATTATGATAGGCATCCAGGCGTTTATCGCTTCCGAAGAAGCTGGCCCTGTCCTCTTCGGTAAAGAGCTGACTGCGCAGGCCTTCGATGATGTTTATGGAATTTAAGTAATAGAACCTGGCTTCCTCGGTCTGCCCCTGCTTTCTTAGAAGGTTGGCTTTTTCCAGGTAGCTTTCCCACAGGTAGCGATTCTCATTCTCATTTATTGCCAGGTTGATAGCCTTGTCATAAAAGAGGGTGGAATTCTGGTAGTCTCCCAGCCGAGCGTAGATTATGCCGATATTGGTATATATTGAAGCCAGGTAAGAATTTAGCTTTAACTCTTCGGCCAGGGCCCGGGCTTTGTTCAAGTAATAAAGGGCGTCCAGGTTTTCTTCCAGATGGGCTTTGAGCGAGCCGAGGTTGTTTAAGAAAGCCACTTGGTAGTTTTTGTTGCCGCTTTCGGCGGCGATCGCCTGCGCCTGGGAAAAATATTCAAAGGCCCGGTCATAATCTTCC
>JAOAIU010000041.1 GCA_026414545.1 Candidatus Saccharicenans sp.
TCCTGGTAATGGCCATCCTGATGACTCTGGGAGCCGGCCTCCTGATTAATTCTGGTCTTTTCCTGAAGACCCATGGCCTTCGGAAAGTCACCCGTCTCACCTCCTTTGCCACCGAAAACGGAATCAAGCAGGCCTGGAACCGGGTGGAGGCCGGGGCCGCGATGATTTTTTCCAAATCAGAAATCAGCGAGGAACTATTTCAAGCCACGCAACAGGCCCCGGAATCAAGGGGCCTGGAAATTATCCGGCCTCTGCTGGAAGCGGGCAGCACCAGCCAGGAGGACAATTTTTCAGGCCTGGGCTGGGAAACAGTGGCCACCGCCAGCCTGTCGGAACTCTATTCAGACCAGCACTACCTCGAAGCAACCTTCGGGTTTAACATAAAATCCAGGGGGCGGGTGCGGGGATTTGCCGGGGCCAGGGTCGAAGAGCTTAAATGCGAACTGGTCCTGCTGGCCGGGCACCTGCCCCTGGACCAGGTCCCGGCTGCGGTTAATGAGGACGGGATTCAAAAAGAAGACCTGCATAAAATCAAGTTCAAGAACCTTCAGCCGGGAGCGACTTTGGCCTCAGGGCTCAAGACCCTGACCCGGAAATTCATCCCTGACGACGCTCTGCCTCTCCTGGCTCGCGGCCTGAAGATCTTAAAGCCGGATTCGCTTCCAAATTGGCTTCTGCGACAGGCACTGGGACTGGAGCCGGGAAACGACCGCATCCCGGATGGAGTCTACCTAGTCAAGGACAACCTGGGGCCGGGAGGCATCTACGTCCAGGGAGACCTGGACCAGCTCTTGCTGGGAATTGACAATGGTTTCCAGATCATCCAGTTTCAGCAGGGTGAATCTCTCTGGCTTTTTCGTTTCAATCCATCCACCGCCAGGTCTTCTTTTATCTCGCCATCCCAACGCCAGGACTTCAATGAATTGCCGGTTCCGGTCATCATGATAAACGGCCGGGTGCTGGAGCTGGCTGCCGGCCGCCAAGACGGTTCCGGGTTTCTTAA
>JAOAIU010000070.1 GCA_026414545.1 Candidatus Saccharicenans sp.
GGTGATGCCTGGCGACAACGCCAACGTGGAGGTGGAGCTGATCACCACGGTGGCCATGGAGAAAGGCCTGCGGTTTGCCATCCGTGAGGGCGGCCGGACGGTGGGTGCCGGAACCGTCACCGAAATCCTGGAATAGAACTGAATTCGCCAGCGGTTAGCTGAATCCAGTATTAAGGAAATAGCGAGATGCGGGAAATAATTACTCTTCAGTGCTCGGATTGTAAAAGACGGAATTACAGTACTACCAGGAACAAGAAAAAACAGACTGAACGGCTGGAAATCAAGAAATTCTGCCCGTTCTGCCGCAAGCATACAGTTCATAAAGAAGTTAAATAATGACCGACGGGACTGAGGGTGAGTAGCTCAATTGGCTAGAGCAGCGGTCTCCAAAACCGCAGGCTGCGGGTTCGAGTCCTGCCTCACCCGCCAGTATTAGGATGAGATAAAGGCGTAGGTAACATGAACGACAAACTGCCCTGGTACAAGCGATTTATAAACTTCCTGAAGGACGTCAGGGCCGAACTAAAGAAGGTCACCTGGCCGGCCAAACAGGAAGTCTACGGGACGACCATCATCGTCATCATTGCTGTATTTTTCTTCGGCATCTATCTATTTTTTGTCGATGTCGTGTTTTCCTGGGTGATCGCTCAGGTCAAGACATTTTTTGGATAAAGCGGGAATTTAAATGGCCAAGAACTGGTATGTAATTCACACCTATTCAGGCTTCGAGAATTTCGTAGCCGAATCTATCCGGCTGAAAGCTGCGGAGATGAAGCTGGAAGACAACATTGGCCAGATCGTCATCCCGACCGAGGATGTGGTTGAGATCAGGGGCGGTAAAAAGGTCGTGACCACCAAGAAGCCTTACCCTGGTTATATCCTGGTGGAAATGGAAATGAACGACGAAACCTGGTTGATGATCCGACAGATCCCCAAGGTTACCGGGTTTGTCGGTTCCGGCCGGAAGCCAACTCCTCTGAGCCCGGAAGAGGTCAATAAAATCATCCATCACATGGAAGTCACCTCGGAGAAGCCGAAGCCCAAGCACACCTTTGAAAAGGGCGAGGCGGTCCGCATCATCGACGGTCCATTTTATAATTTTAACGGCATAGTCGAAGAGGTCAATCACGAACGCAACACCCTGAAGGTTATGGTGACAATCTTCGGCCGCTCCACTCCGGTGGAACTGGAGTTCCTGCAGGTGGAGAAAATCTAGGAGGAAGCAATGTCTAAGGAAGTCGTGGCCAAAGTAAAATTGCAGATAGTGGCCGGGCAGGCCAGTCCGGCCCCCCCGGTAGGACCTTCGCTGGCTCCCCACGGTGTCAATTTAATGGACTTTGTCCGTCAGTTTAACGACCGGACCAAGAACATGGAGGAAGGCACCATCGTTCCAGTGGTGGTGACCGTATTCAAAGACCGCAGTTTTACCTTCGTCGTCAAGACCCCGCCGGCTTCTTTCCTGCTGAAGAAAGCCGCCGGGATTGCCAAGGGTTCCAGCGCTCCCAACAAGGATAAAGTGGGCAAGGTTACCCGCAAACAGATTGAAGAAATCGCCCGGATCAAGCTTCCAGACCTGAACACCGACGACCTGGAAGCCGCCATCCGCTCCATAGAAGGAACTGCCAAAAATATGGGATTGGAGATCGTCAGTGAGTAAACGCGGTAAAAATTACTTAAAGGCCAGAGCTCTGAAGGAAGAGACGAAAGAATATACTATTGAGGAAGCCGTTCATCTACTCAAGGAAGCCAAGTATGCCAAGTTTGATGAGTCGGTGGACGTGGCCCTCCGTCTCGGAGTTAATCCCAAGTACTCGGACCAGATGGTCCGGGGAACCGTGGTGCTGCCTCATGGCACCGGCAAGACCAAGAAAATATGCGTCATCGCTTCCGGCGAAAAGATCAAGGAAGCCGAAGAGGCCGGGGCCGATTATGTGGGCGGGGACGATATCATTGAGAAAATTTCTGGCGGCTGGATTGACTTTGACGTGGTCATTGCCACCCCGGATATGATGAGAAGCGTGGGCAAGCTGGGAAGAATCCTGGGTACCAAAGGTTTGATGCCCAACCCCAAGGCCGGGACGGTGACCTTCGATGTGAAAAAGGCCATCGAAGAGACCAAGGCCGGCAAAGTGGAATTCAGGGTGGACAAGACCGGAATAGTTCACGCCGCGGTGGGCAAGCTTTCTTTCCCTGAAGAGAAGCTGGTGGAGAACATCAGGGCCTTCATCCAGGCAGTGATCCAGGCCAAGCCCCCGGCTGCCAAAGGCAAGTATATCAAGTCGATGTTCGTTTCTTCAACCATGGGGCCGTCCTTCAAGCTTTCGGAAGAGATCTTAGAGAAATAGGAGTCCGACGGTGAAAAAAGAGACCAAGTATAAAATCGTCAAGGAACTGGAAGAATCCCTTCAGAAGAACCACACCTGGTATCTGGTCGACTATAAGCAGATGCCTGTCTGGAAAATGGTGGAACTCAGGAAGCTCCTGAAGCGCAATAACTTCCGGCTGAAAGTAGTTAAGAACCGGCTGGCCCTTAAAGCCATCGGCCAGCGTTTCCCTGAGCTCAAGCCCTATTTCCAGAAAAACAATGCCCTGGCTTTCACCGACAGTGACCCCATTGCCCTGGCCAAGCTCCTGCAGGAGTTCTCCGACCGGGGCAAGGTGCTGGAAATCAAAGCCGGGGTGGTCGAAGGCCATTACCTGGCTCCTGACATGTTCGGCGAAGTAATAAAACTGAACTCCAGAATGGATTTAGTGGCCAGAATCGGGTATCTGATGTCATACCCGTTAACCCAGTTCTTGAGAACCCTGCAAACTCCCCTGGTTAACATGGGTAGGTTGTTGAGTGTCCTCAAGGATAAAAAAGAGAGTTGAGGGAATATCCCTTGAACTAAGCTCAAGTAAAGGAGAGGAGAGACCAATGGAAAAACAAGAAAAACTCACCAAGGAACAGTTTTTCGCCCATCTTGACAACCTGACAGTCCTGGAACTCGTTGACTACATCAAAGAGTTTGAGACCCGCTACGGGATCAGCGCGGCCATGGCCGCCCCGGTCATGATGGCCGGCGGAGGCGCGGCTCAGGCTGAGGCCAAGCCGGCCGAGGAAAAGACTTCTTTCAACGTCATCCTGAAGGATGTCGGCAGCCAGAAGATCCAGGTAATTAAGGTGGTGCGTGAAGTCACCAATCTGGGCCTGAAAGAAGCCAAGGATTTTGTGGACGGCGTGCCCAAGACCGTGAAAGAAGGCGTCACCAAGGACGAAGCCGAGGCCATCAAGGCCAAATTTGCCGAGGTCGGAGCCACAGTAGAAATCCAGTAACCTTGGTTAAAAAAATTAATTTATTAATGATAGAAAACAAAAACTATCAAACTCTTTTTTTAGAGAGCTACCATGCTTGACCAAAACCATAATATTTATCGGGAAAGGCTAGACTTTTCCAAAATCAAGACCGTCTTTGAGCTGCCCGACCTTCTCGAAATCCAGAGAAAATCCTACGATGAGTTCCTGCAGATGGACCTGTTGCCGGAAGAGAGAAAGGACGTGGGCCTGCAGGCGGCCTTCAAGGATGTCTTTCCGATTACCGATTTTAAGGAAACCACCGAGCTGCAGTTTATAAGCTATACCATAGGCGACTGGGAGTGTAAGTGCGGCCGTTTGAAGGGTGTGGAGAATTCCCGTCCGCGTTGCCTGTCCTGCGGGGCACTGCTCCCATCCGAGGTAGCTCTTCAGGAAAAGAGAATCTGTCCCTATTGCGGGGAGCATAAAAAGATCGAGATGCCCCTCTGCGATTACTGCGGAGACAGGGTCAGGCTGAAAATCAAGTACAGCCCCCTGGAGTGCATCCAGAAAGGATACACTTACGAGGCGCCGCTCAAGCTCAAGGTTCAGCTGGTTTCCTGGGAGAAGGACCCGAGCACCAAGACCCGGAGACTGAAGCACATCAAACAGCAGGAAGTTTATTTCGGCAACATTCCTCTGATGACCGAAAAAGGCACCTTTATATTTAACGGTGTGGAAAGGGTAGTGGTCAGCCAGCTGCAGCGTTCGCCCGGGGTGTTTTTCCGGCCCGGAGAAATCAAGGGCCAGTTTGTGGGCAAGATCATTCCTTACCGCGGGGCCTGGGTGGAGTTCGAGAACGATACCAAGAACATCCTCTGGGTCAGGCTGGACCGGAAAAAGAAGTTTCTGGCTACTGTATTTTTGAGAGCCCTTGGTTACGGCTCCGATGAGGAAATCATCAGGCTATTTTTCAAATCATATGAGCTGATTCCAGAAGACGGAAAGCTGTACTGGAAGCTGACCGAAAATCTGGAGGGCAAAGTACTGCGGGAAGATGTCTACAGTCCCGATAGTTCCAGGTCGCCGGTGGCCAGGGCCGGGACCAAGCTGGACCGGGAATTGATAGGTAAACTCCTGGAAAAGAACGTTACCAGAATTAAGGCCACCAGACAGGATCTGCACGGGGCCTGTTCTCTGGTCAATGTCAGGGGTAAGGTCAAGGCCGGTGAGGAGCTGACTCCCGAGCAGCTGGAAATCCTGACCAGCAGGGGAGAGCCTTTCGAGGTCTTCTTCCCGGCTGAAGATGAAGCGGCCCAGATGATTCTGAACACCCTGAAAAAGGATCTGAAGAAAGACCAGCAGCAGGCGCTCAGTGAAATCTACAAAAAACTCAGACCGGGGGAACCGCACACCGAGGAAAGCGCCAAGACCCTTTTTGACAATATGTTTTTCAATCCCCAGAAATTTAATTTCTCCCGGATCGGCCGTCTGAAGTTCAACATCAAGCTCGGTCTGGACAGCGGACAACGCGATGTCCTGCTGGAGACCGAGAAGAAATCGGGACCGGAAGACCTGAAAGACCGCATCCTGGCCAAAGAAGATTATGTTCAGGTAATTAAGTACTTGCTAAAACTGAAAAACGGCGAGGGCTCGGTGGACGACATCGACCACCTCGGTAACCGCCGGGTTCGCCCGGTGGGCGAGTTGATGGAAAACGCCTTCCGGATAGGTCTGACCCGCATGGAAAGGACCATCAAGGAAAAGATGACCATCAGTGCCGACCTGTCCTCGGCCATGCCCCAGGACCTGATAAATTCCAAGCCAGTCATCGCCGCTCTGAAAGAATTCTTTGGCAGCTCACAGCTTTCCCAGTTCATGGACCAGATCAATACCCTGGCCGAGCTAACCCATAAGAGAAGATTGAGTGCGCTGGGGCCGGGTGGTTTGAGCCGGGAAAGGGCCGGGTTCGAAGTCAGGGATATTCAGACCTCACATTACGGAAGAATCTGTCCGATCGAGACCCCGGAAGGTCCCAACATCGGTCTCATTGCCTCTCTGAGCTGTTATGCCAGAATAAATGAATACGGTTTCATAGAAACGCCTTACCGCAAGGTGGAAAAGGGCCGGGTAGTGGATTACGTCAAGGTCATCCACCCCGGAGCCACCAATTATCGCCCCGGGCAGCTAGTCCCCAAGGAGGAAATGGAGAAAACTGTCAACCGGTTGCAGGAGGACAAAGCCAGGAACCTGCCCATCTACGAACCTTATATATTCTATTTGACTGCCTGGGAAGAAGAAAATTACAAGATTGCCCAGGCCAACGTGGAAATCGATTCACGGGGTTACATCAAACAGGAAATGGTCAGTGCCCGCGACCGCGGAAACTTCAGGATCCTTCCCCGGGAAGAAATTGATTTTATGGACGTTTCTCCCAAGCAGCTGGTGTCCCTCTCGGCCGCCCTGATTCCCTTCCTAGAGCACGACGACGCCAACCGGGCCCTGATGGGTTCCAACATGCAGCGTCAGGCAGTGCCCCTGCTCAAGCCGGAAGCCCCTTTGATCGGTACCGGTATCGAGCACATCGTGGCCAAGGGTTCCGGAGACGTGGTGGTCTGCGAGCGCTCTGGCGTGGTGGAATTTGTCGATGCCGAAAGAATCATAGTCAGGGTTGACGAAAAGGAAAACAGCCTGTACGACCTGGGCACCGACCTTTACCTCCTGACCAAGTTCCTCCGGACCAACCAGAATACCTGCATCAACCAGAGACCAATCGTCAGGAAAGGAGACCGGGTGGTCAAGGGCCAGATTCTGGCCGACGGATCCTGCACCGACCGCGGGGAAATGGCTCTCGGCCGGAATATACTCTGTGCCTTCATGCCCTGGCGTGGCTATAACTTTGAGGATGCCATCATCGTCAGCGAGAAGTTGATCAAGGAAGATGTTTTCACCTCCATTCATATCGTGGAAGAAATGATTGAGGCCCGCGATACGAAACTCGGTCCTGAAGAAATCACCCGCGACATCCCCAACGTCTCGGAAAATCTGCTTCGCAACCTCGACGAGACCGGAATCGTCAGAATCGGGGCCTACGTCAAGCCGGGAGATATCCTGGTAGGCAAGGTCGCTCCCAAGGGAGAGACTCAGCTCTCGCCCGAGGAGAAGCTGCTCAAGGCCATCTTTGGGGAGAAAGCCCTGGATGTCAAGGATGCTTCCCTGTACTGTCCTCCCGGCGTGGAAGGCACGGTGATCGATGTCCGGATTTTCACCCGGCGCGGCCAGGAAAAGAACGAGCGAGCCAAGATAATCGAAAAAGAAGAAATCGCCAAGATGAAGCGGAATCTGGAAGATGAAATTGAAATCCTGGAAAAGGAAAAGTGGCGCCGCATCAAGAACCTGATCAAGGGCCAGGTAGTCGGCAAGAATGCCAAACTAAACGGGCGGACCATAGAAAAGGGGACCAAGCTCACAGAAAAATTGCTGGAAATCCTGGAGTTTGACGACCTGAAAGACCTGGAAGAATTGAAACTTCCGGCCGACGCCGAAAGGGACGAGAAGATCAGGGACCTGGACCGTAAGGTTAAGCGGCAGATTGATGCCCTGAAGGCCGAATTTAAGGAAAAAGTTGATACTCTGAAGAAAGGTGACGAGCTTTCCCCGGGTGTCATCCAGGCCATCAAGGTTTTCATTGCCATGAAGCGAAGGCTATCTGTTGGCGACAAAATGTCAGGCCGACACGGCAACAAGGGCGTCATCGCCAAGATAGTTCCGGAGGAGGACATGCCCCGGTTGCCTGACGGAACGCCGGTTGACATCGTTCTCAACCCCCTCGGCGTGCCGTCCCGTATGAACCTTGGCCAGATACTGGAAACCCATGCCGGCTGGGCCGCCCGCAAGATGAATCTGTGGTTGTCCTCACCCGTTTTTGACGGGGCCAAGGAAGAGGAGATCAAGGAATTGTTGAGAAAGGCCGGGTTGCCCGAGACGGGCAAGGTTCGATTGTACGACGGCCTGACCGGGCAGCCCTTCGACCAGGAAGTTACCGTTGGTTACATTTACATGATGAAGCTTTATCATCTGGTGGATGACAAGATTCATGCCCGTTCCACCGGTCCTTACTCGCTGATCACTCAGCAGCCCCTGGGTGGTAAAGCCCAGTTCGGTGGCCAGAGGTTCGGCGAGATGGAAGTCTGGGCTCTGGAAGCTTACGGGGCTGCTTACACCCTTCAGGAAATCCTGACCGTCAAGTCCGATGACGTGGAAGGCCGGGCCAAGATTTATGAGGCCATCGTCAAGGGTGACCTCGATTTCCAGCCCGGGCTGCCGGAATCGGTCAACGTGCTCATCCGTGAGCTTCAGGGGTTATCCCTTAACATTGAATTGCTTAAGGGCGAGAAAGAGGAAGCGTTGCCCTGGGGTATTTCCATACCTCAGTCAACCAAAGGAGATTAATGATGGAGATAAGGCAAGCTATAACTCCGAGGCCTAAGATTGATTTTGACCGGGTCAGAATCAGCATTGCCTCTCCTGAGAAAATAAAGAGCTGGTCCTGGGGAGAAGTTACCAAGCCGGAGACGATCAATTACCGGACCTTCAAACCGGAAAAAGACGGCCTGTTCTGCGCCAAGATTTTCGGCCCGATCAACGACTATGAATGTCTGTGCGGCAAGTACAAGCGGATGAAGTACAAGGGCATCATCTGCGAGAGATGCGGGGTCGAAGTTACCAAGTCCAAGGTTCGACGCGAGAGAATGGGACATATCCAGCTGGCTTCCCCCGTGGCCCATATCTGGTTTTTCAAGAGCCCGCCCAGCCGGATCGGGCTCATCCTGGACATGACCATCAAGGAACTGGAAAAGGTTCTTTACTTTGAATCCTATATCGTGCTCGACCCCGGCGATACCAACCTCAAGGAAAAACAGCTGCTCAACGAGGAAGAATACAGGGAAGCCCGGGAAAAGTGGGGAAACAAGTTTGAAGTCGGGATGGGCGCCGAGTCCATCAAGAAACTGCTGGAGAAAATCGACATCGACAAGGAGACTGAGAAGCTCCGCCGGGCGATGAAGAAAGAACATTCCCAGCAGAAAAAGCTCCGCTACGCCAAGCGGCTGAGGGTCTTTAAGGGACTCAAGAAATCCGGAAACCGACCGGAATGGATGATTCTGGATGTGATTCCCGTCATCCCGCCCGACCTGAGACCGCTGGTTCGACTGGACGGCGGACGCTTTGCCACCTCCGACCTTAACGACCTGTACCGACGGGTCATCAACCGGAATAACCGGCTGAAAAAACTGATCGAGCTCAAGGCTCCTGAATTAATTATCAGAAACGAAAAGAGAATGCTGCAGGAAGCAGTCGACGCTCTGTTTGATAACGGGCGTCGCGGCCGGGTTCATCTCGGGGCCAACCGCCGTCCTCTGAAATCCCTGAGTGAAGCCCTGCGGGGCAAGCAGGGAAGGTTCCGCCAGAACCTGCTCGGTAAGAGGGTAGATTACTCCGGGCGTTCGGTTATCGTGGTCGGGCCGGAGCTGAAGCTTCACCAGTGCGGCCTGCCCAAGAAAATGGCCCTGGAACTTTTCAAGCCCTTCATCTTCCACAAGCTGGAGAAGGAAGGGATGGTTCCGTCGATCAAGATCGCCAGGGAATGGCATGAGCAAGAAAGGCCTGAAGTCTGGGATTGCCTGGAAGAAGTGGTTAGGGAACACCCGGTTCTGCTCAACCGTGCTCCCACCCTTCATCGCCTCGGCATCCAGGCCTTCGAGCCAGTCCTGATTGAGGGCAAGGCCATCCAGATTCACCCCCTGGTCTGCGCCGCCTTTAATGCTGACTTCGACGGTGACCAGATGGCGGTTCACGTACCGCTATCTGTTGAGGCCCAGATAGAGGCCAACACCCTGATGCTGGCAGCCAACAACATCCTGTCCCCGGCCCACGGGAGGCCGCTGGCCATTCCCAGCCAGGACATGGTTCTTGGCTCCTATTATCTGACCCTGGAACAGAAGAACGAGAAGGGTGAAGGCCGGATTTTCGCCACATTTGATGAAGCTCTGCTGGCTTACGAGGCCGGGGAGGTCAGCCTGCACAGCCGGATTAAGGTTCGCTACTCCGGTCCTTTCATGAACCTGAAGACCTTCTATGATGACCAGGCCGTGGTCAGCTGCCCGGTGGTCCAGTTGAAGAATGAACTGATCGAGACCACTCCGGGTCGAATTATCTTCAACAGCGTGCTGCCAAAAGGCCTGCCCTTCGTCAACGGCATGCTCAAGAAAAAGGGTCTGGAAAGCCTGGTTTATTATGTTTACCTTAAAGCCGGGCTGGAGAAGACAACCGAGATGCTGGACCGGATGAAAGAGCTCGGATTCAACTATGCCACCCGGGCCGGCTTTTCACTGGGAATTGAAGACTTCTTGATTCCGGCCGACAAGAACGAGATAATCAAGAAAGCCGAAAAGGAAGTCCAGGAAATAGAGAAGCTATACCGGGAAGGAACGATTTCCTCGGGCGAGAGGTTCAACCGGGTGGTGGAAATCTGGACCTCGGTTACGGAAAAAGTAACCAACGCCATGATGGATTCCATGAAGCGGGTAAGCTTCGTGGAAAAGAAACTGAACCCGCTGTACGTTATGGCCGATTCTGGCTCCAGAGGTAATAAGCAGCAGATTCGTCAGCTGGCGGCCATGAGAGGCCTGATGAGCAAGCCGTCGGGTGAAATTATTGAAACTCCCATCACTTCTAACCTTAGGGAAGGTCTCAATGTTCTGCAGTACTTCATCTCCACTCACGGTGCCAGAAAAGGCCTGGCCGACACCGCCCTGAAAACGGCCAACTCCGGTTACCTGACCAGAAAGCTGGTGGATGTGGCCCAGGAAGTCATCGTCGACCAGCATGACTGCGGTACGCTCAAGGGCATCAACGTCAGTGCCATCGTGGAAAACGGCGAAATAATCGAGCCTTTCATCGACCGGGTGGTCGGCCGCATTTCTCTGGAAAGGATTGTTCATCCCGATACCGGCGAGCTCATCGTGGATATGAACCAGGAGATTACGGAGAGTATTGCCGAGAAAATCCAGAACCTGGGTATAGATAGGGTGAAAATACGTTCGGTCCTGACCTGCGAATCCAAGCGGGGTGTCTGCCAGCTGTGCTACGGCCGCGATATGGCCACCGGCCGTTTGGTGGACCTGGGCGAAGCGGTTGGCATTATCGCCGCCCAGTCGATTGGAGAACCTGGAACCCAGCTGACCATGAGGACCTTCCACGTGGGCGGCATCGCCATGAGGGGTGCCGAAAAGTCAGCCCTGGAAGCCAAGAATGACGGGGTCATAAAATTCAACAACCTAACCTATGTCAAGGACCGGCAGGGCAGCCTGGTGGTCGTCAACCGGAACGCCAGCATTGCCATTCTTGACCACCGCGGCCGGGAAATAGAGCATTACCAGGTTCCCTACGGGGCCAGGGTTCTCCTCAACGATGGTGACTTGGTTAAGGCCCGGCAAGAATTTGCTGAATGGGACCCCTTCAGCACCTTCATCCTGACGGAGGAAGGCGGCCTGGTAAGGTTTAAGGACCTGCATCCCGGAATAAGCATGGAAGAAGTCCGGGATGACTTTACCGGCCTGATTACTCTGGTGGTTATGGAGCCCAAGGATGAAAAGCTCCAGCCCATGATCGAGATCATTGACCCGAAAAAGAAGGACGACCAGGGTGAGCCCGTGGTCAAGAAGAGGTACTTCTTGCCCAAGGGTGCTAACCTTGAGGTCAAGGACGGAGAAGAAGTGTTTGCCGGCGATATTCTGGCCAAGATCCCGAGGGAAGTGGCCAGAACCAAGGACATAACGGGCGGTCTGCCCCGAGCCGAAGAACTGTTTGAAGCCCGTCGCCCGAAGAATCCAGCGGTCATCTCTGAAATTGATGGCATAGTCCAGGTAGGCGACCTGCTACGGGGTCAGCGGCGATTGATAGTCAGGAATGAAAGAGGCGGGTCTAAAGAGTATCTGATCCCCAAGAGTGCTCATCTGCTGGTCTCGGAGGGTGAAAAGATAAAGGCCGGAACTCCACTCATGGATGGGCCGATCAATCCCCATGATATCCTCAAGGTCCTGGGTGAAAAAGAACTGGCTGAATACCTGTTGAGGGAAGTTCAGGAAGTCTACCGGCTGCAAGGTGTTACCATCAACGACAAGCATATTGAAATAATCATCAGGCAGATGCTGCGCTGGGTAAAGATCGAAGAAGTTGGCGACACTGAATTCCTGGTGGATGAACAGGTCGATAAGTTTAAGTTCCAGGAAGAAAACGAGAAAATCCTCAAGAAAGGCGGGAAACCGGCCAAGGCCCGTCCACTCCTTCTGGGAATAACCAAGAGCGCCCTGAGTACCGACAGTTTCATCGCGGCTGCTTCCTTCCAGGAAACAACCAGAGTCCTGACCGAGGCAGCCCTCTATGGTAAGGTGGATTATCTCAGGAAGATCAAGGAGAACGTCATCATGGGCCGGCTGATTCCGGCCGGAACTGGATTCAGGTATTACCGGAACGTTATCCTCAAGGAAGAGTTGCCGGTAACTGAAGAAAAAGAAGCGGAAATTCAGGCTGAGAATTAATTATTACCAGGCCAGCCTGAAGGTCCGTCAGCCCTGTTATCGGGAATAGGGGAAGCCAGCCCTGGCTTCCAAACTGACCCGGAAAAAGGGAAGAAATGGCCTGGCGCTCGGTGCTTTAGCTGGAGAGGCCCGAGCGGTGTAAAAAAAAGCAAAATAGCCTGTTATTTTCTTGACAAGACGGGCGGTTTTTGCTATTCTTCAAGCATATTTCTCGGGAAATTCATCCTGGGAAGATAGTATAAATATTTTTCTATTTTTTAGAGGAGATTTATAAGTGCCAACTGTCAACCAACTGGTACGAAAGGGCAGGATGCCCAAGAAGTATAAGAGCAAAGCGCCGGCTCTCGACGCCTGTCCTCAGAAAAGAGGAGTTTGTGTCCGAGTTTTTACCACCACTCCCAAGAAGCCCAATTCGGCTTTAAGAAAGGTGGCCAGAGTCAGGTTGACCAACAACGTGGAAGTGACGGCTTATATTCCTGGTATCGGTCACAACCTGCAGGAGCACTCGATAGTGATGATCAGAGGCGGCAGGGTTAAGGACCTGCCCGGCGTCAGGTATCATATCATCCGAGGTACTCTTGATGCCGAGGGCGTTCAGAATAGATTCCAGGGACGTTCCAGATACGGAGCTAAGAAACCCAAGGAGAAAAAGGTTCCAGGCAAGTAAGCTGAGCGAGGAGAAAAGATATGCCGAGACGTGGGATAATCAGAAAGCGGAAGCCACAACCGGATCCACTGTATAATTCGACACTGGTCGGAAGATTAATCAACCTGGTTCTGAAAAAAGGCAAGAAGAGTGTGGCCGAAGATATTGTCTACGGCACCCTGGACATTCTGAAGCAGCGGACCAAGGATGACCCGCTCAAGGTCCTGGAGAAAGCCATTGACAACGTCCGGCCTCTTCTGGAAACCAAATCCAGGAGAGTGGGCGGGGCTACCTACCAGGTGCCGGTTGAGGTTCCTGAGCACAGGTCAATCTCTCTGGGCATGCGCTGGTTGGTGAAATTTGCCAAAGAGCGCGGCGGCAAGAGCATGCAGGAGAAACTAGCCGCCGAAATTCTGGATGCCCTGGCCAATAAGGGCGGGGCGGTTAAGAAGAGGGAAGATACCCATAAAATGGCTGAAGCCAACCGGGCTTTTGCACATTATAAATGGTAAAAATTAATAGCACAGCCAGGCTGATAAATTTATTTTTTTTATTTATATATGGAGAAAAGAATTCATGCGGTCGTGCCCGATCGAACGAGTCAGGAACATTGGCTTCATGGCTCATATCGATGCGGGGAAGACTACAACCACAGAGCGGATTCTGTATTTCACCGGCATCACTTACAAGATGGGTGAGGTCGATGAGGGCACTGCCGTCATGGACTGGATGGTTCAGGAGCAGGAACGCGGCATTACCATAACGGCCGCCGCTACCACCTGCTACTGGAAAGACCACCGGATAAACATAATCGACACCCCGGGACACGTCGATTTTACCGCCGAAGTTGAGCGGTCATTAAGAGTCCTTGACGGGGCTATTATTATCCTCTGCGCGGTCGGGGGTGTGGAGTCCCAGTCGGAAACAGTCTGGAGACAGGCCGATAAGTACCGGGTCCCCAGAATTATATACGTGAACAAGATGGACAGATTAGGTGCTGACCCAGTAAGAGCTGTGGACGAGGTGCGTACCCGTCTGGGGGCCAGACCTCTGCCCATTCAGATTCCCATCGGGACAGAAGACAAGTTCGTGGGTGTGATCGACCTGGTGGAGAAGCAGGAAATCGTCTGGAAAAGCGACCTGCTGGGCGCTGATTTTGAAAAAAGGCCGGTCTCCGCGGCTTACCTGGATGAGGTCGAGCTCAGGAGAAGAGAGCTGCTGGAGGTCCTGAGTGAGGTTGACGACGAGCTGATGAAGAAATACCTGGAGGATGAAGAAATATCTCCCGAAGAGATGAAGCGAGCCATCAGGAAAGGCACGATTGAACTCAGATTCTACCCGGTTCTGTTTGGAGCCTCGTTCCGCAACAGGGGAGTGCATCCCCTGCTGGATGCCATCGTCGATTATCTCCCTTCCCCGGTTGATATCCCGCCGGTCAAGGGCTTTCACCCCAGGACTAACCAGCCAGAAGAAAGGAAGGCCTCAGACAGCGAACATTTCTGCGCCTTGGTATTCAAGATCATGACCGACCCCTTTCTGGGCAGCCTGGCCTACTTCCGCGTTTATTCGGGTAAGTTGAAGGTGGGCACCCCGGTTTATAACGCTACCAAGGACCAGGAAGAACGAGTAACCAGGCTGCTGGAAATGCATTCCAACAAGCGCCGGGAGATAAACGAAGTCTACGCCGGCGACATCGCCGCTTTTGGAGGAATGAAGACTCTATCGACTGGAGATACCCTGTGCCTGAAGAGCCGGCCGATTCTGCTTGAGCCGCCCACTTTTCCCGAGCCCGTTGTTTCTGCCACTATCGAGCCCAGAACCAAGGCTGACCATCAAAAGCTTTTTAGCGCCCTGGAAAAGTTCATGTCCGAAGACCCAACCTTCAAGGTGGTGCAGGACCCCATGACCGGCCAGACCCTGGTGAAGGGCATGGGCGAACTCCATCTTGAGATAATAATGGACCGGCTGGTCAGGGAATTCGGGGTTCAGGCCAGGCTGGGGCGGCCCCAGGTAGCCTACAAGGAAACCATTACCCGGGAAGCTGAGGGGGAAGGTAAGTTTATCCGTCAGCTCGGCGGCAAGGGTCAGTACGGACATTGTGTCCTCAGGCTTGAACCTCTGCCGCGGGGCCGGGGTTTTGAGTTTGTGAATAGACTGAAATCCGGAACCATTCCAGCGGAGTTTGTTCCGGAAATTGAAAAGGGAATCCGAGAGGCCATGGAAGCCGGTCTGGTGGCTGGTTATCCAGTGACGGATGTCAGGACCATCCTGCTGGATAGCAGCTATCATGACGTGGATTCAGTGGCCATAGCCTATAAGATTGCTGCGGCCCAGGCTTTCAAGGAGGCCGGGCAGAAAGCCGCTCCGGTTCTGCTGGAGCCCATCATGAAGCTGGAAATAGTGACACCGGATGAATATGTCGGCGGTCTGGTTGGGGACATTAACGCCAGAAGAGGGCGGATAGAAGCCATGGAGCTCAAGGGCAGTTCCCGGGTGATCAGGGCTTTTGTTCCCCTGTCGGAGATGTTCGGTTATGCAACTGTCCTGAGAACCATAACCCAGGGGCGTAGTTCCTTCTCCCTGGAGTTCTTCAGGTACGACCCGACGCCAGCCGATGTTCAGGAAGAAATAATTGCCAGGATTGAGGGGAGAATTCCCTTCACTGAAGCCAGGAGGTAAAAGAGATGGCCAAGGAAAAATTTGCGAGGACGAAGCCGCACGTTAACATAGGGACGATCGGGCACATAGACCACGGGAAGACGACGTTGACTGCGGCGATCACCAAGGTACTATCGACCAAGGGACTGGCAC